>CAZCGA010000042.1:21244-45127 GCA_964498075.1 uncultured Binatia bacterium (SeqCode) | reverse complement strand
GGGTCGCTGTCGTCATTCCACTGCTTCTCCAGTAGCGCGAGCCGAGCGTCGATGATGAGCGAGCCAGGACCGCGATCTATCTCTCCCTCGTACTGCCGGAGTGAAGCAAGGTGATTGACCATCGACTCGGCCGCAATCCTGTCCGCGTCCGCGTACGACCCATTGCGCTCGAAGATGCCGCGATACGGCTCCTTCTTGTCCGCGATGACGAACATCCAGCGCCCAAAGAAGCCCGTGCCGACGCCCATCGCCACATTCCGCTTGTCCTTCGCGTAGCGGAGGAACCACTGGCGCTTGCCGGCTGCCAGGATCGAGAGCGCCGCATGATCAATATTCGTTGCGCCGCCTTCTTTGGTGAGGCGCGTCATGCCTTCACCGTCCCAGAGTTGCACGAGAGACGAGATGATCCCCGAGGCGTAGTCCTTCGACAAGAACTCCAGCCCGACGCCCATTTCTCCCCAGCGCAGCAGCCCATACGGCCGGTGCGAGAGGTGTTCGATGATCGCTTCTGCGCTGAACGTCTGCGGCAGCTCCAACTCTTGATCGGCGCGTTTGAGCAGCCGCGTCGCCAGGCTGATCGCTGTCGTCTTGCGGAACTTCGACTCGCCGATGAGAGCGATCCACATCGCCGGGTAGATGCGGCCGTAGTCGGCCTCAACAAAGACGCGATCAGTGAGTGCTGCTGCGCAGACGGAGATTGCCGTGTAATAGTGATAGAGTTCGGGCGCGTCGGTGCGCGACTTCGCGTATTGCACGTATGTCTGAGCGAAGCTGCCCGTGGCTGTCGTACGCGCCTCCCTGCGACTCTGCTAGCCGTAGATGCCCGGAATGCTATGTGGTGGCCTGCGCGATTCCCGATGTTGTTCCTCCGCCGACAGCCCGTCCCGGATTTCGCGCAGCCGATCCAACGCCGCGTCGATGGCGGTCTGTGCCCGGCTAAGTGTGTACGGCTCGCCGCCCTGCGGCGGCTCCAGTGTGAAGCCCCGAAAGTAGTAAAAGAGATTTCGGACCGCGGAGAGGCTACGTCTCATCTGGGAGCGACTAGCTAAGCGCTCGCACAGCCACTCGAACACATGCCGGACGGAGCTGTAGGCGCCGAGCGCGAAGTACTCCTCGATCCACCATTCGGCGGACTCCGCCTTCTCGGGGAATTGTTCGGCGAAGAAGCGCGTGACGAGCTGTTGGTACTTCGGACCTAGGCCGGCGAACTTGCCCTCGGAGAGCTCCCACGCGTCGATCAGAAGCCGGAAGAGAAAGCGCTCCTCGGAGTCCTCCGGGAAGTCGTCATCCCTGAGCCAGAGCCAGGCGATCTCGCAGCAGCGTTCCGGCTCCGCCATCATGCCAGCGGCCACCGCGCGCGGGAGGGGGTTCCGCTCCGTCACAGCGGCCATTCCTGATCGCCCAAGTCGCCCGGCAACACGATCCCAGGACGAAGTCCGCTATCCTGCTTACCGAAGTAGGCGACGCCGGCGGCGCGGCACTGCTCGCGGATCGCTCGCGCCCACACGTGGTCCATCGGGCGCGCATTGCGGCCGCTCTCGCCGCCGACGATCACCCATGATATTGAGCAAGGTTCGTTCGGGGATCGTGGCCCAAGACTTCGATCTGGTGCTGCGTTTGCTCTGCGTAGCTCGCCAGCTCCAGATTCTCCGGTCGGTTGTCGTCCCGCTGGCCGTTCTTGTGGTTGATCGTCAGGCCCGCTGGTATCGGACCGTGCAGATGTCTCCATACGAGTCGATGGGCCAAGGCGTGCGCCCTCTTCCAGTCGATCATCACGCGGATTTGCAGATATCCCCCCGTCACGCGCTTCTCCGCCCGGCGGCGAATGCACGGGATTACGCGGGTGCCGCCCTTGCAGCGGTCGCCGCGACGGGCTGCTATCCGCCATATTCGACCCTTGGCGTCGATCTCGATTTCGCCCATCTCGACCGCTCTGTAGGCTTGTTCCTCGATGTTCTTCGGTAGCATTCATCCCCCCTAACCACTCCGTCAAATCGACCGGCCCCAGCAGCGGCTCGGCGCTAATGAAGCGCACCGCCGCCGGCGTCTCCAGCAGCAGCGGGATGCGGATATCGGCCCAGTGCTGGTTCTCGACAGAGACTCCCAGCCAGACGTTGGGGAGCGGCCAAACCATCGCCTTGCCTTTCTCGGCCACATCGCGCAGAAAAGCGTCGTCGCGGCCAAGGCAGGCGGCAATAAAGCCAGCCATGAGCCCCTTGCCTCGCCCGTCGGCGTTCGTTATATACTCGCGCATCCGCTCTGGGCGCTTCGTCAACACCTGGAAGGTGTGCTGCGGTACCAGCGCCATCACCGCGAACACAAGGTCAAGGAAGTCGTCAGCAATCTGCTCATGGAACAGATCGCTCATCGAGTTTACGAAGACGCGGCGCGGTTTCTTCCAGTGCAGCGGCGCGTCCAGCCGCTCAGGATGTAGCACCACATTCTCCGCCGCGTTCTCCGGCAACCAGGGCAGCTTGCTCGTGCCAAACCGCAAGCTTAGGGTCTCGGCGTAGCAGTGCGCACAACCGGGGCTCACCTTCGAGCAGCCCGTCACAGGCGACCACGTTGCGTCTGTCCAGGCGATCTTCGTGTTGGTATTGCTCACCGCCCCAGCCCCTTGTCTTCCTCGCAGACCTGACAAGCGCCATGCAGGTATCGGTAGTGCTCCCCCTCTGCCGTCGTCGGGCCGCCCTGTTCACTCATGTAGCGCCTCTCCCTTCTTCGGGGCCGTTATCATTAGCGAACACACAGCCGCTATCAAGATGCTCAGCCCAACATTCGGGGCATGTCCGCACCCCACAATCGCAGTCTTGCGGACTATCCGTCTTTTTCTCGCACAGATCGCAGGTAAGTCCTTTCATCCCAGCGCCTCCTCTAGCTCCTTGGCTGCGGCGAGAGCCTTAGCTACTATGTCTTCGTCGTACATGTGCTCGCCATAACTCTCCCAGCAACTCTCTAGCGCTTGCCACGCCAGAGCTGCGAAGCGGGCAGCCAGCGCCAGCGGCTCGCGGTCGGCGTTGAACAGCAGGCCGGAGTCGAGACGCGCAGCCAGCGCCAGCAGCCGCTCGGCAAAGGTGGGGTCAGGGGTCATCGGGGAGGCGCTTCTTGTGGCCATAACACCGGCTGCTCTTCGCCGTCCGCCCACATCTTCATGATGTCAAGCGTAGACTTCGATGGTGGGAATGTTTTGTGGTGCCAGCCTTGCACGCCGATAGGGCTGTCGCCCGTCGCTTCCATCGCGATATAGCACTGCGTCAGCTCGTCCTCGATGATGAAGCGCACCTCGCGCACGTTGTACCCGCTATTAGCCATCGGTTTCCCTCCGCAGTGCTTTGTTGACAGCGTTCCAAATCATCACGCGATTGATCCATAAGTCTTGTGTGCGGGTATGCCCCGCATACTTATTGCGACACGGCGTCGTTTTGTGATGTAGCCAATGCCAATGAAACTTACGCTTGAGCGGGACACAGTACCAAGCACGCCAGAAGCCACCCAAACGGTGCCGTCGCCAGCTCAGCATCTCTATCCCTCCTTCTTCCCGAACGCCTCATGGATGGCCTGCTCGATCGTAGCGATGTTGGTCGTTACCGCTGCGCTATTCCACCCTCGCGGCATCGGTACGGTGCCGAGTCCATAGTGCGCTCCGGCCAGCGCCGCCTTCTCCATCAGCGCGAGGACATGACGTATCTCCACGCAGCGCATGATGTCTTGCGCGACTTCGAACGGAATAGCCGCGCCCTCCGCTTCCTTCCGCAGTTCGGCGAATGAGCCCTGCTCGGCGGGCATCATGGCGGTGCCTTAGTCGTCCACTCCACCGTGAGCCGTTCGTCGTCGCTATAAATCTGGTGGTCGATCACTTTGAGCCGGATGATCGCCGACGCTTCGATCCGATCAGCGAGTCGTCTGAGCATGTCAGCGGCCGCCTTCCTGTCGATAAGTTCACCCATCTACTCCTCCTTCCCGCCCTGCTCGGCGAGCGCGGCACGGGCAGTGCCGATGACACCTCGGAGCATGTTTCGCACAGCCTCATCTTTGATTTGATTGTCATGCTCGTATTGAACTGCCCGAACCAACGCTTGCGCCAGTTGCGCCTCCAGCTCGGCGATGCGCTGCTTATGAAAGTCGCAACAACAAGGCAGCGTCTCACCGCAGTTTGTATTCTTCGGAAGCTTCATTCTCCCAATGGGCCGTTCATCCATTCGTTGTCCTCCGTTTCGTAATGCATCTCCAGCCCTTCCTTCACGCCCGGCAGCGAGGCGAGGTAGTCGAGGGCAGCATCGGCTTCATCCAACGTTCGCCGTACGCAGATTGTCGCGTCATACGTCTCACCGAGCCTCTTCTCCAGCTCGGTCAACCGGAAGTTAGCCTCATCTGCGTGACCTCGCGCATGGCTCAGCGCCCTAACCAGCACAGGCAGCGCGACGGAGGCTTGCGCGAGCTGGTATGTGGCGATCCGAGACGCATCGTAGGCGGCGCATCGTTGGCAGATCGATGGCCGGTGCTCCGGTGCATCGTGTGGAATGTCTGCGTAGTTGAGTGCAGCCGCCCAGTTCTCCAGAAGCGCTACGAGTGCGCCGTAGTTAGTAGCAGGCCTAGGCGCGGTCACGGCTGACAACTCCATGGTGCCCAGCCCTGATCTTTGTAGATCAGCCATGCCGCTGCGATGTTCGTCGCCGGGTCGCGCAGCAAGCGCATGGCATCCCCGATCACCACCACCTCGTAGCCCACGACGGCACTCAGCGCGTCCAGATGGAAGGGAGCGTTCAGCTGCATCGGGCCGACGCTCGTGCCGTTGTCATCTGGGTAGAGGCTCATGCTTCCCTCGCAGGCGGCGATTCGTTCGGCTTCTGCTGTAGGCCAAGGGTAGCGGCGGATGAGTTCTCCAAGAGCCGTTCGATCTGCTGCCAGTGCAATGCGTTGATCTCCTCCTGCGTCCGCATCCAGCGCGTTATTACGGCCAGGTCTGAGAGGTGCTCGCACGGCCGCGTTCGCCATGAGCCGAGCCTGCGTAGCAGCGACATCTACTTGGCCTTCATGTTCTTGGCCTTCTTCGGCGGCCCCAATTTCCGTTCTGCCATCACAAATATCGGCGGGACTAGCACGATGATCTTCTTCGAGCAGCGCGGGCAGTCGATCCCAACTGAGATCGGTGCCGTAAGCCGCTGATTGGCAGGTTTGGGTGTTGTCATTGGCATCGCCTCCCATCCATAGCGCACCCACGCTCGCAACGATCACGCTCGTCACTAAGAGTCTTTGGGCGAAGGCGCGTAGATTCCATCTCAGTCGGACTCTCGCTTACTTGGCATGGTGTCCTCCTTGTCTTCTAGCGTCTCACGCTCGCCACACACGCACACCAGCGCGCTACGCTCCGTCACGGCTGTAAGTCCCCCAGCGTGCGGGCTAACACTTCTACGATGTGATCCCAGTTCGACGGGCGCCAGACATACGTCGCTACACCGCACAAGTGCAATTCCTCCAGCCACGCGATCTGATCCGGCGTGAGTTTGCCTTTCGTCACGGACTCCACCTTCAGCTCTGCGAAGATCAGGCGCGGCGGCCGGCACAGCACCAGGTCAGGCCAGCCATGCGGCGATCCCCGCGACTCGCGTACGTAGTGCGCCCGCCAGCCGCAAAGCCGCGCCAAGTCGATCACCTGCTGCTGGAAGTCGGCCTCGGTGACGCTCTCCAGCACGCGGCGGTCGAGGTACGCGGCGACGCTGAGGCGGCGGGCTCCGGTCATGATGCTCGCCTTCGTTCCCAAAGATAGGGCGGCACGAAGCCTTCGAGCGCGCCATCGGCGATCCACCAATTGCCCCAGCGCTTGGCCGGCAACAGCCCGCGATGTATCCAATCATTGACGGAGCTGGGCTGAACGAAGAATCGGCGTGCAACTTGGCCAGGCGTGAGGTAGCGGACACTTCGCGTCTCTGCGACGAAACGCTGCAGTGTTGAGTCTTTTATCGCGTCCGCGTTCCAGCGATGCCAGTGCTCGGAGTTCTCAAGAAACGAGAGTAGATCGCTGTATTGGACAGCAACGCGCCGGTTCGGCCCCGCACGCAGCTTGCGGTGTCCCTGCAGCCAACCGCGACACACCCAGCGCGTGACGGTCTTGCAGCACCCGACGCCCATCATCCGCGCAACTGCCCTGGCCGACAACGGACGATAGCCAGGGCAACCTCGCCTTTTCCTCTGAAGGTGGCGCGACGCGAAGACATGCACGGCATTCTCTGAGCGTCCGATCCTCTTAGCAATGAGCGTGTTCGGCAGCCCTTCTTCGACAAGAAGCATGCAGCGTTGCTTCGCGGCCTCAGTCCAGTAGCGCTGGTGTGTGTATTGCTTCGGTTTGCCATCGCGCCTGTTCACCTCAGCCTCCCTCCGCTCACGATGTACTCGAACGCTTCCTTGCGCACGCGGCGACGCTGAGGCGGCGGGTCATCGCGCCACCGTCCGCAGCACGGCGTCCGCTACGGCGCGGCCCATCGCCATCGGGACGCACTCTAGAATATGTAAACCGCCCTTCGTCTTGCCGCAGAAGTTCCAGCCCGCGCGTTTGAAGCAGTAGCCAGGATTCGATGAGCGAATCTTGCGGGGGTCGACATATGTATACAGACGCTCTCCTGGCCAGCGCAGCCATGCGTGCTCACACGCTGCGCGGATCAATGCCGACGCACTATGCGTGTGCGCGCCTTCGTAGCGGAACACAGCGCAGTTGACGCCCCGCTGTCCGCTTGCATCGATGAACTTGCGCCAGACAAATAGTCCGTCGCTAGTCGGCGTGAGCAGCACCATCTTCTCGCCGGGGCCGACAAAGAGTCGCGGTTTGCGCCCATCCTTGTAGATGCGCCGCGAGTAGTGCCGCCGGTATAAGCCGAGCGCGCGATCATCCCCATCCTTGACCCCTAACCAGAGTTCGCGACCCAGCAAGTCGATGCCGGGGAAGATGGAGAGCACGACGCCGCCTTTCATCCCAGCCGCCCTCCGCCCACGAGATGCTCAAACGCTTCCTTCCGCACGCGCAGCATGAGGTAGCGGCCCTTGTTGTTCAGCTCCTGATGCTCCTTCATTAGCCGCGCCACGCGCTCGTAGAGCTGGCGTTTGCCCTCTAGGACCAGGGCGGGCGGAGCGTCGGGGATCATGCGCTTAGTTCCTTGTCACTCCCAGCACAGCGGCTTCGAGCGGCGTCACATCCCAGATGGCTAGCACGGCGTAGAACGGCCCGCCGATGTGCTTGAGCAGCGCCGGATCGCGCGGTCGTGGGATCGGCTGCCAGTCCGCTTCCCAGAGGATGTGATAGTTGCTGAGATCATGCGCCGGCCGGAACTGAGGCGGGATATTCGGCACGATGGCTCGCGCCCTCAGGGAAGAAGTCCAAGATTGGCCCTCCGGTGGCATGATGGCTGGAAATGAATTGCGTGCTAAGACAAGTTCCCGATCTCGCGGCCAGCCATTCCGCTTATACTGTTCATCTGGCCGGAATGTCGCACCTCCATCGGCAGTACGATTGACGAAAATATGCTGCTCATCCGCACGAGCGAATGCCAGTCGCGGCAGGTTCTTGCTGTTGACGCCTGCCTTATGCATCGACTCGAAGATATTGACGATGAGCTTACCCCGTGCCAGCTCGCGGTAGCAGCGCATCAGCGCCTCATCTTCCTTGTCGTGCCGTTCACGCACAGCGTGGCGGTATTCAACGAACGCCTTGCGCGCCTCGATTGCTGGCATCTCGATAGTCGCTAGTCTCATTCACTGACTCCTTTCGCTACTTGCTTGCTTCATCTCGCCCTCTCCCACTTGCCGCGCCGGCAGCTCCGCGATGAGCGCGAGAAATGCATCGTGCCAAGAGCCATACTGCTCGATTTGCTCAAGGCACATGAACGCGTTTTCGATAGGGCCGACAAGGACACACCGCTTCCCCAGCATGAGCGCAGCGCCGAGTTCGACGTGCCGCCCACCGCGAGACGGTGTGCTACGCGGCTCTTCTGAGAAGAAGATCGCTATAGTAGCTCGATCTAGGTCTGTGAAATCTTCCGTCGCGTAACGGGCACCAAGGAGCCGTTTATCCAGGCCGTCGTTGAGCTGGTCATCGCTGATCTGGTGCCCGCCCTTGATCCAGCGCGATGTGACTTCGATGCCGGCGTCGCGTAGCATGGCGGCGTACTCCAGCATCTCTTCTCTGCGGGAATATCTTGCAGCTAAATAAATCTTCATAGCGTCCCTGCCGTCATGTCCTGCGGGGCCTAGCTGGAGAGTTCCTGTTGGCCGAGAGATTCCGGCGTCTCGATAGTCTGGGCACCGGCTCTGCCGCGCAAGTCCGCCGACATCGCGGCGTAGTAGTCCTTCGCCGCGTCGTCAAGCTCGGTTGACGGCATGATCTCCGGTGTGTAGAACTTCTTGCCTGGTTGCTCGACCAGCTTGGCCGTCCAGTCATACACTTGCGCCCACGGCTCGGCCTTGCCCGTGCGCTTGAAGCGCATCAGCGCGGGGGAGACAATGCGCTGTTTGACCGGCTTCACCGCTGATCCCTTCACGAAGAAGAGAAACGGCGCGTCCGTCTCGAAGTCTACCATCAGCAGCGTGTAGCCGTTGCGGCACAGCAGCCGCGTCTTGTCCTCGGTGAATGTCTCCGCGTCGCCATAGTGCGGGCAGCGCGCGCAGGGGATGGGGTCGCCTTCCTGATAACCTGGCAGGACTTCGCCCTCGAGCACGCGGGCGGCATCGAGCGGGATGCCATATACGCGGTCTGCCGACTTGCAGAGCGGGCCTTCTAGCGACTCGCTGATCGGTGCCCACATCGCGCGCGTTGCCACGATGTCGAGCACCACCGTCTGCATCATGTCGAGCGAGCGCCCATCTGGGAAGTAGAACTTGCCGGCCTCTCCCTTATTCTGTGACATGAGTTGAGCTAGCGAGCAGATCGGGATCGTGATGTCGCCCTTGCCGAAGCTGCCCGTCAGCCCCGCCACGCCGTCCGTGGGTAGCGCGAGCGCAGCACTAGCTCTCTGCGCTACGGCCATCGTCGTACCGTCTTTGTTTGCGTCCCGTTCGGATAGTGATTTAGTCATGCTTTCGCCTCCTGTAGCTCTAGAATGCTGCCGGTTAGTTGCGCTTCGAGATCGTCCGTGCCGTCCATGCCAGGACAGCTCCACCATTCCCGAACGGGGCAGGTCGGACATTCGTATGGCTGACCCCACATGATCGGCGGCGGATTGCCTGGTTGGTACTGTGCGTCTGCGATGAGCGCATCGCGCACACCTTCACGCCATGCGAGCATGTTGTGGCTATTCTGCAACTCTTCACGCGTCCAAGTGTATTCGTGGACGCGATAGTGGATCATGTCGCCGCTGCTCGTGAGAAATGCACGGCACTCGGGACAGATTTTGCGTAGCCGGTTCGTCTCCGGGTGGCGTTCTTTCGGGCCGTCGTCTGGCGGGACACCGTGATCGGGACAGTGCATCTTCTGATAGTCCGCGCGGCGGTACCAGATGCGCAGCCTGCCACGTCCAGCCTTCGACTCCGGCTTCATCGTCCGATATACCTGCTCGCCGAGTTGAAGCGTCCATGAGTCCATCGCAGTCGGATCGCCCCGGCTCGACCGTGATGTCACCTTGATCTCCTCTGGCATTGTCGTGTAGATGTCGAGCGTGGTAACGCCCTCCATGTCCTCGGAGATGGCGGGTATCTGCGACACGTAGTCTGTCTCAATGCCCTCACCGATCCAGATGCCTTCCATCATGCGCAGCACCGATTGATCGTCGTAGCCGATGGAGTTGCCGATCATCGCGAGGCGTGCAAGGCCAACGGACTTCACGTTGCAGTTGATGTTGTCGGAGTTATGCTTGCCCTCGCGCCGCTGCGAGAGACGCATGCGCCAGCGGTCGATCTCCTTGGCCTCTAGGTCCTCACGGCGTTCTGACTTCATGCCATCTCCAAGCGCCGTGCGATCGCTCCGCGCCGGACGTTCTCCATGAGGGAGCTTGCGGCGAAGAGGGCGAGGGAGATCATTCCCTTGCCTCCTCCTCATTCGGGTCGAATAGCACTTGCCCACGGGCTTTGCGGAGCGTGAAGATCAGCCGCAGGATGCGCTCGTTCTCGGGATGATAGCGGTCGATGCCCGACTTCTCGATGAGGCGAGCCTTTTGATAGCCTCTCTGGGCGTCATCGAACCAGCGCTCCATCTCTGGATCGCCTGGATCGCTTGTGAGCAGCGCGATTGTCTCGGTTATTGTCATCGTCTTCACCCTTCTGCCCTTCCACTTCGATTCGCGCTCACACCGTGGTCGCGGGACTCTGCTGCCTCCGGCAGGGCTGGCGACGGTAACGCTGGCGATGGCAGTTGCTCTTGTTCCTCACACACGACGCGCATCACCGTCTTCGTAGTTGCCGGTACGGCGGGAACATCTACCGTCTCTTCAACGAGGCGACAGTAGGGGCCTTCCGGTAGTCCGAAAAAGTCGAAGTCGATCTGGTACGCACTGCCCGCGAATGGACGGCGCATCGACAGAACGGCGGTCATCGTCTTCGTGTAGTCTGACGCCTCTGACGCCTTCAGTTCCATGCCAACCGATGAACTCCAACCGTGCTCGCGGAGTTCTTGTGCGACTTTCTGAATTGTGCCGAAGACGAGCATCGTGGCATCCGGTGTCGCTTGGTCGCTCGCCTGGAGCGTGATCTGAAGCCACCTATTCGTGATGAGGTACGCGCCTGTGAAGCCGTAGTAATCGGCCAGCGTGCGCGGCATCTGAAGTTCGGCTACGAACTTGGCGAACTGCTCGAAGGCTTCGACTTCAGCGCGAGATCGTTCTGCGCCGCGTTCCACGAGTTGAACAAGCTCGGTCGTTTCAAGCTGTGTATTCATTCCGCCCTCCACGTCCTGTTCGCGCTCACGCCGTGGTCGCGCTCCAGCTCGCGTATGCGCCGGCGCTCCCGGGCCTCGTGCAACTCTCGCAGCGCGCTCTCGGCCGCCATCGCCAGCACCGGCCAGTTGCGCCAGCGCGAGACTTCGATGACCTCGCGCAGCGTCTCTTCGTCGCGGGCGTCATCATCCACCGACTCCCGGTCGACCCTTCGGTGCGCAACGCACGGCCGCCAACGGAGCGCCATACTTGGCGATTCTGGGCTGGCCGATAGGTGAACCTGTGTAGCCAGCCGCTGAACATCCATCGTCCTGAACTCGCAGCCGCAGGGATAGCCCACGCCGTCGGCGGCGTACCGGCTGGGAGCGATGCCGAGATCACGCGTGTCCGACATTATCGGTTCGTAGCCTGGCCGAGCGAAATCCACCAACGGGATGCCTTCTGGGAACATCGGCTCTGCGGCGCGGGAGCCGCCGCTAGCGGGGAAGTAGTGCTCATCGTTCTTTGCCAGCCCCGCGCAGCGATAGCCTTTGCCATCCAGCGTCCATTCATGCGGGGGATGCGTGCAGCAGGTATCAGAGCACTGGCGGGCAGGCGGAATGTCGTAAGGTGCTTTCGTCTCAGTCATGCTATATTCCTCTCGTTCTGTTCCGTTGAAGCGGCTTGGGCCAGGCGATGTGGGATTCCCTGCATTTCCTGGCCCTTCCGCGTTCCCTATCTTCGATAAGTCCTCGCTTTCTCCTGCAACGCAGGGCGGGCACGATGAGAATTGGAGCTGTGGAGGCTATAGGCGTCAGAACTTGCGGTTTGCCATCCCGCTGCCACTGCCTTGCTCCACTCATCGCACCCGCTCCACGTTGCAGCGCAGGGCGGAATGGCGCTGTGCTCTTGCACACGTGGACGCGGGCTAATGTGTGGATTGCCGGCCGGCCTCGGGGGAAGCGTGAGACCGACCGGCCAAGGAATAGGGGGCACCGGCGTCGCCGCGTCTTCCGGTGGCAAACAGGAGGGACGGCGATCACCAGCGCCGATCTGACCGTGAGCCTCTCCTGCTGGTGGACAGAAGAGAAACGAGGGACTGCGGCCTAGGGGAGGCGCAGCGCTCACGGTCAGATCGGCAACGGCGACTAGCATGATCGTGCTCCAAGGCAGGAACCGCAGAGTTGACGCAAGCCGTCTCGCTTGCGGTCGTAGCCGACAAAGCCTGGCTTATCGCAGAGCGTCCGCTCAGTGCCGATGACGACCGCGTGGAGCGCACGGTCCAGCGGACTGAGGCCACCCGTCAGTATCCAGCCCCCCTTCTGCTCGGCAACGGCGACGCTAGGCATCGGAAGCCTCTCCCGCGCACAACTCCGCCAGGATGATGTCCTGCACATTGATCCGCAGGTCTTTGTTCAGGTCGTAGAGTCCCGAGTAGTGATACCCAGCCTCAGACACCGCGCTGCCGGGATAGGTCCCGAAGCGCGCGGCCACGTCGAGGTAGCTAGGGCAGGGCTGTGCGGCGTGGGCAAGGAGAGCGACAGTGAGTAGGAGCGCGATCATGATCTCTTCTTCAATCTCTTCCGACTGTCCTGGGCAGCGACTAGCCGCGCCTTCTGCTCGCTCTGCACTTCGACCAAGAAGTCGCTCAGGTCTTGGGCAGCGATGCGCAGCGCAAGTTCGCCCTTCTCCGTAATCTCAAACGCGTGTTTCCGGCCAGGCATATGAAAGTGGGCCTTGCCGTCACTGCGCGCAAAGTCATCCTTTGCTGCCTGAATCCACCGCGTCGGCTCGTTGCAATTGCAGGGCGACTCGTGTGTGATCAGGCGTTCGCGCTCGAGAGCCCTGATCGAAGAAATGAAATGGTCAGGGAAGCTGCGCGTATCATGCTCCAGCCATGTCTGTTCTCGAACGCTGACGAGCGTACGCAGCATGTGGCCGGACAAGGTGAGTTGGAAGATGATCATGGCCGATCCTTGCGAGCCACGCTGAGCGCCAGCAGGCCGGAGGCCACCCGACTGGCGGACTGACCTGAATACGGCTTACACGTGGCCCTACGGGCATCCTGTGAGGGCTGAGTGGCCCTTTTGGGGGCCGGAGTCATGTCTACTGCCCTGCCTTTCTCGACGATGATGTTTCTCATGTCAAGGCTGAGTATAGCACGACTGTGCTGCAGAATGTCAAGCCCCTAGAGACCCCAAGTTCAGGGAGTTTTACACGATTGTGTTGACAAGACGGGGCGGCAGGCCTACAATAGAGCCGCGTACAATGCTAGGTTCATTCGTGAGAGAGGAACGGAATAAGCTGGGCCTCAGCGTCCATGAAGCCGCTGAGCGGTGGGGACTCACGGAAAGCGCTCTCTATATGATCGAGCGCGGCGAGCGTACGAAGCTCCAGCCAGACACGCTGGTAAAGCTGGCTCGTGGGCTAGGTCTCACTATCGAAGACCTGCTCGGGAAGACTACCCCCCAGGAGATAGCTTCCTAAAACGAACGCCTACCAGGAGGATTCCTGGCAGGGAAGCTACCGAATCCATCGACTCTACGAGCTAGGACGCTCACCGTTCACCGTCAGTAACGAACTGCGCGCGCTGCGCCTCTTCTCATCGTGGCTCGACCACGACCCTGCCACGGCCACCGTCCTGGAAGTGCGCGGCTTCCTCGCCGACTCTCGCTCCCGCTGCACGGCAGAGACGACGATCAACCGTCTCTGCATCCTTCACGCCTTCTTTCGCTGGTGCCGCCTCGACGATGACCCGACCGTGGGCATTCGCATCGCGCGGCCCCGCCCGGAGCCGAAGCAGCCCTACACGCTCGCGGAGCTGCGCCGGCTCGTCGCGGCCTGCAAGACGCCCCGCAACCGCGCGATCGTCCTATTGCTGGTCGCGACAGGGATGCGGCTAGGGGAACTCGTTGGCCTTCGCGCTGAGCACATCGACTGGGAGGCAGGCTTGCTCCGCGTCGAAGGGAAAGGGCAGCGCCGTAGGTGGGTTGCGCCTGGCCGGGCAGCGATGGACGCGCTCCGGCTCTACACCGGTGGGCCGATGGCGCTGCGCGACGGACCGGTGTGGTATGGCAGGGGCGGGCATCAGTTGACCCGCGAGGGCGTCTATCAGATCGTGCGCGCAGCCGGCGTCAGGGCGGGAGTACGCAAGGCGTTCGTCCACCGCTTCCGCACGACATGGGCAAACGAGTTCTTGAACGAGACGCACGACCCCGACGCCGCACAGGTCTTACTTGGGCACGCGCTTCTGGCGCAAACGCTCCTGTATGGACAGTGGAACAGGGCCGAGCGCGCGCTGGAGCAGGCCCGGGCGCACAGCTTGGGCGACCGGATCGCTGGGTCAAGCGCGCAATTAGAACATAATTTCAGGGCTTGACACGGTACGTATCCTCCTGTATTATATAGATACAGGAGGTAACACATAGATGATGACAGCAGCCCAGCAAGCACTAGCACAGCGACAAGCCATGGGGTACGCCAAAGACGAGGCGGATGCAGAGGCCGTGGCCAGCTTTGTCACCAGCATCCCGCAAGACGTGACGGACGACCAGCTCCGGCAGGTATTTGACCGGCTTATGGCTGACCTGCGCAACGGTCACAAGGGCGGGGACACGCAATCCCCAGCAACAACCGCCGCCGTCTGCGACGCTATCGCGGCAAGGCTCGGACACTAAGATGCCTCACCCCTGCAACGCCTACTGTCGTGACGGTGAGCACTGCGACCTCGTATACACGGACCGCAAGGCGCAGCCGGGGCACATCGCGCAGGTCTACGGCTACCGTCATGGCCTGCGCGTCCTGCGATGCGATCCGGCTTGCGAGGCTCCGGCACTCGCGAGTCAACAGGGATATGAGATCCTGAGCGGTCACAAGATGGTCGATGAGAGGAGGTGGCTCGTATGGTGGACGGACTGACTACCCTCAACGTCCGAGGTATCGACCGCGCGGCTGTCACGCGCGCCAAGCGGGCGGCCGCCGCCCGCAACATGACGATAGGCCAGTACATCGCCGCGCTCGTGGCGCTCCATGAGGCGGCACGCGCACGCGCCGACGCAGGAGATGACGCGCTGAATGCGGAACTAACGGCGCTCGGGCTAAGCACTGTCACCGCATAGGACGAAGATCGCGGAAGCCGCGTTGATGAAGGCGCTGGCGAAGAAGAGCGCTTAGGGATGCGTGGCGTCGATGCTCGCGGCGCTCAGTGCCAGCGTGGGCTCGCCGAGCTCGTGCTTCAGCGCCGCAGCGTCGGCGGGGTCAGTGATCCAAGCGGCTCCCCAGCTACCCAGCCAATAGAGCCTCTGCCGAGAATAATCCCAGACCAGCATCGTTGACTTCACGTCTTCCTCCAATTCCTCGATCTTGAGTAGCACAAGTCCCCACGGAATGCGGTTCGAAGGGCAGGCGGTGGGCGCGTCGCTTACCTGATTATGCTCCACGAGCGTCCAGGTTCCTGTCTGCTGAGGGTAGCGCGAGAACGTCGTATAGCCGAACTGTTCCGCTGCCCAGCGGCTGATCCGCGCGGTCATCTCGACCTGGTAGGCTGTGAGCGGCGTTCCCGCCATGCCCAGATGCTCGATGCCGATCAGGTCGATGTTCGCCCGCACGCCACCATCGTCATCGGTGTCGCCCGCGTGCCAAGTGTGCGCCGAGATCTCGTAGTGCTGCTCTACGCGGTCGTAGCCCACGGTGAAGTGCCAGGACGCGCGTCGGACCAGGCTATCGAGCAGGTCGTGAATCACATCCCAATTCTCGCCCTCAGCGGAGTGCTTCACGTCACCGCGCTTCGGACCGCCGTAGCCGACGCCGAGCTGGGGATACCCCATCTTTTGGGGGTTGCCGTCCCGGCGGGTGACGAATGGGCACCAGGGAATAGTCACAAACACATTCCTCCGATCATCGGATTCCGCCTGCGTATCTTGCCGCGCCAGCGCACCTCTAGCGCCTCGTAGTTGCGGGCATCACGGGCGGCGTCGTCCTCTCTGACAAAACCACAGCAGAGACACGTTACATATGAGCTGCGCCAGTCCCGCTCGCGGAAGAGTGTGCCGCGACAGCGTGGGCACATCGCTAGTCGTAGTCCTCGGGCTTGCGGGGATTCGCCAGTAGATACTCCGTCGAGAGCGACTGCGGCTGTCCGATGTGGTCTTCCCAAGCCGCGTTGTCTCGCGCCAGCGCGTTTACGTAGTCGGCGTGAAGCTGTGGGTCGGTGATCGGGCCGAACATCCCGCTCGGATGGTACTTCGGGTCGCGCACTGTCCAGTAGTGTGGATCGATACCGGACGGTCCGAAGGGATGCGACTCCCGTGTGATGGCTACTGGTGGAGTGGGGACTCTGTAGGTCATGTCTCTGTCCTTTCTTGAACTACGAGCTTGCCGATAGTGTTCTCCCAGCAGGCGATCCCGACGAGCGCGAGCCCCGCCAGGAAGATGAGCGGTCCGCCGACGAGGCACAGGCCCGCCAGCTCCAGCGTGCTCTGCTCGCGCTGGATGTCTTCCAAGATCGCCTCGGCCTGCGCGACGGTGTTCATGGCGGTGGCGCTGCGCTCTTACCGAAGACTGCATAGAAGATCGCGTGCGCGAGGCCCGGCGCGACAGCGAGCGCGTAGGCGTGCCAACCGCCGGCTGCGCTCGGGCTGTAACTTACCTGGGCGAGGTACGTGGCGCCGGAGATGAGCACGGAGCGTGCCAGCTCCGGCGTGAACTTGAACTTGTACTGGAAGAGGCCTACTGTGCTGAACTTCGGGATCATGTCTTCCTCCGCTTGCTCTCATTCCTCATCGTCAGCAGGGCGATGATTCCCGTCTGCGCCATGATCGCCAACGCAACCACAAAAGCTAAGAGATTGATCTCCCGCGAACGTGCTGGCGATATAATGTCCGCGAGTGAAAGGCTCACAGTAGCCGTCGAGAGACTGAAAATACCCGCGCAGCACGCCAGCGCCTCGCGTCCGTAGCGCGCATACGATTTGCCGTTGAACAAAGCGATGCGCCAAATCACTAACGCGAAGAGGAAGAGCGCGCCCGTACCGACGATCTGGCCGACTGTTTCTTGTAGCGTCATTTTAGCAACACTCCGATCAGGAGACCCGCCACGCCGAGAATGAACGGCGCTGCCCAGCGCATGAGGCCGAGATAGTTGTCCTGAATAGCAGCGCGCAGCTCCAGCGCCGCCAAGCGATCCTCTATCGTTTGCTGTTGGTCGGGCATCTATCCTCCCATCTAATCCGGCTCCGCCGAGGCGCGCTGCAGCACCGCTGATCCATATGACAGCACCGACTCCGAGCCTGCGTCCTTGCGCCACAATGCGTGGCCATAGATGCCTTGCACGAGCGGCTGCGTGTCAGCCGCATCGATCAGCACCTTCACGCGGTCGCCCGTACCGGCGCCGTTCGTCACCGTGAGTCCCGGCGCACCAGTCTTCTCGATGATGCCCGTGGCCGATGCCTGACTTTCCAGCGCCCACTTGAGCGCGAACGAAGAGACGTTGAGCGGTGCGCCGGCGGCGTCGACAATATCGAACCAGAGCTCGCGGTGTTCACCGCGAAAGAAGTTGTCCCCTTGAGTGATGTCGGCTTGCTTGCTCATTCGTCCTCGCTTCCCACGAGCTGCACGACCGGCGTGAAGGAGCCCGAGAACTGCCCGATCGGAACGTAGGACCCGGTGCGCCGGAACTCAAAACCTATGAAAGAACCTTCGAGATGGATCACCCCGATCGCCTTCGAGGAGAGCACGAGATTCGCCAAACTTGCGATGCCGAATATCTGGCCGAGTGTCAGATAGGCGGTCGAAACGAGCGTGATGTTCAAGAGCTGCGCGACACCGTTCACCGGCGCGAGCTGTAGTGTCAGCGCCAGGACAATGTTCGTGACGGAGGCGACGCCGTTCACGGATCCGAGCACGAGTATCTGCGCAAGCTTCACGTTGCCGACGCTCGCCGCACCGTTCACCGGCGCGAGCGTGAGGACCTGCGCAAGCTTGATATTCGCGAGCGTGGCGACCCCGCTCACCACCCCGAGGGGCAGCGTCTGAGCCAGCACGATATTCGCCAAGCTGGCGAGGCCGCTGGTCGCCTGCAGCACGAGCTCGCCGGCGTTCGTTGTGATCGTGAGGTTGGCCACGCTCGCCAAGCCGTTGACCGCATCTAGCGGCAGGACTTGGGCCAGGATTACGTTATTCAACGATGCCGCGCCGTTGATGACCTGCAGCGCGAGTACCTGCGCCAGCGTGACGTTGGCGACTGACGCAACGCCATTGACGGCGCCGAGCGTCAGTATCTGTGCGAGCGTGATCGCTCCTACGCTGGCGACGCCGTTCACAGCATCAGGCGTCAGTATCTGGGCCAGAACCACATTTCCTAGGCTCGCTATGCCGTTGATGGCCTGCAAGGTGAGGTTGCCGCTGGCGCCAGTATCTAGGTCGATGTTAGCGACGGACGCCACGCCGCTCGTAGCTCCCGGCATGATGATCTGCGCAAGCTTGATATTCGCCAGCGTTGCCGTGCCCTGCGTGATGCCGCCAGCTGCCGATGCGAGGTCGAAGATGTCGATCACGTTGTCGACTACGAGGTCGTAATGCGCATCCCAGGCGGGGTTCGCTGGCGTCTGGCCGTAGTGCGCCAGCACGCCGGCGTAGAGCGCGTCCCCTGTTTCCAGGAATGCAGCCGGCACTTCTTCCAGCCCTTCGCCTCCGCGCAGGGCTGAGGTGCCGCCGTCGTACCGCCGGAGCGTTAGCGCCATGTTCGCATCATCCGAACATCGGCGTTCGTACGCGCACAAACATACGCGGTATCGCCGCATTGTTCACTTCGGCCAGACTCGAACCAACTACATCTGCAAGCGGGCCGACTACGCCGTTGAGAGAATAGCCATTCAAGGCGAAAGCGCCGTAGACCGCCGATGACATCAGAACAGGAAAGAGCAGACTATTCGCTGCAATGTTGCGGACTGTTGGTTGCGTTTGCGGGGCAAGCGAGTAGAGAAACCCCGTACCAGGATTGCCCCCGCCACCCCACGAAGCGCCAGTAAGCGTTGTTGTCGTATTGCTCGTGACTGTCATGGTCTTGCCGTTGCAGGTGACGATAGCGTTTATCCACGCGCTGGCTACGAAGGGAGCCCGTGCATCGACGAGCGTGGTATTGCTTGATGTGATGGCGGTGATTGTGTAAGAGTTTCCCTGTCCAGGGTCACCGCCAGACCACGCCGCCGTTCCCGTCAGCGTAGTTGAAGTGTTCGATGCAACGGTCATCGTCTTGCCGTTGCAGGTGACGAGCGCCCCCGCCCATTCGTTCGGAAGCCATCTAGCGCGTGAATCGGTGAGGGTTCCCGGAGTTCCATTGGTCGTGGTTACGCGAGAATCAGCGGTGCCAGCCCAGTCTGCCGAACCGTAGTATCCCTGACCGGCACACGACAACCAATAGTAGCCAGGACGAAGGTCCTGGTAACAACCGACCACTCCCGATCCATCCGAAACAGCGGTGGCCACTGCAAGCCCTAAATCCTGCACGAGCCGCTGCGGTCGCGCGCGCGAGCTGTCTGATCGATAGATGCCATACCTGATCTTTGCCTGCGACGCGGTGCCTGCCGTGGTCACGCCAAGCCCCATTTCGATCACGGTGAGCATTCGAGCGATCCAGATCGGCACAAAATACTGCCTAGCCGATATGACAACGGCGTTCGTGAACGCATTGGCTTGCGTGTAGAGGTATCCGTTGTCGATGACCCCCATTGACCATTGCTGGCTGTATTGGCTCCACACGCCCTGCACCTGAGCGAGCTGATAGGCCGCAGGCATCGGCATCCCCAAAAAGCCGCGGTACAACGTCTCTGCGAAGACTGAGTGCCCTTTCGTGTTGAGATGCAGCCAGTCAGTGTGCATCCAATCGGCCGGATTCATCGCATCGTCGACGCTGTGCGTGACTTTGGGCGATCCGTTGGCGCTGCGGGACACGGTGAGCGACCAGTTTGGAGCCGTCCCGGAGACTGCCGTAATGAGGACCTGCTCGTTGGCAGGCCAAGGGAAAGGCCCAGAGATGGGACCGCCGATGTCCATCAACGTTCCAATTACGGGCGTGAAGGAGACATCATTCGCCGTCCAGTTCACGGTGATCGGATCGGTGCTATTGTTCATCGCCGTCTGGAGCGTTCCGTTTTTGCGCCACCAGGGCGTGTACACGTCTGCAATGGCGACCCACGCGTCGAACTCGGCGACAATCTCCGTCAGCATCGTGTTCCACGCGGGAATATAAGTCTGAGCGTGAACGTTCTCGCCGCCGGCTATTCCTCTGCCGAAAGCCCAGTCTTGGATGTTCGACATGACTACAGGTGGCGGCTCCGCTGATTCAAGCCACCATGAGTCGAAGAAGACCCTTGCGCTTGAGTCGCTTGTCACAAAGTTCTCTACTGTGGCGATGATCGTCTTCGCTGCATCGGCAGACGTGCAAACAAATCGCTTCACAATTGCGAGCGGGCCTGGCGGGCCACCGCCTCCTGTGACCGCTCCTGCGCCCTGGCCCCCTATCGGCGTCTTTGCAGCGCCGCTGACGCCGGATGCCGTACCAGACCAAGCTACACGATGCGTCGTGCCCGCGACCGTGGGGGATGAGGCGGTGTCTACTGTAGGCATCGAAGAGTCCACGACAGCATTGACGGAATGTGTTGCTGCAGTCGTGCCGTTTACTCCACGCACGACGGTCCAGGATGTCGTGTTGAGCCCAGCGGTAACAAGCATCTCCTCGTTGTCGATCCTGATGACGATTGTGCCCGACACGGGAAACTGAGTCGGGGAGTCAACGACGAGCGCGGTACCGTTTGTTGACGTAATGGCGGAGCCGCTCATAGCGTGCGTCACGCCGGAGCCCGGAGCGATCATGCAGACTGCAACGACGCCTCCCGTAAAGTTCTTCGGGAGCGTGATCGTAAAGCTATCTGCAACTGTCGCCGTAGACTTGTAGGCCGCGCCTGAGTTCTGCGTCACCGAAGCTACATCCGACCAATGGCTTCCGCCGGAGCCCCCAAACGCGACCCCCGATGATCCGTCCTGTCCTGGAATTACCGACGGCCACGTGATCACGCCGGCGAGCGTCTGCGAACAATAGACAATCCCAGCGCGCAATCGCGAGATAATTGTACGAAGTGCCTGCTTCCCGGCTGCCCTATTGAAGACCGCACGAGCAGCATCATCCGCAGGAACATCCGCTGCATTCAGCCCCATACCGGCGATGAGATCATTACAGCCATGAATGATGACAGCAGCCCCGCCAACTGCGACCAGCGGATCGGAGGCCACAATATCGGTGGCATCGTTTACCACGGTGCTGTTGCTGGGGAGTACGAATTGCAGCACGCCCTTCCAACCAGCATAGACATTCGGTCCGCCCGCCAGCGTCGAGCCCGCGCTTGCGATGTTCAGCGTATTGTTCTCATGAATGCCGAGCAGCGCCTGCAACTTCGCCACCGCACTCTCTTGCCAGACGTTGGATGTTCCGCTATCCCCCTGGGTCACACCCGCTGCATACGAATGTCCGATGATCGTGAGGGCCCCGATCTTGCCGGTGATCGGCAGGTCAGAGATCAGCACTCGCTTGTCAACGATGGAGCCAGCCCCGACTGACAAGCCGGATGCAGTAGATGGCACAAAGATCGCAGCGAGTGCCACGTCGCCGGCCGTGAGCGCGGGAAAGACGGGATTGGCCGCCACTGTCCCGGCTCGCACTGTCACCGAGCCACCGCTCGTAACAACAACCATGTCAAAACGAGGATTCGTAGCATCAACGGCACCAACCGTCACCGTTGTTGCATTTAGAATCAGCCGCACGGCGCGTGAATAAACATCGCCAGATGCGACGTTGAATGTAAGAGAGGAAGCGAACGTAACGGCCAATTCGCCACCGAAGCCGCGAATGACGCCCGTGCGCCCGAAGGCGCCGGACAGTACATCAATGTCTACGGCGTCTGGCTGTGCTTGGCGCTTGTGGGCACTGACCGAACGACTGGCGAAAATCTCTTCGCTCGTCGTGGCCGGCGTCGCCGGAGTGCCACTCACCGTGTAATGAAACTGGCTCGCATTGTCGACGGTGATGACGAACGAGCCGTTGTACTCCCCTTGTGTGGCGCCGATGATCGTGATCGTTTCGCCCGACGTGAAGCCATGCGCGGACCCAGTCGTCGCGGTCGCGGTCGAACCCGAGCGCGTAATGCTCGTAACCTTGACGGGCGCGTTGGGAATCTTGAGCGCCATCTATCTCTCCGAGGAAACGCTCTCGTTCCTATCCGGCCAGCCGGCGGCAGCCTGCTCGGCAGCGTGCGCGTAGATACGCGCGACCTCCTCCGCCGGCCAGAGCCACTCGAAGTGGTCCTGGTGTGCCGGGTTCGTGTGGTCGATGCCCGCGAGTCGGTGCTCCTCGCCGTCCAGCACCTTGTACGGCACCGGCACGCCGCCGGGGTCGTCGAAGCGCAGGAAGCCGTCTCTCTGCGCCATCCATTGTTGCGTCAACTTGCCGGGGCGGATGTACCGCTCCCCGCTCTTCACGTAGCCGTAGGCCTCGAGGGCCGCGATTGCTTCGTTCATGCGTCGTCCTCCTTCTCTCCGGTGCCCTGTAACGTCCATTCGCCGTCGATGAAGGACGGCTCTCCGAACGCGATCGATTCCTGCGAGCAGCCCTTCGCGAGCAGCTCATTCGCGCAGCCGACCTGCAGTGCGAAGCCGCCGCCAGTCGCCATGAACGTCTCCAGGTCGGTGGGCGCGCCAGGCGATTGCATCGTAGTCTCGACCGTTACTTTCATCTAGTCCTCGTTCACCACGAGCACACCGACCGGCACGGTGGCCGGAGTGTTGCTGGTGTCGATGACCTTGCTCGTCACGGTGCCCCAATACAGGACGTTCCCCGCGCCGGTGGTCGCGCTGTCGCAGATCGCGAAGCCGATGATCGTGCTGGTACCGGCGGTGCAGGCGGCGAACACGATGGCATTGGCGTTCGTGCTCTGGCCTGCCGCGGCGGCGTTCAGATCGGCAGCCGCGATCGTCTTGCGCGCATAGCCGGTATAGGTCGCCTCGACGATCGTGGCGCCGGTCGACGCATCGGTCGGTACGGACGTGCAGAGCGCCATCGCGACGGTGGCGGGCATGGTGAAGGACGTCTTACCGAGGCAATGGTCCAGGACTTTGTTCTCTAGGTAGTCCGACTTCGACGCGCCGCCGGCCATCGGCGGCGGGTCCTTCAAGTAGTGGTGCCGGATGTAGTCCGACGGCCGGAGCCCGAAGGCAAGGCGGGTCTTGCGGGGAATCATTCGTGCTTCCATTGGTGCGATCATGTTGTTCCTCCTTCTTTAGAACGGCCCTTGCATCGAGAATTGCGGCGATACTTCTGCTTGAGCCACAACGTTCAGATTGCCGCCGGATGTCTGATACGCCTTGAGCTGTACGTAGTCGTTGACAGCCATATCGACCAGCGCTGAGACGACCATATATTCGGTGGCCCCTGCGCCGACCGCACTGCGCTGCTCGGCTGCCTCGATGCTCGTGTTGTTCTTGTCGATCCGCAGTTGGCGTTCTCCGGCCGCATTGGCGGAGAAGCCAGCGTAGCCCTGCACGAGATACTTCCCCGCTACCTTCGCCGTGAGCCGGTCGGTGTTCGAGCTCGTGGAGTGCATCGTGTTCGTGTCCCAACGCTCGCTGTCGAAGGTAAGTGCGGTCACAGTCGTGGTCGTCAGCGTGATCGCCGCACTGTTGAAGACGCGCACGGAGTCGGCGGGGCCGATGAGCGTCCAGGTACTGCTTCCTACATCATCCTTGACCCAGAATTGCCGCGCCGTGTAATCAAAAGCGGGATCACCGTGAAAGCCAGTCGCCCCCACGGGCGGGGTGGCTTGCCTGCGCACTTCGATTCTTCGCTCGGTGACGTTATCGCCATCCAGAATCGCCAATGTATTGCCAGCAACACCGGTCTGCGTATAGAGCCGACGAACGCCCGCTGGGGTGCTACTTGCCATTTGCGCAAAGCTAAAGCTAACGAAGTCGAGAAAGCCACCATCACCTCCGCCCTGGTGGGCGTG
>CAZCGA010000042.1:0-21234 GCA_964498075.1 uncultured Binatia bacterium (SeqCode) | reverse complement strand
GTGAGGAAGGATAATCCCCACTGGCGGCGTGCTGTCCCCCCTGATCCGTGATCCCTGCGAGAAGCGATTGACGCGGCTCTCCAGCTCATTGAGCTTGCGCACGAGCCAGTTGATCGTCTCGGGGTTCGTGCGAAAGCCGGTCATGGGATCACCGCAATCTGCTGCGCGTAGGCGTTCACGCTGTACGACGTGTACGCGCCCACCGGAACGGCGCGGTCACTCATGTCATTCCAAGCGCCATCAGGCCCCGCAGGAGCGAATTGCTCGATCAGCTTCTCGTTGAAGGCGTAGCCCGCCGCAACGCTCGTCAGCAGCAAGTCCTGGCGTTCGTCGTAGGCGAGCCCGCCCTTGTGCTCATCACCAGCAGAGCGGCGCGGCACGGTAGCGATAGCGACCCAAGTATTGCCGCCGTTGGCTGACATGTAGATCGTGCTCACGGTCGTGGTCGAGCGCATGACGAAGAGCTTGCCGCCCGACATGCCGAAGACAGGCCCGAGATAGTGATCTGTCGTCGGCGTGGTGATCGTAATCCAGCTCCAGCTCGTGCCGAAGTTATCCGTGACGATGAGGACACGCCTGTCGGTCGTGACTTGCTTCACTCCGCAGACGATGATGCGCGGTGTCGCAGAGGTCGGCAGCATCGCGATGTCTTCTTCGTGCCCCTGATCGCTGGCCGTGATATTTGTGGCGACATTCGCCACCCAGCTAGCGCCGCGGTCATTGGTGAAGACAATCGTTACATCAAGGCCCGAGCCGCCAGTCGTTCCATAGGCGGCGATGCGCTGGCCATTTGTCGGATGGCAGGCGATATGGCAGAGCCGGCGCCCTGTCACGGTCGCGCTGTAGGCTTGTGTCCAGGTTGAACCGCTGTTGTCCGAGTACCAAATCTTGGCGGCGTTGGGTGTCGCGGAGTTGATCGTCACACCCCAGAAGCGCCCATCAGCAGCGCGCTGAATATCCTGCCACATCTCGTTGGTGCCCGGCGAGGAAATTGCAGAGAAGGACGTGCCACCGTTCGTCGTCTTAATCGCCTTGGAGGTCGTGTAAGCTGTGGCGGATGTAAAGCCCAGCACGACCCAGACGGATGATGTGAGGCAGCGAATCTTCGTGATGTCGCAGGCTGAGAGCGCGGTAGCGATCTGCGTCTGATGCCAGACTGCCTCGTTCTTGCGATAGAGCACAGTCTTGACCGTCGCGTCCAAGCTCGCAGTGAACGCCACGCCTGACGTGCGCCCCAGTGTCGGGCCGGCGGCGATCTTGAGGCCACGAGCATTCGTCGGCCAGGCGTCGAAGCCGGTCGCCGGCCGGAGTGCCTGGACCGTTTGAAACTCATCAGCGGTGAGATACAGCCCGAGCGTCTTTGCGGCGTTCTCGGCTGCGATGATGTACACGCCGGGCGAGATCAGGCCCTGGCTCGGCGCATAGAGCCAGTGCGCATCATTTGCCGTCACCCCCGTCGGCAGGATGTTCGCCTGTTTCGTCCAGGCGATGCCGTTCGTGGACTTCCAGATGTCGCGGTTGTCGAACGCAGCGAAGAAGGTGCCCGGCAGCTCAGCAGGCGCGAGGATGCGGCCATTGAACAGGCCGGCATCCAGCCCCGTAGCGCGCTTCCAAGAAGACGGCGAAAGTACATTCGGCGTCCAATAGAGACCCTTCGTCACAAAGCCGGCACCGGTCAGGAGGATCACGAGCCCACCGCCATCTTCCTTATCCACCGCAGCTTGAATCTTCATGCCATTGGAACTCGGGCAATCAGCATCCAGCTCGCCACCGAGCGTCACGCGCTTCCAGTCGCCATAGGGAATCGTGGCCTGATAAGCAACGAAGGGCTGTCCGCCCACACCGTCATCATAGCCGCCGTAGACCCAAATACCGCCCGCTGCCGGGAGCCGCAGGCAGCCGAGCACAAGTGTCGAGCCCAGCCCGCTCCAAGAGCGGATGTCCTTGTAGAGCACGAAGGACGCTCCGCCATTCGTGGAGATATAGACCTTACCGTCCGCCGTGAGCGCCCAAGCGGCGTCGAGATTGCGCCAGTCATAACGCACGTCGATCACGGCGACCCCGAGTGTCGCTACCTGAGTCGGTGCCGTGATGAGGTAGTCCAGCGTGCGATAAATCTTGCCATCGCTCGCTCCGAAGAGGGCGATACCATACTGGACGCCATCCTGTACGCGCGTGCCCACGCTGATGATGCCCGTGAGCACGCGGTCATTCCAGTTCTCGCCACCGTTCTGTGATGCGCTGGCATTCGTATCGAGTGCCGCGAAGAGCGATGGGATCGTGACAAGCGTATTGGTGCCCGCGACATCGATGCTCTTCGTGATGGCGCCGGTGAGACCATCGTTGTCGGTGACGGTAAGCGTGACATTCCACGTTCCCGTAATCGTCGCGGGATCGATACGTACGGTCGCCACCGCCGTGGTGATGGTCGCGATCTCCGGCGTGGTCGTCTCATCGTCGCTCCAGGCATAGCTGGCGATAGTACCGTCTAGATCGTGCGAGAGATTGCCGTTGAAGGTCGCCACGACATAGACCCGGTCGCTAATGACCTGCCGCACGAGGCTGACCGTGAAGTCCGCTACGGGAGCGATGCCGATCGTGCCGCCCAGCTCGTCGCCGCCGTGCAGCGCAAGCCGGCTTACGTAGCCGCGCGAGGCGCTGATCTCATGGTCGACGCCTTCTAGGACGTAGAGCCGGTTTGCAATGTTCATCTCGGGGAAGTTGAGCTGGACAGTCTGGCCGAGTTCCAGGAGCGGGTTGCCGGGCACTTCCAGCGTAAAGCGGTGCGGAACACGGGCTAGCTCTGTCAGAAGGCGGGCAGCCACCTCCGTCGCCTTAGCGTCGGTGTCGACGAGAGGGTTAGAGCCCTCGGCGTCGATATGCGAGCCAGACAGTAGTGGAGGTTGAGCGAGCAGATTGTTGACCGAGACCGCCGTGGCGGTAATCGTTCGCGATGTCTGATCCGGGGCAGTGCCCTCGACCACCGTTGCGCCCGTGAAGACGAGCCTCGTACGAATGTAGCTAGGATCTTCTTCCTCGGAGCCAGCGATGATGCGCGCAGTCGGTGTGTTATCGGTCGTGTACGTCACGAACGGCGACGGGGCAGGGAAGGAATCCACCTTCCGCACGATTGCAGTGCCGGCGCCGGTCTCATAGATCGTGAGACCATCGATATCGAGAAGGCGCTGCACCATGTCGGCGGAGGACGCCCGCTCCAGGATCGCGTTCGCCTTCGTACCCAGTGTAAACGCCGGAACATTGAGCTTCGAGTCCGCGATGCCGACGTAGTCAAGAATCTGCTGGATGGCCTGCGCGACGGTCAGGCCAGTTACATCTCGATCGTTGATCTCGATGCTTCGAAAGAGCCGATGCAACTGGCCAGTGCAGGCAATCTGCGACGTGCGACCAGGGCTGTTCGGACTGCGTGTCTGTAGATGTCCGGTAAAGACCTTGATGTATTCCTCGTCATAGCCGACGAACAGATCGACCGCTAGGCCGCGCACCATCCAACTCGGAATGCGCGTCAGGTCCGCCGTCAGGACTGGCACGGGCGAAGCCTTCGAGCTGCCCCAGCGCATGCCGATGACGCCGGGCTTTGCCGTCGATCCCGTCGCGCCGACCGGTTGCAAGAGTACACCGCCGACGAGCAGCCGAAAGCAGAGCGTCCGCGTCGTATTGAATATCTTGGTCGCGAGTGTCATCGGCGCACCAGCGTAAAGCGGCAGAGCCACCTGCCGCCCTCAATGGGGTCCATGTATGAGATGTCAAGATCGGTCATAACGACGTTGAAGCCCGTCGGGTTCTGCGGCGTCTGGAAGAGCACAACTGCCCCGGCCTCATAGACCGCGATCAGTTTGTCCTTCGTCGCAGTGCTGGCCCGGCTCTCGAAGGCCGGCCACTCCAGGCTGCGCGTGCCCACACGCGTCAGGATCGTGCCGGGGTTTGCCGTGCCGATCACGTCCTGCTTCACCCATTGCTGTGGCGTGAACTCCGCGATCGGGCCACGAAACGGGATGTCCGATCGCGGGAAGGAATAGCCGTCGAGGATCACTGCGTACGCGGTCATATCGGCAGGAACGTCCCGGAGGAGAGTCGCGTGCCGGAAAGGCCGGAGCCGCGCAGCGCGGCGTCCACCGTCTCTGTGATGACAGCCTGCAGGTTGCCCGACTGAGCACCGCTGGACGTGTTCCCCGCGCCCAGCGCCAGCCGCGCCGCGTTGAGGGCGCCTGTGAAGTCGGCGAGCCCCTGCGTGGCAGCAGCGCGCGCCAGCGCTTCCAAGCCGAGTTGCGTATTCAGTTCGCCAACGAGGGAGGACTGCTGGGCGATGACACCGATGAGTAGCGTCGCCTGGGAGTATTGCTGCTGGTCTGTAAGAAGCGTCGCATCGGCCAGGCTGCTCTGCAGCCGGAGGATGTCGGCATTCTTCTGGCGGATGTCTATCTCCCGCTGGATGGCGGCGATCTGGTCATCATAGGACGTGAGCTGGTCAGAGGTCGCGCCGGCTTCTTCGCGCAGCAGCTTCGCGCGCTCGACCTCCGCTTTCTGGAGCTGCAGATTGGCCGTCTCCTTCGTCGGGCGGTTGAAGAGCGAATCGAACGTCGTCTGTACGGCGTTGAGTGCGGCATTTGCCAGCCGGTCCAGGAAGCCCACGACACTCTCGCCCGCCTTGCGGAAGCCTTCGCCGAGATCGGCGAGTGCATGGCGGAAGAGCCCGGCGTTGCTCGTGTTGTCGCCCAGGAGCGCATCGAGCGCGAGGAACTGCACGTTGAGGTCGAGCGTGTGCTGCGCGACGCTCACGTCTGTCTCCGCGAGCAAGACTGCCGCCTGCGCGGCCTGGACGCCGGTGTTGCCCAGCGTGAGGTAGAGCTTGCCCAGTTCGACCGAGGCGCGGAAGGCGCGCTTCTCCAGCTCATGGAAGTCGTAGCCGAGTTCGAGGACGACCGCCGCGCTCGCGCTGAGGCCGTTCGCCAGCGCTTCGTCCAGATCGATGATGCCGTCGGCGAGGATGTCGACGGCTTTGGCGGCCTTGGTGGCCGCACCTGAGGCTTTCTCTATCGGGCCTGTATCCGGGAACGGAATGTCGCTGGCTGGGGCACCTGCGGCGGGCGCACCGGGCTTGTTGAAGAAGTCCGCGACCAGCTCAAAAGGCGTCTTGTGATCCGTGCCCTGTAAGCCGCGCAGGGCGTCTGCCGTATTGCTCTCAAGCCCCTGCAAGGCATCGCCGATACTTGCGCCGGTGATGTCAACTTTCCCAAAAGAAAGTTGTTTCAGGACGCCACCTGCTCCGGCGATGAACTTGTCGATCGGCCCAGCGATCTTCTGCAACGCGGATATGATGGCGTTCGCCATCGCATCGAACGCGCTTGCGACGGCAATCGCCGCCGTCTGGAGAGGGCCGGGCAGCCCTCGGAAGACCTCTTCCCAGCGGAAGGCGAGGAGCGCGAGAGCAGCCGTGATCCCAACCGGCCCAGTGATCGGGAGAGTGAGCGCGATGAGACCCAGTGCCAGCGCGTCGGCATGTGCCTTCACCGCATCAAAGTTGTGGATCAGTAAGTAGATTCCGGCAATGACCAAGGCGATGGCGGCCGGGATACCTAGCAGCGCCGCGTTCTCAGCAACAAAGGCAGCGGCGGCAGCTATACCTACAGCCACGAAGCCAGCCGCCATGCCCCCCAGCGCTATCGTGATCGCCGTGATGACATCTGGGTTTACGGCTCCAGCGAAGCGGTTCAGTACATCAACGCCAGAGTTCATGACTTGCAGCAAGCGCGTCACTACTGGCAGAAAGTTCTGGCCGAGTTTCGCCCGCGCATCTTCGAAACGTGCGGTGAGAATGCGCTGCTGGTTCGCGACCTGATCCGATGTCCGGGCAAAATCTCCCTGCTGGACTTTCGTCTGTTCAAGAATCAGCGCGTAGCGCGCTTGGACCTTCTGCCCTTCGGTAAGTTCAGCACCGACTTCAGCGATACCGAGTTTGTAGGCTTCCTGTTGCACCGTTGCCTCACTGAGCAGCACGCCGATCTCGCGCAGTGGGCGCACTTCCCCCACGAGCCCCGCCTGTATCTTCTCCAGCGCAGCCGCGATCGGGATGTTATTGAACGATGCCATGTCTGCTGCGAGCTTGAGCAGAGTGACGGACATATCCGCCGCCCCGCCCCGTGATGCGCCTGACGCGAGCAGGATGTTACCTAGCGTCGCAGCGTACTCATTCGCAGCGCGCTTCGAGATGCCGAAGGCTTTCGCTGAGTCGTTCGCGAATGCGTCGATATCGGTCGACGCTTGCCCGAAGACGACATGGCTCTTGTTGATCGCCTCATTGAGATTCGAGAAAGCTGAGACGGAACTCTTGCCGATTAGAAAGAAAGTTGCTGCGGCAGCGGCGAACGCGGCAAGCGCTATCGTAGCCGTGCCAGTCGATCCGGCGAGCCGTTCCATTTGCCCAGCGGCCGTCGCCGCCGAAGGGCTGATTGCGCCGATCGCCGCAAACATGCGGGTGCTCGCAGAACTGAAGGCATCCCCGCCTCGAGCGGCAGCATGGCTAGACGTGCCTACACCGTCCAGGCCCCGAGAGACCTGCAGAAGCTGGCTCTGCGCCTTGTTCAGCGCCGAGATAACGATCTGCAGATCGGCGTTAGCCACCTTGACTCCTTATGGCCGACAGCGCGATACTACGATCCCCGAAGAAGGAGGAGACATGCAGCGGTTCGAATATCACGTCGTCGGCGTCGTCACTATTGATGGGATCGACGCGGAAGTGCAGAAGCGGGCGAAGGAAGGCTACCGCCTCACAGAAGCGTTTCAGGAGACCAAGGGACGCCATCGTGCCGTACTGGTCTTTGAACGGCCTGTCCCAGATTCTCATACTTAGCGTCCCCTCTTCGTCGCCGCTTCCACGCGCTTGCTCTGATTGAGCGAGGCCTGGATCGCGAGCATGAGTTCAGCCATCGGCGCGTTCACTTCTGACGGGAGCCGCCCGAGCGTTTCCGTGCAGTAGAGGAAGATACCTTCGGCTGCTGGGTTTGCTCGAAAAAATCCTCCGCCTCTCCCGGCCACATGCCCGAGAGCCGCATGACGGCGACCGCAATGCCGCTCACGATCTCCAGCGAGCCGCCGCTGATTGCTTCGAGGTCCTCTGGCTCCAGCTTCGGATCAACGATCCCGAGGAGACACAGCCGCTTGAGTCGGTCAGCGTTGTCGCCGTCCTTTCCCAGCCCCGACGCGAAGGGAGCGCCCTGCTGCACGTCGAGGCCGCGTAACCGGATCGTTCCGCCGCCGGGCAAGGCGTAGTCCTCCTCTGGGATCGTGAGCTTGGCGAACAGCTCGTCTTTTGTTAGATGCCCGTTAGTGCGGCCACCGACCGCTCGTGTTGCCATGACATATCCTTTCCTTTGACGACAATCGCGTCGTGAATGCGCCCATCGATGACGGGCTCCGTCCAAATGTGTCCTTTGGCGGAGATGTAGTAGCCGTCCCGCGTTTCGAGCTTGAGCGTCACATCCCGCCCGCGCACGAGCAGCGGGTCGAGCTTGTAGCGCTCGGCTTCGAACTGGAAGTCGCGCGCCCAGCCGTCGAGGCGCCATTCGTAGACCAGCCCGGCCTTCATGCCGAAGACCCAGACCTCGCCGATGCCACCTCCGATGCGAACACCACCTCCGCCCTTCATAGGCTTACGGGCTTACGCCGACCGTGGCGCTCGGGATGATGTTCCAATCGAACGGCGCAGCGTCATCGTAAGGTGCACCCCAGTTCGGCACCTCGACGTAGCCAGAGCCAGAGATGAAGTTGGCCGAGTTGCCCATGTAGATCAGGAAGGTGCCCGACACCTTGTTGATCGCGTCGTGGATGATGCGCGGCGACTGCGTCACGCCCGTCGAGTACAGGCCACTGACCTTGATGTTCGCGTTCAGAAACGTCGGGATCTGTGACTTGAACGTGTCGCCGTGCACCGTATCATCGATCTTGTCTGCGCCCATGTCGACGGTCACGTTGCGGGTCTCGGAGATGATCTTCGCTGAGTCAAAGAGCGCCCCCGAAGCCCAGTAACAGCTCGTATCTCTTGCAGCTAGAGTAGTAATCGGCTTTCTCCTTTCCTATGCGACCGCTTCCAGCACGGTTCGCATCGTGTGCGTGCAGTCACGTCCTTGCACAGCTTGTCGCTGATTGTCCGCTTGTTCTTGCCGCCAGCCCGGATCGGCGACCGCCCGCCGGAGCAGCGCTTCCAGCTCTTTCGGCGTCTTGTAGAAGGGCACGGCGTCGCCGAAGATGTCCGCGATCTCCTGCCGGTAGTCGGAGACCTGGAACGCCCCGCAAGCGGCCAGCTCCCAGGTCCGCGGGCCAGCGCTGTAGGCCTCGCCATCATCGATGTCCCGCACACCATCGCGCGTGACGCGGTGAATGCTGATGTTGGCGGCCGAGTCTCGGTAGAGCGCCGACACGTTTTCATTCTCCAGTACCTCGCCCCTGAGGTACTTGAAGAGCTTGCGCCGCTTGTCCAGCCACCAGATGCCATAGAGCTCCAAGTCGATGCCCGACCAGTCCACTGCTGTCAGGAACTCCATCCGGTTCTTGTAGCCCGTACCGATGAAGATCACACGCTCGCTTTGTGGCGGCTGCTCGGCGGGATAGTGCAGCGCCGGATCGAAACTGTGCGGCAAGTAGAAGACCTTCTCGCAGAACGAGCGGAAGAGCTGAACGCTGTTGCGGTCGTTGACGAAGACGTAATCGAAGAAGGCCGCCTGCTGCGGTGCGAGCCCAGTGTCCTCGTATGGACATTCGGTGAAGTAGCCGATCGTCTTCTTGCCGGCCTTGCGCAGCATCTGCACGATGGTCATGGGCATGTACTGCGGGCTGACGATAATCACTGCGTCGACTTCGTGGAACCAGGCTGCGCCGAAGATCGGCTCGTAGGCGAGTAGGTTAGCCGCGGTCATGGGCTGCGGGATGTCGATCTTCGCTTTCTTGCAGAGCTTGATCATGAGGTCAAACGTGTTCCAGCGCGGCAGCAGATCGAACGGCAACACCTCGGCGCCGTTCGCGCTGAGGCCCGTGATGACGCGCTTCCAGCAATCCCTAGTCGTAAATGCATGAGGAGAGCTCACCACCAGAATCCTCATGCCGCCACCTCTGATATAATGAGCGGAGCCGCGACGCGGATAACGTCCGGCTCCATGACACCGGATAGGAGAACTACCCGATGCAGCCCCACTGTACCGGCCTGAAGTGCCCGAAGCCTATTTGTTGTCGCTCGATGTGCACGACGCACTATGCACGTTGGCGACGCGCCCGGACTGCCCAATGCACTGTCGACGGCTGCGGCAAACGATCCGAAGCGCGTGGACTTTGTAACGCCCACGTCCTCAGATGGCGCCGACATGGCGATGCATTGGCCGGACGCCCTTCGCCCAATCCCTCGTTGGTTGGTCGTTTCTGGGAGAAGGTTGAGGTTACTGAGAGCTGCTGGTACTGGCGCGGAGCACGAGTTAAAACGGGATACGGTAGCTATCGGATCGCGCCGGGAACTAACGGCACCGTCTATGCTCATCGTTTCTCGTACGAGCAGTTGGTTGGACCAATTCCTGGTGACCTCGAACTTGATCACCTTTGCTACGTGCGTTGTTGCGTTAAGCCAGACCATTTGGAGCCGGTCACGCACGAGGTGAATACGCAACGCGGAGTAGCGCGGTGGAATAGCACACCGGAAGCCGCGATATCCAAGGCCAAGAGAAACGCCGGTCGATAGCAGGAACTTCATCGTCTCGCCATCCCGTACGTCGTGTTCTCGCGCGTTTCGCACTCGATGACATCGAGGCCGACGCGCTCGAAGAGAAAGCGTAGCCCGGAGGCCGTCATGCGCCAGTAATCATCGGGATGCGCGTGATACTCCCAGATGAATGGCACGCTCACCAGCAGCAGGCCGCCGGGCGCCAGCCAGCCCGCCATGCGCTCCACGGCAACCCAGGGCTCCGTGATGTGCTCCAGCGTCTCGACGCAGACGACTGTGGCGAAGGTGCGCTCACCGAAGTCTTGCGTGAGCACGTTACCCACGAGGTCTACGCCCGGCCCTTCGCGCATATCCATCGCGAGGTAAGGCTCGGGCAGTAGGTCGCGCACCGTGCCATTCACGTTGTAGCCACCCACTTCGAGCACGGGAGCGCAACACTCCGGCACGTGGCTCTCGACCCAGGAACGCACTGCGCCGATCATGCGACCTTCTCCATCGTGACGCCGATGATCTCGCCGTCGCGGTAGCGCTTGCGCTCAATCAGCTTCCAGGGCCGGATGCCGTAGAGCGTCATGTGATCATCGTGGCCGAAGCCCTGGCAGAAATACTCGAACGTCATCGAGTGCCAGAACGAAAGATGCGTCGGGTCTGCGATGGCAAGCGGGAACGGGAAGACGGGCACCTCAACGGCGATCCGGCCGCCGGGCGCCAGGACGCGATGCGCTTCGTTGAGCGCCTGTACGTGGTCGCGCTTCTCCAGGTGCTCCAGGACGTGGAACGCCTTCACCTCTTCGAACGCGCCGTCCACGAAGGGCAGCGCGCGCATGTCGCCGCGCACGTCAACAGGAGCGCGCGGAGAGCAGTCGAGCCGCACATAGCCCTCGCTCTCGTCCATACCAGAGCCGAGATTGAGTTTCGTCATGCGTTCACCTTGCAGCGAAAGTTGATCTCCGCTTGCATCGCGTCATCCACGACGCCGATCGTCCCTGTGTTCACCCATTGCGTGTCGTCCACGATGCCGCCGAGCGTACGGTCTGCGTAAATCGCCGCAACGATGCTGCTCGCCCCGGAGGGCCAGAGATACTGGTCGATGGCGTTCTGCGCATCCGGAAGCGGCCCCCGAAAGCAGCGCACGACGATACGCACGAGGACATCAACCTTACCGGCATGACCGCTCGGCGCAACCAGGGGTTCGCCGTAGAGCACTACGGCGAAATCCTTATCGCTCGCGGTCTTCGGCATCACATCATGCGCGGAAAGCCCTGAGATCGTCTTGAGGCGAGTCTGGAAGGCATCACGCAGGGCTGGCCAACTCGTGCTCATCGCTTGCTCCAGATCGCTTCGGCCCGCGCGGCCATCTCTTTCTCAACTGCGACGAGTTGCCGGCGCACGGCGTTCTTCGCCTTGCGCATGAAGAAGCGGCCCTTGATGCCACGTCGAGCAATCGCGCGGGCGAGCACGAAGAGTTCCTGCCTGCTCGTGCCGAAGCCGTGGCGACCGGCCCAACCTGCAAGCTGATCGATGGGCGGCATCTTCTTGCCGGCTCCGCGGCCTCTCTCGGCGACATTCGCCTTCACGCTCCGCCCCAAAATGTAGACGCGGCCTTCCAGCGGCTTGATCTCGGTTGCAATTGCATTCACGAGTCCGCCGAGATCACGGGGCGCATTGAGCTTGGCCGCCGCTTCTGCGACTGCCGTGAGGTGGGCAATCTCGTCCTCCACGATCGGACGCACCTGAGCGAGCGTATCGAGCTTCGCCACGATCTCCGGGATGCCCTTCACCTGCACGTGGAAGCGCGTCATAGCGTGATCCTCTTGTACTGCCGGGCGAGGTCAGAGATAATCCCCTGCGCCTCGCGGGAGGCGCCGAGGATGTCGCCAACGTCGCTCCGGCTGGTAACGCTACGCGGTGTCTCAAGCCGCAGCAACGCTGTCAGATGACAGGCACCTATCTCGATGGGCTTGGGAATGGCTGCCCAGCCCCACTGCGCCGTGATCTCGACCTGCGTATCCCCTGGCCAACCCAGCAGCGACGAATAGGCTGGCAGGTAGAGCTGATTCCAGGGCCAGGCCTCTGGCCCCTTGTCAGCGTTGAGCGGCATGAGCTGATAGTCCGAAGCGGAGAGCGTGCGCGAGAAGGTGTTGTTGCGGCTCTCATCGACGCGAATCTTCGTCGGGGCGGCGGCCATGTCATCGACCGCGAGTAGCCGGCTGCGCGGCAGGCCCTTCCAAGGGTTCTCTGCCTCTGGGTTGATGGCACCGCCTGCAGCAGAGTAGAACAGGCGAATGACGGCACTCGCATCCTTGGTGAAGAAGCGACCTAGCATACGGTCGAGGTAGCGAGAGACGGCGGTGAGATCGCCTTCGATCTCCGTGTTTTCCGACTGATCGTCTTTGTCCGCGACGGAACGGTAGAGCGCTGCGCTCCCGTAGAAACTGCTGATGGCCATCTCTCACTCCCGCAGAGGCGGATACAGCGAGGCCCTGGCCGCCTCGGTTTACTCGGCGGGGGTCGGCTCAGGCGTGGGTTCTGGTGTTGGCTCTGGGTCAGGTGTCGGAACGGGCTCAGGCCCGGTCATCGTCTCCATCAGGCTGCCTCCTTCCGTCGCGGTCTCTTCCACCGGCGCGCACCGTCCGCAGGCGTTGCAGTGCAGATAGCCGCCGTGGAACGGATGGTCGCCGTGCAGGACGGTATCTTTCGATCCGCAGTTGGGACACTTCATAGACTGCCTCCTGGCCCCGTCGTGTCAGTCGGAGCCTCTTCCAGTTGCGCGTTCAGCATGTTGTAGACGTGGTACTCGGCCTGGCCGATGTGGGTGAGGATGACGCTTGGGTCGAGCCAGACTTCGCAGCCGAGATCGGCGGCGCGCTTGCAGAAGGCCCAGTCCTCGCTCAGGTACTCGATCACCGGATCGGTAACCGGTTCCGTATGCGGCGCCTCAGCGGTCACAGGCATGAAGAGCGGCCACATCGCCCAATCCTGATCGGCGTGGCAGAGGGGCATCGTCTTGGCGATCGCTTCGCACACGTCGCGGTGCGCGGCCATGAAGCCCGTCCCAGCGTAGGCGATTTGGATCGGCTTGCTCTCCGGGCCGAACGTGATTGTCGAGCCGTTGAACTGCCGGCAGGCGAGATGACCGCCGCCACGCACCGGATAGGCACCACAGGCAATGGCCTTCTTCTCGCGAGCGAGCGCAACGATCTTCTCCGCGTCGGCGGGCGTGAAGACGATGTCGCTGTCCACCATGAGGAAGACGTCGCCGTCGTTCTCGCGCAGCCACTTGCTCACGGCGATGCTGCGCACGCGGCTAATAAGGGCGTCACCGCGATGTAGTTGATGCCGCCAGCCCTGCTTCATGAGTTCCGTACAGGCGAGGGCTGTCTCGGCATTGAGGTCGCGCCAGGTGCAGAGCAGGATCGTGTTCTGGTCGGCTCGCTTCTCTTGCACGCGCTGCCAGATGCGCAGACGCCCGACATTCTCACGGCAGACGAAGCCGTGCCGGTCCAGCAGGCGGGCGGGGCTCCAGCCGCGCAGTTGCGCCAAGTGAAGTGGCGTCCCGAGGTCGTGTGTGGCCGTTGCCTCGACGAGGATGCCCTGCATCTTCAGCCGGTCGATGATCTGGAGCAGCAGCGCTTCGGGGTCCGGCACGTGCTCCAGCACATCGAGACAACTGATCAGATCGAAGTCGCGCAGGTTATCCGGCACGAGATCAAGGAAGGGCCACGTCTCGATGCCCTGGTTCGCGAGCCGTTCCCGGAGCTTGAAGTTTGGTTCAACGGCACCGACCTGAACGTCCGGTATCGCGTCGATCAGCGCGTAGAGGTCATGCCCTGCACCGGCGCCGATGTCAAGGACGCGCTTGGCGTTGCTGACCTTCGCCGCCGCGATGACCGCAGATGTCCACTCTTTACGCTCGGGCAGTTCGTGCCAGGCGTCGAGGTCGCCCTCGATGCCCTCCGCGTAGCGGTAGAAGTTAGCAATCTCGTCGGGCGTCGTAGGCGAAAGCGCCCGCCATTCATCGGCGAGCGCCTCGCGACGCTCTAGAAGCGTTGGGGCAGTCACTAGTTCTCGGACACCCCGACGTACTGATGGTTCGTCGGGAGTGATGGCGGCTGACGCCCGGCGCCGCGCGTGCGGATCGCGACGGCCGAGAAGTTCGCGTTGTTGGTCGGCGTGTAGATCGCCTTCACATAGCGGTTCGTCGGCCGGTGCACCTCAACGGTCGCGCAGACATTGCCGCCCGAGGTGTTGAGCACCTGCGTGATGGCGGCGCCGCTGATGTTGACATTGCCGGAGAAGTTCGCGTTGGCCGACCCGACCACGCGCATGTCGAACGCACCGCCGTTGCCCTGCGCGTTGATCTGCGCGCTGAACGCAACACTGTCCCAGCCCTGCATGTCCACGCCGATGCCCTGGACAGCCGACGCTTGGTTGAGCTGAGCAATAGCGTCCGCCGTGACTAGGGCGTTCCGTAGGTTCTGGTGTCTCATGTTCTTCCTCCTCTACCCTGATGCTGCGCAGCGCTTCGAGTTGCTACACGATGCCGCATCGGATCGCATCCGGGTTCCAGAGTGCGCCTCCGATCCGCTCGAAGATGATGATCCCGACCTGGTCGGTGTCCGCGAACCGCTCCCGTAGAACCGTAGTCGAAATCTGTGCTCTCTGGGCGATGATGTAGGCACTGAAATCACCGAACAGCGTGACCTTGCTTCCGTTCGTGCCATCGGCCGGCACGAAGTCAGAATTGTTGACCGGGTACTCCATCAGCGTGCGGAAGCCGACACCATTGGGCGGGCCAAAGGCGCTGCCCGCCTGAAGCGGCCACAGATAACGCCCGGTGCTGTCGGCCAGTGCGCGAATCTTGCCCTCGATGGAGCGGCGGAATAGCCACTGCGCGTTGTCGGCGTATTGGGCAGGCAGCCCGTAGACCTGGTTCTTGATCAGTTTGTCGCTTGACCCAGCACCGGAAGCGTTGCTGATCGTGTCGGTTGTCGACCCTTCGACATCAACCGTCACGAGGCCGGAATCGTTGAGGATGCCCAGCGGCTGTAGCGCCGTGCCGTCTCCAGTGACGAATCCCTGGTCCTCGACCAGCGCCATGTTGTCGGCACCATTTTGCGCCAGCCATTGCGCTATGTTGACGATGCTGTCGGCAACGAAGTCGTTCGCGAGCTTGGTCGCGACGCGGATTTTCCTGATGGGGATGTCGAAGGTACCGAACACGGGGTCCTTGTCACTGAATGCCGGCGTCTCGCCTGCCCATGTACCGACGAACCCAGAACTGAACACTGAGCCGCCGCCGGATGCGAGCCCACCTTCAGTGGCCGCCGCTGCCTCCACGCGCGGATACACCACGCGATCGCGCGAGGTATTGATCACTCGTCCGAGACGACGGAAGACAGACCGCTGTGCAGTCCGGGCGAGCAGCTCCGCCTGAATATCTGGCGGCACGAGGTAGCCACCGGCGCCGTCGACACCTTCCGACAGGGCTTTCTGCTCCTCGCCCGAAAGCTGGTTCCAGACCTGGCTAGTTTCCATGCGCACCGACCGCAGCCACTTGACGTACGCGTCGCGGTATAGGGGCTGGAAGATCGAGCGGGTCTGCTTGCAATAGTTCGCCACTTCGGCATCGCGAGGATTGGTCGGAACTGGTCCGAACAACACATCCTCGCCATACATCATCACCTTCGCGCCGGTTGAAGTCTCGCGGTAGATGTTGCCATCCTTGATCTCCCAGGCGGCGCCGGCGAGCATCTTCTTGCTGTCGAGGTCGTCGTTGACGGCACGCGGCACGCGATAGTTCGGGTCGGTCATGTACTTGCCGAGGTCGTTGAAGTCGGCGTCGCGCGCCTTCTGCTTCTCGTCCTCGATGAGCGTCTTGATCTTGAGCCCGCGCTCGTGGAGCTGCTCGTCCTCGGCGCGCATGTCCTCGGGAAGCGTTCCCTTGTGCTTCTCGCGGATCGCGGTGCGACGGTCGAGCGTCTGCTCCAGTTCCTCTTGAAGTAGCTTGATGTCTGGCATGTCGCCTCCTTACGCGAGCTTCACTTTCGCGAGCGCGGCGTCCATCTCCGCGCGCTTCGCCTTGCGTTCGTCCGTCTCGAGATCGGGGAAGAGCGGCAGCGGCTCCCGCTTCTTCTCTGGCGGGTCCTCCGCCTTCTGCTCCATCGGGCACTCCTGATCCATGTCGCACGTGCCGCCGTGCACCATGCCCAGACCGGTCATCGCCTCGTGCACGCGGTCGAGGTTCTTCTGCGACATCACGCGGCCGGACTTGGCCTCGATCTCCGCCATGACATCGGTGAGCGCGTCTATCGCGTCTTCGATGTAGCCCTTGCCCACGCCTTCGGCCTTCGCGTGGCGCTCGAGGTGCGGCAGCGCCTTCGCGCCGAAAGGTGACTGCGGAGCGCGTGCGAGCGCGTTGCGCAGATGCGGCAGGTCGACGTTGCCTTCAGCGTCGTGGTGCGGAAAGTGACGCGACTCGCGCGGGATCGTCTTACCTTCGTCGTCCTTCGAGCCGCCCGGCTCGATGTAGGCGAACGAGCTGGCGGGCAGGTTGTTGATGTAGGCCGTGTCCCACTGCGCCTTGTCCTCGCGCCTCTTCGTGGCGACGACGGAGGCCTCCGGGTTCGCAGCAAAGTTCGGCGAAGCGAGGTAGCTGTACTCAGCGAGGTCAACATCGAGCAGATGGCGAACGGATACGCCGTCCTGCTTCTGCCAGTTGTCGTTGATCGTTCGGTAGCCGATGCTCATGCCGAGCGTCTTGCCAGCGTCGAGCCGCGCCTTGGCGACTTCGAGCAGCGCATCGCCGTCCGATGTCTTGTAGACCTTGGTGCGCGTGAAAAGGCCCTTCTCGTCGGCGCGCATCTCCAGCGGCTCGCCGACAGGGAGCGCGGCCATGTTGTGGCCGACGAAAACAGCTACATCCGGGGATTCCTTGAGGGTGCGGTCAAACGCCTTCGGCTCAATGATGTCGCCGTGGCGGTCGAGATTGCCGAAGACGGCGGCATAGCCCTCGATGATGCGCTGTTTGGTATCAACAGCCTTGACTTCGAGGTCGGCGTTGAGGCGCTGGAGGTCGGGCAAAAGAGAAGGCCCTCTTGCGCCTGAGCCCCGAAGTCTGGCGCGAGGGGCGTAGTAGGTGCGGCGTGGAGACCGCGCTTGCCCGTTACTTAGTTTCTAACATAGCCCCGCTCGGCGTTGTTGTCAAGGGGCGCATTCTCGCTTCTCTGCTTCTGTACGTCAGTTCAGACCCACATCGGGGGCAGACAAGCCGCGCGAAATCGCGCACCTTGCCCATTTCCCGACCGCATTCAGGGCAGGAGATCATGATACCGCGATCGTCTTTGCTCAAACGATTACCACCCTGAACGGTCCATGAACCGCGATGTTGAAGCGTTCCGCTACACGGAGAACAATTGCTGTCACGCCACCGGCTCCGGTTGCGGGACAACCTTGCCGTTGGGAGATGGGGCAGGAGCTGGCGCGGCTGGTTCCGCGGCCAATAGGTCCGACGCCTTCATCGGCACCATGTTTGACGGCACGAGGAAGATATCATCCGGCTTGACCGTTCGAGGATAGCCGAGTGCGTCGCGCGACTCTTCAAACGAGGTCAGGGAGCTCATGAAGGTCTGCGAGACACGCTTGTGGAGTGCGTCCCGGTCAGTGGAAAGCGCGCGGACAGTATCCAGGTCGAACTTGATCCGTGTTTTCGCGTCACGAAACTCCAGCATCAGCCCGCGCGTCAGGCTGCTGGCGAGCGATCCCCATTCTGGTACGAGCTGCTGCTCGGTGAAGAACTCGCGATCTGACCGCCGGTTCCCATAGCTACTCGACGACATGCCCAGCCGTGCGCCGACGAGGGAGAGCGGGACGCGATAGACCATCGCGATACGCGCCTCGTCGATCTCGTCCAGCTCAGGGATGACCAGGCCGCGCGCGCCGAGCGGCATCGCCATCGGCTTCCAGTCGGCACTCGCGTTATTCTCGGCAAGGAGGATGTTCCCCGCATTGCGACCGCCGAAGTCTGTCCGGAACCTGGTGCGGAGCAGCTCCTTTTCTTGCGTGCTCAGTGTCTGCGACAGCGTGAGAACGCCACCCGGGATGCCGGAGTTCTGGAGGAATGACTTCACGGTGTCGCGCATGAAGTTGTCGATGTCCGTCCGCGCGGCGGCCGCCATGAGCGGGGGCATACCGTAGAAGTCATCTAGCGGGTGGCGCGTCTTCAGGTGAATCACGTCCTCGGGCGGCAGGACGTACGTCTCGGCCCCGTAGCGATACTCATACCCGCCGATGTACTTCTGGCGGTCGGGGATGATGCGCACGCGGTCTGGCCGGAGTAGCCAGAGCTGCACGACGTTGGTGGCGCCGGCGCGCACCTTCTCGATGTAAGCATTACCAGCGATACGCAGGTACATCTCGATGCCCGACACAAGCGCAGAGAACGACAGCCAGGGGTTCGGATTGGAGAGCAGGTCGAGTGCGGGGTGCGCGTCGAGCGTCTCATCGCCCTGCACGGCGATAATGTCCGGCTCGGCAATGTCGGTCGCCCACTCCTCGATACAGGCGAAGACGATCTCGTTCTTCGTGTAGCCTTCGCGCACCAACGTCTCGTACTGGAAGTTGGGGAGCTGCGCCTTCCCATCCTGGAAGAACGGCACCGTGGCGCCGACAGCCGATTTACGGGACGGAACGAGTGCGCGGATGGTGTCGGTAAGGAGGCCCATCAGACGACCAATCTCAATCGGCCTGCCTCTGCGGCACGGTCGTCAGCATCCATCAATCGCATCTCTTCTACGGCTTGCTGGCACGCATCTTTTGTGCTTAGTCCGAACATGACTTGCAACACCATCGCCCGCGTGACGAGTTGGCGGAGTCTTTCCCATTCGCCTTCAGTGAAGAATGTCTCTAAGACAACCTGAGCAGTAATCTTGCGGTCGATCATGCGATCACTTCAAACAATCTTACCGCTATCGCGAGTACCGCGGCACCGCCGAGTACGACGGCGGCGAGCGCTGCGGCGACGATCCCGGCCTGGGCGATCAGCCTGCGGTCTTCAGCGTCCATTAGATCAGCTCGATACTCCCCTTCGGTTGATCCAGCGCGCCGGATGCCACCGCATCCTGCCGCGCCTGCCAGGAGAGACAGCCTGCCATCGCGGCGTCGATCTTGAGCGGCGAATCAGGCCGCTCCTTCTGGATCGTCCACATCAGCTCGCCGTCATCATCTCGGAAGTTTTGCATGTGCTTGTGCGCGTTGGCAATACTCGCTGCGAAGCGCTTGTCGCCATCGTGCGTGAGGTCGCCTCCGATCATCGCCGTGCGGTACTGCGCCAGCGCGAACGCCATGCGGCGGTAGAGCGTCGTGGCCCAGGAGACGACCTTGTCCTCACCATATGTGCCTGCCCATTTCGCGAGGTAGGTGCCCCACTTGTAGGGATCAGCGTACATGCGCCACACGTCCCACTTTTCGAAGGCATAAGCGGCCGTCTCGTCGACGGCGCGGAAGTCGATGCGCTGCTCGCCGTTGCCGACCGGCTCCGGCTCCCAGTAGCCGACGACCCACTGATAGCCAGTAGCGATCTCCGTGCCGATAAGCGCCGTATGGTCGCGGCTCTCGGAGCCATCGAAACCGAGCGTGATGAGCGCACCATTCGGGACGGTATGCCTGGGCTTGACGAGTTCCGCCCAACACGCGCGGTCGAATGGCTTGTCCTCTTCCGCAACGATCTGATTGAGATAGAACCGCCGCGCCATCGCCGGCGTCGTGCGCGGGTCGCGAATCTCGGCTAGCATGCGCTCAGGTGAGACCCAGAAGGAATCGCCGCGCGCGATCTCAACAGCGGCAATCACAGCAGCATCATCCGCCAGATCGACGTCCGGCGCCTCGAGACAGTCATAGAGGATGCCCGTCGCCTTGGAGATGCCCTGGTCGATCTTCTTCCACGCTTCGAAGTCGTGCTCGGCGTCGGAGTCTTCGCCAGGCGCGTGCGCATTGGAGATCGCTAGCACGCGCGAGGACCCGTCGCGCGACTTCGCCGCGTTGCGCGCAATCACCTTGGCCATCTCATGGCCCTCGTTCGGCGCGATCCAGTGATGCGTCTCGTTCTTCAGCGTGAACGTCGTCCGCGCTCCCTCAAGCGCACGAGGCGAGCTGGTCACGGCCTCGATGCGTTTGCGCCCCTTCTCGGCGTAGATGATCTCCTTGCCCAGGTCGACGCCGAACTCCTCGATAGCGCGAGGAGAGAACATGCCCGGGAAGAGCGTCATGGTATTGCGCGTCTGGTCACGCGACACGGCGCAGACCTGCACCCAGGCCGCGAAGTGTGGGGCGGCGATCGGCTGGCCATCCTGCCAGCACTCAAAGCGGCAGGGGCCGATAAACTCGATACAGCACAGCGCTGCGGCGAGCGGGTCTTTGCCGTGGCCCTTCATGCGCCGGAACATGCCATAGCGATAGGCGAAGCGGCCCGCCTCGTCGATGGCGTACCAGTTCAGGATGAAGCGCGCCTGCTCCTGTGTGAACACCCACGGATCGCCGGCCTGCGGGCCGTCTGGTTGCAGCAGATACTCGCGTGTCCAACCCAGTATCTCCCAACCCAGCGTACGCTCCGGGAGGACAGTGGGGCCGATGCGGGTGGGCGGCGGGAGCGTTGCGGTGGTCATTGCTCCGCGACGCTCCCATGCTGATCACAGAACCAGCGTTGCCGAACTTTTATACTTGAGACTCGACCGCAGTACCAATTGGTGAATTGGAGTCCATCCTTCGCCCCCCAAAGCACAGCATGGCAGGGGTGTTGGTCAGGCCTATCGTTATCAGCCGCAAACGGATTCTCGTACCCCTTTGGTGGACATGGCTGAAGGGCAGAAAGTTCATCCATCCGACTCATCTCGCCATCACCACCACAAGGACGAAGATGACAATCATGGCAAACAACAGCCCTTCGGCTAATGCTCGGGCGAATCGCAGTCCGCGCCCCTCCAGTGGAACGGAGGGATTGATCGCGGCAGGCGGTCGCGGCGGAGGCGGAGGAATGTTATCTATCACCCTCCCACCAGCTTCCTGTACTCGGCGATGGCCGTCACGCCGACTCGCTCCTCTTCGGCCTGCGCTGGCACGTACCGGATGCGCAGATCGCGGCGAAACGCCCACGTCATGCCGAGCAGCTTTTCGCGGTTGCGGAGCTCTGCCGCCGCCGGGATGCTCGCTGTCTGATGCCACCTTGCCGCAACGCGCGCGGTGTCGAGCGCGAACGCCCAGTCGTCATCATCCCAGAGCGCCGCATGCGGCATCCGGCGCACGGCCTCCCACCAGCGCAACGTCTGCGAGGGCCAGGTCTCGTCGCGCGGCAGCTCGGGGCCGTCTTCGAACGGCATGTCCTCGACTTCAGTCCAGTCAAGGCGCGGAGCAATCCGATGCCGGATCGGCTGGCCTGTGTTCGCTTTCCTGCCCGGCGCCGGCATATTCGAATCTACCCGAGACCAGGTCCAGATGGTTCGTCGGCTCGTCGAGGCACA
>CAZCGA010000041.1:8643-45307 GCA_964498075.1 uncultured Binatia bacterium (SeqCode) | reverse complement strand
CCGGCGACCTTATGCTTGGCAAGCATACGCTCTAGCCAACTGAGCTACACCCGCATGTGCGACGGCACTCTAGCCAACTCACTCGGCGGAGTCAAAAACAACCGATGTTCCGGCACCGACCGTTGCCGCCGAGCTTTTACGCGGCGAGCGCCAAGCCGGGTATCGAGCCCGGCGTCGAATATTGTCGCGGCTCAAAACGTCAAAACGGTCATGGATAGAGTCCAAAAGCATTCGGTCCCGAAACGGCGTGTGGCTGAGCGCCTGCGCCGCATGGGGTTCAGAGTCCGTGCGGTGTCTACTGCGAAAGGGTACGACTTTGAAGTCAACGAACGGGTGCGTGTAGCGCTGCGCGTCGCCTTTCCCCGGATGCGCCGGCACCATGTCACCGTCCGCGATCGCCGCTACACCTATCGCTACCGGTCATGGCACTTCAACTTCCACCACCACGGCAAGTTCGGCAAGCAGTATGCGGACGTGTTTGTGTGTCTGGCGATGGAGCCGCGGCATCCGATCCGTGAAGAGGCCTTCGTCATTCCCTGGGAGTGCGTCTCCGGAAAGACCTTTTCGTTGCACGCATCGAAGCGGCGCTACGCGGGCCAGTATGCGCCGTATGTGAATCGCTGGCGGCTCATCGGGACCGCGGTGGCTGAAACCCCGGCGCGCCTGCGCAAGGTCGCCTGAGCGTCACGGTGCTGTGACCGTGATCGGCACTTCGTCGGTATCCTTCGCGTCGTGCTCGGGATCCGCGAGGCTGACGCGCGCGGCGTAAGTGCCGGGCGTCTTGTACACGTGGATCGCATTGATGTCGTGAACCGGCTCGGAGCCGTCACCGAACTCCCACGTGTACTCGCCGTCGACATCGGTACACATGCCTTCGGCCGAGAACTGCACCTCCAGCGGCGCCACGCCTTCCTCGACCGACGCGGAGGCCACGACGGCGCACGATGGCGGCGGGATTTGCGCCAGGTCCGGGGTCTCCGGCGGCTCCGGCGCCTTTGGCAGACGGCCCTCTTGAGGGACCGAGGCCGGCAACTCCGGCGTTTGCTGACAGCTGCTGCAGCCGCTGGCCAGCAGCACGGCGGCAACCAGACATCCCAAGGCGGATCGAGCGAGTACTTTCGACACGTGTGGCTCTCCCTGAAAGGTTGCGTCAAACCGCGACGGTGCGATCAGTCGGAGTCCTCATCGCGTGGGTCGACCTGGATCGGCACCTCACGCTTGGCCATCTGCCCTTCGGGATTCGTCACCGTCACGGTTGCGGTGTACTCACCGGCAAGCCGGTAGGTGTGCGTCGTCGGATTGCTGACGTCACGTCCGCCGTCACCGAAGGTCCACTGGAAGTAGAACGGGCCGGGAAGATCCTCGTCGAGCACCGCGGAGAACTCCACCGCCAATGGTGCAGTGCCGATATCCGGATCGGCATTGATGTCGAGATCGAAGGCCTCGTCCGTCACCTGGATGTTCAGTTCCTGCGTTTCCTCCACGCTGCCGAAGCCGATCGCCGTGAAGATGGCGGTGTAGTCGCCGGGCTGCTGGTAGGTGTGCTGCACGCTCAACTGGCGCGCGGGAGGCGTGTTGTCACCAAAATCCCAGCGGTAGTGGAGGTTGGGCGGGCCGTTCACTTCCGCGGTAAAGGTCACCGTCAGCGGCGCACCGCCGACATTCGGATCGGCGTCGGCGCTCAGCGAGATCGGGCCGCCATCCTCGTCGTCTTCTGCGGACATGTCCGCCGAACCCGGTACCGGGGTGCTCCGCGCCGCCAAGCTTTCGATCAGGAGGCGCGAGCGCTGCGCAAACGGCGACGGTTGCGGCGACGGCGTCGCGGCTTTCGCAGCCAGCTGTGCCGAGCGGGTCTCATCCTGACTACAACCGACGACACCCCACGCAAGCACGACCACTGCGATCAGCGGCAGGCGCGGCCAATGACTCGTCGTATTCATCGATTTCCGTGTTCATACTTGGCAGGTGGGAGGGAGTCAATGCGAACCTGCAGCCCTCCTCCGTGCGGCGGGCGGCCGACTTGCACGCGCCCGGCGTTGTGTTACTGAAGTCTGCGCGGCGGCGTACCCAAGTGGTTAAGGGAGAGGTCTGCAAAACCTCGATGCAGCGGTTCGAATCCGCTCGCCGCCTCTACTTCCCCCTCGCCTCACTGCACGCGGCGTCACCGGTTAGCCGCAGACCTCGGTCAACACCCGCAGCGCGTTTTCGCCCAGCACCTTGCGCACCGTCTCGGGACGGTGCCCGCGGGTCAGCAACCCGGCGGTGAGCTGCGGCATCGTCGTTACGTCTTCCAGGCCGCGCGCCGGGATGATGAACCCGTCGTAGTCGCTGCCGATCGCCACGACGTCCTCACCGCCGACCGTGATGGCGTGGTCGAAATGGTCGAGCACACGCGCGAGGTTCGCCGACATGCCGCCGAGGAAGGAGCGCTCGAAGATCATGCCGATCACCCCACCGCGGTCGGCAACGGCACGGATCTGCGCGTCGGTGAGATTGCGGCGGTGTGGAAACACCGCGCGGCAGCCGGCGTGACTCACCATGAAGGGCCGCTGCATGGTCTGCAGCGCGTCGGCGAAGCCCGCGTCGTTCAAGTGTGCCAGATCGACGATCATCCGCAGGCGCTCCAGCTCGGCGATCAGGGCCCGCCCGAAGTCGGTCAACCCGCGACCGTCGAACTCGGCGACGGTCATGGGATACCCCGCCTCGGTCGCCTGGAAGTGCACCAGGCCGATCGAACGCAGGCCGCGGTCGTGGGCCGTCCGCACATGGTCGAGCGAACCCTCGATCCCGTGTGAACCTTCGAGACAGGCAATGCCGGCGATCTTTCCGGCAGCGCGCGCGGCGCGTAGCTCCGTGCCGCTGCGCACGAAGGCCAGCCGATTGGGATAGCGGCGCGCCGTCGCGTCCATCAACGCCAGCGTGTGCAGCACCGCGTCGATGCCGCGGTCGCCTTCGTACCACGACAACAGCTTGAGCGGCAGCATCAGCTCCGGGCTCACGACCCGCGGATTCACGACGATGCCGAAGCCCACCGCGCCCACCCCGCCTTCCTGCAGCCGCGGCAGATCGGCGTGCCACGCAAACGGATCGAGCGGCAGCCGGTTGCGATGCCGGCGACCCATGTCGTAGCCGAACAAGCGCACCCACAGGAACGAGTCGACGTGCAGATCGACCACCAGCGAAGCGTGGTGCAACGCCCGGGCTTCTTCGGAAATCGCTGCAGCTGGCTGCGGCCGGCAACCGATGCCGAGAGCCGCCGTGGCCAGCGATGCAGCACCCGTCGCCAGGAATTCGCGTCGCGACCACATCCGACCGTCCGGCAAGACTCAGTACCGCGGCAGAGACGGGTCGATGGTCAACGACCACGCATCGATACCGCCGGTGAGGTTCGCCACATTCGAGAAGTCGCGTTGCGCGAGAAACGCCGCGACGCTGGCGCTGCGGATGCCATGGTGGCAGTACACGACAATGTCGGCATCCGGGTCCAGCTCGTGCAGTCGCCCGGGAACCTCGGCCATCGGGATGTGGACGGCCCCCCCGATACGAACGAGCGCCACCTCTTCAGGCTCCCGCACGTCGAGCAGTACGAGTGGATGTCCAGCATCGAGGAGGCGCTTCACCTCGGCAGGTGAGAGAAGCTTTGCGATCATCGATTCGCCTTGCGTCGTTCAATCCGCAGTCGGGACGATTCTTGCCGCCACCGACTTGAACGCCGGCGTGCCGGACGCCGGGTCGACGCGGCGCGGGATCAGCACGTTGGCTTCCGGGTAGTACATCGCCAGATTGCCGCGCGGCAGCGGCGCGAAGCGCACCAGCGCGTCCATTCGTCCGGTGGCGTTCTCCACCACGACGCGCTGGTCGCGGCTCAGGCCGAGGGCGCGCGCGTCCGTTTCGTTCATCATGACCACGTCGCGCCGCTCGTTGCCGCGGTAGATGTCGTCGTCTTCGTAGACGACGGTGTTGAACTGCCCCTCGGAACGCAGCGTCATGAGCCGAAACTCGCCCGCGGCGAGCGGGAAGTCCGGGAGCGGTGTCACTGCCGCGCGTGCCTTGCCCGACGTGGTGTTGAAAACCGGCTCGTGCAGCATACGGCCGGCGATCTGGAACTCCGTCTTCGTCTGGTCGATACGGCGGACGGCCTCGTAACCCGGAACGACCGCCGCGATTGCGGCGCGGATGGCCGTGTGGTTGCGCAGCGCACTGAAGTCGACCGGGCCGGGCGGCAACACCATGCCCGCGAGCGTGGCGATGATCTCGACCTCGGGCCGCATTTCCTCCGAGGCCGCCGGTGCGCCACCCTCGGAGAACCGCACGAAGTTGAACATGCTCTCTTGTGTGGTGCACTCACGCTCTTCGTCGCGCGCCAGCGCCGGCAGGATGAGGCACGTCTGCCCGCGGCCGTGCACGTGCCCCTCGTTGAGCTTGGTGGCGACGTACACGGTCGTACCGATCTTCTGCAGGGCGTGCCCGGCCCAGGCACGGTCGGGCGTCGCGGCGAACAGATTGCCGCCGAGCAGCACGGCGCAGTCGATCGCGCCACGGTCCGCCGCCTCCACCGACGCCAGCGTGTGCAGCCCGGGCGTGCGCGGCAGCGCGATGCCGTAGAGCTGCTGTAAGCGCTGCGCGAACTCGGCCTTCAACGCCGGGGTGACGCCGACGGAGCCGACACCCTGCACGTTGCTGTGGCCGCGAATCGGCAGCAGCCCCGCCCCAGACTTGCCCACCATGCCGCGACTCAGCGCGAGGTTCACGATCGCGTGCACGTTGTCGACGCCGTGCGCGTGCTGCGTGATGCCCATGGCCCACGCGAAGATGGTGCGCTGCGACGTGGCGAGCAATCGCGTCGCCGCGTCGACCTCCGCGGCGGCCACGCCGCATGCCGCCAGCAACATCTCACGGGACGCCGACCGCGCGTCGGCTTCCACCTCGTCCCAGCCGTCGACGTGGGAGCCGACGTAGGCGCCATCGACGTGGGTGCCCTCGACGATCCCCTTGAGCAGCAACTTCAGCAAGGGGATGTCGGCGCCGATGTGCGGCTGGAGGTAGAGATCGCACACCTCCGAGCCGAGCAGCAGGCTGCGCCAGTCGGACGGCACGCGGAACTTCAGCAGACCGACTTCCTTGAGCGGGTTGATGATGATCACCTTGCCGCCGTGGCGTCGGAGATTGATGAGCTGTGTGATCAAGCGCGGATGGTTCGACGCCGGGTTGGCGCCGATGACGACCGCGAGGTCGGCGTGCTCGAGGTCTTCCAGCGCCACCGTCGCCGTGCCCGTACCGATGGCGCGCTGCAACGCGACGCCCGAGGCTTGGTGGCAGTAGTACGAGCAGTTGTTGACGTTGTTCGTGCCGAACACGCGCGCGAAGCACTGCAGCAGGAACGCGGCCTCGTTGCTGCTGCGGCCGGAAGAGTAGAAGAAGACGCGCTCGGGAGGCGCGGCGCGCAGTGCCGCCGCGGCGTGGGCGTACGCGTCGTTCCAGCCGATGCGCCGGAAATGGGTGTCGTCGCCGCGCCAGAGCAGTGGAAAGCCGACGCGTCCCGCCGCCTCCAGCTGGCGCGCACTCCAGCGTTCGAGCTCCGCGACCGGGTGCGCGGCGAAGAAGGCCTGGCTGATCGGCGGCTGCATGTCCGCCGCCTGCGCCTGCACCGACTTCTTGCAGACCTCCGGGAAGCTGCCGCGCTCGTTGCGCATGCCGCCCATGCCCACCGCGCAGGTCTTGCACGTGTTGTGGCTTTGCAAGCGGCGCGTCAGCCGCACCACGCCGCCTACATCGCGAGCCTTCTTCAGAGTGTAGCGTACCGCGGCCAGGCCACCGCCGGCGCGTACTGGCTTCGCCATACCCGTCAGCGGGCGCGCCGGCGCGTGACGAATAGCGCGATCGTCGCGATCACCAGAGCCATCGGCGCGTCGCCGCGGCGGGGCGTGTCGAGCTGGCAACCTCCTCCGTCATGGTGCGGCGCGGGCAAGGTGGTGATTGCCACCGCGACTTGGTTCCGAGGCGGCACGCTCAGGATCACGTCGGGCAACCCATCGCGGTTGACGTCGGCCGTGCCCAGCCCGCCGAGCGGTGCCCCGACTCGAATTTCGACCGGCGGGCCGAACATCCCGTTGCCTTGACCGGGCAGCACGCGCGTCACGCCCGCAGCGGGATCGAGCGCCAGCAGATCCGGGCGACCATCACCGTCAACGTCGGCGATATCGAGTTGCGTTGCGGGTACGCCGCTGGCGACCGTCTCTCCGATCCCCAAGCCGCCGCGCAGACCGGGGAACAACGTGACGGTCTGATCGCCACCGTTGGCCACCAGAAGATCGGTCCGCCCGTCGTTGTTGAAATCGCCCACGGTCAATGCCATCGGCCGACTGCCCCCCAGCACGCCGTCCGCGGTGAAGCTGCCGTCTGCGTGTCCGAGGAAGATCCGCACCGCATCCTCGTCCGGTAGGGCGATGACCAGGTCGGGAATGCCGTCGCCATCGACGTCCAGCTGAGCGAAATCGGTCGACAGCGAGCCGGCGCGTACCACGATGGGGGGGGCGAACGATTGGAAGCTGCCGTCGCCCTTGCCACGCAGGAACATGAGCTCGCCGGCGGTCTCGTCGAGCACCGCGACGTCGGGAATCCCATCACCATCGACATCGCGAACGGCGGCGGGCCCGGGGGCGCGACCCGCGGGTGAAGTTACCGTGGTCTGGATCCCGCCCTTCCCGTCACCGAGGGCGACGGTAATGCTGCCGGAGCCGCTGTTGCTGACCACGAAGTCCATGTTCCCGTCGTGATCGACGTCCACGGTCAAAACGTCCGTGGCGCCGAGCCCGATATCGGTCTGCGCGGTGGGTGTGAAGGTGCCGCCCGGCTGACCTTTCAGCAGCAGCAGCTCCGGACGGCCGTCAACACCCATCGCCGCGACGGCGATGTCCGCCAGCCCGTCACCGTCGAAGTCACCGGTCGCAATGGGTCTGGGCTGCGGAACTGTGGCGCCCGTCGTCAGCTGGAAGCTGAACGGTGGCGGCGGCACCGGCAGGGGCGTGGTGTTTGGCGTCGGCGTCGCAGTGGCCGTCGGCGTTGGCGTCGGCACGACGGCGCTGGTGGACGTTGCGGTTGGGGTGGGCACGATGGTTGGCGTGCGCGACGCCGTCGGTGTGGCGCTGGGGAGCTCCGTAAGCGTGAACGTTGCCGTCGCTGTCGCCGTCTCGGTCGCAGTTGATGAGGGAACAGCCGTGGAGGTTGCCGTTGCAGTCTCTGTCGGTGTCGGGGACGCCGCCGTGGTCGGCGTGAGCGTCGCCGTTTCGGTCGGCGTTGCGGTTGGACTGGCGGTGTCGGTTGCCGTGGGCGTCGCTGTCTCGGTCGGCGGCGGTGTCGTCGTCGCCGTCGGCGCAGTGGTTGGAGACGACGTGGGGGTTTCCGATGGTGTCTCGGTCGGGCTCCGCGTCGGTGTCACGGTCTGAGTGACCGTCTCCGTGGAGGTCGGCGTATCGGTCGCCGACGGCGTCACGGTCTCGACGGCCGTCTCCGTCGCGGTGGGCGTCGGTGTATCGGCCGCGAGCGGCGTGGCGGTCTCGGTAGCTGCCTCAGTCGCCGTTGCGGTCGACGCGGGCACGGGCGTTTCCGTGGGGCTCGACGTCGCAGTTTCACTCGGCAGCTCGGTGGGTGTTGACGTCGGAGTGGGCGACGGCTGTTCCGTCGGCGTCCCGGTCGGAGACTCCGTCTCGGTGGGTGTTGCCGTGTCGCCCGGCGGTGGTGTCACGGTTTCCGTGGGCGTCTGAGTTGCGGGTGTCGTCGGCGTTTCGGTTGGCGTTGGCACGGCGGTATCGGTCGGCGTCGGGGTCGCCGTGTCCGACGGCACCGGCGTGGGAGTCTGCGTCGGCGTTGCCGTCTGTGTCGCCGTCGCCGTCGGGGCGAGCGAGGCGGTGCGTGTCGCTGTTGGAGTGGGCGGGCTCGTCGAGGTTGCGGTCGCCGTCGCTGGCAGTGTCCCCGTCCGCGTCGGCGTTGCGGTACCGCTGCGCGTAGGTGTTTGCGTGATGGTGGCGGTGCGCGTTGGTGATTGCGTTTGCGTCGTCGTGGCGGTCCGCGTCGGCGACGATGTCGCGGTGGTGCTGGGCGTTGGTGTGAGCGTCCGCGTAGGGCTTGGCGTGGCGGTGTTCGTCGGCGTCGGTGTGGGGGTGGCGGAACGTGTCGGTGTCTGGGTTGCCGTGGTGGTGGCGGTCGTTGTTGGTGTGCGCGTTACTGTCGTGGTTGCGGTTGCGGTCGACGTGCGGGTTGCGGTCTGCGTCGGTGAGGCTGTCGCCGTCGATGTGGGCTGCAGGGTTCCGGTTGGTGTCACGGTACGCGTGCCGGTCGGGGTCGACGTCGAGGTGCGCGTCGGTGTGCCGGTGGCCGTTGGCGTGGCGGTTGGGGTGCTGGTTCCCGTCGCCGTCGGTGTCCGTGTTGCCGTTGCCGTCGGGGTGTTCGACGGCGTTCGCGTCGGCGTCGCGGTGATGGTCGGCGTCGGCGTGCGGGTGTTCGTCGCCGTCGGTGTAGATGTCCGCGTTGCGGTGTCGGTGGGGGTCACGGTTGGGGTGGTTGTATGCGTCGACGTCCGCGTTGCCGTCGGCGTCCGCGTCGTCGTCGGCGTTCGCGTCGGTGTCTGCGTTGCGGTTTGAGTCGGGGTGGCCGTCGGTGTTGGCGTCGGCGTGCTCGTGCGTGTCCCTGTGGGTGTGCGAGTCGGCGTCTGGGTCGGTGTCAGGCTGGGGGTCACCGTCGGTGTCGGCGTGCGGGTGCTGGTTGGTGTGCGCGTCGGTGTTCGTGTCGGCGTCGAGGTGAGTGTTGGTGTGGCCGTCGGCGTATTGGTGGCCGTTCGCGTACCCGTCGGTGTCCGCGTCGCCGTCTGCGTCGGTGTCTGGGCAAGCGTGGGCGTCGGGGTCCGCGTTGCCGTCATCGTCGGAGTGGAGGTCGGCGTGCGGGTCGCCGTCATCGTTGGAGTCGAGGTCGGCGTGCGCGTCACGGTGGCGGCTGGTGTCGCGGTGATGGTGGCCGTCGGCGTGCGCGTGGGGGTTGACGCGAGGGTCGGTGTCGCCGTCGGCGTCGCGGTGACAGTCGGTGTCGCCAGCCCCACGAGCGTGATGGTTACGAAGTGGCCGTCGGTCGACTGCGTCCGACTCGGGACTCCCGGGTACACGCCGGCGGAGAACATGGTCACAGTGTTGCTTTCGCCCAGACGCACTGCGGCTGATCCCAGGCCTCCTCCGATCCCGTTGATGCTCGCCGTGCCACTCCAGGTGAACGTCAACGTGTGATGCTGCGCCACCCCGTTACTCGTCCCATCGATGCGCGCGCTGCCGGCTTCATTGAAGGACAGCGTGAGGGGCGGCACCGACGAGCTGACCTCACCAGGGTCCGCCAGACTGAGACTCCCCGACGTCAACGACCCGCCGGTCTGCATGCCAGTGATGCCAGTCAGATCGACCAGGGCCGTGGAGGCATCGATGAACATGTTGAGGTCGCCGATCCAACTCGTGTCCACGGTGAGGAAGTAGGCGCCAGGTGCGGTCACGTCGAACGCGATGTTGTGCTGCGCAGCTCCGTTCTCCATCCGGGAACTGTTATTGGCATCGGCGCCCAGGTTCCACGAAAAACGCGTCTGCAGCTGCGTTGCGATTTGTGACTTGATCGCGGCAACCGACTGGCGGAAGAACGTCGGGCCGGATTCGTCCGCGCTGCTGCCGGTGGTGGTGGCCGAGACCATCGAAATAGATTGCGCCCCAGCCGGAGCGGCGATGACGGCCGACATGGCCGCCGCGCAGATCGACAGCGTCAGAGCTCTCAGCGCCCTCGTGAAGCGAAGCATTGAATCCATCGGTCGGAGTGGAGAACTGATCCCCTTATTGCCATTCACCCTCGCACGCCTCACAAAGCTCCGTCAAGCGATCATACACTCGATCATACACTCGACGCTTCTTCCTCGGATGGACCTCCGGGCATGCCACGCAATTGATCCGGGCGTGCGGGGTGTGCGGTCGACGTTCGACAAATCCTTTGACAAATGCGTCCACGAGGCGCTAACAGTCCCCTAGATCGCGAACGGTGAAACACACACACGGAGGGCGAATGCGGCTGACCGCGCTAGCGATCCTGATCGCGGCGGCTCTGCTGAGCATCGGAGGATGTGGGAGTGGGGGCGGCTCGTTCCGCCCCGGCGGCAACGGCACGTTGACCGCCCGGGCGCTGTGGGAGCAACCCCGGGCCCATACGACCAGCGCTGGACTGCGTAGCGCGCAAGTTGCGGGTGGCGGCTTCGGCCCGACGATCCCGGCGGCCGTGAAAGCCGTGGTGGTCAAGTTCCAATCGGCCTCCGACTCTTCGCCAGTCTGCGCCACGGTGGCTGCCGCGAGCGCTCCGGTTGACCCGGCGACGGGGCAGCGCTCGCTGCTGCTGCCGAACCTTCCCGGTGGGCCCGGGTCGGTCATGGTCTTCGGCTTCGCCACCGATACAGAGACCGCACAGGAAGCCTGCGAGGGCCTGCGCCTGGCGGCACCGAGCTACCGCAGCGATTCCCACGCCGTGACGATTCTCCCTGGGAGACGCATCGACGCCGGTGACATCGACGTGTTCGCCGTCCCGTTTCCACTCAACGAAACGCTCGATCCGCCGCCGAATGGGTCAGCCACCAGTCCGGTCACCATCCGCTTCACCCTTGCCGTATCCAACGTCGAAGGTGTCGATGGGATCGATGAGAGTTCGATCCAGGTCACTCTCTCGCCCGGAAGTCCGCAGCCCCTGCCCGTGACCGCGGTCGAATGCGACGACGCGAGTGGCAACCCCTGCAGCGCCGGCGGTGCATTGCAGGTGTCCGGCTTTCAGGTTGCTACCGACCCGCAAACGCTCGCGCCTGGGCGGTTTCAGGTGACGATCCACGCGAGCGTCGTGGGCTTTGGAGCGCGCGACCTGGATTTCACCTACGAGTTCAGCGTCCTCAACCCAGGGACCGGCGCGTTGAGCGGTACCGTGGTCAATTGTCTGACAGGTGCGTCGCTCGCTGGTGCCACGGTCGAGCTCGTGGAACCGGGGCCGCAGCAGGTCACCACCGGCATCGACGGCAAGTTCCGCTTCGACGGGTTGCCCCTCGGGAGCTTCCAGCTGGACGCTACAGCCACCGGGTTCATTCTTTCCGAAGTTTCCGGTGTACTCGACGTGATGGACCCCGTCCAGGTTCTCACGGTCGCGGTATGCCCGGTCGGCGGCAGCGGCTTGCGGGTCGTGCTGACCTGGGGCAGCGGCCCGCCCGCGCCCGCCGACCTCGACGCACATCTACGAGGGCCGGCACCGGCGACCTCAGTGGCCGGCCAGCCGATCGAGTTCCACCTGGACTTCAACAACCCGTCCATCATATTCGCCCGCAACGGCGGCGCGACACTCGATATCGACTCGCAAAGCTTCGCCGGACCCGAGACGGAGACGGTCGATCAGCTCGAATCCGGCGGCCTGTATCGCTACTGCGTGCACGACTTCACCGACCGGTTGCATCCCGGATCGCAGGGGCTGGCAAACTCGGAGGCGCGCGTGCGCGTGTTCCTGGGCAACGAGCAGCAAGCGGAGTTCCTCGTGCCCAGCGGGCCGGGAACCGTGTGGGAAGTCTTCGGACTCGACACCACACAAGCCTTCCCTGTCATCGTTCCTGTCAACGCACTGAGCGACGAGTCGGATCCCGGTCTCGTCTGCCGGCGGGCCAACGACGGCGACGGCGACGGCCTGACGGAAGACCAGGAGGCCACGCTCGGGACCGACCCGGATAATGCCGACTCGAACTTCAACGGCGTGTCGGACGGGCAAGACGTGATCAACGGGAACGACCCGTTGCCGCCGCGGTGATGCAGCGAGGGAACGGGCCATGGTACGCGCCTTGACGGTCGTGTTGCTCTGCCTGTCGCTGCTCTCGGCGGTCGTCGCCGCCGCGGCGGAGGAGTCGGAGCGCCTCTACGCTCGCGGCCTGGTCGAGTTTCACGCCAATCGGCTCAGCGAAGCGCTGAAACTATTTGATCAGGCGGTGCAAGCCGATCCGCAGAACATCGACGCGCTCTACTACCGCGGCGTAACGCACGGGCGGCTCGACGACGTCAAAGCCGCCGTCGTCGATCTCCGCGCCGTGGTCGCCGCCCGGCCGAACTTCGTGCAGGCGGCGCTCGATCTCGGCGTCGCGCTGGTGCAAGCCGGTGAGTTCGCGGAGGCGATCCCGTGGCTGGAGAAGGCGCAGAAGGTTGCCGACTTCAGCGCCCAGGCGTCCCTCTTCCTCGGACTCGCGCAGCTCCGCCTGCAGCGGACGGCAGAGGCGCGGCGCAACCTGCAGCTCGCGGCAACCAGCGACTCGTCGCTGCTGTTACCGGCGCGCTACTACGAAGGCGTCGCCGGGTATCAAGAGCAGAACTGGAAGCAGGCCGAAGACGACTTCGCGTTCGTCGTGGCGATCAGTCCGGGCTCCGAGATGGGGAAGGAGGCGGCCGCGTTCCTCGAGACGCTGCGCCAGGGCAAGCCGGCTGCACAGGGCGGCGCACGCGCGCCCTACCAGCTCTACGCCGATGTCGGCTTCCAGTACGACAGCAACGTCGTCTTGGCGCCTGGGCAGGACGTGCTCAAAGTGCAGAACCTCAACGTGGGCAGGCGGGAAGACGGGCGCGCGGTGTTCACCGTCGGCGGTCTCTACGCCCCGTGGCAGACGGAGCGGCTGCAGCTCCTGATCGGCTACGAGTTCTATCAGAGCCTCCACTTCCACCGCACCGATTTCAACCTGCAGGACAACCGGCCGAGCATCCAGCTCATCGTGAACGAGGGTCCCGTGCGCCTGGGCATGTTGGGTCGCTACGACTTCTATCTCCTGTCGGACAACACCTTCCTCCAGGAAGCTACGGCGCTCCCGTGGGTGGAAGTCTCTGAGGGCAACTACGGTCGCACCGAGCTCTACTACCGCATGCGGCGGCGGGACTTCCTCAAGCAACCGTTCCTCGGACTGCGCGACGCGTTCAATCACGCCGCCGGCCTGCGCCAGCTCGCGTATCTCGGTGTCCAAGAACGTTACCTCTGGGTCAACTATCAGTTCGATCGCGAGGACCCGATCAATGCGATCGGTAATCAGTTCGCATACGACGGCCAAGAGGTCGGCGGCGGCGTCGGCTGGGCGTTTCCGTGGGGGATCACCACCGAGCTGGGTTACAAGTACCGCCACGAGCGCTACGCGCAGCAAAGCCTCGGACGGCGCGATGACGAGCATCACGTCCTCTTCGCCGCCGAAAAGCCGCTCAACGAGTGGCTGGATGTGGCGCTGGAGTACTTCGGCACGATCAACAATTCGACCGAGTCGACGTTCCAGTATGACCGCAACATCGTCTCGCTGTCGATGGGAGTGAGGTTCTAAGTGAACGGATCTACGCTTTCGAAGGTTTGGAGGCTCCATGGAATGCCGGCCCTGCTGGTCGTCCTGCTCGTGTCGGTGGCCAGTCCGTTGCACGCGCAGGAGGCGGGTACGATCGCTGCCGCCGAAGGCCGCGTGGAGATCGGTCGCGACGGGACGTGGTCGCCGGCGGCTGCGGGCACGGCGGTCCGCGTCGGCGACGGGCTGCGCGCCGGTCGCCCGGGTCGGGTCCAAGTCGTCTTCCAGGACGATTCGCTCCTGACCCTTGGTGACGACACCGAGGTGCTGATTGAAGAGCAGCGCTTCGAGCCCAGCCAGGTGACGTTCCGCGCGCTGATTCGCTTGCGGACGGGCCGGCTGCGCGCCGGGGTCAGCGAGTACTATCAGCAGCCGCACGCCGTCTACTCGATCGAGACGGCCACCGCGGTGACGGACGTGCACGGCACCGAGTTCGTTGTCACCTTCGACCCGGTGGCCGAGGTGACCGCGGTGGTCGGCGTCAACGGTCGCGTCGAGGTGCACGGCGTGCTCGATCGCTTGCGACGCGGCGTCTTCGTCACGCCGCGCGACTTGACGACCGTGGCGCGCGGAAAGTTTCCCAGGTCGCCGCGCCAGCTTGACGAGACCGCATTCCGTCAGTACCTCGACGGGCTCGAGCTGATTGGGGCGAACCGGGGCGATAGCTTCATCGCGGCGCAGCCGATCCTGACCGGCGCGAGCGTTGGCGAAGCGGACCGGGTCGCGGCGCTGGCGGCGCCTCCCGCGCCGGTGCTGGCGGCCGGCACGGTGCCGGGGACCGACCGGTTCGAGAGCCGCGAAGCGGACGCCGTCGACCAGCCGCCTGCCGTCTTACAGGAAATCCAGAACGGCCTCGGCGACCTGAACGTGCGGTTCTGACGCCGCCGCGCAAAACAGCGCCTGACGCTACAGCGTAAGCCGCCGCAGCAGGTCGGTGACGTCGGCGGCGCTGACCACGCCGTCGCCGTTCACGTCGGCCTCGGCGCCGGTGGCCACCGTGCCGGCCGCGGTGCTCTGCGCATCGTTCCCGTCTCCATCGACCAGCTCGGCGACGAGCAAGGCGAGATCGTCGCCGCGGACGCGGCCGTCACGCGTCAGGTCCCCAGGCAGGATCTCAACCGCCGATGCGTTCGTGGCAACCACCAGCGTGCGGCTCGACGGTACACTCAACAGCAGATCTGGCAACCGGTCAGCGTTGACGTCGGCGAGCGCCACGCCGGCAATCGGCGCCCCGGTGGTGAGCTCCATAGCGGCGCCGAACGCGGCAGGCGCACAGATAGCCGGGTCGCGACCGAGCAGGACGCGCACGTCACCGCTGCCCGCATCGACAGCGATGACGTCGGCGCGACCGTCGCCGTTGAAGTCGGTTCGCAGCAGCCGCGTGGCGACGATGCCGGTGGCCACCGTACAGCCGCGATCGAAGCCGCTGACGGTCGCCGTAAACAACGTCAGCGTTTGATCCCCGGCGTTGGCGACCAGGAGGTCGGCGCGTCCATCGCCGGTGAAGTCGCCGACTGTCAGTGCGACCGGCCGATTGCCCACGAAGGTGAGGGCCCCGCTGAATGCGCCGCGCCCGTTGCCGAGGTACAGCCGCGACAGGCCCTGGTCGGGCACCGTCACCAGCAAATCGACGGTTCCGTTTCCATCGGCGTCGAGCCGGGCGAGGTCGCTGGGACGCGAGCCGATGGGCACGGCGCGCAGCGTCGGGAAGCTTCCGTCTCCCTTCCCCGTGAGAACGACCAATCCGTTGGCGTCGGTGACGACGACGTCGGTCTTGTGATCGCCATCCACGTCGCCGAGCACGAGGCGTTGCGGTCCGCTGCCGGCGCGCGAGTTCAGGACGCTGGTGACACCGCCGCGGCCGTTCCCGAGTGCGGTCGAGATGCTGCCGGATCTGGTGTTGCTCACCACGACGTCCGTGCGGCCGTCGCCATTGATGTCTGCGGCGACCGCATCGCCGCCGCCGAAGCCGATACGCCCGTCCGTTGTGCGTGTAAACATTCCGTTGCCATTGCCGGCGAGCAGCATCAGTTGTGTTGCGTCGACACTCGCGACCGCGAGGTCGCGCGCGCCGTGGCCGTTGAGATCGGCCACGACAACGGCGGCAGGCGCGGCGGGCAGCGGTATCGCGGCCGTGGCAAAGGCGAGCCGCACGGTCGGTGTTGGCGTGGCGGACGGCAGGAGTGTCTGCGTGCGCGTGCGCGTCGAGGTTGCGGAGGTGGTGCGTGTGGCGCTGGCCGTCGGCGTACGCGTTTGCGTTGCGGGTGCAGTACTGGTCGCCGTGCGCGTACGCGTGGCGGTGCGCGTGGGTGTGGTGCTTGGGGTCGTCGTGGGCGTTCGGGTCGGCGTTGCGGACGGCGTGCCTGTCGCCGTGCTGGTGGGTGTCTGCGTGGAGGTCTCACTCGGCGTCGCTGTCGGTGTTCGTGTGCTCGTCGTGGTGTGTGTCGGGGTTGCGGTGTCGGTCGGGGTCTGGGTGGAGGCGTGGGTGGGCGTGGCGATGCGAGTGCCGGTGGGCGTTGCTGCGGCGGTGTCGGTCGGCGTCGAGGTTGGCGTCACGCTCGGAGTCGGGCTGGCCGTCAGCGTGGGCGTCGGCGTCGCAGTGGCGCTTGGCGGCCGAGTGGCGGTGTGGGAGGGCGAAGCGGTTGCGGTGGTGCTCGGCGTTGGTGTGGCGGACTCGGTTGGTGATGCGCTGGGCGTGGCGCTGGCGCTTGCTGTGGCGGTGCTGGTTGGGGTCAGGGTCGCGGTCGGCGTTCGGGTGTGAGTCGGAGCTGCCGTGAGGCTGGGTGTTGCCGATGGGCTGGGGGTTCCAGTCGACGTCCGTGTCGCCGTCGGTGTGCCACTCGCCGTCGGTGTGGGAGAACCCGTCGGCGTCAGCGTCGGCGCCCGCGTTGTCGAGGCGGTAGGGGAAGGCGTCGGGCTGCGCGTAAACGTTGCGGTGGGCAGCGGCGAGGCCGAGCGTGTCGGGCTGGGTGTCGGGGTATCGGTCGGCAGCCCCGTCGGGGTTCGGGTGAGCGTCGGGGCCGGCGACAGCGTCGGCGTTCGTGTGAATGTCGGTGTTGGAGAGGCGGTGCCAGTCCGCGTCACCGTCGGGGAAAGTGTGTTGGTGGCGGTGACCGTCGGCGTACGCGTCGCCGTGATCGTCGTGGTTGGCGTCAGGGTTGGAGTTGGCGGAGGAGTGCGCGTCGGTGTTGGCGACGCTGTGCTGGGTGGCGTCCCGGTGGCCGTGCGGGTTGCTGTCTGAGTGGCGGTTGGGGTCAAGGTTGTCGTCGCCGGCGGTGTCCGCGTCGGTGTCGGCGACGCTGTACTGGTTGGCGTCCGGGTCGCCGTGCTGGTTGCTGTCTGAGTGCCGGTGGGGGTCAGCGTCGGCGTCGACGGCAGCGTCCGCGTCGGCGACGGGGACGGCGTGTCGGTGGGTGTGCGCGTCGCCGTACGCGTCGCTGTCTGAGTCGTCGTCGGCGTCAACGTGGCGGTCGGCGGCACCGTCCGTGTCGCCGTGGGTGTCGGGGTGTTGGTGGCGGTGCGCGTCGACGTTGGTGTGGGCGTGTCGGTCCGCGTGTTCGTTGGTGTCGGAGTGCGAGTGTTGGTGGCGGTGCCGGTCATCGTCGGAGTTGACGTTGGCGTGCGGGTCGGCGTGGTCGTGAGTGTCATCGTCGAGGTGCGCGTCGCGGTGGGTGTCGGGGTGTTCGTTCGGGTGGGTGTCGTCGTCGGCGTCGGCGTCGCGGTCCGTGTCGGCGTCGGCGTTCGCGTCTGAGTGGGCGTGGGTGTTCCGGTGCGCGTCGCTGTGACGGTTGGCGTGCGGGTATTCGTCGGTGTCGGTGTGCGCGTCTTCGTGGGGGTCGGCGTCGGCGTGTTGGTGGGCGTCGACATGGGCGTGTCAGTAGGTTGGAGCACCACGGTCACGTCGAGCGTCGTGCCCGCGACCGATCCGATCGTTTGCGCGATGAAGTCGATCATGAACATCTGCCCGACCTGCATGGCGTCGGGTGTGAACGTGAACGTCGACGTCAGCGGCGGGAGGCCTATCCGCGCTGGGAAGTTGCCATTCGGCGGCACGTTGCTGGCCTCGAGGACGATTTGCTCCGGTGGGTCCACGGTGGCCGTCACGTCGTCGGTGATTGTTTGCCCGAGGATGATCGTGCACGAGACGGTGTTGGCCAGCTGAATGCACTGCGCACCCGGCGGTCCGGTGACGTTCTGCGAAATCGTCAGCGCGTGCGCCGGGCGCGTGAGCCCCACGGCGGCGACGGCCAGCAGCGCGGCGGCCAACCATCCGGCCACACCGCCCGGTGCGCCGTCCGGCCGCATCGCCAACGCGGAGACCATTCGCCCAGCCGCCACCACGTCGGTGCGGCGCCCGAGGTTGATGCGCAAACTGTCACCAGTCGCAAAGGTGAATGCCGGGGTCAGGCTACGGCAAACCGCTTCCGCCTGTCAATGAAGGACGAGGATCGAGGGGCTGCCGCCGCCAGGCTCCGGTGCAGACCTGGGCGGCGCTCCGACGGATGCGGTGCGCCGGATGACTTGCAGTCCGTCCAACATCTGCGTAGAAGCCTCACACAGGCTGTCGAGACCGACGGTCATGGAGGAGGTTTGGATGAAGGCATCGAAGCAACTGGGACTCGCCCTCGGCGTTGCCATCCTGGCAGGACTTGCGCTCTTCAGCTCGCCGGCTTCCGCGCAACCGAAGCAAGCGTGCGCGGAGGACATCAAGAAGCTGTGCAAGGACGTGAAGTCCGGCGGTGGGAGAGTGTACGACTGCCTCAAACAGCACGAGGCGAATCTATCTGATGATTGCAAGAAGCAAGTCCAAGGCACTGGGAAGCAACGCTTCGGCGGAGGCGGGGCTGCGTGTTCGAGCGACGTGGAGAAGTTCTGCAAGGGAATGGAGCAAGGCGGCGGTCGAATCTCGAATTGCCTCAAGGAGCACGAGAAGGATCTGTCCGCGGAGTGCAAGGCGGCGATGAGTCGCGGCGGCCAGCGGAAGGGTCAAGACCCGAGCAAGAAGAATTAGCGAGGCGCGCCGCAGACCGGCGCTGAGCGCCGTGCGCGCTAGCCGTAGGCGCGCAGCACGAACCAAAACACTCCAAGGCTGAAGACAGCGGCGGCGGCGACGTCGATGAGCGCGCCGCCGAACCGCCGCTGATCGACGCGTGCCACGACGCGCAACAGCGGCCAGATCGCAATGACCACCGCGAGCTGGCCTGCCTCGACGCCGAGGTTGAAACCAAAGAGCCCCCGCGCCAAGCGCTCGGGAGACAGGTGCGCTTCCGTCAACACCGCCGCGAAGCCGAAGCCATGCACCAGCCCGAACAGGAACGCGATGGCCCAGCGCAGGCGCGTCGGCCGCGCGACGCGCTCCAGGAGCCCGAAGTAACACAGCGAGAATAGCGCCAGCCCGGCCAGGGTGAGGGCCGGTACCCGACCGTAGCCGCGCCCCGCCAGCAGCGCCAGCAGCGCCAAGCTTGCGGCGATCATCCAGGGCACCAAGCGAGCCTTCCCGCCCACCAGCCACGCGTCTTCCGCCGCCACCAATGCGATCGAGAGGCCGATCAACGCCTCGACGCTCGTGGCTTCGGGCCGCACGTAACCAAGCGTGGCGAGCCCGAGCGTCATACTGTGCGCAACGGTGAACCCGGTGACCACCTTGGCGACTTCGAACAACGCACTTTCGATCAACAGCAACGCGAGCAGGAACGCCATGTGATCGTAGCCGGTCCAGATGTGCTCGATGCCCAGCACCAGATAGCGCAGCAGCGACGAGCCCTGCACGTCGTCGCCGGCAGAGGCGTTGACGTCAGCCAGCCTCCACGATTGCTCGCCTTCGGACAGCACGCGCTCCACTACCGCGCCGCCGTCACGGGTCACACGCGCGAAATGCAGGTGGGACGGTGCGACGTCCAGCAACACCGTGCTCTGGACGCGCAAGGGTGCGCCGTCCGGACACGCCAGGTGCCATTCGTACACCAAGCGCCCGGGTACCGCCGCCAACGGCCGCGGCCCGTCGGCGATCGCGCAGGCGGCATCGCCGGAAAGGAGTTGGAGCCGTGTCGCCAGATACGTACCGAGCCCGCGGTCGAAGTCCGGTCCGGAGGTGGCCGCCCACGGGAAGCGTGATGCGTCGAGCTGCGAGAGCCGCACGGTGACGTGCGCGTGCTGCCCGCGAATGTCCCAGCTGGAGTACGAGACGCTGCGCTCGTGCGCTGCGCTGGGGACGCTGCGGACCACGTTCAGCAAAGACAGCACGGCGAACGCCGTCAGTCCGAAGGTGAGGCGCCGACTCATTGCAGCGGTGGACTGACGGCGATCTCGGCCCGGCCGCGCAGCTCGTCGAGGTAGCTGCGCAGGGCGCGCTCGCCCGCTTGGCGGCGGAACTCGGCCAGGACCTGCGGCGTGATCTCCGCGAGCGGCGGCGTCGAGTCGGGCTGCCGCTCGACGACTTGCAGCACGTGGTAACCGGCGCTCGAACGGACGGGTTCGCTCACTTCGCCGGCCGCCAGGCCGAGGGCGACCTGGAGTGCAGTCGGCCCGATGTAGTCGATCAGCTTCGCGGCCGGCAACGGCGCTTGCGGGAGGGGCGACAGCTCGCGGTCACCGAGCGCCGCTTGCACCGTGCCGAACGGCTCGCCGGTACGCAGACGCCGCACCGCATCCTGCGCCCGCTGCAGGGCCGGGGCGTCATCGGCGGACGTGGCGACGCGACAAAAGATCTGCCGCACCGCGAGCCGTCCTACGCTGGTGAAGAAGTCGCGATGCTGATCGTAGAACGCTGCCAGCTCGCTGTCGCTGGGCTGCACGTCTTCGTGCTCCGCGACGATCGCGGCGATGACGGCGGCGGCCAGATCGCCGCGTACCTTGCGATCGTGGCGCGCCAACCCCAACTCGAGGCCGCGCTGGATGAGCAGCTCTTCATCGATGAGCCGGTCGAGTACGTGCCGGCGTTGCGCCGCATCGACCCCGTTGCGCGAGTCACTCGCCATTGCGGTGACCGTGCGCTCGAACTCGTCGGCGGCAATGAGCTCGCCGTTCACCCGCGCCACCGCGTCGGCCGGCAGCGCCGCCCCGCGGTTCGGTCCCGCCCCGATCAGCCCGCTTGCCGCCAGAACGACACCCACCACCGTGCCCAGTGCGAGCAGGACGATCGGCCGCCGCGATGGGGTTCCCTGTGCCGTCGCCATCCTCCCGTGCACCGCAGCGCTTACTAGAGCCTACAACGCGAAACGTAAAGCGGGTGGGCCTCGCCTACATCAACCACGCGTAACGGACCACGAACAGCGCGGCGAAGACGTAGAGCAACGGGTGCACCTCGCGGCCGCGACCGGCTGCAAGCATGAGCAGGGCGTAGGTGATGAACCCAAACGCGATGCCCTCAGTGATGGAAAACGCGAACGGCATGGTCACCATGGTGAGAAACGCCGCGATGCCCGCAGGCGGATCGGCCAGGTTGATCCGTGTCGCGCTGCGAATCATGAAGCTACCGACCATGATGAGCGGGGGCGCGACGATCGGGTAGACGGTGATGTCGTCGACGCGTACGCCCTCGCCCGCCATGCGCGCCAGCGGTGAGAAGAAGAGGGCCGCCAGCAACAGCGCCGCCGTCACCACGTTCGCCAGACCGGTGCGCGCCCCGGCGTGTACACCGGCGGCGCTCTCCACGTAGGCCGTCACCGTCGACGTGCCCAACACGGTGCCGACGATGGTGCCGATCGCATCCGTCGACATCGCCTGACGCGCCCGCGGCAGGCCGCCGTCTTGCAGGAACCCCGCCTGCTCGGCCACGCCGACCAGCGTCCCCACGGTGTCGAACAGTCCGAGGAAGAACAGCACGAAGATGACCGCGATCAGGTCGGGGCGGAATGCGGACACGATGTCCAGCTGGCCGAGCGTTGGCACGGGGGAGGGGGGCACAGCCATGAGGCCGCGGTAGGGAACCAATCCGCAGCTCACCGCGGCCACGCCGGTCGCCAGCGTGCCGATGAGAATCGCGCCGCGACTCCCGCGCGCCACCAGGGCGGCGGTCAGGAGCGTGCCGCCAATCGCCACCAACGTCACCGGATGATGCAGATTGCCGAGCGTGACGAAGGTTCCCGGCGCCGGCCGCACCAACCCAGCCCACTCGAAACCGACCAGCGCTATCAGCAAGCCGATGCCGGCGGCGATCGCGTGCTGGAGCGAATCCGGAATCGCCTCGATGAGCCGCTCGCGCACACCGACGAGTGACAGCACCAGGAACACGCAACCGGCGATGCAGTTGGCGCCGAGCGCGACCTGCCATGAGTACCCCATGCCTCCGGCAGCGACCGGACCCGCCACCATGAAGGCGAAGTAGAAGTTGTGTCCCATCGCCGGCGCCACTGCGATCGGATAGTTCGCCCACAGGCCCATCAGCGCCGTCGCGAATGCCGAGGCGATGCAGGTGGCGGTCAACACCGCGCCGGGATCCATCCCCGTCGTTGCCAGCACCGCGGGCTGCACGAAGATGATGTACGAGAGCGTGACGAACGTGGTGACGCCACCGATGACCTCGGTGCGGACGTCGGTGCCGTGGGCACGCAGCTGGAACAGCCGTTCGATCACGGTCTCACACTGCCGAGGCTCGCCACCCGCCGCAGGGTGGCGCTGCTCGTCACCGCAGGCTCGCCGTCGTCGTGCTCGATGACCAGGTCGCAGACAACACGTTCACCGTCGGCGAGCGCGTGATGCTCGGTCACCACGCCCTTCACGCGGATGGCGTCGCCGGCGATCGTCGGGATGCGAAACGTCGTGCTCAGGCGCTCCAGGTGCCAACCCGCCATCTCGGTCTTCAGGAACTGCTCGAGGAAGCCGGCCAGCATGGGTCCGGGGACGACGATGCCGCGATACCCGAGTGAGCGCGCAAACGCCCAGTCGGTGAACAGCAGCTCGGTGAAACCGGCGGCCTGCAAGTAGGTGGCGATCTGCACGGGGCCGGGACCGGCACGCCGCTGCGGTCCCAGCTCATGTCCCAGGTCGACGACGCGCATGCCCGGGTCACGCGCTGGGTGCGTGCGGCGTCGGCGCCCGCCGCAGGACCTGACGCTCGGTGATGCGCGCCACCGGCCGCCCCGTGACGTCACGCACGGTGGCTGCGCGCACGATGATCGTCAAGGCGCCGGAACGTCCCATCTTCTCGTAGACCTCGGCGATGCGCGCCGCGGTGTGGTACGTCTCGCCGGCACGAATGGGATGCAGGAACTCGAGATCGTGCCCGCCGTACACCGCGAAGACGCCGGCCGGCAGCTGGATCTCGGGCACCATGCCGCGTCGCAACGCCAGACAAAAGGTCGACGGCGCGATGGTGGGCGGCTCGGCGGGCGGGTTGCCCACGGCGGTCATGTACGCGGCGATCATTTCCGCCGTCACCGTGGTGGAGCCGAGGTCGCATTCGCGCCCGATCAGCGCGTCGGGAATCGGAATCATGTCCTCGGCTACCTTCCACTATTGGCCGCAGCACGCAAGCCGATGGCCGCGCCGCGGCGGCTATTTTGACTTGGCTGCCTCGCTCCCTTATAGACGCGCAGATATGCGCGCAAGCTTCGCCGTGGCCACTGCGGCCGTGCTGATGCATGCCGCGGCGATCCGTGTCGCGGGGCAGTTGGTCACCGAGTTTCCGGTTCCTGCGCCCGCCAGCTTTCCCCTCGGCATCACCGCGGGCCCGGACAGCAACCTGTGGTTCACGGAGCAAAGCAAGAATCAGATCGGACGCATCACGCCGCGCGGCGACGTCACCGAGTTTCCCCTGACCACGCCTGCGAGCCTGCCGACGGGCATCACCGAAGGACCCGACGGCAATCTGTGGTTCACCGAACGCGGCGCGAATCAAATCGGCAGCACCACCACGGACGGGTTCATCACCGAATACCCGCTGCTGATCCCGGGCAGCGAGCCGAACGGCATCACGGCGGGGCCGGACAGCAACCTGTGGTTCACGGCGCGCGGCCACATCGGCCAGATCACGCCCGGCGGCGATATCGCCGAGTTCCCACTCGCCTACGCGGGGGAACCGGGATGCATCGCGACCGGGCCGCCGCCCGAGACCGCGCTGTGGTTCACCGAGCCTGAGGCAAATCGGATCGGGCGAATTACCGTCGACGGCGTCGTGACCGTGTTCCCGATGTTGGCGCCGGAGAGCAATCCCATCGGCATCGCCTCCGGACCGGACGGCAACGTGTGGTTCACCGAGCGCGGCGCCAACAAGATCGGACGCATCAGCCCTGCGGGCAGCGTGAGTGAGTTTCCGGTTCCCACCGCGAACAGCCGGTTGGGCGGCATCGACGCGGGTCCCGACGGCAACTTGTGGTTCGCCGAGGAGCTGGCCAACCAGATCGGTCGCATCACCCCGGAGGGGGCGATCGAGGAGTTTGCGCTGCCGAGCGCCGGCGGGCCGCAACAGATCACCGAAGGACCCGACCCCAGGCTTTGGTTCACCAAGCCGTCCTCCAATCAGATCGGCAGGATCGCGCCGCCGGCGACGCCGACCCCGGAGCTGACGAGCACTCCGACGCTCACCGTCACCGCGACACCGACACTGACGCCGCGTCCGGGGGCGTGCACGACTGACGGCGACTGCGCGGCGGGGCACCATTGCCGCGCCGGCGTGTGCGTACTGATTCGCGAGTGCGGCGACGCACCTCCCAACCCGGACCGGCGCAACTGTGCGGCGCGCCGCGAGGCCTGTACCAATGGCGCCTGCGAGTGCGGCGGCGACTGCGACCTCGACGGCGTCGTGCTCGGGAACGAGGTCAGCCGCATGGTGTGCGTCCTTGCCGGGCAGTGCCCGCCCGCAGACTGTGTGTCTGGCGACTTCAACGGCGACACCCAGATCACCAGCAACGAAGTGTGTGCCGCGGTCAGCAACCTCGGCGCGGGATGTCCGAATGAGGGAATCACCTCCCTGTCGGCGCCGCTGCGCCTCGATGCGACGCGCGCCTTGGAGATCGGTTCCGTCGTCGGCCCGCCCGGCACTGTCATCACCGTCCGTGTCAGTCTGAGCGGTGGTGGCGGGGTGGCGACCGCGCAGATCGATCTGCTCTTCGATCCGACGGTGCTGCTGCCTCCCGATCCCGCCACGGCGTGCACCGTCGATCCTCGTCTGAACGTAACGGAGAAGTCTTTCACGTTCGTGCCGGAGGCGCCGGGCGCGCCACCCGGCAAGGCGATGCTGCGTCTCTTTGTGGCGGACCTCAGCTTGTGCCGGCTCGCGGATCCGGCGTTCCCGGCCCGCGCGTTCGATGCGGGACCGCTGCTGTCGTGCACCTTCCAGATCAATCCCGACGCAGCCCTGGGCCGGTCGGAGATCACCGGCGAGCGCGTCAATATCGGTGACGACCACGGCAACACCTTCAGCGCGACCGCGACGAGTGGCGGCGTGATCGTGGGGGACATCTGTGCCGGGGACTGCGGGAGTGTCGGCATGGTGAGTACGGGGAACCTGCTCACCCTGATGAGCGTCGCCCTGGGCAACGCCAGCGTCGATGCCTGCACGGCCGGCGACGCCGATAGCGACGGTCGCATCTCGATCGACGAGATCGTCACCGCCGTGCACCGCGCCGCGAATAGCTGCGGGCTCGCCGCGGGCTATTGAATCTCGCTCAGGGCGGCGTGGAGATCCTCAATGCACGCCTCCACGTGCCGCGCATGCGTCCGGAAGTTGAGCACACACACCCGCAGCGTGAAGGCGAGCCCGTCGGCGACCGGCAGCGCGGTGCTCGACAGGTAGACGCGCCGGCGGGCGTTGATCGCCTCCAGCCAGGCGGCGTTGCGAGCGTTCCATTGAGCGACGGCCTCGCCGGGCTGACGGTGCAGGCGAAAGGGGATCACGGTCAGCTGCGGGGCGGCGACGATTTCGAGCGGCGCTCCGGCAGCGGCGAGGTCTTCGAGTGCGCTGTGAAAGCGCCGCGCCAGTTGGAGCTTTTCCTCCAGTGCCGCACGGAAGGCCTGCGCGCCGTGCAGCATCAGCGGCAGCCAGACGCGTAGGCCACGGAAATCGCGGGACAGCTCCGGGCCGTACTCCGTCGGGCTGGGTGGCTCGCCCGCACGGTCCATCGCCTCGAAGTCCTGCAGGTAGTCGGCGTCCGCCCGGTGCGCGTGGCGTAGCGCCTCTCCGTCACGCACCAGCAGGCAGCCGGTGCCGTACGGCAGGAACATGCCTTTGTGCGGATCGAAGGTGATCGAATCGGCACGCTCGATGCCCGTGAGCCGCGCGCGGCCTTCTGCGCACAAGACGAACGCTCCGCCGTACGCTGCATCCACATGCAGCCACAGCTGCTCGGCCGTGCACACGTCGGCGATGCCGGGCAGAGGATCGATCGCACCGGTATTCGTCGTGCCCGCCGAAGCCACCACCAGGAAGGGTTGCAGCCCGCGGGTTCGGTCCGCTTGTACGGCGGCAGCGAGTGCGTCGGGCTGCATGCGAAACTGGGCATCGACAGGAACCGCACGGACGTTCGCCACCGGCACGCCCGCCAGCCGCACCGACTTGCGCACGCTGTGGTGCACCTGGGTCGAGGTGTAGGCGATGGCCGTCCGCAGATCCGCCGCGTCGTCGAGACCGGCGTGACGCGCGGTGACGACCGCACTGAAGTTCGCCAGCGAGCCCCCGGAGGTGAAGATGCCTCGCGCCGTCGGTCCGTAGCCGAAGCCGGCGGCCAGCCAGTCGAGCACGTCGCTTTCCAGCCGGACGAAGGCGGGCGCGGCGGCGGCCAGGCCGGTGTAGCGGTTGACGCCGTCGGCGATGAGATCCGCGAGCGCCGCGGCGTAGATCCCGCCACCGGGAATGTAGGCGAGGTAGCCGGGTCCCGCCGTGTTCAGCGATGCGCCAAGCGCGCGCGCCAGGATCTGAAGTGCTTGCCGCATACCGCCCGCGATCGGCGTCTCGGGAATCGGCAGGCTCACTTCGCCGGCAATGCGATTCCCTTCGGCACCGACGCTGCCGACTGCCGGGGCGCGTTCCAACGTCGCCACATGGTCGAGCACGAAGCGGCCTGCCGCGTCCAGCCAGTGCTCCTGGGTCTGACGATTGGGCGCGAGCGCTGCTTCCACATTGACCGGGTTCTTCGTGGCCTTCGCGCCTCCGTCAGTCGACCTGGACGGGCAGGCGCAGAATGGCGCTGCCCCTGAGACCCCGATCGGCGCGCAACATCTGCACCAAGACCAGCTCGAGCGTGTACGTCGCAGGGCCGGGGGGCGTTGCGATGTGCACACTGAGCGGCGTCGATTCGCCTGGTCCGAGATTGTGCGGCAGGGTCGCGCCGCCGACGATACCGAGCATCGCCCCCTCCAACCACCAGGTATAGGCCAGCGTGCAGTGCAGGTACCCGTAGTCGCTGAACGCGGGCCACATCGCGCCTCCCTGGTTGGTGACGGTGACCTGCACCGTCGCTCTCGTGTCGCGATGGAAGTGCAGCGGGAGCGGATCCTGCAGCGCAATCTCGCCGGCGAGATTGTCGGCGCTAAGCTCGACGAGCGGCGCCGGGCGCGGATCGGTCAACCCCTGCCAGAGCAACGGTCCGAGTTGTGTTCCATGCCAGCCGGAATGGGCGGCACGCACGATCTGCATGTCGTGCCAGTCCCACATGCGCGACCCGGTTGGGCGTCCCTGCTCCTCCCAGTTCCAGGTGTTGTCGTCCCAATACACGCCGAGCGCCTGAACCACGACGCCCCACGCAACCAGGGCCACCAGGAGCATGCGGCCCGCACGCGCGCGCCAGAGTCGTTCGACCGTCGGCACGGCGCACAGTGTCAGCGCCGGCAGCGCATCCGTCAGAAAGCGCGGTCCGTAGGTGTTGCCGCCCCACCAACCGAGCCAGGAGCAGTAGAGCCCGAGGTAGCCGGCGAAGCCGAGCGGGAGATACACCACCCACCGCGGCACACCGGGGCGTCGTCGCAGGACGATCGGCAGCGCCAGCAGTGCCGCCGGGGTGTAGATGAACAGGCCGCGGTTTGGACTGAACAAGAGGCCCTCGAGGGCACCATGCCGCGGTGCGACAAAAAACAACCGCCGGTACCCGCCGCGCAGCAGGCCGGGCAGCTGCGTGTGGTACGCCAACAGCACCGCGACCCCCGAAATCGGGAGACCCAAGAACGCGAGGAAGTGTCGCCGGCGCTCGCGCCACATGAACCAGATCGCGACGAGCACGAAGACCGCCATGGTTGGACGCGCCAGCACTGCTAGCCCCGCACAGCCGCCGGCGGCGACGGCATTGCGGCGCGTGTCCGCCGCCAGCAGGAAGACGCTCATCGCCGCGAGCGCCAGCTCCGCCCCACCGTGTTGCAGCAGAGTCTGGCTCCCGATGGACCACGTACTGGTGCCGAGGCCATAGACGAGCGTCATACCTGCAGCCATCGGCGCGGAGGTCATGCGACAGAGGCAGAGGAAGAGCAGGCTGACCGAGCCGGCGGCGAGGACCGCTGCGCCGACCCGTTCCATAACGATCGTGGCCAGTCGGAAACGCACGTCGTTGTCGTCGATCTGATGGTAGCGCAACCACAGCACGGCCGGCACCGACAGCGGCGCCAGCAATACCGGCAGCGCGATCGAGTAGCGCGACAGCCAGTGACCGCCGGGAGTGTGGTAGAGGAAGTAGGGTTTGCGGAGAGACAACCATTGGAACTCGTCGAAGTCTACATCAGCCTCGCGCAAGACGCTGAACGGGATCAGTCGCGCCGGGGTCGAGTCCCACGCCCACGCCGCCATGTTCCGCAGGTTGCTCACATAGACGAAGAAGCATAGGGCTCCCAGCAGGCATGCCGTGCGCACGCGATGCGGCGCAACCACCGCGGGGCTCTGTGGTTGCGGAGCCGCTGCCACGCGTGCAGCTTCGCGGCGCACCGGTCGAGCTTTCGGCGACCGGGCCTTGGGTGCAGATCGAACTCGACTCATCCTCGACAGTGTCTTCCCACGCCCTTCTGTCGATTCGAAGTGTCCGCGACAGGCGGCGACTATCTGGCGCACTTCGCGGCGAGGGTCAAGTCGGGAGCCCGTCCCGTTCGGTGCCCGGTTGCATTCGATCTGCGAACCCCGTAGCGCAGTTTGCGGCGCGATCATGAACAGCGAGGCCGTGCTTGGTGGCCGTGCTCGGTTGACAAGAGGTTCCGGACCCACGTAGAGACACGCCTCGCGGGCTGCGCCGAGCAGCGTAGTACGGTGACGGTGCTGCGTTGCAGAGGGCGTACCGCGACTGCCGCGGCCTGACATGACGACGCTGTCGTTACTCGTCTTCATCGCGTTTGCCAGCCTCGACTGGTGGGCGGTTGCCCAGCAGCGAACGACCGTGGAGTACGTTGCCAAGCCGGCGACGTTGGCGGCGTTGTTGATCTACGCGGCGACGGGGCCGCACTGCTCGGTCGCACTGCTGACCGCTTTGGTGCTGTCGCTGCTCGGCGACGTGTTCTTGATGCTGCCGGTGGATTTGTTTGCCGTCGGGTTGGGAGCGTTTCTGCTAGGGCATGTGGCGTATATCGCCGACTTCCATGCCTCGCTCACCGCGCGGCTGCTGTGGTGGGTCGTTGTGCTTGTGGCCTCATCAGGCCTGATCCGCCGGATCATGCAGGCGGTGAGTCCTGAGCAGCTGCGTCCCGCAGTGGGCATCTACATCGCGGTCATCGGCTTGATGGTCTCGTCGGCAATCGCGTCGGGCTCCTGGCTGGCGTCGCTCGGAGCGCTGCTGTTCTTCGCCTCCGACGGCATCATCGCGTGGAATCGTTTCGTGCAGAAACTGTCCTGGGCGCGCGTGGCGATCATCGTCACCTATCACCTCGGGCAGTGCGGCTTGGTGCTGGCGCTGCGCTAAGCGATGATGACGACTCCGAGAAGCTTAGCAGACCGCCAGTGTGAACTGCGGGCGGTGATGGCCGAGTTGGAGTTGGATGTTGTGCGGCTCCTCGCGTAAGACTCTGACAGACACACATGGAAGAACGCTGGGTGACCAATTTTCGCGTGGCGATTCGTGCGCATCAGGAAGACGTCCTGATCGCGCGCGGGCGGTTGATCGGGTGGTTGACCATCGTCGGCATCCTCGTGCTGTGGGCGTTGGGCGCGAGCCACCCCTTGGCCAGCACTGGATCACCGCTGCCCCTCCTCAACATCGTCGAGCTCTGCATCTTGACGGTCGCGGTAGCGCAGCTGCACCGCGCGCAACGTCCCCGGCATATCGTCGGTGTCGCGACCGCGATGGGTGTGCAGATGGCCGCCTTCCTCGCGCTGTACGGGTTGTGGACCGGGAATCTCTGGCTGCTTGCGCTGCGGCTGACCACGCTGAACCTGGTCACGGCCGTGGTGCTACCGTGGGGAATCGCCATGCAAGCCATCGTCATGGCGACCAGCACGGTGGCGTTTGCCCTCGTTCATTGGAGTCTGAACGGAACCGTCGATCACCCTTCGACGATACCGACACTCATCCTGTTCGTCTTCTCGTTGCCGATGGCGGCGTGGCTGAATCAGGCGGACGCGGATCGTGCGACTGAGATCGAGCGCCGGCGAACGGCAGAGAGCGTCCTGCGGCACGCGACGGAGAGCGCCGAGGTTGCCGTCTGGGATGCCGACCTGCGGACGCTCACGGCTCGCCTCATATCGGGATGGGAACGCCTGCTCGGCCGTAAGGAGAACGAAATCGCGCTGGCGGCATTGTTCGATCTGGTCCATGCCGACGACCGCGCTACGACCACTGCGGCCCTGACGGAGCATCTGCAGGGGCGCGCGAGCACCTACGAGGTCGAGCAGCGCATGCTGCACGCGGACGGTTCGTACCGCTGGGTGCTCAGCCGTGGCGTTGCCGCCCTCGATGCCGCGGGGCAGCCGTATCGCATGCTCGGCGCGGCCATCGACATCACCGACCGCAAGCACCTGGAAGCAGCCCTCCAAAATATCGAGGCGCGCAAGCACGTGGAGGAGATGCTGCGCGAGAGTGAGGAACGATTTCGCGGCACCTTTGAGCAGGCCGCCGTCGGCATTTCGCACGTGGCCCTCGACGGCCACTGGTTGCGGGTGAACCGGCGGCTCTGCGACATCGTCGGCTACACCGAGCAGGAACTGTGGGTGCGGACGTTCCAGGAGCTCACCCATCCAGACGACCTGGACCGAGATCTGGGCTACATGCGCGACATGTTGGACGGGAAGCTACAGACGTATTCCATGGAGAAACGCTACTTCCGCAAGGACGGCTCGATCGTGTGGATCGATCTCACGGTGTCTCTCGTGCGCGAGCCCTCTGGGCGGCCGAAGTACTTCATCGGCGTCGTCCAGGATATCGAGGCGCGCAAACGGGCGGAGCGCGAGCGTGAACGACTCTTCCTCTTCTTGAACTCCATCGTGGAGAACATCCCCGATATGGTCTTCGTCAAGGATGCCACGAGCCTGAAGTTCGTGCTCTTCAACCGCGCCGCCGAAGAGCTCCTCGGGTACCGACGCGCCGACCTCATCGGCAAGAACGACTACGACTTATTCCCGAAAGCGGAAGCGGACTTCTTCACTGCCAAGGATCGTGCTGTCCTGCGCGGTAAGACTCTGCTCGACATTCCCGAGGAACCGATCGCGACGGCACCATACGGTGAACGGATATTGCACACGAAAAAGATTCCGATCCTCGACGGCACGGGGGAGCCGGCCTACCTCCTTGGCATTTCCGAGGACATCACCGACCGGCACCATGTCGAACAGATGCGGCACCGCCATGAGCGCGAAACGACGACGGTCAACGACATCCTGCACGCCATCAACACGCATCTCGATGTGAAAGCGGCGTTCCCCGAGGTGTGTGCCGGACTCCGGGAGCTGGCGCAGTGCGCGGCGGTCAGCCTGAACCTGTTTGACGAGCGCCGCGAGTGGCTCACATTCGTCGCAGCCGATGCTCCCTGGGCGCCGCGTGTGGGCCAGGACGTTCGCCTGAGCGCAACCGAGTTCCCGTCCGTCCCAGATATCTTGGCGGGGCATCCGCACATTGTTCCGGATCTTGCGACCGAGCTGCAGTTCCCATTGGTCCGGGTCATCTATGACATGGGTTTTCGTTCGGTCCTCAGCCTACCCCTGAGCGTCGGCAACGACGTCGTCGGTTTCCTGAACTTGTTTTGGCGTGAGGTCGATGGCTGCCATGCCGGCGAGATGGGGCTGCTCAATCAAGTCACCAATGCGGTGGCGATCGCCGTGGAGAAGAGCCGCCTGTTCGAGCAGGTGAGCGCCGGGCGTGAGCGGCTTGCCCTCCTCTCCAGGCGGCTCATGGAGGTACAAGAAGCCGAACGACGGCACCTCGCGCGTGAGCTCCATGATGAGATTGGTCAGTACTTGACCGGTGTCAGTCTGATTCTCGGTGAGCTCGAACGCCGGCCGCTGGACACCGCGAGGGCACCGCTGCGAGAGGCGCACAAGCTGGTGGATGATCTCATTGTGCGGGTGCGCGATCTGTCTCTCGATCTCCGGCCGGCGATGTTGGATGATCTCGGCTTGCTGCCCGCCTTGTTGTGGCTGTTCGAGCGCTTTTCAAAGCAAACGAACCTCGAGATCGACTTCCACCATAGTGGCGTGAACCGGCGGTTTCAGCACGACGTCGAAACGGCCGCGTACCGCATCGTGCAGGAAGCACTGACCAACGTTGCGCGCCATGCCGGCGTGAGTCAGGCCCGCGTGCACGTGTCGGCCGACCACCATCTCCTGAGCGTCGTGATTGCGGATCACGGCAGGGGCTTCGACGCGGATACCGTGCTGGCAACCGCCGCAACCAGCGGTTTCTCGGGGATGCGCGAACGAGCGACGCTCGCTGGCGGCCGCCTCAGCGTCGAGTCCGGCCTCGCGGCTGGCACCCGGGTGCGCGCCGAGTTCGACTTGAACACCGTCGCGCGGTCGGACCTGGAACGCAATTGAATGCGATACGCGCTGGAATTCGAGATGTCGCGAGTCGTCGACGCGGTTCGCTCAAGAACTCTCCCTTGCTCTACGGCATCCCGCCCGCGAAGAATGGCGACTACGCCTTCCTGCTGCACATCCTCGCCACCCTGAAGAGCACCGGCAAGGGCGCGGTCATTCTCCCGCACGGCGTGCTCTTCCGGGGCGGTGCTGAGGCAGCCATCCGCAAGAACATCGTCCGCCGGGGCTACATCAAGGGCATCATCGGCCTGCCGGCCAACCTCTTCTACGGCACCGGCATCCCTGCGTGCATCGTCGTGCTCGACAAGGAGAACGCGCACGCCCGCAAGGGCATCTTCATAATCGATGCCTCGAAGGGCTGCATCAAAGACGGCAACAAGAACCGCCTGCGCGCCCAGGACATCCACCGCATCGCTCTCCACTATCAACTAAGGACGCCATCTTCGGCCATGCCGAGTTCACCGCGTTCAATGCCTCCGTGACCGCGCTCTTCGCGCAGTGGAGGAAAGGCAACGCTCCGTGCCTCGCTGCCATCGCCAAGGGCGACCACCCCAAGGTGCTAATCGAAACGCTGTCGGAGGATCTGCTCGACACCTTCGGCAAGGCGCCGCTGCTGGACGCCTACGACGTCTACCAGCACCTCATGGACTACTGGGAAGCGACGATGCAAGACGACGTGTACATCATTTCGGCGAGCGGATGGGCTGAGGGTGCCCGGGTTAGGCAACTCATTCCCACAAAGAACCCAGATCGATCACCGGGCTGTCAAGCGCACCGGTATCGTATCTCGTTCCTCGTATCTCGTATCTCGCTGGGGTCGTTTCAGCACGAGATACGCTTCACGAGATACGAGATACGCGAAGCCCGGCCGCTCCTCCGCCGAACGACTCGTGCCACGGCCTACCTGGGCAAGGCGGCTGTGCCGGAATTCCTGACCATCAAGCTGGCGCCTGCGCCGCTGCCAGAACCACGTCGACGGCCTGCACAGTCGTCAACACATCGGTGTTGATGACCAGATCGTAGTGCGTCGGCAGCTCCTCCTGGAGCTTGTAGAAGCGCTGAAAATACTCGTGTCGCTCGCGATCCGAGGCGGCGATGCGCCGTTCGGCTTCCGCCTCAATGATGCGCTCGAACTCGGCCACGCGACGGATGCGCGTATCCGTCGATGCTGTCACCAGCACGCGCAGCACACCCTCGGTGGTGCCGAGTGCCATCGAGGCGGCATGCGCGACGATCACCGCTTGCCCGGCGCCGGCCATTTCGTGGATCGCCGCCCGAATCAACACGCGCAAGTCGCTTGCATCCGCCTTATAGGCCGCCGGCAACGGCATAGAGGCGTCGACCGGCATACCGGTTTCCAGGGTGACGATGCCGGTCAGCTCCGCGCCGCTCGCCATCTTGTCGAGCAGGCGCTGCAGCAGCGGCTGGCGGTGCTCGGCTTTCGCAACCAGCGCGGGATCCACCTGCGCCTGCTGCGCTGCCCTCTCGATGATCTGCTCATCGACATACCGAAAGCCCAGCCGTTGCGCGACCGCCTGGCCGATGTTTTCGCCACCTGCGGCGGTCGTCCGCGAGATGCACACCACGCGAAATCCCATTGCTCCCCTCCTTCGCCTGCCGCCTAACAACCCATCTCTCTCGCCAGCCGCTCCGCGTGTCCGCTCGCACCGAGCTTCTCATAGAGCGCTAGTGCGGTGCGCTGCTGTTTCACAGCTTCCTCCGGCTCGCCGCGGAGCGCATGCAACCGCGCGACCTCTTCCCGACCCTCGCCTTCGAGGGCGGACTTCGATTGGAGGATTTTGTCGGCGAGGTGCTTGGGTGTGTAGGAAAGGGGGTCGGGTGTAGGGGGTCGGGTGTCGACGCGCGGCTGAGTTTTGCCCGACACCCTAGACCCAACACCCGACACCCCCAGTGGAGCGCCGCACTTGCCGCAGAATGCGAAATCGGGGGGACTCTCAAAGCCGCAGGCGACGCAGGCGCGGGCCAGCGGCGCCGCACACTTGCCGCAGAAGCTCATCCCCGTTGGGTTGTCGAAGTAGCAGGCCGGACAGTTCATCGATCAGCGCCGCGCCACCCTATCCCGCACCGGGGACAGGAAGAAAGAACCTGAGGCAAGAGAGACGATGACGCGTGCTCCGGGAACCCCGGAACGGCCCTGCACGACGTCTACGAACGGGCCAGGATCTCGCTCGCGGCGCGCTCGCCGGAGCGGACGGCTCCGTCGATCCCGCCGTACGAGATCGTCGCAGTCTCGGTTCCCGCCCAGTGGACGCGTCCGAACGCCTCGCGGAGCAGCGACCCGTACCGCGTGAGGATACCCGGCGACCAGTGCGCCATCGAGCAGCCGCGCGTCCACTCCTCGTGCCACCAGGCCGTCTCGATGAACTCGGACGGTGACGCCGCGCGGGGGCCGAACCGTTCGGCCATGGTGTCGAGAACCAGCCGGCGGCGTTCGCTCGCGTCGAGCGCGTCGACGCGTTCCGCCACAGGTCCGAACGTGAAGGATGCGATGACGCCCGGCGTGCCCGCGGCGGGTGTCGCGTCGATCGTGACCTCCGCCGGAGACCCCGGACTGGCGGACTGCCCGCTGAAGCCGTCCGCGCGCCAGAAGGGCTCGTCGTAAACCAACAGCGTCTTCGTCTCCGGACCCGCGGTCGAGTGACGGTACAACGTCAGGCGGTCGTCCGGCAGAACGGGATCGAACGCCATCTCCAGCGCCAGCGCGGGCGGGACGGCGACGACAGCGTGCCGAGCCGACACCGTAAGCTCGGCGCTCTCGACGAGAACGTGATCGTCCCGCTGGGCGATCGCGCGAACCGGCGCGTTCAGGCGGACGGCATCGCCGAGCTCATTGGCCACGCGCCGCGCGATCGACCCGGCGCCGCCGTCGATCAGGTTCTCCTGGTAGCCGCCGCTGATCGAGAACAACGTGTTGATGCTCCCGGCTGACCGGATCAGGAACAGCAGGTTGAGGAACGACACGTTGGTCAGGTCGCCACAGAACAACCCGCGCACGGCCGACTCGAACAGGTCGCACGCGATCGTCGTTCGGATTCCCGACCGCTCGAGGAACCAGGCCACCGAGCGCGAGTCCCACTCCTCGGCGCGTTTCGCCGTCCACGGCGCCTCGATCGGGAGGCGCCTGGCCATGCGATCGAGCTTGGCCTGCGCGAGGACGATCGAGAGGACGGCGGCCAAGCTGATCTTCGGGATCAGGCCGTGGTACCGCCGTGTCCGTCCCTCACCGATGAGGAGATGATCGCCGGCGACGAACGTCTTGTAGGTCGACACACCGACCTCGTTCGCCAGGCCGTAGGCCGCCTCGTGGCGGTTCGCCAGCCACGCACCGCCGCGGTCGACCGGTAAGCCGTCGGGCAGGTGGTAGGTCCAGATGCGACCGCCGACGCGGTCGCGCGCTTCGAGGACGACAACCGACTTGCCGGCTTGCGTCAGGCGCCGCGCGGCCGTGAGGCCGGCGTACCCGGCCCCGACGACACAGACGTCCGCATCCATGCGCTCAGCCATCGACCGTCACCGCGCCGGTTGCGGGGCAGCGCCTGCGAATGGGTTCAGGACCTCAGCCCCCGATCGCTCGGCGTGAGCGGTATTGCGGGTCACCAATGTGAGTCCGTGATGCAATGCGGTCGCGGCCAGGAGGCCATCGACCGGGGGAAGCGGTTGATCGATTCCGATTCGACCCCAACGCTCGCAGATCTCGATGGTGACGGGAAGGATGCGTTCCTCGAATCTCCGTTCGAGGGCTTTGAGCCAGCGGTCGAGCGACCGCCCTGCAACCTCGTCGCGCCGCCGGATCAGCTCGATGCCGTGTCTGATCTCGCCTACAACGAGCACGCTCAGGAAGATCGCATCGTCCTCGAGGGCAGCAAACCAGCGGCGCACGTTGGGGTGGCACCGCTCGCGTTTGCGAATCTCCGAGACAATATTCGTGTCGAGGAGATAGCCCGTCACAGGCGGACTCGCCTGAGCCCTGCGGGCGCGCGCTCGAAGACCGCATCGTCCCCCCCTTGCGGCATTTCCATCAGGTACTCCTTGAGTGTCGTGGCGTCCTTGCCAGCCGCGGGGAGTAGCGCTTCGCGCAGAATCCGTCTGTGCTCCTCTTCCAACGACACGCCATGGCGAGCTGCACGGCGGCGCAGCCTCGCCACAACCGATTCCTCGATCTTTCGAACGACTAATTGTGCCATCGCCGAAGGAAGAGTGATAGCAGTGATTGCACTTGTCAAGCGACGCTCTGGCGCCGGATCGAGGCCTGCGCAGATCACTGAAGGCACTGCTGCCCCACGTAGCACGCGCGCTGCGCGTGGTCCTCGTGCGCGATCGGCGCGCCGAAGAGCGCCATGATCTCGGCGCCGGTGTACTGGTTCACCGTGCCCTCG
>CAZCGA010000041.1:0-8633 GCA_964498075.1 uncultured Binatia bacterium (SeqCode) | reverse complement strand
TGGCGAAGAAGCGGTCGAGGATCGTGCGCCACGTCTCCGGGTCGAGCTGCTCGGCCAGCTCCATCGAGCCCTCCACGTCGGCGAACAGCACGGTCACCTGCTTGCGTCTCGCAACGAGGTGTCTTTTTTGACGGCAGGTGAGGCCGCGTGGTAGATGGCTGGCAGTCTGAGCTTTCCAACGCGGGCGGTTGCGAGCGCCCCAACCAGTAGAGAGGAGGAACTATGAAAGCGATTCGCGTCGGATTGGTCCTTGTGGGTCTGGTGCTGCTGGCTTTGCCGGCGGCGGCTGCGGACGCGCCGAAGGTGCTCACCGTGCTCAGTGTGAAGGTGAAGGGAGACCAAACCGCCTACCTGCAGCGGGTGAAGCAATTCAACGCTGTCCAGAAGCGGCTCGAATCGGGCGCTACCATGCGCGTGTGGCGGGCAACCGCCGCGGGCCCGAACGTGGGCACGATCTATGTGGCCACCGAGTACGCCAACCTGGAAGCCTTTGCCAAGGCGCAGACCAAGCTGCAAGCGGATGAAGAGGCGACCAAGCTCCGGAAGGAATTGGACGCCAGTGGCCTGAGAGAGGTGATCGATAGTAGCCTGTTCGTGGAAGTCACGCCGTAGCAAGGAGCAGCCAGCGCGGCCAACGGTTGAGAATCGCTACGTCCTGGGCGTAGCGGTTCTCGCCGCTATCGACTGCCGGTATCGACTACCGCTCCGCGACTTCGCGCAAGATGGCTTGGACGTGTTCGCGCAGCGAGCCGCGGCGTGTGCCGTACAGGTTGCGGGTGGATAGCGCGACCTCTTTGCCGACGATGTCGGCGGTGATCAAGTCGCTGACGAACTGGCACATCGCAGCTTGCAAGCGACGGCGGCGAATGCGGATGCGGGCCTCGCGCTGGCTTTGGCTCAGACCCTTGTCGTGGGGACTCGGCAGCGTCTCACCAATCAGATGCATGAGGACGCGCCGCAGCCGCAGCTCCCAACCCGGAGGCAGAACGACGATCAATTCGCCCGCCTTGTGGCCGGGCTTGGTCGCAATCGGATAGGGCCGTGCCATGTGGTCTGTGAGTAACAGGAGCGCCGCTGGTTGTCTACGAAAATGTGCGCGCGTTCCCGGTCACGTACCGCCGCCGATCAGAAGCTGCCCGCGTTACCCGAGCCCTCGCCCTTCGCCGGCTTCGCCTCGCGCGCGCGGATGTACTTCCCGGTGATCATGTCCTTGTAGCCCATGCCGGGTCCGACCATCGGGTAGACGTGGGCCGTCTGGTCGATGAACACTTCGAGCAGCGCGGGACCGGGAAACCCGACGAACTCTTCGAGCATCGTCCGCAGCTGCGGCCGCTCGACGACGCGCCGGGCAAACTCGAAGCCGTCGGCTTCCACGGCCTTGACGAAGTCCTTCTTGTGCAGGCTCTTGTCGGTGCCCGCGTAGCGGCATTCGTGGAAGAGATCCTGCCATTGACGGACCATGCCGTCGCCGAAGTTGTTCAGCAACAACACCTTGACCGGAATGTCGTAGGTGGTCATCGTCTCCAGCTCACCGAGGTTCATGCGCAGGCTGCCGTCGCCGTCGACGTCGATCACCAGCTTCCCGGGATTGGCGATCTGCGCACCGATCGCGGCCGGCAGGCCGAAGCCCATGGTCCCCATGCTGCCCGAGGTCAGAAAGCTGCGGGCGTGGATGAAATCGAGGTACTGCGCCGCCCACATCTGATGTTGCCCGACGCCGGTCGTCACGATGGCTTCGCCGCGCGTGATCTCGTTCAAGGTCTGCAGCACCTCTTCCGCTTGAATCGCGTCCGAGCCGCGGTTGTAGTTCAGCCCATGCTCGCCCCTCAGCTTCTTGACGTGGGCCAGCCAGCGTCCGAAGTCCCTCTTGAAAGTCTTTCCGGCGCGCAGGAGCTGAGCGAGGGCACGCTTGGCGTCGGAGACGTGCGACCAGTCGACGTTCTTGACCTTGCCGATCTCCGAAGCATCGACGTCCAGGTGTGCGATCTTGGCGTGGGGGGCGAACTCCTTCACCTTGCCGGCGACACGGTCGTCGAAGCGCGAGCCCATCGCCAGGAGAAAATCGCAATCTTCCACGGCGTAGTTCGCGTAGGCGGTCCCGTGCATACCGAGCATGTGCAGCGACAGCTCATTCGTGGTGTCCATCGCCCCGATGCCCATCAACGTGGTGACCACCGGGATTTTGAAGCGCTCCGCGAAGGCGCGTAGCTCGGGCGCGGCGTTGCTGTTGTTGATGCCGCCGCCGGCGTAGATGAGCGGGCGCTCGGACTGGCCGAGCAGGCGGAAGAAGGCCTGGGCGTGCTCGTCGGATATCGTGGCCCGGTTCAGGCTCTCGAGCCGCTCTTCGTAGCCGCGCAGCTGCAGCAGACCGCTGCCCTGGAACACGCCCTCCGCCTTCTGCACGTCCTTGGGAACGTCGATGACCACCGGTCCGGGCCGGCCGCTGCGGGCGATTTCGAAGGCCGTGCGCAGCGTCGCCTCGAGCTTGTCTTCCTTCGTCACCAGGAAGACGTGCTTGGCGCACGCGGACATGATGTTGAAAACCGGCGCTTCCTGGAAGGCGTCCGTACCGATCGACGCGCGTGCCACCTGACCGCAGATCAGCACCACAGGAACCGAGTCGGCGTGACAGTCGCGAATCGGCGTAACGGAGTTGGTGGCGCCGGGACCCGAGGTCACGAGCGACACGCCGACCTTGCCGCTCGAGCGGGCATAACCGGCGGCCATGAAGCCTGCACCCTGCTCGGTGGCCGGTACGATCAGACGGATCTCTTCCTCCTTTGCGTGGCTCTGGTTGTAACGGAAGATGGCGTCGTACGTCGGAAGAATCGCACCCCCGCTGTACCCGAAAATCGCGTCCACTCCTTCGTCCGCCAACACTTGCACGATCATGTCGGCACCAGTCATGGTTGTCCCCGAGAGCGGATGATTCGCGGCGCGTTTCGTGTCTGCGAGCAGTGTCATGCGTTCCTCTTTACTCTTCACGGTGCTGTGCGCGCAACGGGCATGCGGAGAGCCCCGAAGCCACTCGTCGTCAAAACAGCCAACCGCCGCACAGTGCCCAAACCTATAGCACACAATCAACCCAGGCACGACGCGTGGTGGGACGGCGGGCCGACTCCGCAGCGTGGTCCGAAGCTTCTGGCACCCGGACAGGGCGGGGTGATATACGACCTTTGATGCAGTTTTGATTTGACAATGGCGCGCACCCTGTAGAAAATCGCCCCACCACGTATGCCCCGACGTACCCCCATCGACACGAGCGGCGCTGCAGCTGTCTCGGGCACCGCCGTAGCGTTCTCGTCGGCCGTTGGCGACGCGCACCAGGCCATCCCTTCGATGAGCGCGATCAGCGCTGAGGGGGCGCTGATCTCCCGTACAAATCCGATCCCCTGCTACGAGGCCTGATGACGCCGCGCGTACGAAGATCCCTGCTGATTGCAGTTGCCGGCGTGTGGATACCACTCGCCGCTTCGGCGGACGTCCGCTTCCCGAGCATCTTGTTTCGCAACGGGATGGTCTTGCAGCAGGGCATGGCGGCGCCGATTTGGGGCAAGGCGAGTGTCGGCGAGATGGTTACGGTCACCGTCAATGGCCAGCAAAAGACCGCGATTGCGGACGGCATTGGGAACTGGCGCGTGACGCTTGATCCGATGCCGGCGGGTGGCCCGTACGTCTTGACCGCGCAAGGGGCGAACACCGTCGCGCTCGAAGACGTCATGGTCGGCGAGGTGTGGGTGTGCAGCGGTCAATCCAACATGTCCATCGCGGGTCCTCCTCTCAGCGTCCGCGCCCAGCATCCCGGCGTACGCGGACTGCGCGTCTACCATTGGGGAGACAAAGTGTCGAGTGCGGCGTTCTGGTTCGGGGTCGGGCTGAACGACCGCCTCGGGGTCACCGTCGGACTGATCAACCAGGCGGTCGACGGCAGCGGAATCTACTCGTGGCTCGGCAGGACCGTCGACACCGACGTCGACGCGGCGACGCGATCCCTCGTGTTGCGTGCGCAGGGTTGGGGCACTCGCTACAAGAAGAAGATCGCTCCGCTACAGCCCTACGCCATCCGCGGCGTCATCTGGTGGCAAGGAGAGAAGGACACCGTGCGTCCCGACGCCTATGCCCATCTCCTGCCGGCGCTGATTCGCTCGTGGCGCAACGAATGGGGCCAGGGCGACTTCCCCTTCCTCTTCGTTCAATTGCCGACCGGAGGTGGCGTCAAGGGCGATGAGGTACCGGCACCGCAGCCGCCGGATCCACCCGCCGTCCGCATCTTCCCGCGCATGCGCGACGCCTACTTCAAGGCGCTCTCGGTGCCGAATACCGGCATGGTAGTCTCGCTCGACATCGAAGGCGGCCGACACCCGCCCAACAAGGAGGAGTACGGCGGCCGCTTCGCACGCGTGGCGCTGGGGGCGGTCTACGGACAGGCGATCACCTACTCCGGGCCGATCTTCGACTCCGCAAATCTCGAAGGCAACCGCATCCGTCTGCGCTTCCGACCGAATACGGCGACAGGTCTCTATGCGCTCGGTGGCGATCCGCTGCAAGGGTTCAGCGTCGCCAGCTTCGACGGCATCTTTGTGTGGGCGCAGGCGCAGGTTGAAGGGGACGAGGTAGTCGTCTGGAATGATCAAGTGACGTATCCGCGTGGGGTACGGTACGCCTTCGCCGACGAGCCGCGATGGGCAAACCTCTTCAATGGAGATGGCTTGGGGGCCGCTCCATTCTCGCTCGATCTCTCGCTGACGCCACTCCCGACCTATACGGCCACCCCAACCGTCACGCCGACCTACACACAAAGCCCGACCAACACGCCGACTGTGACCAGCACCCCCAGCGCCACCGGCACTCCGACGCGAACGAACACCTCGGGTCCGACCGCTACGGCACCCACCCACACGCCGACCTTCACGCTGTCGCCCACGCCCACGAAGACCGACACTCCCGTCGTGCCGACTGACACGCCGACGAGCACGCCGACAGCGACTTGGACGGTCACGCTGACACGAACGCCGACCAACACCCCAACGATCACCCTGACGCCGACGCCGACGCGGACACCGACTCGAGCGCCGAGCTGCGGGAACGGCGTCGTCGATCCCCACGAGCAATGTGACGACGGAAACAACGTGGAGGACGACGGCTGTTCAGCCGATTGCCACGTCGAAGCCGACAAGCTCATCCCCAGCGGCAGGGGCGGCACCGATTGCACGCACGAGTGGCTGGTACAACCACCGCCGCCGCTCAATCCATTCGGTGCGCCGTCGCGCCAGATCGACTGCACGGACGATGATCCCGCCTGCGATTTCGGGAGCGCCACAGGGGACAACGAATGCACCTTCCGCGTGGCGCAGTGCTTCAACGTCAGCGATCCGCGGTTCGCGTGCACGGCGACCGACACCACACGGGCGCAAATCCTCAGCCCCGCGGCCAGCCAAAGAAACTCGGCCGACTCATCGAATCGTACCGCGTTGAGCGACGCGATCGTCGGTCTGGGCGCCCACGCGCAGGGGCTGTGCGCGAACGCTGGACCGCAGTATCAGAGCTCCTGCCAGATGAACAGTCAGTGTGATTCGGCACCCGGACGCAACAACGGCGTGTGTCCGGTCGTCATCTCGTTCGATCGAGCGTTCACCACTCCCGACGTCTGCACGCCGTTCGCAACAATCAGGGTCCCGCTTCGGCTGACCGCCACCGGCCCCAAGAACGGCAGGCGGCTCATCAAAATAGCGGTGACGTCCTCCACCGACCCGGTCACTGGGAAACCACGTCGGGCGGATACGGACTCACTGAGCCTGGTCTGCCGTCCGCGTCCCTGATGGAGACGCGACCGCGACCCGGCAAGCGATACAGGGATCGAGAACGATCGTTGCGATGGACGGTGACGTATATGATGTGCGCTAGCAGAGCTCGCGGTTGAGGAGGCTTTTCAATGTCGGAGCCTCACGGATGTCGCGGCTGTGTCTGCAGCCTTGTGGTGGCACTCGGGCTGTTGATCGCCAACGCACCGGCCTTCGGGGTTGGGTCGCCGCACACACCGCTGCCCCCGGGAGCCAACCGTCCCACCCATCCCCGAGCGGTGAATCGACCGCCGCACCCTCCGCACACGCCGTTGTCACCGCAGGCAAACCGGCCGGTACACAGTCCGCCGCCTCTACACAGCCGGCCGCCGCATCAGGCGCACCGGCCGCACCCAAGCCGGTAGGCCTCGCGGCACCGGAAGGCAAGGCGCGCCCGGGGTGATTCGAACACCCGACCCACTGGTTCGAAGCCAGTTGCTCTAGTCCAACTGAGCTACGGGCGCGTAAGCTTGTCCAACGTCGCTGGTCGCGCGTCCAACATCTAGAGTTCCGCTAACGGTACTTACTCCCTTTCAGATCCGATTGCCTCAGATAGCGCATCAGCCCTGCAATCAGTCGGCTCACGTCTATCACCTCCGACCCTGACGTTGGGCCTTGGACATCGAGATTCTGACTTTGCACTTCTCTACCGTTCCACCTTCCAGATCGTCCCCGACGGCGTGTCCTCCAGCACGATCCCGTTGGCCTTCAGCTCGGCACGGATGGCGTCGGCCTGCGTGAAGTCGCGCGCCAGGCGTGCCGCATTGCGCGCGGCGATGCGGCGCTCGATCGCCGCGGGTTCGATGGCGGCATCGGCGAGGTGGGCGCGCTTGGCCCGTTCGAGGACGGCCCGCGGGTCCTGACCACCGATGCCCAACACCTCGGCGATGGTTGCCACGGCACGCCGCAGCGGCATGACGGCGACCGTCTGCCCCTCGTCGAGCTGCCGGTTGATGGCGCGCACGGTGTCAAACACGACGCCGAGGGCGCGCGCGGTGTTCATATCGTCGTCCATCGCGCCGCGGAACTCTTCCATCACACCAGCATCGGGCGGCGCCGCCGCCGCCGCGATGGCTTCATCGCCTCGCGCCAGCGTCTCGTACAGGCGTGTCAGCGCACGGCCCGACTCGTCGAGGCGTTCGGGCGAGAAGTCCAACGGGCTCCGATAGTGTGTGCCGAGAACGAACAAACGCACCGCTTCCCCGCCAACGCGGCGCGCCGCTTCCTGCACGGTCATGAAGTTGCCGAGTGACTTCGACATCTTCTCCTGGCCGATGGTCACCATCCCGTTGTGCACCCAGTAGCGCGCGAAGGCGCACCCCTTGGCGCCCTCCGACTGTGCCAGCTCATTCTCATGGTGCGGGAAGATGAGATCGCTCCCGCCACCGTGGATGTCGAACGGCTGGCCGAGATAGCGCGTGCTCATCACCGAACACTCGATGTGCCATCCGGGACGGCCGGGACCCCACGGGCTGTCCCACCACGGCTCCCCCGGCTTGCTCGCTTTCCACAGGGCAAAGTCCATGGGATGACGCTTGCGGGCGTCCACCTCGACGCGCGCGCCCGCCACCATGTCGTCGAGCCTGCGCTTGGCCAGCTTGCCGTAGCCGGGAAACTTGTCGACGGGGTAGTAAACGTCGCCGTCGGCCGCATAGGCGAGTCCCTTACCCTCCAACTCTTGAATCAGCGCGATCATGCCGGCGACGTGCTCGGTGGCGCGCGGCTCGATCGTCGGCGGCAGGCATGCCAGCGCCGCGACGTCTTCGCCAAAGGCGCGGATGTTGGCTTCCGCCAGCTCCAGGGCGGGGACGCCGGCGCTCTGCGCGCGGGCAATGATCCTGTCGTCCACGTCCGTGAAGTTGCGCACGAAGGTCACGTCGAAGTTGAGAGAGCGCAGATAGCGATACAGCACGTCGAAGGTCACCATCGCGCGGGCGTGACCGATGTGCGAGCGGTCGTAGACCGTCACCCCGCAGACGTACATGCCGACTTTGCCGGGCAGCAGCGGCACGAACTCTTCGAGTCGGCCGGACAGCGTGTTGTGTAGTTTCACTCCTCCTCCTCACGCAGCCGTGACAGCACGGACAGGTCTTCGAGTGTCGTGGTGTCGCCGACGCTGTCGTTGCCGGAGGCGATGTCGCGCAGCAAGCGCCGCATGATCTTCCCGCTCCGGGTCTTCGGCAGCGTATCGGTGAAGCGGAGGTCATCGGGGCGCGCGAACGCGCCGATCTCCTTGGCGACGTGCTCGCGCAGCTCGAGGCGCAGCTCCTCGGTGGCCTTGCGTCCCGACTCCAACGTGACGAACGCCACGATGGCCTGGCCCTTGAGCGCGTCGGGCCGTCCCACCACCGCTGCCTCGGCGACCGCGGGATGGCTGACGAGGGCGCTTTCCACCTCCATCGTACCGAGACGGTGGCCGGCCACGTTCACGACGTCGTCGATCCGGCCCATGATCCAGAAGTATCCGTCCTCGTCGCGCCGCGCCCCGTCGCCGGTGAAGTAGACGCCGGCGATCTGACTCCAGTACTGCTGCACGTAGCGATCCGGATCACCGTAGATGGTGCGCAGCATGCCCGGCCACGGCCGCTTGATCACCAGGAACCCTCCGTGATTGTCCGGCACCGGCTTGCCTTCGCGGGTCAGCACATCGGCGACGATTCCGGGGAACGGGCGGGTCGCCGACCCGGGCTTGGTGGGCGTCACACCGGGCAGCGGGGAGATCATGATGCCGCCGGTTTCCGTCTGCCACCAGGTATCGACGATCGGGCAGCGCCGCTTGCCGATCTCTTCGTG
>CAZCGA010000040.1:0-45784 GCA_964498075.1 uncultured Binatia bacterium (SeqCode) | reverse complement strand
GGGCATCGCGGACCACCACTTCAAAGGGCGTGCGCGCGCCGTGGTTGCCGGCGTAAACCCGAAAACCGTCGAGCCGATTCCGGACGGCGTGCTCTACAGCTGCAAGGCGAACGTCTCCACGACTGCGGTAAACGCCGACTACCCCCTGACGATCAGCAACGTCGGCATCAGCGATCCGAATGGCACGGCCGTAACCCCGGCAGACGGCGTCAGCGGCCAGATCACCGTCGGCCCTGCGCCGGCGGGATTCCTGGTCTGCGACGTGGTTCCCAGCACGGGTGATGGTCTCGGCGAGTTCGGCGATAACGCAATCCGGAATTCAGACGTCGTCGCCATCTTCAAGGCGGCACTGACAACGCCCCCGCCTGCCGGGAGCGCCCGCTTCTCGGCCATGGATGCCGCACCGGCGGACACGCCGCCGACATGCGGTGGCAACTCGCAGATCCTAAACAGCGACGTCGTGCTCTGCTTCCGGCGTTCGCTGGTGGCAACCGACCCCAGCTACACACGGGCGCCTTCGGGCGGGTCGTGTACGTCCGCGCTGAAGTGACGCGGAACGGTGTCTGTTCGATGTACGCGACTGTAAAAGTAGCCGATTCAAGAGGAGGAGTTCCGATGGCCGATACAAGAGGAGGAACCATGAGAGCGAAAGGTGAGATGGCAAGTTGTTTGGGAATGGCTTCTCTCCGTCCGACGAGAAGCGGTCGCACGGGAGTGTGGCACGTCATGGGTGCCGCGATTCTCGGCGCAGTACTGTGCGCTGCACAGAGCACGTCCTACGCGCAGTCGCTCACTGCGGGTAACGTCCCCGCCACCGCTGGTACTACTGCGATGGTGCCGATCACCCTCTCATTGCCCACCGGGCAGACCGCTGCCACCATGCAGTTCAATCTCACCGCCGTTCCGGGTACGAACTCACCCCCGGCTATCAACACACAAGTAACATTCGTGTCCAACGTAGGCCCACCCAGCCAGAACGCGGCCAACGGCATCAACTCGAGGTTGGTCGGATGGTTCTCCAACTTCGATCCGCTCCTGACCGGGGACACGATCATGGGCGTTTTCAGCGTTCCGATACCCGCTGACGCCCCGAACAGCACATATACAGTTCAAGTGATCAACCCCTCCGGGACCTCTGACGTCGATAACAGCATCGATCTCATCCCAACGGCGGTGAACGGAACAATCACGGTGGAGGGCGGCGTCCCCGTCGCGACGGCGACCAATACCGTTCCGCCGCCGACAGCGACGGCGACCAAGCCACCGGCAACGGCGACCCACACCCCCGTACCGCCAACGGCAACGGCGACCAAGCCGCCGGCAACGGCGACGGCCACCAAGCCGCCGGCAACGGCGACCGCAACGGCGACCACCGCAGCGGGCATAGGGGGCAGTGACGACGATGGTTGTCAGATCGCCACACGAGGCGCCGGCAGCAATGGCTGGCTGCTCCTCATCCCAGCAGCCGCGCTGGTGCTGATCAGACGCCGGTACCGGTAGTTCAACGGCGTCAGTGAGTTGAACCAAAAAGGGGGGGCTCGTTCTCGAGCCCCCCCTTTCCTTCGTCTACCCCTCTTCTCAACGCCCAGAACGTTTCCTGCGAAGTGCGCACAGGCCGGCCACGCCACCTTGATCCGTGTGGCGGCGTCGCGTAATAGCGACCTACATGGCACGCACGGAACGACGCGTGGTGGTGACGGGCCTGGGCCTGCTCACGCCGCTCGGTAACGACAGCTCCACCAACTGGAAGAACTTGGTGGCCGGGCGATCCGGGATCGGACCGATCCGGAAGTTCGATGCCGCGGCGCTGCCCGTACGTATCGCCGGTGAGCTGCGTGACTTCGATCCGCTCACCTACATCGAGAAGCGGGAGATCAAGAAGATGGATCCGTTCACCCACTACGCTGTCGCCGCAGCGCAGATGGCCGTGGACGACGCGCAGCTCCGCATCGACGCCCGCATTGAGGACCGCGTCGGCGTGCTGGTGGGTGTGGGGATGGGCGGCATCGCGACGATCGAGGAGTATCTGCGCGAGTTCTTCGAGTCGGGCCTGAAGCGGGTCACGCCCTTCTTCATTCCGCGCCTGATCGCCAACATGGCGCCCGGGCAGATCGCCATACGCTTCGGTGCCAAAGGGGTCAACTACACTGCCGCCAGCGCCTGTGCTTCGGGCGGACACGCGATCGGCGAGGCGTACCGTTTGATCCGTTTCGGATTTCAGGATGCCATGCTCGCGGGCGGCGCGGAGGCGGCGGTCACACCCATGGGTGTGGGAGGCTTCGCGGTGATGCGTGCCCTCTCGACGCGCAACGACGAACCCGAGCGCGCCAGCCGGCCGTTCGACCGGGAGCGCGATGGCTTCGTGATCGGCGAGGGCGCCGGGATGCTGGTGCTCGAAAATCTCGACGCCGCCGTCGGGCGCGGCGCCCGCATCTACGCCGAGATCGTCGGCTACGGCGCCAACGCCGATGCGTACCACATCACCGCGCCCGCACCGGAAGGCGAAGGGGCCAGCCGCTGCATGCGTCTGGCGCTCGACGATGCCGAGATGGATCCGCTGGACATCGATTACATCAACGCGCACGGTACCTCGACGCCGCAGAACGACATCGGCGAGCACGCGGCGCGAGTGGCGGTCAGCTCGACGAAGTCGATGACCGGCCACCTTCTCGGTGCTGCCGGGGCGGTGGAAGCCGCATACACGGTGCTGACCATCCACCACGGCGTGATGCCGCCGACGATCAATTACGAGCATCCCGACCCGGAGTGCGATCTCGACTACGTGCCGAACGCGGCACGCCATGCCCCGGTGCGTGCCGCCCTGTCGAACTCCTTCGGGTTCGGCGGCACCAACGCCTGTCTGGCTTTCCGCAGGTATGGTGAGGAGCCTCAACGCCGTGAACGCCACACTGGCACCGCTCTTTGACCGCCGGCTGCTGGTGGTTGCCGGCAAGGGCGGGGTCGGGAAGACGACGATCGCCTGCGTCCTCGGCTTGATCGCCGCACAGCTCGGCAAGCGCACGTTGCTGGCGGAGGTCGACGGCGCCGGGCGCGCCGCCTACCTGCTGGGCGTTGAGCCCGCACCCACCGGACAAGCGCGTCCGGCCCAGCCGTCGCTCTCCGTGATGTCCGTGGAAGGCAGCGCCGCTCTGGCGGAGTACCTCGGAATCATCCTGCCGGTCAGACGGGTCTTGCAGGCCGTGTTCACCAGCCGCCTGTACCAATACTTCGTCGCGGCCGCGCCGGGGCTGAAGGAGCTGATGACCATCGGCAAGATCTGGTACGAAGCCGAGCGTTGCGACGACGTCACCGGTGAGCGGCTGTGGGATCTCGTCATCCTTGATGCGCCGGCGACCGGCCACAGCCTGCAGTACCTGCGCATGCCGCGTGCCGCCGCCGAGGCGTTTGGTGCCGGCCTGGTGCGGCGCGAAAGCCAACGGCTCCTCGAGCTGTTGACCGATCCGCAGCGGACGCTGATCAACCTGGTCAGCACGGCGGAGGAGATGCCGGTCAACGAGACGATCGAGATGTATCACCAGGTGCACGACGAGCTGCACATGCCTCTGGGCGTGCTCTTCATCAACCGCGTCCACAGAGGCGAGCTCGACGCCGCGGATCTTGACCGAACGGCGCGCAGCATCGCCACCGTGCGCGACCCGCGCGAGCGCGCCGTCGCCATGGAGGCGTTGAGCCGGGCGCGCGAAGAGGTGGGGTGGACGAGCATCAATCGCACCTACCTGCAGCGCCTGTCCGCGGAGATCGCCATGGCACGGTTGGAGGTGCCCTTCATTTTCGCGGAGGAGTTTGGCCTCAACCAGGTCCGCGAAATTGTCGCTGGCATCGGCGCCGAGGTCGCCGCTCCGGCGCGACGGGGACGCAGCCGTGGCCGGGCTTGACGAGATCCTGCGGCGGCACCGGGTGGTCATCTGCGCCGGCAGCGGCGGCGTCGGGAAGACGACGACGGCCGCGTCGCTGGCGGTCCGCGCCGCCTTGTCCGGCAAACGCACGATGGTCCTGACGATCGACCCGGCCAAGCGCCTGGCGGACGCGCTGGGCGTCCGCGGCATCGGCAACGTCAGCTCCGCAGTCACCGTCGACGGTGTCGCCGCCGGTATGTTGAGCGCCATGATGCTCGACCAGAAGGGCGCCTGGGACGAGCTGGTCGAGCGGCACGCGCCGTCGCTGGAGATCCGCGACCGCATCCTGGCGAACCACTTCTATCAACACTTGTCGCAAAGCTTCGCCGGCTCCCAGGAGTACATGGCCGTCGAGCAGCTGTGCGAGCTGTACTCCAGCGGCAGCTACGATCTCATCGTCGTCGACACGCCGCCGACGCGACACGCGCTCGACTTCCTCGAGGCGCCGCAACGCATCGCCGACTTCCTCGACCGCCGGGTCATCAAGTGGTTCGTCCGTCCGTACTTTTCGGCGGGGTGGACGACGCTGCGCTTCGTGAATCGGACCGCCGGGTTCTTGTTCCGCCGTTTGGAAGAGGCCACGGGGATCACGGCCCTGGTCGAGGTCTCCGAGTTTTTCACCGCGATGAGTGGGCTCTTCGAAGGATTCGAACCGCGCGTCCGGCGGGTCTATGACCTCCTGCGTTCGCGTGATACCGCCTTCGTGCTGGTGGCGACACCCGAGGAGCAGGTGCTGGCTGAGGCCGAATACTTCTGTCGCAAGGTGCGTGAGCTCAACATGTCGCTGCGCGGCGTCGTCTTCAACCGTACCCACCGGGAGATGAGCGGCGGACGGCAGGGGGTGACGCTGGACGAGGTCGGGCAGCTCATGCGGCGCTTGCTGGGCAACAAACCAGTGGCGGCGATGCTGGCGGCGAACTTCAACCGCTATGAGATGCTGGGACGCGGGGACGGGTTGCGCATGGAGTCCTTTCGAAACGCGCTTCCGAAGGGCGTCAGTGTTGTCGAGGTTCCCAACTTCAATTCAGACGTCCACAGCGTCGCCGACCTGTGCGCGATGCATGCCTACCTGTTCGCCGCTTGACCGGCCGGTCACGCAGAACGTACAGGCTGGCGTCGCGCGTCGTTGACCACTGTTCCGCGGTCGCGACACTTGCCGGGCCGACGGCGGGTTGTGCCGACCCGGCGGGGCACGCGCGCGGTTGGTATCGCCATTGCTCTGAACAGGCTCGCGGGAATTCTTGGTGGACGCATCTTGCCCCCGCTGTCCACCAAACGGGATGGGCGGGAAGGAAACTTCCGGCCGCGCAACCAACCGCCTCCGCGCGATCCTCCGTTGAGAGCGCCCATTCCCGTCTCGCTTCAGGAAGTGGTGAAGGAAAGGTCGGCCGAATGGAGCAACGTAACATCGCTTACGTGTATGCCTTTGGACTCATCTTTGCCCTTGCTTTGACGATCTATGCCTTCGCGCTGAGCAGCTGAAGCCCGCCCTCCGCCCCCAAGGGGAGGCTGCACGAGCCGCCTTCACGACTTCGTTCCTGCCGCCGGCCCGTCGTCGCGGGCGCCCATCATGCGGCTGACCTGCGAGCCTTGTTCGACCCGCGTTCAGGTTTCAGGAGTATTCATGGTTCATGCAGCGAAAGCTTCACATACGCCGAGCGATGAGGTAGATTGCGCGGCGATCGGGCCGCGAACGCGATACCCCGCGAAAGGAGAGAGACATGATGCGATCACAACTCAGGCTGAATGACCTGAAGAACCGAGAGTACAGTAGCAGCAGGCTGATGAACGTGAAGATCCCAGCCTACGTCAGCGACGCAATCCAGAAAGTCGCGACCGAGCTTGGCGCCTCGAAGACGGAGGTCGTCATCGCGCTGCTCAACGAAGGACTAGCGGTTGCGAACTCGGCGCTGAAAGATTGGCGTCCTGCGAAGAGTAGCGGTACGGGCAAGAGGGCACGGAGCGCCAGCGCGGCCTGAGGTGGCTTCAACTACACCGGCATCTGCGGGGCGGCAGCGCCGCCCCGCAGACAGACACATGGTCCTCGTTCAAACGTAATAGCTCCGCCGCTTCACCGCGATCTCACGCTCCAAGTAGAAGATCTCGATTTTTTCAGGCGGCCCATTCTTGCGCACAAACTTGTGGCCGCGGAGGATCACGGACAGGACACCCAAGTCCGGACGTTCCGGCCAATCACGCTTTCCACGGATCTCGGTAGAGGCAAAGATGGTGTCGCCTGCAAACGACGGCGCCGTGTGACGGCCGGACGAGTAGATGATGTCGGCAATCGCATTGTCTGCAACGTCGGGGCACGAGAGGCCCAGGCAGAGATTGAACGGGATGCCGCCGTACACGATCAGCTGGCCGCCGACGTATTTCTCGGGGTTTTGATCGATCATGAACTGGTTGGAGTGCACCTGCGAGGTGTTGTCGAGCATGGCCGTCAATGCGACGTGCTCGGCCGTGATGACACGCCCGCGCCAATGCTCGATGATGTCCCCGGGTGTGAAATCCTCGAAGTAGGTGTCCGCGCTGGTGAGGTGGGCCAGCTCACCGTAGCGACGCGCGCGGTCATACGCCGGCAACTGCAGCGTGCAGGCGACCTGCGGAATCGAGTCGACGGAGGCCTCCGGCACCGTCGCGCTCACGTCGCGCTTCCACACCTGCACCCGCCGCTCGTAGGTGAGGACCACTGCGTCGGCCTGGTTGCGCCCCGTGGTCTGCACGTGCACGACGCCACGGTCGGGCTCGCGCGTCGACGGCTTGATCCCGAGGACGGCCGACGACACTTCGAGCGTATCGCCAATATACACCGGCGCGCCGAAGCGCATGTTGACGTACTCGAGATTGGCCCGGGCGTTTTCGGAGATGTCCTCGACGCTCTGGCTGAAGACGATGTTCATGACCAACCCCGGCGGCGTCACCAGCCCGCGGAAACCGTAACGCTCCGCGTAGCGCCGGTTCTTGCCGAGCGGGTTGGTGGTGAAGGCGAACTCGGTGAAGGAGTTGAACAGGCCTTCGGTGACGGTCTTACCGGTCTTGTGCCGGAAGACCTGACCGACTCGAAAGTCTTCGAGGAAGTTGCCCTTTTGCTTCTTGATCACCGCCATGCATTGCTCTCCGAGTTGGGCTGCTGAAAGCCGCCGATGATGACAAGGGGCGGCTAGGGTGTCAATCGCCGCTGGCTGTGCCGCCGCGGTTGAAGGCCCGAGCGTTGCGTGCGGCACGCCACGCCCGCGTCACCAGATAGGTCAATGCACACGCCAGCATCAGGCTGCTGTCGATCATCATGAACTCCCGCCCGTGGTACGCCGGCTCCCAGTACGAAATGGGAGTCGGAAACCGGTACGGGGACAACGGGTAGAAGATCGGGTACCCGTCGCTGCGGTGCGTGAACATGTCCACGACGATGTGCGAGAGCCATCCCGCCCACACCGGCCACCAGCGCCGCCAGTGGCGCGGTCCGGCGAGCCGGCTGATGATGACGACCGCGGCCCACGGAACGAAGGAGTGCAGCGTGGTCAGCAGCGGCGACCGCCAGGCCAGATCCCAGGCGGTCAAGTCGGCGAAGCCGTTGACACCCAATCGCACGGAGTAGTAGGCCAGCAGGACAAAATACGGCACGTCCGGAGCGATCCCAGCACAGGCGAACTTCCAGACCCAGGGGCGATTACGAAACACATACCAATTCCAGAAGAAGTGGCTGACGATCGTCACGCCCCGACGTTAGAGTCTGCCGCCCTATCAGTCAAAAGCTACGACCCGACCGCGCCGGAGCCGCGCACCGAGATCGAGCTGGCCGCAACGATCATCGACGTCACCCGCGATCTCATGCGCACGGTGCCCGCACCGCGCACCGCCCCGTACTTCTACCTCGACAGCGACGCGACGTACGACCCGCAGGTCTTGGATGCGTTGTGCGCGCGCGGCATCTTCCGCAAGTACGAGTTCGCCCTCGATATCGGCAGCGGTCTCGGCGGCAGGACGCGTTGGCTGGCGGCGCGCTTTGGGTGCCGGGTGCTCGGACTCGATCCCCGTCCGGCGATGGTCGCGGCGGCGGCATTGCTCAACCGCCGGGCGCGCCGCGACGACCAGGTCGCATTCCAAGCCGGCTGCCCCGGAGCCCTGCCGCTGCGCGCTGGCGTGTTTACGCACGTGTGGATGATCGATCTGGTGGATGGAAGTACGGAGGCCGCCGCGTACGAAGAAGCGCTACGGGTGTTGCGTCCGGGCGGTCACTTCACCCTGCAGTGCGCGCTGCCCTCACGCGACGGTGTGGATGCTCTCCTCGCGATCCTGCGGCGCACCGGCTTCGTGGAGCTGGAAACCAGTCACGGAGGTTTTCCGGAGTTGCCGAGTGCCCTCCGTCTTGCCCGTGGCCGCTTGCGCGTGGCGTTGCGCCAGAAGCCAGGGGCGGCGGCGCTGTGGCAACGGTTGGAGCGGCGGCAGGACGGCGACCTCCGCGTGCTGATCTCGGCTCGCCGCCTGGCTTGAGGAGTGTCTGTGGAGCTGCGCTCGACGCGCTACTTGATCGTTCTCACGGTGATGTGGGGAGCCCTGTCCTTCCATTGGACGGTGCTCGGGAACAACGTCGTCCCGACGCGGGTGCTGGAGTTCGCTTCCGAAAGCAACAAGGGCACCCGGCTCGGGATCGTCACCGTGATCGGCGCCCTGGTGTCCATGCTGACCGGACCGATCGCCGGCGTGCTCAGCGACGAGTCGCGCACCCGCTGGGGACGCCGCCGGCCCTTCCTCACGGTCGGGGTCGTGCTCAATGTGATTGCCCTCCTGGCATTGATCGGATCGAGGACCTTCGCGGGATTCATCCTGGCGTTCGTCGCCATTCAGTTCTTCGCCAACCTTGCCGGCAGTCCCTACACGGCGCTCATTCCGGATCAGGTCCCGGATCTGCAGAAGGGCAAAGCGACGGGCTTCGCTGGCTTCGCGGAGGTCTTGGGCCGCCTCCTGGGCGCCATCCTCGGCGGGTTGATGATCTCCATGCCGGCCGCCGCCAGTGTGTGCGCGATGGCGCTGTTCTTCCTGCCGGACAAGCTGCGTCACGACCCGATGCTGCCGCTCATGCTCTTGATCGTCTTGGTGACCGTGGGCGGGCTGGTCTTCACGCTCGCCAAGGTCACGGAGAACGTGCCGCAGGCGCCGCCGGACCGCTCGGGGGAGCACTTGTTGCGGCGCGCCTTCACCTTCGATGTGCGGGCCGAGGCGAGCTTCGCCTGGCTGCTGGGCGCACGGGCGTGCAACATGCTGGCAATCAATACGATCGTGACCTTTCTACTGTACTACGTGCGCGACTATCTCCACATCCCCGACATCGCTGAGGCGAATGCGAAGCTCGGATATCTGTTTGCCGTTTCGGCCGTGACCACCCTCCCCAGCTCGCTGATCGTTGGCTACTTGATCGACCGGCATCAACGCCGCAAGCTGTGGGTCTACGCCTCGAGCGCCGGGCTCGCGCTGGTGTCGATCGCCTTCATCGTGATCACGCGCTTCAGCGACGCACTCTTAGTCGGCACGGTGTTCGGCCTCTGCTGGGGGGCGTACTTCACCAGCGACTGGGCCCTTGCCTTGAGCCTGTTGCCGAAAGGTGATCAGGCCGCGAAGTACATGGGGATCTGGGGCATCGCCGGTACGTTCCCCCAGGTGCTCGCGCCGGGCATCGGTGGCGTGCTGCTCGATACGTTCAATCGCATGGGACCGAACTGGGGCTACCCCGTGGTCTTCATGACGGTGGTGGTCTACCTGATGATCGGGACCGTGATGCTGATCAAAGTGAACGAACCGTACGCCGCGCCGCTCGTCGGGGCGGAGTCCAGCACGGCGGCCCGTTCGACCGTCGCGTGACCGACGGCGGGTTTGGCTTTTGCAACGTGGCTGCTATGGATATTGGCCATGCGTGCAAGAGGGTCGCTGTACCTTGCGACCGCGATGCTGCTCACCGTCTGGCTGGCGAGCGCGCTTTGGAGCCCTGTCGCCGGACAGGGCTATCACCCGGCCGCAAAGGACGAGCACAAACGCGAGTCGATGCGCGGCCCGTCGGGGGAGCGGCGCGTGCCCTGCGATGCCGTGATTGCAGCGATCAGTCGCGAGGTGCGTGTGCAAAAGGGCCGGTCGGCGGACATGTCGCTGGTGGCGAAGCGACTGGGGACCGACATTTCGTGGGTTGAGCATTGCATGCTGATATACGGTCGCCGTCCCAAGCGACCGGGCCTGGAGAGCGCCGAGACCCGAGAGGCACGGATGGAACACTGGGAAGAGGACGAGCCGGAGGAGAGCGCGACGGAGGATGTGCAGGAACCCGGTGCCCAGGAGCGGGAGACCCGCAAGCCGAAGCCGCGCGTCGGGCACATCAGGCCGACCCCGTCGCCGGTCGCCCCGCGCGACTGAAGCCGTGAGCGTCAGGCTCGCGTTGCTTCTGCGCAATCGTGGTTGGAGGTTGAGATGGCGATCCTGGTTCTCGTTCGCCACGGCGAGTCACAGTGGAACCTCGAAAACCGCTTCACAGGCTGGGTGGACGTGCCGCTCACGGAGCGTGGACGCCAGGAAGCCCGCCGCGCCGGCGAGCGCATCCGCCACATCCTCTTCGACAAGGCCTACACGTCCGTGCTGCAGCGCGCCATCGAGACGCTCGACATCGTGCTCAAGGTCATCGGCCAGGAGCAGATCCCGATCACGCGCGATCAGGCGCTGAACGAGCGGCACTACGGCGACCTTCAAGGACTGAACAAGGCAGAGACCGCGGCGAAGTTCGGCAAGCAGCAGGTCCACCTGTGGCGCCGGAGCTACGACATCGCACCGCCCGGCGGCGAGAGCCTGAAGGATACCGCGGCGCGGACCTTGCCCTACTTCGAGGCGCACATCGTTCCGGATCTGCGCGTCGGGAAGAACGTGCTGGTGTCGGCGCACGGCAACAGCTTGCGGTCGATCGTCATGCATCTCGACAAGCTGACGAAGCCGCAGGTCCTCGAGCTCAACCTCGCCACCGGCGTGCCGATCGTCTACGAGCTCGGCGCCGATATGCAGCCGCTGTCCAAGCACATTCTCGACGACGGCGCGGCGTCCTGACGCGGCCGCTCAGGGCTGGGGTCTGCTATGCCCGGGCTTCCCGGAATCACAATCCCGAGCGTCACCAGAATTTCGTTGCACGACCGCACACCGGCGTGATAAGCGGTGTCACTGCGTCGCCGCGGGGGAGGTGCCGTGGGCGCACCAACCGATTCGACCTGCGGAATTTTGGGGGCGCGATATTGCAGGACGGGATGGAGATGAGAGCGTGATGAAGCTGCTGTCACTGGATCTGGCAGAGGGGCGCCGGCGGCCGGTGTTGAAACCCGAGGAACGCCTTCTCCTTGCAGTGGTGGAATCGGCGTATTGGGACCTGCAGAGCCGCGACGCCGCCCGGCGGCGGACGGCGCGCGTCTATTTCCTCGACGAAAGCGACGATCACGCCTTCAGCTTCATTTCGATCTGCCAGCATTTCAGCTGGTCTCCCGCGTCGATTCGCTTGCAGCTCGCTACCCTGCTCAGCACCGGTTCGAGCGCGGCCGTCGCCAACTGAGCGCCGTGGCGGCCTGCGGATGCCCGAGCGGTCGCCCCCGGCGGCGGCGCGCCTGGCTTCCCTTTCCGCCGTCGCCTGGATAAGAAGCGTTCGACTCCACGGAGACCACACATGCCTCCAGAGATGGACTGGGAGCAATCGCTCTACGGTGAGCGCAAACAACAGGGAGGTGCACACATGGGCTTGATCGACGGCGGTGCGCTGGTCGGGCGCACTTTGAAGGAACAGGGGGTCAAGTACCTGTTCGCCATCAACGGCGGACACACGTTTCCGATCCTCGCCAACCTGCGCAACAACGGCGTCCAGCTGATCCACATGCGCCACGAGCAAGCCTGCGCCTACGCCGCCGACGCCTATGCGCGTACCACCGCGACGCCCGGCGTCTGCAGCGTCACCGCGGGCTGCGGCCTCACCAACGCGGTGACCGGTCTGTGCGTTGCCGGGCTCACCGGCAGTGCCGTGGTCTGTATCGCCGGGCAGCATCCCACCACCGAGGACTATCTGGGCTCGTTTCAGGAAGCCTACGGGTCCGAGGTCTGTCGCACCTTCTCGAAGTTCGTGAAACGCGTCCTCGATTGGTCGACCATCGAGGTGGACCTGCGCCAGGCCTTCCGCGAAGCCCTGTCGTACCCGCAAGGCGTGGCGCTGGTCGAGATCCCGACGAACATTCTCTACCACCAGGACGACGCCGCGCGGCAACGCAAGGGCGCCAAGGTGTATCCCCTCGATGAGCTGCGCTGCCAGGGAGACCCGCGCAAGATCGAACGCACGCTGGAGCTGTTGCTGCAGGCTGAGCGGCCGTTGATCGCCGCCGGCGACGGTGTCTTCTGGTCCGGCGCGGCTGCCGAGCTGCGCGAGCTGGGGGAGCTGACCAACATCCCGATATATGCACGGCGTGCCGGACAAGGCGCCATTCCTGAGGACCATCCCTTGGCGGTGCGTGGCTCGTGGAAAAAGCCGTTCACCGGCCGCGCCGACGTCGTGCTGGCGATCGGTTTCAAGTTCTGGAGCGGCGAGCACTTCGGCGAGCCACCCACCTGGAACGACAAGGCGACGTACATTCAGGTCGACCCGGTCCCCGGCCGCATCGGCTGGCACGTGCCGGCCGAGGTCGCCATCGTCGGCGACCCGAAGCTGGTGCTCCGCCAACTCATCGATACGGCGAAGCGCCTCAAGCTCGACTTCGCACCGAAGAAGAGCTCCACGTGGCTGCAAGAGGTCGGCGAGGTGCGCGCCAACTACGACCGCACCATCGACGAGCGCGAGCGTGCAACGCGCGACCAGGTGCCGGTGCACCCCGATCGCCTGGCGCGCGCCCTGTGCGACGTCATCGATCGCGACGCCACCGTGGTGATCGATTCGTTCACCTTGAGCGGCTGGATGACGCAGTGGTTCACCGCCCGCTTCGCCGGACAAGTGGTCGATGCCGGTCCCCTCGCTCCGGTCGGACACGGAGTCGGCATGGCCATCGGCGTGCAGCTCGCGCGTCCGGGCAAACAAGTGGTCTTGGTGGTCGGCGACGGCGGGCTCGGCATCGGCGGCTGGGACATCGAAACCGCACTGCGCTACAACCTCCCGGTGGTCACGGTGCTGTGGAACAACAGCTCGTGGGGGCCGAGCTTCGAGCAGATGCCCCTGCTCAAAGGGCGCACCGATCCGTTCAACATGATCGACAACATCCGCTACGACCAGATGTTCAAGATCATGGGATGTTACACGGAGCACGTGGAAGATCCCGGCCAGTTGGTGCCGGCCATCGAGCGGGCGTGCAGGTCCGGCAAGACATCGTTCATCAACGTGGTGGGCGACAAGCGGATCGGTCACCCGCGACTCGGCGGCAACCTGCTGGGCTCGACTCAAGTCTAACCAGGCCGTGCCTGGCGCCTGTCGGTGGCGTTACAGCGCGAAGGGCCGCGCCAGCAGGACCTCTCCCTTCGGGCTCACGAGATATATCGTCACCGTGTCGAAGGGCGGCTGGCCGGGTGGGTGGGGCAGGGTGGCGCCGATGCGCGTCCAGCTCGGTGTGAGTTGCAGCGGCTCGCCGGTCGATGGGTTGCTGCTATTGAAGTGACCGCCCGCCGTCACCGCACCGCCGGGTCCCTGCGTGGGCCACACCGCCCAGAGCTTCGGCGTCTCGCGCGTGTTGCGGGCGAGGATATAGGCGTAACAGTCGAGGGTCCCGGGGGTGGTGAGACGCAATCGCAAGGAGACCGTGAGCCGTTCCGCGTCCGATGTCTTCTCGCGCCGCGTTGCGAAGTTGCTCAGGTCAATGAGTGGAACGTTCTCCGTCTGCGCGGCGCCGTCCGCCGTGGCGTGCCGGCGTTCGCTGACGCTGCGAAACGTCAGGTAGCCGAGCCCCACCACCGTCGCGACCAGCGCGCCATACGCCAGCGAGTTGATCAGCCGGCGCCATCGCGGCGAACGGGACTCCAGCATCAGTGCCAACAGTAAGTCGAACCGCCCGCCAGTTCAACGGTGCGCCCGCCACCATGCCGATTGCGTGCGCACGATCCTCTTTGATAAGGTCTCGCCATGTTTATCGGCCCGATAGCCGCCGCCTTCGTGGTGGGCGTCGTCTTGCTGCTCAGCGGGTTGAAGATCCTGCGCGAGTACGAACGCGGTGTCGTCTTCCGCCTCGGTCGAGTGACTCCTGCACGCGGGCCGGGGATCATTTACGTGATTCCCTTCATCGAGCAGCTCGTCCGTCTGGATCTTCGCACCATCACCCTCGACGTCCCGTCGCAGGACGTCATTACGCGGGACAACGTGTCGATCAAGGTGAACGCGGTGCTCTACTTCCGCGTCGTGGAAGCCAGCCGCGCCGTGGTCGAGGTGCAGAACTATCTCTACGCGACCTCGCAGATCGCGCAGACGACGCTGCGCAGTGTGTGCGGACAGGCGAATCTCGATGAGCTGCTGGCGGAGCGCGACAAGTTCAACGCGCGCTTGCAGGAGATCATCGATACGCATACCGAGCCGTGGGGCGTGAAGGTGGTGCTCGTCGAGGTCAAGCACATCGACCTGCCCGTCGAGATGCAGCGCTCGATTGCCCGGCAGGCGGAGGCCGAGCGCCTGCGCCGTGCCAAGGTCATCAACGCCGAAGGCGAGTATCAGGCCGCCGTGCGCCTGGCCGAGGCGGCGGCCATCATGGAGACGCAGGAGATGGCAATCCAGCTGCGGCTGCTGCAGGCGCTCGGGCAGGTCGGCACCGAGAAGAATCACACCGTGATCGTGCCGCTGCCCATCGATCTCATCGGCGCGCTGGTCAAGCGCTTCGGGACGCCGTGAAGCGCGCCGGTGACGCGGGCGTGCAGCGCGCCCGTGCTTGCCGCAGGTTCGACAACCAGGTAACCAGTCGGAACGATGGTCCTTCCCACTGAAGTGTTCGCCCAACGACGGCGCGCCTTGATGGACCGGCTCGGTCCCGGTGCCGCCGCGCTGTTTCCCGCCGCCCCGATCGCCGTACGCAGCAACGACGTCGAGTTCCGCTATCGGCAGAACAACGACTTTCTCTATTTGACCGGCTTCGACGAGCCCGAGGCCGTGTGCCTGCTGCTGCCCGGTCATCCGAAGGAGGAGTTCGTCCTGTTCGTCCGGCCGCGCGATGTGGAGCGCGAAACCTGGACGGGACGGCGCGCCGGTGTGGAAGGCGCCGTCGCGTCGCACGGCGCGGAGATGGCGTACACGAACGACAAGCTCGACGAAAAGATCAGCGAGTACGTCGGCGAGTGTGACCGTCTGTACTACACCTTGGGTCGCGACGCGCACATGAACGAGCGCGTGCTGAGGTGGATGCGGCAATGGCAACTGACCCGGCCACGCACGGGGAAGGGACCGGCGGCCGTGCTCGACCCCGCCGAGATCCTGCACGAGATGCGTCTGGTGAAAAGTGCCGAGGAGCTGGCCTGCATGCGCCGGGCGGCGGAGATCGCCGGCGAAGGCCACCGCGCCGCCATGCAGACGGCCCGCGAGGGCGTGCACGAGTACGAGATCGAGGCGCTGCTCGACTACACCTTCCGCAAGCTCGGCGGCGTGGGCCCGGCGTACCCGTCGATCGTTGCGGCCGGGGCGAACGCGACGATTCTGCACTACGTCACTAATGACCAGCAGATGCGGGCCGGCGAGCTGCTGCTGATCGATGCGGGCGCCGAGTACCACGGTTACTGCTCGGACATCACCCGCACCTTCCCGTTGGCCCCGCGCTTCAGTGAGACGCAGCGGGCCGTCTACGACATCGTCCTGCAGGCACAGCTCGAGGCGATCGAGATGATCCGGCCCGGCGTGCGCGTCGACGAGCCGCACGCGCGTGCCGTCGAGATCATCGTGGACGGGTTGCTGGCGCTGGGGCTGCTGCAAGGAGGTCGGCAGGAGATCATCAGCAAGGAGCTCTACAAGCCGTTCTACATGCACCGCACCAGTCACTGGCTGGGAATGGATGTCCACGACGTCGGCAAGTACAAGCTGGAGGGTCACGCGCGCGTCCTCGAGCCCGGCATGGTGCTGACCGTCGAGCCGGGGATCTATATCGCGGCGGACCGGACGGATGTGGATCCGCGCTACGCCGGCATCGGTGTGCGCATCGAAGACGACGTGCTGGTGACCGCGGACGCTCACGAGGTCCTCTCGGCGGCGGTGCCGAAGCTGCCCGCCGACATCGAGGCGCTCCGAGCGCAGGTTCACGCCTGATCGGTGCTCAGCACTCCGGGCTTGCGTGTGCACCCCGTAGACGTCGTCATCGTCGGCGCTGGCGTCATCGGCTCCAACATCGCGTACACCCTGTCGCGCTGCAGCCGGCTCCGCATCGTGCTCATCGATCGCGGGACGCCGGGCTGTGAAGCATCGAGCGCCGCCGCCGGTGTGCTCGCGGTCGCCAGCAGCCGCGCCCGCCGCGGCGTCTTGCTGGAGCTACGCCGGCGCAGTGCCGCACTCTATCCCGACCTGGTTGCGGCGCTCGAAGACGAGACCGGTATCGGCCTCGGCTACCGGCGCGCCGGACTGCTTTCGCTGGCGTGTGCGGAGGCGGAGGCGGAGGAGCTACGTGATCTGGTGTGCCATCGCACCGCGCAGGGGCTGCGCTGCGAGGCGCTCGACCGCGCGGCCGTCGCGTCGTTCGAGCCGGCTGTGAGTCCAGCCGTCCATGGCGGCGTCTTTTTTCCGGACGACGCGTCGATCGACAACGTGCGTCTCGTCGCCGCGCTGGTGGCGGCGGCCCGGCAGCGCGGCGTCGAGCTGCGATCGCAGACCGCGGTGCGTGCGATCGCCGCCGAGGGAGCGACGGTTCAGGTGCGCTGCGACGATGAGGTATTCGAGGCGCCGGTCGTGGTCGTGGCTGCGGGTGCCTGGTCGGCGGAGTTGCTGGCCGGTTGTGGGCTGAAGGTGCCCATCCGTCCGGCGCGTGGCGAGATGCTGGCGGTGCGGCCGGCGGGGTGGACGCTGCGCCACATCGTGTCGGCGGGGCATGGGTACCTCGTGCCGCGAGAGGGCGGTGAGGTGCTGATCGGCAGCACGACCGCGTTCGACGGCCTCGACAAGCGCGTCACCTCCGCAGGCGTCGCCATGCTCCTGGCGGCCGCGGCGAGAGTGGTACCGGCCGTGGGTGACGCGGCCGTGCTCCGTACCTGGGCCGGCCTGCGTCCGTGCTCGACGATCCGCCGGCCGATCATTGCCCGGCTCCCCGGCTGCGAGCGCGTGATTCTGGCGGCCGGCCACCATCGCAACGGGATTCTGCTCGCGCCGATCACGGCGACGCTGGTGGCCGAGATGATCACCGGTGGATCACCTAGCATGCCGCTGCGTCCCTTCGGCTATCGCCGCCATTGATCAACGCCCAATTCACGCTACTGTCGAGAGGAAGTGGATGCTTTGCGCGGACGCTGCACAGCAATGTCAAGCGAGCGGCGGGTTGACTCCGTCGCGAAGATTGCATACGCGCTCAAAGCTCCAAGGCGAAGGATATGACGAACACGCAGCTGCGGACAGACGAACTGGGATTCACGCGAAACGGCGATCGCATCAAGGCATACGCCGCGTGGCTACGGCGCGACGAGCGCGAGCCGGCGGTGATCATCATTCCCGATGTGCGCGGGTTGTCGGAGCACTACCGGGACATCGCCCGCCGCTTCGCCAATGAGGGGTTCTTTGCGCTGGCGGTCGATCTCTACAGTCGCGAAGGTGCGCCCGAGCTGCCGGACATGGAGTCTGCCTTCCGCTGGATGCGGCAGCTGAACGACGGGCGTGTCCTCGCCGACATCGACAGCGCCGTGCGCTTCCTCGGCGCACGTCCGGAGGTGCGCCTGCGATCGATCGGCATCACCGGCTTCTGCATGGGCGGCCAGTACGCGCTGATGGCGGCGTGCAGCGTGCCGAACCTCGCGGCGTGCGTGAGCTTCTATGGCATGCTGCGCTACGCCGAGAAGAGCGAGGCGAAGCCGCAGGACGCGCTCGACCTGGCGCCGCAGCTCAGCTGCCCGTATCTCGGGCTGTTCGGCGAAGACGATGCACTGATCCCGCGCAGCGACATCAAGCAGCTGGAGGGGATCTTGCGGCGCGCCGAGAAGAAGTTTCAGACCAAGGTCTACCCCGGTGCCGGGCACGCATTCTTCAATGATCAGCGCCCGGACGCCTACCGCCCCGAAGCCGCCGCCGACGCCTGGACACGGGCGCTCGGCTTCTTTCGCGGTCACCTGGACTCAAGGTAGCCGTGGCTGGAGCGCGCCGTCGGGTACTGTCCGCCCGAGCCCCCGGGGGATTCATCCCGGCAGTAAGATCCGCGCGGTCCGGGCAACGCGGCGATGGCCGCTAGGCCGCCGCACTCTCGTCTGAACGGTAATTCGCCTCCATAGTGGCCCCGCCAGCGGACGTGGTAGGCTCCGCACGATGGCTGATGCCGATGTCATCGTCGTGGGGTTTCGTTGCGCCGGTGCACCGCTGGCCTATGCGCTGCACCAGGCGGGGGTGAAGGTGATCGTTGTCGAGCAGGATCCCTTCTTCACCGACCAACCCATGTCCACCCACGGCATCCTGCCCTATGGCATGAAGATGTTCGACAAGTTGGGCCTCGGCGACGTGGTGCGGGGCCTGGCACCTCCCAACAGCGCGTTCCGGCTCCAAGTGGAAGAGAGCTACATGCAACTGGAGCTCGACGGCACCGAGTTGGATTCGCGGTCTCCCCGGCGATCGAAGCTCGACCCAGCCCTGCAGAAGGCGGTCCTCGCGGCAGGCGTCGATGCGCGAGACAAGACTCGGGTGGTCGGCTTGCGGAACGAGGGCGAGCGTGTCACTGGCGTCCGCGTCAAAGATGCCACGGGCGAACTTGAGTTGCGTGCGCCGCTTGTCGTCGGTGCGGACGGACGCAACTCCACGATCGCCAAGTTGGTCGGCACCTCGGCCTATCTGGAATCCCGGGCGACGAACGCTCTCTACTGGAGCTACTTTGAACAGACGCCGGTCTTCGCCAGCGACCCCCGATACAATTGGGGGGCCTGTATCCATATCGAAGGACGCGAGGTCCGTGCTGTCTTTCAAACGGACTCCGGACTGCTGTTGATGGCCGGCGGTGGGCGCAGAGAGCTGCTGGAAGGTTGGCGTCAAGATCCTGCAGACGCGCTCTGGGAGCACCTGAGCCGCGGCAGACTGACGGCGCCGCTCCTGGAAGGAACCCGAATGGTCGCGAAGCCCATGGGCATCCTGTCCATGCACTTCTTCATGAAACAAGCCGTGGGCCCGGGTTGGGCCTTGGTCGGGGACGCGGGCCTCCACCTCGACCCCACCCCTGGACTCGGCATCACCGACGCCGTGCGCGATGCCGTTGCGCTGTCCGAAGCGATCATCGATGGAAGCGAAAAAGCCATGCTCCTCTACTGGCGGCGCCGGGACGCTGACTCTCTCGGCCTGTATCACTTCGCCGCGGACATGGGCTCCGAAGACTACGACAATCCCTTGACCCGAATGGTGTTCAAACGTGCTCAGAACAATCCGACCATGATGCAGCGCATGTACCAGATGATGGATCGGCAGATTCGTCCGCAGGACATGCTCCCACCAGCTCGGGCGATCGGCTGGCTCCTCGCCGAGAGCTTCTCCGGAAACTTTGCACCCTGGTCCTTCCTCGGACGCTCCCTGCGCTTTGGCCGGCAGGTGGTGCGTCAGCAGGCCGTGCTCGACCGCGCCCTCGCGACGGCGGAACGAGGAGACCCGGATACCACGGCACCGTTGCTCGCGCTGTGACTCCGCCCGGTCTGCCCGGCGTGTGATGCGATTCGCTTCGCCGCGGCGTCGTCTCTCACATCAAGGCCAATTCGGCGCCCAATCGGGCGGCCCTTGGCGTTGAGGGTCTTTGATGCCAGAGTGTATCGAATGGCAAGGAGGCTCATCGTGACGACTCGCATATCGATTCAAGAGGCCCAGACCAAGCTGCCCGAGTTGATCCACGATCTACACGAGGGGGCGGAGGTGGTCATCACCGAGCACAACCAGCCGGTGGCCCGCCTCCTTCCCGCCGCTGGTGCGGCACAGCAACAACCACGGCAGCCCGGAACACTTCGCGGCACGGTGTTGTACATGGCCCCGGACTTCGACGCGCCGCTCGATGATTTCAAGGAATACATGGAGTGAGAGTCCTGCTCGACACCCACACGGTCATCTGGTGGGTCGATCAAGATCACCTGCTTGGCGCTGCAGCCCGCGCTGCGATCACCGACCCGGCGAATGAGCTGTTCCTGAGCGCAGCAACCATCTGGGAGATCGCCATCAAGGTCGGTCTGGGTAAGCTCTCATTGTCGATGCCGTACCGGCAGTGGATGAACCAAGCGATGACGGACCTCGGCGCGACGCTTCTGCCGATCACCGTGGAATATGCTGATGTGCAGGCGCGTCTTCCCCTTCATCATCGCGACCCGTTCGACCGCTTGCTCATCGCTCAGGCCCAAGTGGACGATGTCTCCCTAATCAGCGGTGATGCGACATTTGATCGATACGGCATCTCGCGCTTGTGGTAGGCCCCCGCGTCCGAAAGCTTGTTCATTGTGCTGACCCTTGGGGCATCTGTATCAGCGAGATCTGCGTCATCTGCGGATCTGGCTGGGTGAGTGCGGCGCGTCCCCGGCGCTGATCGCGTCGAGGGATCGGGCGAGCAGCAGGTCAGACTCGCTGCGCAGTGGAATGGCCCTTGTCAAACAGCGGCGTCGGCGGGCAGCGACCAATGTCAGCCCGAGCAATCTAATTCGGGAATCGCGTGACCAGTTTGCTGGAGTTCCAGGTGCGCCTGGCGCTCACTTGGACCCAAAGTAGCCGTCGCTGGAGCGCACCGTCGGCCACTGCCCGCCTGAGCGGCGGAGTGTCCGAAGTTGGAAGGCTGAGACCTCCTGACTTGAAGGGCAGGGCGCCGATATCGCCGGCCGCCCTACGCTTCGTTCATCAGCGAAGGACCGCAGGGTGACGGCCGTGCACCTGCGGCCCGTGGCACCTTCTAGGGCAAAATGCGCCAGGTGCGGTCCGCACATTTGTTGCCCGACGAATCTCGACAGACCGGTCTCGTGCCGTTGACTCATCGGGCGCGATCAGTGTAGGAAGCGCGCGCGCATGATCCTCGAACTGAAACTGCGGAAAGTCGGCAACTCAGTCGGCGTCGTGCTGCCGAAGGAGGTGCTCGCGCATCTGAAAGTATCGGCGGGCGATACGGTGTGCGTGACCGAGGCGACGGACGGCAGCTTGCGAATGAGTCCTGCGAAGGCCGAGTTCACACGGCAGATGAAGGTAGCGGAGGGCATCATCCGCCGCTACCGGAACACGCTGCGTGAACTGGCCAAATGAAGACGCCCGTCTGGCTTCTGAAGGAGACGGTTCTGGCATTGCACGAACGGCTACTCGCCGAGTTCAGCGGCTCGCCGGGATTGCGGGACGAAAGCTTGCTGGAATCTGCGTTGGCCCGGCCGGAGAAGCTTGATGGCGCGTACAGAGACGGTCACTGTGCTGTTTACCGATTTGGTCGGCTCGACGGTGCTGGCCAATGGCTGCGCCAGGCGCACTTCGAACTGCTTGATCATCGCCACCTAGCGCGACACCGACCTCACGCGCACGCATCCGCTGACGTCCATGCTCGCGGGACCTGCGGCGCGAGTCCGGCGTCGAGCGCCTGCTGATGCTTCCTCTCTGCTCCCTCGCGCCCCGGAGCCTTTGCCAGAAAACCGGGAAAAAGAGCGGGCTGAGGGCAGCCCGTCTCCAGGAGAGCGCGTATCTTGGAGCCGGCGTGCCCTCACGCCGCTCTTCGCAACCGCGGACGCCATCCTCGACGCGCTCGACGAGGCCACCGCTGCCGCGTTGGTTGCCGAGGTGCCGGGGGAGCCGGAGCACTTCAGCTTCAGCTACGCACTGATCCGGACGACGTTGCGTTGCGTGTGCCACCAGCCACACGCACGAGGCGCGCCCACATGCTTGTTGTCCGGTGAGCGCACCTCGCTAGGTCTTGCGACTACGTCCCCACGCCACGGCGGGCTTCGCCCAGTGCCTTTGCATGACATCTCCGGCGTCATTCAGTCACATGTAAATGATACATCTTGACAAGTACACCATGATGTAGTTATAAGTAGCCCACCTTGTCTTGCCATGACCAGCCCTAGGCGGAGCATTTCGGCGAGTACCGCCCCCGCGCATGGCGGGGGCATGCGGTACGGAGTGAAGGTCCTACTTGCGCTCGTGCTGACACCGGTGCCCGCCCGCGCCCTCACCTTCCAGTTCCAGACTCCGATCAGCGGCGACAGTGTGCTAGTGACCCTGAGCGTCACTGACGCCGCTGGGGGCAACGCCGTCGACATCGCTCTCTCGATCCCGCCGGGCGCGGGCGATCTGCTCGGGGTGTTCGGCAACGTCGTCGATGAGGGTCTGGTCCCGAGCCTGGCGGTGCAAGAACCGAGCGCCGTGGTCACCCAGTGGCAGTTCGCCGTGAATCGGGTCTGGGAGGTGGGCCGGGGCAACACCATGGCGCCGGTGAAGAACTGGGATTGGGGCGTGCGCCTCGGGCACACCGGCAGCGCCGGCGACGTGGTCACCAGTGGGCGGTTTCGCCTCGCGGCCCCGGGCCTGACGGTCACGCAACTCATTGGCGCGGCCAATCAGAACTGGGTGCTCGGCGTGCGTATTGAGGCGACCAGCGGACCGGAAGGCTCGGCAAAGATCGGCCTTGCCCGAGGCACCGCGCCGATTGACTCCGCCGGGTACACGCCTACCAATACGCCGACCAACGCTCCGACCCCCTCACCCAGCAACACGCCCACGGCAACGGACACGCGCACACCCACCAGCACGACTACGCCGACACCGACCAGCACACCAACGCAAACACCGACCGATACGCCGACCAACACCTCAACCCAAACGCCGACAGCTACCGCGACCAACACCCCGACGGACACTCCGACACCGACCTACACGTTCCCGCCCACGTGGACCCCAACCGACATGCCAACCTTCACCCCGACACCGACGCAGACTCTGACTCCGACCCCAACCGCAACGCCGACTAATACCCCGCTGCCCGGCCTGGCCGTCGGCGCCGTATTCGACGACAGCACGGGGCAGTCGCTACCGGACGTGCGCGTGTACGTGCGCGTGCCCGAGGATGGACGATCTGGTACGACCGCAAACACGAGCACGAACACGAGTGCTGATGGCCGCTACACGCTGCCCCCGCTGCCGCCGGGCGACGCGGTCATCGAGCTGAACGCACCGGGCTATACGCGCGCCCTGCGTCACGTCAGTATCGCGACACACGCGGGCGCGCATGTGCGCGACACGCGCCTGACGCCGCGCGGCCCCGCGGTTGCGATCGGTCCGGAGGGTGGGACGGTGGTTGCGGACATGGCTCGCCCTCTGGAAGAGGGTCAAACCACGAGTCTGCAAGTTCAGCTCGTTATTTCGGCCGGCACCTTTGCCGAGGCCACCACCGTCCAGCTCACACCGCTGAGCCCGCAGGGCCTCATCGCGCTGCTGCCGCTCGGCTGGAGCGTCCTCCTCGGCATCGACCTGCAACTCATTCCCTCCCCTACTGCCAACGCCGGCACCGGGGGAGGGTCAGGGTGGGGGTCGCTCCACATCCCGCTCACGTCGCTCGGTTCGCTCAGCCCGCAATCGGTCATTACGGCCACGTGGGACGACACGGCCGAACAGTGGCGCGCTGCTCCGTGCGCCAGTGTTGTGGGCGCCGCGCTACATCTAACGATCAGCGATCTGCCAACTGCAATCAGTCAGCTGGCCCTGCTCGTTCCCGACACCCAGCCCGAAGCACCGCCCGCCGCCACCCTCGGCGACCTCCTGCCCGGCGTGAGCGCGGCGTCGGCCGCCGGGGACAACGGCGTCGTCGAGGCCGAGCCGCCGGTGATCCTCGCCGGCACCAACGGCAGCGCCTTCGTGCTGACGCAGGCGCACAGCACGAACGCCCTACCGAGTGGCACCTCCCTGCAGGTTGATGTGCGCGAGTCCTACAGGTTGCGCGACGGCTCCACGGTGAACGGCACGAGCACGCGGCAGGAGATGGTTGGCTATCAGCTCTCGCCGCTACCGGCAGTGACGCCGATTGCGGCCGGGCCGAACACCCTCGGCGCCTACTTCCATTTCGTGCCGAGCCGCAGCTTTGCTCTGAGCGAGCTGAGTCGCGGCGAGGTGGACATCGACCTCACCCTGCCGGATCCGGCGGCGAGCAACGTGGTACTGATGGACAGCAGCGGCGGCACCGTGAACGGGCCGGGCGGCCTGCACCTCGTCGTGCCCGCCAAGGCCACGGCTGACAGTACGGTCTGGACGCTGCTTCCGGTGGCGCCAGCATCCCTGCCGGCTGGCGTTGGCAACCGCGCCGATTTCGCCGGCGCGTTCAGTCTGACCGTCAGCGGCGCGCCGCTCGATGCGCTGGCGGCGTATCGTCTCGGTCTCGGGACGGCGCTGGCAGATGGGCAACAGTTCGCGATCGGCCGCCTCGTGGAGGTAGGCGGCCAGACGGTCCTGCGGCTCACGGCGCTGGGTACGAGCCAGGGCGGCGACATCGCCATCGACGCGTGTCCTTCCGGACGCGGCGCCTGCCTCCCCGGTCTCAATGGAACTGGTGAGTACGTCGTGATCGCCATGCCGGCCGCCAGCGTAATCGTCACCGGCACGGTGGCCGACAGCACTGTCCCGCGCGCCAGCATCGTGGTGCGGAGCACCACCGAGCCGCTGGTGAGCATCACCGATGCGTCCGGCCACTACGCCCTGATCATCCCCGCCGGCGTACCCAGCACGCTCAGTGCGCGCGACACCGCCAACGACCTCACCGCCACGGCAACCGTGTCGCCAGCCTCCAGCCCCCAGCCTCCAGTCCCTGTCATCACCCAAGATCTCGAGCTACAGCCGTCGCCGCCGCAGGTCGTCCAGATCACGCCGGCCAACCACGCGAGTCAGGTGGACCGCACAGCGACGGTGACGGTAACGTTCTCGAAGCCGATTGACGCCACGACGATCATTGCGGCCAGCGTTCAGCTATCAGCCATCAGCAGTCAGGCATCAGCCGGCGGCGGGACCGGCCAGCCGATCACCGCTCGCCTGTCGCTCAGCGCCGGCGGCACGCAGCTCGTCATCACGCCGAGCGAGCTGCTGGCGCCGAACGCGCTCTATCGGCTCGCCTTCACCAGCGCCATCACGGACCGTCACGGGAATCGGCTCACCGGCGCACTGGCGGATGGGCTCACGGTCTTCACCTCCGACTTCACAACTGCCCCCGTCTTCAAGGCCGAGGCGTTACCGCCCAACACGCTGCTTGTCTCACTACCCGACAGCGAGGGCCGGGTCTTCGTCTGCGGCGGCGCGCAGCTGGCGGCGCCGGACACGTTCGTGCTGGTCACCAACGACGGCACCGGGCTCACGGTCACCGGGCTGGCGACTGACCGCAACGGTACGAGCGGCAGCGATCCTACGACAGGCTCGGGACAGGCTTGCGACTTCCTGTTCCCCGGCCGCTGCGACACCAGCGCGCCCGGCAGCTTCTGCGCGGTGATCGACGCCGCCATCGGCGACCGCATCGCGGTGCAAGTGGAAGACGTGCTGCACAACACGGTGACGCTCGATGCCGGAAACATGCGCGACGAAGTGACCGGCGCCACGGTCATCCCGCCCGCGGGCGGGGTCGTGACCTTCCCACCTGATCCGCGCTACCAAGCCTTCATCCCCGACGGCGCCTTCGCGCAACCGACCCTCGTCAGGCTCACACCGATTACCACGTCCGGCGCCGGGCTGAGCCTCACTGACTACCCGGTGCTCACTGGTCTCGACCAGACGAAGATCGAGCTCATCGGTGCGGTCAAGCTCGACTTCACCGGGACGGCGCAACGCAATATCGACATCTCCGTGCCAGCGCCGCCCGACGCCGCGGCCGGCGATCAATACATCGCCACGCAGGTGGTGAGCTTCCGCGGCGTGGACGAGCAGACGATGGTGGACACCGCGCACTTCGACGCGGCGGGTTGCGCACTCAACGCGCAGCGATGCGTCATCGCCACGGACCCGGGCGTCTTTCCGGGACTGCTCCTCGGTGGCATCTTCGGAATTCACCGTGCGACGGAGTGTCTGGCGTTCGCGACCGGCTTCGTCAGCCTCGGCGACAGCTTCAACGATGGCTACATTCCTGGTGGCGCCACCGGAGCTCTGCTGCCATTCGCCGTCCAAGTCACCAACCCAGTGCGCTTTGCGGTGCCGGTGCCGTGCAACATGCGGATCAGCGTCCAGTTGAAGACGTTCGCCGATGCGCCAATCGACGACAAGCCGTGCCACGATACCGTTGGGAGCACGGGGCTTGGGAGGGGCGAGGTGTGCACGCTGCTCGGCGTGCTCACCGATGATACGAATCCGCCCACCGTCCAGACCGCAGCAGTCAACGAGGGCGACACGGATGTCGATCCTCTGGCGCCGCTCACCCTCACCTTCAGCGAGTCGCTCGACGCCACGACAGTCACCCCGCAAGCAGCCAACCCCGGCAAGTTGCTCGACAGCCACGGACGACAGGTGAAGGGCCATTGGGACGTCACGTCGGACGGGCGAATCGTGACCTTCGTGCCGGACATCCGGCTGCGCTACGGCGAACAGTACACGTGGCGCGTCACAGGTGTGACCGACCGCGGCGGCAACCGGCTGTCCATGCCGTTCATCGCGAGCTTCACGACGTTTCAGCCTGTGGTCCTGCAACACATCGACGTCGATGCGCGTGATGTGGTCTGGCTCGACCCCAAGGAATTCCCGTCCGGCGCCAACCTGAGTCCCTGCAGCGATCTAATCGCGCTCGCAGAGGGCGATGCCCAGCGGCCGGATTTCGAGGGTGGCATCCGCATCTACGATGTCACGGACCTGTCGACCGCGCCGCCGCTCGTCGCCTCGGCGGCCACCTCCGGGATCGATCGGGCTGTGGTGTTTGTCCCGGGGCCGCCGATCACCACCACCGGCGCGCACGCCGACACGTTCGACGGGCCGTTCCTGATGAGTATCGACGGTGGTGCGGTGACCGATCGTTTCGGGGTGTGGCGCCTGTTCAATCTGGAGCACTTCCCGGCGATCGATGAGCTGGCAACGCGGCTGATCAATCAGTCGGGCGACAGCTGGGACACGCTCAACTTGCAAGACCCGCTCGGGTCACCGCCGCCCGGTTTCTTGCGGCTGATCCCCAACGACCTCGGCGTGTCGGAAGACCTGGCCGCAACGGACACGCAGGCAGCTTACATCGCCAACGCGCCGTTCATCGGGATTCAAGCGATCGTGCCGCAGGGGATGAACGCCGACTACCTGGCGGGGCCGCAGGTAGATGGGACGCTGCGTGGCCTGTACCGCTCGGTGGCGCTCTTCGGAAACTCCGTGCTCGGGCTGCGGCAGGACGCAGGTACGAATACGCTGGTGCTCGCGGACCCGCAGCTCGCCTCGGTGACGGGGACGTATCCGTTACCCGACGGTGGCCGGCCGTTGTCGGTGACGGCCCTGCGCGCCTGGCCGAGCTTCCGAAACTTCGGCGACGTCGACGCGACAGCGATGGATCTTGCGGTCGCTCCAGGAGTCGGCGGCGGAGTAGCTGTAGTGCCGGTCTCGGCTGGTGGCGGCTTCGATCCGACACAGCTTGCCAATGGGGCTGGTCAGATTGCGATCGCCGGCGGCGGCGGAGTCGCGGCGGTAGGCGATCGGCTCACGCAGCTCCTCTTCGTGGCCGACGGCACCGCGGGGCTGCGGATCGTTGACTTGGCGACGCCGGGAGGCGCGCGCGACGACGACCACGACGGGGTGGACGATCGCGTGCTTGCGACCGTGGATCTCGGTGGGGCGCGGGCCGAGCGAGTGGCGGTGTGGCGAAATCCGTCCGGAAAGCTGATCGCCGCTGTGGCTGCCGGGAAGGACGGGCTCTTTCTCGTCGATCCACCGGGCACTGATTCATTGGGAAGTGGTTCGGGCACAAGTGCCCGCTGTCTTCTGCAAGTAGTTGACGCACAGTTCGAGCCCTATCGCGACAAGTTCACGGCTGCAGAGCAAGGCGGCGTCGTGCCAGCGGATCTGAGGGAGGTTTTGGTGAGAAATGCTCCGGGTGCACGCGATCCGACGAGTGAGATGGCCGGCGCGGTTGCCGACGGCATCAGTCGGTTGGTTCTCCGGCAACAAGTGCCCGAGATCAGCCCACCGATCGCGCAGGTACGCTTCCGGATCGCTGCGGTGGGCAGGAACGTCGGCACGCACCACCAACCAGAAGCCGGATTGCCTTTCGGGTCGCTATCACTCGAAGGCTTTTCGAACCGGACAACCGACTTGCTGGTCGATACCGAACCCGGACCCGATGGGCGCCCGGTCGCAGTTGCCGTCTACACACCGCCGACCTTCTTCCCCTTCGTCGATGGCACGCCCGTCGGAACGCTGGACCTCCAGCTCACCACCGAGAGCGCAACCGGCGTGGCGCTCTCGCGTGCGTCCCCTCGGTTGGTGCGGCCACCACTTCTTGTGCAGCATGGTCTCTTTGGCAGCGGGCAGGAGGCGATCGACCAAACATTCCAGAAGGTGTTGAGCACCAATGGTATTCTGCACTTCACGCCGGATTTTCAGGCCCGGAACATTTCTGGGTTCGACCAAGTCTTTGATGTGCTGCCCAAGGCGGTAAGGGAGATCGCATCCGCGTTCCGCGCAGGGCAGGGGCACGAGACGCTGAGGGGCAACAACACATGGCTGACGAGAACCTCGGGAATCAAGGATCACAAGATCGCCATTACGAAGGTGGATGTGCTGGCGCACAGTATGGGCGGAGTCCTCGCACGATGGTACGCCACAGACGCCATTCCCGATCAGCCATTGCCCGAGCCTCGCGCAATCACATATGGCGGTGCCACGATTCCTGCGTCTGACGGTCGGGAGGGCGGCTACGGTCCCATGCAGCGCGCGCGGTCGGCCGCATTCCGATATCGCAGGCCGGACAATTTCGAGCGGGGCGATTTCGCCAGCGTGATTGTGTACGGGGCGCCGTTGCGGGGAAGCCCGTTCGGAAGCTATGTCGCCCATGAGCTGTGCGCGCCGAACCTGCGGCAGACCTGTTTTGCACAGCCGCCCCCGCTGCTTACACACCCGTCGAGACGCGCCCTCTATGAGTTCGCCGCACCGCCAGCTGGTCGTCCCGATCCGCGCGCCGAGCCAGACGCTGGCGCAGGTATCTACGACCTCTCCACGGGCAGTACCGCCTACGGTCTGTTCGCCCAGTACGACAGTGAACCCGTGCGCGTTCATGCGATCGCGACAACGGCGGATGGGGACCCTGTGTTGAGCCAGGGCACCATCGCCGCCTTTCTAGAGGGAAGTGGCGCAGCCTATTGCCCGGCTTTCGACAAGACTACGAGCGATCGCATCGTACCAGTCGCCAGTCAGCTAGCGAATCTTGAATGCGAGCATTTCTCGCAGTTCGGCGGCGCATGGCACAATCGGCAAGATAAACTTGAGGCTCTTCAAGGGGCTGTTGTGCATCTGTTGGTGGATTCGGGTGATCGTCCCGCTGACCTCTTGTTTCGCTTCGAGGAGAGGTTCGCGCGCGATCAGAACTGCTTCCCGTTGCAGTGTGGAGTGAGCCAATGTCGAATCAGCGAATGTCACCGCGTGCCATGAAGGCCGCAAGCGTTGCTTTGTTTGCACTTGAAATTGCCTGGGGGGCAGCACGCGCGTCAGCGGAGCCGGAAGTTCCGAGGGGTCTGGTCCGCGAGTTCAAGGGCGCGTTCTTTACCGACATGCAACACGGCTATGTCTTCGGCAACGCAGCACCGACAACCGTTATCGCCACTCAGGATGGCGGCACGAGTTGGCGACTAGTGCTCGATGTGAGCGAGGGTGGCCTGGAGGAAGACATTGAGGCGATCTTCTTCCTCGACGCGGACCACTTTTGGGTATTGCATCGCAGCGGCACGCTGCGACGGACCAGCGACGGTGGTCGCAGCATCACTGTCTCGTCGCCCCACTTCGTGGATCAACAGAGCGGGAAGACGGAACCGCTGACGTGTGGCGGCGGACCGTTCTTTCGGGCAGCGACGCAAGGCTGGATGACGTGCCAGCAGAACGTCCTAAAGACGGTGGATGGCGGACGGACATGGACGCCCAAGCTGGTGCCACTCTCGGTTGGCGGGCCGGAAGGCATATGGATGTTCGACGACAGGGAAGGGACGACCGTCGGTGGTCGAGTCCTGCATACGACGGACGGCGGGGCGATCTGGACCGCGGTACCCAACTCGCCCAACTTTGATCAGGTGAGTTGCACTCGCAACAGCTTTTGCGCGGGCTGGGTGGCTCTGCAAGGGCCTCTGCTCGTGACGCGCGATCGCGGCCTCACTTGGCAGGACACTCACATTCCGTTGCTGGCGGATGGGCGCGATCGGATAAACCAAATCCAAGCGGTGAGTTCGAACTTGGTTCTGGTAGTCGGCTCCGATGTTGGGTTCACGGATACCGAGCTCGCGAAGTATATCGGAACGGGAATTCCCGCACCTGCGTTCATCGCCCGTGGCCTCCTAGTCAAGTGGGATGGTTCAACGTGGACGCGGACCACGTTTGCCGCGCCGACGCACTTTGCTGGGCTGTTCTTTTTGGATGGCGACAATGGCTGGCTGCCCGCGTACGAGAACGCCATCTACAAGACCACCGACGGCGGCCAAACGCTTCAGTTTGTGCCGGACTACTTCCGTCAGATTGCCGCACTGACCCCAACCGAACCGCTTTTGTCACCTGACCCGACGCCTGCACCGCCGACGCCATGACGAAACACTTCAGACGGCACCGCCGGCTGCAGGCGCCGAGCCGGCAGACGGACCGAAGAATGAATCGCCGGTTGAGAGGCCCACGTTGAGAGCCTGAGAGAACCACACATGGGGGGTCGGACCACAGGGTGGCTCGTCGGGTTACTGGCAGCGGTGCTGCTTGCGACACTACTGCCCGACGTCAGCTACGCACAGCCGGTCCTCGGCTCCGGCACCCTCCGCATTCTCGGCGTCCGGCTCGCCGATTCGCCCGCCACGCAAACGGTACCACGCAATCAGCCCACCGGCTTGGCCACACAGCTCGTCGATCCCGCAAACCCCTCGGAGCCGGTCTCCGATCCCACTCTGGCAACTCTCGTCGTCAAAGGTGAGCTGAGCGGGCCCGGCCTGCTCACACCACAGCCACTGCACACGATCGCCGGCCAGCTCCTCGCCATTCCACCGCTCCTCACCGCCGGCAACTACGTCATCGACAACCTGCGCCTCGAAGACGCGGACGGCACCTTCATCCTCCCCGCCGAGCCCGCCGTCGCCACCCTCACCGTTATCGATACGCTCATCGTCTCCTCCGTCTCTTCACGCCCGCTGTCCCTCGATGAGATCCAGGACCGCGGCATCGTCATCGACAGCTCCAACTTCTCCGCCTTCGAGTTCACCTTCGGTATCGGTACCGAGTCGGGGCAGGTGCCGATCCGCTTCGACGTCGCCTTCCCACAAGACGACGCCGTGGCCGACGCGACGGGCGGCGTCACCCTGCCGGTGAAAGTCCCGCAGCTCGCCATCCCGAACCTCGAAGTGACCCCGCTCATGCTGGAAGGCCCACCCCTCGACGACGAGCGTGCGCAGATCCCGCCGATCCCCGCCGTCATCGTCATCCCCGGCAACATCGCCTTCCTGCACCAGTTCTTCCAAGTCATCGTGCTGGTCTCCAACGTGGCGCCGCCGGGGAGCCGTCTGGTGGTCACCGGCGCCACGGCCACCATGACGCTGCCGGTGGGCGCCGACGGCGTCGCCGCGAGCGCCGACGATCCCCTGGCGTTTGCGCGCACGCAGGCAGGCACGCCGGCGACACCGGGAACGGTGGAGGTGAACGACAAGCGCACCGGCGCCGCCGCCTTCGGACCGGGCGAGGACGCCGGCGGCGAGCTCGCCGTCGAAGGCCGGCTCGAAGGGACACACCGCCTCGAGGTGACCATCAACGCCGAGCTGCAGGGACTGCCGATCGGGCCGGTGCCGCTGAAAGGCAAAGCCCTCGGCACCGTGCTGGTGCGCAATCCGCGGTTTGCGTTTACCTTCAACCACCCCAACGTAGTGCGCGCCGGCGAGACGTACTCGCTGTTCGTCACCATCCACAACACCGGCGCGGCCGACGCCAACCTCGTCACCCTGTCGCTCGATCCAAAGGACGTTTCCGGCGCAACGCTCATCAGCACGAGTCCTCACCCTGACCCTCTCCCAGGGGGCGACGGATCCGAGGTGGGTACGGTCGTCGTGCCGACCATCCGGCGCAACGACGTGGCGACGGTCGAGTACAAGCTCATCGCGCGCAAGAACGGGCAAGTGACCGCCACCGGGTTCACCAGCGACAGCGCCCTCGGCAGCTTTGTGCTGCGCACCGGCATCGGCGATCGCGGCATACCCCTCTCGCCCGAGTCGCTGGTGCTCGCACCGTACGTCAACGACCTGCCGCCCGACTTCTTCGCCAGCGCGATGCGCGTCCTCGGCCTCGCCCACAGCGTCGCCACCGCGCCGCAGGGCGCGCCGACCGGCATCCAGTCTCGCATTGCCCGCTCGCTGGTCGAGCAACGCGCCGGCCAGCTCACCGAAGCGGGGCTGCGCATCCGCATCGGCGAAGAGACGCTGACGTCGATCGGCGACTTGATGTTGGACTGGCTCGGCAATGGGGCGGGGGTGGGGACGAACGCGAGCACGAACATGGATCACGATCCCGGCTTCGACGAGATCATGCGCACGACGCGGGCGGGCCATGATCTGGAGACAGCGTGTGCAGGGGTCATCCAAGATGCGCGAGACGGCACGGCGGCCACGCTGATCGACTACCAGGCCGAGCTTGCCGCGGCGGAACAGTACCGGCCGACGTTCGTGTCGGTGGCGGCGAGCGGCGACGGGCAGGTCGCGCTCATCGACGATCATGGAAGACGCACCGCAGTCGAGAGCCGTCAGGCCTCGATCGCACGCGACATCCCCGGCGCCGTCCTGCTCGGGTTCGCGGACGGGCAGTTGGCGCTCATCGGACGCGCCGACCAGAGTACATTCTACGACGTGACCGTGACCGGCACGGGGCCGACCGACATCGGAATTGTGATCCCCGGCCCGACTGGGACGTTGCGGCAGCTGGTCTTCTCCGACGTCACACTCACCGCCGGACAGCCGGCGACGATTCGCCTCGTGCCGGGAGACGGCGCGCCGTCGGTGTTCCAACTCCCCGACAACCAACAGCGCACCCCCGGCACCTTGCGTTCCTTCGACGCCAACGTGGGGCCGCGTATCGTCGGCGCGCGGCAGATACCGGAGGCCGATCCGTTGCAGCGCGGCCGCGTCGTCGCCGTGCTCTACGACCGCGACATCGACCCGACCAGCATCGGCGACGGCGGCGGCTTCGGCCTGAGCTATGCGGACGGACAGGGGCCGCTGGCGCAGGGACGCACGCCGGATGCGGTGACCCGCCTGCGCGTGTTGCCGAGCAATCGCATCGTGCTGCTGAGCTTCCTGTCGTCGGTATCGCGCTTCTTCCAATACACGCTGAGCAGCACCCGCGCTCGGTCGCCCGGCGGCACGGCGCAAGTGCCGGAGAGCGATACGCGGCCGGTGATTCCCGATTTCCTCACCCCGGTCGGCGGCATCGTATCTGGCTTCGTACGCAAGGGTACCGGCGAGCCCGTTCCCCTCGCGCCGCTGGAGCTGCGCGAGCAGTTCATCGACGACTTCTTCGGGTTCGAGATCGAGATCGTCACGGGGCAGACGGCGACCGATGCCGACGGCTACTATCGCTTCGATTTCGTGGCGCGGGATGACGTCGGCCCGTTCCGTGTCATCGCCATCGACCCGGACACCGCGCAGCGCGCACAACGCTTCGCCAATATCACGCAAGAGCACCAACAGATGCGCATCGACTTGCTGATGCTCGGGATCGGCCGGGTGACCGGGGCGGTGGTTGATGCAGCCACGGGCCTGGCGGTGCCGCAAGCGAGCGTCACGGTGGAGAGCCTGACGGACGACAGCCAGCGGCAAGTGGTGACCGACGCCAACGGCACGTTCACCACCAACAACGTCGCCGTCGGCAACCTGCTGGTATCGGCCGAGGCTCGCGACAGCCTCAGCGGCGCCGTGCGCAGCGGCTCTGTGGCGGCGACGTTGGACACCGCGGGTGCGACGGCGACGGCGAACGTGCTGGTATTCGCCGATACGGGCGCGATTGAAGGGACCGTGTACGAAGCGGCCATCAGCGATCAGCGATCAGCCATCAGCAATGGCCTGCAAGCCGTGGGTCCGGGAGTCACCGTCGCGGTGTTCGATCCGGCGCAGGAGTTCGAGCGCGACGTGCGCACCGACCGCACCGGGCACTTCCTCCTCAACGGGGTCAAGCCCGGCAGCGTGATCGTGCGTGCCGTGCGCCAGGAGACGGCCGAGCAGGCCGAGGTTCGCGCCACGATTGCGCCCGGCGTGACCACCCCCGTGAGCCTGATCTTCCCGGGTACGGCGACCGTCGTTGGCCGCGTGCTCTATCCCTACGGGCAGCCGGCGGCGGACGTCGGCGTGCAAGGCGGCACCGTCTTGGTGCGCACCGACGCCAACGGCAACTTCACCATCGACGGTCTCGGCATCGGTCATCACACGCTGATCGCAGCCAACGAAGCCACCGGTGCAGAGGCCGCTGCCGCGATCGACGTCGGTGCGCCCGGCAGCGTCGTGCCGGTGACCATCGTGCTGCCCGGCAGCGGAGCGATCCGCGGCGTCCTGCACCATGCCGACGGCGCAGTACGGGGCGCCGCGGAAGTCCTCTTGTGGTTCGGCAACGACGGCTTCCTGCGTACCACCACCGACCACAGCGGCGTGTTCGTGTTCCGCAATCTGCCACTGCGCGGCGATTACACGCTGCGCGCCAGCGACCCGAGCGGTGACGGCCAGATCCAGCCGGTGCGCCTGCTCGTAAACGGCCAGACCGTCGTACAAGACGTCACCTTGCGCGGGCTCGGCACGGTCACGGCGGTAGTACTGGATGCCGACGGCTTCTCGCCGCGCACGGCGCAGATCATCGTGAGCTACGGCGCCTTCGACGGCTTCGGCCAGCTCAAGCCCGTGCACAAGACGCTCGCCAGCGATCAGCTGGTCTCGACGAGCCTGCTCGGTGCTACCACGTGCGGCGCGCGCTGCGCCGACACCAGCACGAACTGCAGCGGCCGGGTCACCGCGCAGATTCCCGTGGGCTCGACCTACCGCCTGCAGGCGCTCAGCCCGTTCAACGGCGACCCGGCGGCGGTCGAAGGGACCGTCGAGACCGCTGCGGCGCTCACTCAGCATTGTCTCGTCCTTGGCCAGAGCGGGCGCGTGCGCGGGGCTGTGTTCCTCGCCAACGGCCAGCGCGCCGGCGCCGGCATCGCAGTCACGTACATCGACGCGAGCAGGGTCTCCAACGATCCGCGCGTCACTCAGACCGACGCCGACGGCACGTTCAATTTCTCGCTGCTGCCGCCGCGTCCGTTCGTGATCACCGCCCGCGATCCGGCCAGCGGCAACCGCGGCGTGGTACGCGGCAGCGTGCTCACGGGCGACGAGACGGTGGTCGACCTCAGCCTGCTTGGCCAGGGTACGGTGACGGTCCATGTCGTCAACGGCAGTGGCCAGCCGATCGCCAATGCGCGCGTCCAACTCAGCAGCGGCTCGCCGGTGGCCTTCCTGCTGAGCGGCTTCCCGACCTTGATCAGCGACGCTGCCGGCGTCGTCGAGTATGCGGGCGTGCCGGAGGGCGAGCTCTCAGTCACCGCCGAGGATCCGGCGTCGCTGACCGGCGGGCGCTCGGGCGGCGCCATCGTCGAGGATCAGGGGCACGCCGAGGTCACCATCCCGCTGGCGCCGTCGGGAACGGTTACCGGAACGCTGCACGACGCGACCGGCACGACGCGGCTGTCATTTGCGCAGGTGCGTCTGCTGCAGAGCGGGCATCTGGGGGCGTACACGACGAGCGGCGTGGACGGCGCCTACACCTTCGAGTTCGTGCCGCTTGGCAGCTTCTCGCTCGAGTTCCTCGATCCGCGCAGCGGCCGCATCGGGCGCGGCGCCGGGCGGGTGGACTTCAGCGGCGAGGTGGTCACGGTCGATCTGTTCCTGCTGCCGGTGGGAACGGTCTCCGGCATCGTGCGCCGGCAGTCGGGTGCCACAGCGAGCGCTGCGCAGGTCGAGCTGACCTCCTCGCTGCTGGTGCGACCGGAAGGCCTGGTCCGCGACGTCTCTTTCTTCGGACCCGGTAAGCTCACGACGACGAGCAATCTCGATGGCGATTACCGCATCGGCGGCGTACCGCAAGGTGACTTCACGCTGCAAGCAACCGACCGGATCAGCGGCGCCGGCGGCAGCGCCAGCGGACAGGTGACTACGGAAGGCGAGCTGGTCGCGCGTGATATCACCCTGGCGGGACGGGCGCGCGTCACGGGTACCGTGCTCCGTGCCGACGGCAGCACGGTCGTAGCCTTTGCCACCGTCATGCTCGACGGCGGCGATACCCGCCTCAACGCGACCGCTGATGCGCAGGGACAGTTCGTGTTCCCAAGCGTGCCGTTGGTGCCGGTGACCGTCACGGCACGCGCGCAAGGTGGCCAAGACGGCGGCGCGACGGCCGCGAATCCGGCGACCGACGGCGAGACGGTGGTCGTCGATGTGGTCTTCCTCGGCACCGGCACGATTCGCGGCACGGTGGTCGGCGCACTCGGCGATCAGTTGACGACGCCTGCCCTCCTCACCCTCATCCGCCGCGACTTCAATCCTACCGGGCCGACGAGCGTACTGCGGACGACCTTCACCGGCTTCAGCGATACGAGCGGCCAGTTCACGTTCACCGACATTCCGACCGGATCCTTCACCATCACCGCGGTGCTCGTGGGCAGCCAACTGGCGGGCAACGCCAACGGCACGCTCAGTACCGACGGCGAGGTGGTCGACAACCTCGAGGTGGTGATCGAGCCGGCGGGAACGGTTGCGGGTAGCGTCCTGCTGAGCGACGGCATCCGGCCGGCGGCCAACGTGCTGCTGACACTCACGGGCACGAGCGATGTCACCGGCACGGTCTTCAGCGTCCCGGCGATCACCGCGAGCGACGGCCGCTACACGATCGCCAACCTGCCGCTCGGGGGCTTCAGCATCAACGCCTTCGATAGCGTCACGCGCGGCGCCGGCACGGTCGCCGGCCGGATCGACACGGCTGGGGCAACGGTGAGCCTGGCACCCATCACCCTCGACGACACGATTCCCGCGGTCGTCGACGTCAGTCCGCCGGGCGGCGCAACGCGTGTGGCGCTGACCGCGCCGATCATCATCGACTTCTCGGACACGGTGACGGCCGCGAGCCTGACGACTGCCGGCGGCATCATCGTCCGCGCCGGCAGCGCCGTGTTGACCGTGCTGCGTGCCCTCGATGCAGCCCGGACACGCGTGACCGTCACGCCGGCCATCGGCTGGCCCGAGCTCAGCGCGCTGACGCTCGAAGTGAACCAGCAGGTGCGTGACGATTTCAATCGGCCGATCGCCGCGGTGTTCCGCTCGAGCTTCCAGACCGCCGACGTCACCGCGCCGCGGGTCATCGGCGCCAACCTGGTGCAGGGACAGGTCGTCGTGCAGTGGAGCGAAGCGGTCGCTGTCGGCTCGGGGACAGTGACCCTCATCGAGGTGCCGAGCGGCACGGCGGCGAGCGGCTCGGTGAGCTACAGCAACGGCAATCGCACCCTCATCTTCAAGCCCGCTACGCTGCTGCCCGACGACCGCAGCTTCCGGGTGACCGTGAGCGGCTGGAAGGACCTGTACGACAACCCGCAGGTGGCGGCGTTCAGCGTCACCTTCAACACCAGCGACCACACCGGGCCGAGCGTCGCGCTCGCCAGCAGCGCGAGCGGGAACATCGCCATTCTCGGCGAGGCAGTGACCCTGACGGCAACGCCGCTGGCGGGCAGCGAGGACACAAACGTCGTCGACTTCCTGTCGAGCACCGGGGGGCTCATCGGTTCCGACAATACGCTGCCATTCACGCACAGCTTCACGGCAAACGCGCCGGCGACGATCACAGCAGTGGCGACCGATTTCGCCGGCAACCGCGGTCCGGCGGTGAGCATCAGCATCGCCGCGGTCGCCAACCAGCCCCCGAGCGTTCAGCTGACGGCACCGGGAGCGGGCAGCACGATCGGCACAGGCAAGACGTTCAGCGTGAGCGCGCTGGCTAGCGACGATCTCGAGCTGAAGCAAGTCGAGCTCGCCGTGAACGGCAGCGAGCTGCACCTGACCCAGGTCGTGCATTTCGCGCCCGGCCGTACAACGGCGACGGCGACCTTTGCGGTCGCGATCCCGGCGGCAGCACAGCCGGATGACGCGCTGGTCGTGAGCCTGGTGGCGCGTGACACGCGCGACCTGGTGAGCAGCGCGAGCAGCGTGAGCGTCCGCGTCGTCGACGCCACCCCGCCGACCGCGACGCTCACCTCGCTGGCCGGCAACTTTGTGGTGAATCCAGGAACGACGATCCCGATCACCATCCAGGCGGACGACGCCGTTGGCGTGGCGACGATCCGCTTCCACACCGAGGGAGCGGTGAGCGCGCAGGACAGCGCCGGCGTGAGCCCGACGCTGCGCAGCGTCAATGCGACGTTCGGCCTGGTCATTCCGGCTGCGGTGCCGGAAGCGAGCACGGTCACGGTAGTCGCTGAGGCCCTGGACGCTGCGGGGAATGTCGGGACGGCGCCGCGCATCACGCTGACGGTGCGTGATGGTACGCCCCCCGCGGTTGCGATCGTCGCGCCTTCACCCGATGTCGAGCAGATTGGCGGCAGCGCGGTCATGGTGGCCGCGCGCCCCTCCGACAACAACATGGTGGCGGCGGTGGACTTCTTCGCCGATTGCGACGTGACCACCCACGGTTGCCGCCTGGTGACGACTGACCGCACTGCCGATGCGAGCGGCAACTACACCGCGGCGATCCTCCTGCCGCGTGGCGCCGCCGGCGCCGTTCTGGGCGTGCAGGCGGTGGATGCGCAAGGAAACCGCTCGAGCATCGCAACCGTCACCATACCGCTGCGGCCCAATCAGTTGCCCGTCGCGGACGCCGGTGTGGATCAAGCCGTCCTCACCGGCGTCGCGACGACGCTCAGCGGCGCCGCATCGAGTGATCCGGATGGCAGTGCACTCGCCTATCGGTGGCGCCTCATCAGCAAGCCGGCCGGCAGCGCCACGGCGCTGGGCAGTGCCACGTTCCGCGACCCCACCATCCGGCCGGATGTGGCGGGCACGTACGTCCTCGGGCTCGTGGTCAACGACGGCATCGACGACAGTGCCGAAGACGCGGTGACACTGGCCGCGGCGGTGGCGACACCGACGAATACGCCGACGAGCACATCAACCGCGACGGTCACCCCCACGCCGAGCGACACCCCGACGCCAACCAACACGCCAACGATCACCAACACGCCGACGGTGACTCCGACGCCGACCGACACCGGCACCCCCACCGCCACGCCAACGATCACGGCGACGGCGGCCGCCACGTCATCGACCGGTAGCGGGCACGCGTTCCTGCGATTTACTGCAGCGAACATCCGGCCGTCCAGCGGAACGGTTGGGTACCTGTCGATGGCTTCGAGTAGCGAGACCAACGAAGCCCGGCAGCGGCTCTCCCTGCCAAGCAGCGGACGCTTGTCCAATCTCTACGTCAAATGCGGCGCGTCGCTCGTCGCCTCGGGCGTCTTCACGCTGCGCAAGAATGGGACGAGCACGGGCTTGACCTGCACGGTGGGGAACAGCGCGACGTGTACGAATTCGGTCGACCGTGTCGACTACGACGCCGGCGACTCTCTCAGCATGCAGGTCGAAGTCGCCGCCGCGACGGCCAATCCTGCGTGCGCTGTGACCGTCAGGGTCACCGCCAACGGCGCTGACACCACACACCACAACCCGATGCTCGCCTGGGTGCCCAGCGCCACCACGACCGGAATCAACGACCGGTACTGCGCGGCGAAGACCTACGACCAGACAGCGAGCCGATGCGAATCCACCAACGCCAACCCGGGCGGGGCGGGTGTGCGCATTCCCTCGGCGGGTACCTTCGTTGCCCTTTCGCAGTCGATCGATGCGGTTTCCTCCGGCACGTACACGACCATGGCTCGCAACGTCACCCTCGGCGTTGACAGCGATCTTGCGGTCCCGTTGACGAACCAGCTCGCAGCCTCCGACACGGTCTGCACGTCGCAGTGCTCGATCAGCGCCGGCAACGCGATCGCGCTGCACACCGTACATAGTGGCGCCACGGACACGCGCTACCTCGGGCACGTGGTCGAATGGAGCGGTACGCCGGTCGAGTTCGTCGGCGGCGGTGCGCTGCTCGCCGGCACCAGCTATGGCGTGATGCACCTCGCCTGGGGCACAGGACAGGGAGGTGTACTCGCCGCGAGCCCGGCCCGGCTGCAGAAGCTGTACTGTGACCTCACGGCAAGCCAGTCAGCGGCAACTACGTGCAGAGTGTGCGTCGGCATCGGCGGCGGCGACGTGTCCACCTGCACCGGTACACCGAGCTGCACGATCGCCGTGGGGCAGACCGCGTGCAGCGACTTGGTAACCACCTATGACATTGCCGCCGGTGACTCCTACGCCGTGAAGGTTACCGGGCCAAGCAGCCCGACGGGCAACATCAGCGCCGCCTTCGAGCTGAGCGAGATCCCTCCGACGCCGGCGCCCACGGCGACGCCGACGGTCACCAACACGCCGTCGCCGACGACACCCGTGCCCGTCGACAGCCCGACGTTCAGCCCACCCCCACCCCCTGTGCCGAATTTGACTGCGACACCCAGACCGAGCCCGACGCCAATTGGAACCCTCACGCCGACGCCAACGCCCACCGTCATCGCTAGCCCGACGCACACTCCGACTGCGACGGCGACGGCCACACCGTTGAGCTAGTGGCGCGAGTCTAAAGTTCGCTGAACAAAGGTGAGAAGAGAGATCATCTCATCACCTCACCCTCACCCTCTCCTGGGAGGAGAGGGAACCCTCTTCCTCCCTCTCCCACCGGGAACGTCGATTTTCTCCGAGGCAGCCCCTCGATACGGCCCCTGAAAAAAGGGGCCTACTCGGGGCGAACGGATTTCGAGATCTTTCTGGAGACCCCTACTCCGTTCACCCCGAGTAGCCGCGTTCGTTTCGCGGCGTATCGAGGGGCGCCGCTGTTTATCGACAGTCCCCACCGCCGAGAGCAGTAATGCCGCAGTCGGTCGCCCAGTGCACTCACCATCGGCGATCTGGTAGACATGGCCGCATGGCGCAGAGCCGTAGTGAACGGTCTTCAACCTATTCGCGCATGAGCCTTCCTATTCGATTGGCCCTGCTGGCCGCGCTCGTGGCACTTCTCTCCTTGGGCTACGTCCTGCGCGGGTCGATCAACATCGACGCGAACACCGAGTCCATTCGTCGCTTCGTGGCTGCGTTGGGCTGGTGGGGACCAATCGCCTTCGTCGGCCTGTTCGCCCTGCGCGGAGCCCTGCTGATCCCTTCCGTCGCGCTCCTGGTCGCCGGCGGCGTCTGCTTCGGTCTTCTCGGCGGCACGCTCCTCGGCGCCCTCGGACTCACCTTCTCGGCTACCCTGAAGTTCTACCTCGCAGCCCTCGCCGGCCGCGAGTGGCTGGTCGCTCGCTTGCCCGAGCACACGCGTGTGCGATTGGCCGCCATCAACGATCGGGGCGGCGCGGGGGTTCTCGGACTGGCCACGGCCTACCCGATCGGACCCGCCGAACTGCTGCACGTCGCCGCTATCCTGTCGGGCATGCGCGCCGCCCCGTTCTTCGTCGCGATCGCCATCGGCGCCCTCGTCCGCGCTGCCTCGCTCAGCTTCTTCGGCGATGCCATGGCTGAAGGCGAGGGGCTCGTGCTCGCTGGCGTGATGCTCGGCGCCGCCGCGGCTCTGCCGCTGCTCGTGCCGCGCTTCCGGCGCATGCTGCGCGGCACGAGCGAGACGGTGAAGCTCTCAAATTCAAATTAGGACACCACCATCCTTCCCGCCCACTAGGTCGTAGTGAACAGCGATGAAGCATCAGCGCGCGCTCCCCTTCCGCACGAAGCTCTTTTACGGCGTCGGGTCGGTCGCCTTCGGTGTGAAGGACAACGGCTTCGGCACCTTCCTGTTGATCTACTACAATCAGGTGCTCGGGCTTGCCGCGGACAGGGTGGGGCTGGCCATCATGCTGGCGCTGGTTGCGGATGCGGTCCTCGACCCCTTCATCGGCTGGGCATCCGACCACCTGCGCTCGCGCTGGGGGCGGCGGCATCCGTTCATGTACGCGGCGGCGCTGCCGGTGGCGGTCATGTACTATCTGCTCTGGACGCCTCCGGCCGGGCTCTCTTCCGACCAGCTCTTCTACTACCTCCTCGTCGTCGCCGTACTCGTGCGGGCGCTCATCGCGTGTTACGAAATCCCCAGCTCGTCGCTCGCCCCCGAGCTCACGGATCACTACGACGAGCGCACAACAATCCTGAGCTATCGGTTCTTCTTCGGCTGGTGGGGAGGCCTCACCATGGCGGTTCTCGCGTACTCCGTCTTTCTCCAGCCCGACGCCGCCCACCCGACCGGCGTTCTCAACCCGGAAGGGTACCGCCGCTACGCGGTGGTTGCGGCGGTCATCATGGCGGTTGCCATCCTCACGTCGGCCGCCGGCACACACGCACACATTCCGCGGCTCAAAGCGCCGCCGCCCAAGCGCCGGCTCGGGGTGCGCGGTAGTCTCGGCGAGGTGCGTGAGACGCTGGCGAATCGCTCCTTTCTGGTGCTCTTCGGCGCGGCGGTCTTCACCAGCATGGCGGTCGGGGTTGCGGCGGCCCTGGCGATCTACTTCAACACCTACTTCTGGGAGCTGTCGTCGTCACAGATGTCGCTCTTGGCGCTGTTGAGCTTCGTCTCCGCCGCAGTGGCGGCGCCGTTTGCGCCCCGGCTCTCGATGCGCCTGGGCAAGAAGCGTGCGGCCATCGGGACCGCGCTGGGCGTGATCGTCCTCGGACCTCTCCCCATCTCGCTGCGCCTGATCGGTGCCTTCCCGGCCAACGGCTCGCCGCTGCTCTTGCCGATACTGGCGATCATGAACACGATCGTCATCGCCCTCTTCATCGCCTCGAGCATCTTCGTTGCAGCCATGGTGGCGGACGTCGTCGAGGACAGCGAAGTGACCACCGGCCGGCGTTCGGAGGGCGTTTTCTTCGCCGCGAACGCGTTCGTGCAGAAGGCAGTCTCCGGGGCCGGCATCTTCAGCTCGACCCTGCTTCTGCGCGCGATCCATTTCCCGCGTGACGCGCGGCCCGGCGCCGTCGATCCTGTCGCACTGCGCCAACTTGGTCTCATCTACATACCGACGCTCGTGGTGCTTCTCCTCGTGGCGATCGCGCTCCTCTCGGCGTACCGCATCAGCCGCGAGTCTCACCTGGCAAACCTCGAACGGCTCCGCCGCGGTTCGCCGTGAAGGCGGACAGCCGGTCGTGCGCCCGGCGCTCGTCACTGAGTCGAATCGCCCGGGCTTCGATCCACTGCGCGGTAGTGTCCTAGTTTGAGTGGCCTCGCAGCTTGACACCACGCCAGGGCGCTCCCTCTCCCGCATGAGACTGTCGATAAACGCGAAGCGTCGGTGCGGTCGCGGTCGCCGGGGAATGGAATTCCCCGGCTCAGGGGAACGGAGTCGGCCGAAGCCGACTGCAAAACTGCAATTGGAGTCCCCTTTCAGGGGACTTTTCGTCGACTCAGCCGGGGAATTCATTCCCCGGCGGCGAGCCGGCTCCGACGCCGCAACACTGTTCCCGCGAAAGTCGACAGTCCCATCCGGGAGAGGGAACTAGGACACTACTCACTGCACCGCCCAGGTTGCGGTGGTGCCGTTGGTCAGGCAAAGATCGGCTGCAGACATGCCGAGCCAAGACGTGAAGGCGATCGACAGCCTGCTGAAGATCCTGGTGCAGCAGGGGGGGACGGAGCTGAGGCTGGCTTCGGATCGCCGGCCGCAGATGTTCAAGGAGGACGCCGAGCTGCCGCTGACGATTCCCGCGACGTCCACGGAGCGGATCCGCGAGCTGCTCGACGACCTGTGGACGTCGCATGCGGCGGCATTGCGCCGGCGCGGCGAAGTGTCGCTCACCTACAGCACCACCGAGCTCGGGAACTTCGTCCTGATGCTCGTCCAGCCGGACGAGTCGACGCTGGAGGTTCGCTTTCGCCGCGACGGCAACGAGATTCGCGAGCCCGACGAAGCGGCGCGCAGCGACCGGCGCGGCGATGGGCTCATCGGCGCCACCGCGCGCGGCATCGAGGAGACGTCCGCCGGAAGCCTCTGGCGTGCGGGGAGCGGAGCGCTCCCGGCGGCGCTCGTTGCTTTGCTGGCGCGAGCCGTCTCTCAGGGCGCCAGCGACATTCACTTGAGTCCGCAGGGGGCGCCGATCGTCCGCATCAATGGTGCACTGCAGACGTTCGAAGGCGCGCCGGGATTCGACGCGACTGCGCTGCTCGGTGGGCAAGAGCAGCTGGAGCATGTGCAGGCCGGCGGCTCGGTGGATCGCGCCTTCGACGTGCCCGCGCTGGGGCGAGTCCGCGTCAACGTCTACGCGACCGAAGAAGGGCTGTGCGCCGCGGTGCGCATTCTCAGGAGAGAAGCTCCGACGCTCGCGGACCTGAATCTGCCGCCGCAGCTCGAGTCGCTCATCGACCTTCCCCACGGGCTCGTCGTCGCCTGCGGACCGACGGGCTGCGGCAAGAGCACCACGCTGGCGGCGCTCGTGCAGCACGCCCTGCGGGCGCGCCCACAGGTGCTGGTGACCCTCGAGGATCCGATCGAGTACCTCATCCGGCCGATGCGCGCCTCCGGACTGGTCCGCCAGCGTGAAGTGGGGACGCACGTGCGTGATTTCGCCACCGGCTTGCGCGACGCGCTCCGCGAGGATCCAGACATCCTTCTCGTCGGCGAGATGCGCGATCCCGAAACCATCAGCCTGGCACTCACCGCGGCCGAAACGGGTCACCTCGTCTTCGCCAGCCTGCATAGCCGCACCGCTCCATCCGCCGTCGAGCGGATCATCGATACGTATGCGCCGGAGCGCCAGCGGCAAATCCGCGTGCAACTCGCGGACTCGCTGCGCGCCGTGATCTCTCAACGCCTCATTCCGACGGCGGATGGAGCGGGTCGGGTTCCGGCAGTGGAGCTGCTCCGGGTCACCCATGGTGTAGCCAATATGATCCGCGAGGGCCGCACGGCGCAGATCGTCAACGCGCTCCAGGCCGGCGGAAACGAGGGGATGCTGGTGCTGGAACGCAGCCTCACCGATCTGGTCCGCGCCAATCGGATCCGGCGCGAGACCGCGCTCGCGGTTGCCAACGATTCGGCCGGCCTGGGTGAGTATCTGCGCGCCGCAGGGTGTTAGCAGCAGGCGTTCGCCTTGCGCCGGCCTGCGCGCCGCAATTGACACTTACGCGGCCGGTGGACCACACTCGCAGCCCAGCGAGACGCGACCCGCGATGCAGTGTCCCCAGTGTCAGCACGAGAACCCGCCCGGTGCGAAATTCTGCCTTGAGTGCGGCAGTCCCGTCGCACGCCGCTGTCCTGCGTGCGGCACCACGGCGCCGCCGACTGCGAAGTTCTGCCCCGAGTGTGCTGCGCCTCTGACCGCCAAGCCCCAGGCTGCAGCGCCCGACCCGCTTGCGTACACCCCGAAGCATCTCGCCGACAAGATCCTGCAGTCAAAGTCCGCCCTCGAAGCCTGCCCTGAACTACTATCACCAAAAGTCTGTGCGCGGC
>CAZCGA010000039.1:0-46150 GCA_964498075.1 uncultured Binatia bacterium (SeqCode) | reverse complement strand
CTGCAGGACACATCCTCGGTGGGTACGAGACGCGTGCTCGATAGCGCGCCGCCCAACAAGCCGCTGAAGCTGAGGGCCGCGGGCTTCAGCGATGCGAGCGGCCCGTGCCGAAACGGATCGTGGTAGCGTCACGCGCGGCCGCAGCTTAGCGGCCAGCCGTTGGGCAGACCGGCAACGCGCATTTCGGGGCAGGCACGGAAGAGCCGAGACACACGGACGCATCTCGGACCTGTCAGCGGGGCGACCAGAGAAGCAGAATCATGGGCTCGATTGTCTACCGCGACCTCCAAGTCGATGAAGCGCAGCTGCTGGGAACCATCGATCGTTCGGAGTGTATCGACGGCATCTATCGGGCAACGAACGGTATTCTCGAGCTCAATGAGACGCGGCAGGAGATCCTGTCCTGGGCCGGTGCCGAACTCGCTGGCTACGTTGCGCGATTGCAGGCGCTCATTGACTCAGGGGGAAGAGTGTTTGCGGCGTGGGACGAGCGCAGACTCGTGGGCATCGGATCGTTGGATGGTTCTGGCGTGGGTGGCGATTGCGCTGTCATGAAGCTCGACATGCTCTATGTGAGCGCCGAGTACCGCCGGCGGGGAATCGGTCGGATGCTGACGGAGATGGTGGCGAATCTAGCGCGGTCACTCGGCGCCACAGCCCTCTATATTTCGGCCACTCCCACACGAGGTACCGTCGATGCCTACTTGCGCATGGGAGCCAACGTGCTGAGAGCGCCTGATCCAGAGTTGCTTGCGCGCGAACCTGAAGACATCCATCTTGCCCTGAGTCTCGCGTGACGTGACACCGTGAACTCGGGTTCGGCGGGGCGAGATCGGGCCAAGAATGCTCGCCAGGATCGCGAAGCACACGGGACTGACCCCCAATGATCGCCCGACGCGCTGGACGCGACCGTGAACCCTGAGACCGTTGTCGACCTCCTGCAGGCGTTGCAGGCCTCCGGCGTCGATTCATGGGTCGACGGAGGATGGGGCGTGGACGCGCTGCTGGGCCGCCAAACGCGACCACACGAGGATCTCGACCTCGTCGTCGCACTCGGACAGGTTCCCCGGATCCGCGCGGTCCTCGGGTCGCGCGGCTTCATCCTCGCGGAGGACGAGCTTCCCGTCCGCTTCGTCTTGTCTCATCCGCAGCTCGGACACATCGACTTCCACACCGTCACGTTCGACGATCACGGCGCTGGCCTACAGCCTCAGCCGAGCGGCACAGTGTTCCGCTATCCGCCCGAGGGCTTCGTCTGCGGTTGCATTGCCGGGCAAGCGGTCCGCTGCATTTCGGCCGAGGTTCAAGTCCTCTGCCACCTTGGCTACGAGCCGAAGGAGAAGGATGTCCACGATGTTCTCGCGCTGCACCACGCCTTCGGAGTCACGCTGCCCGCTACATATCGTCGATTTCTCGCGGAGGGGGCGGTGTAATCTGCTCACAGGAGGGCCGGATGACGACGACGAATGAGTTGCTCGCGGTTCGCATCGTGACCACTGATGCCGCCGAGTTCGCGGAGACCCGCGACTTCTATCGCCGCCTGCTCGGTCGAGAGGAAGACGGGGGCTTGGGCGACGGCACGTCCGTTCACCAGGCCGCGTTCTTCCGACTCAGCAATGTGGAGCTCATCGTCACGCGCGAGCAGGACGCCACGCCGGAGGCGAAGATCAATAAGGGCAATGTGTGGCTGTGTTTTCGTACGGACGACCCGGACTCCGCCTTCGCGGCCGCACGCGCGCGCGGGCTGGCGTCCCGGGCAGCTCGACAACGAAATCGGCCGCGGCGACTGGTACGTCGCCACCGCCGACGTGGCCACCGTGTTCGACACCCCGCCCCGCGAGATCTGGCCGAAGCTCATCGAACGCTTCACTGGCGATTGGACGTTCCGTGACGGCAGTCGTCTGGCACGCAATGGACGACAAGTTGTTGCAAGGGTCGCCCGACCCGGCGGGCAGCCTACAAGTAGTTTCAGCAGATGGTTCGCGAAAGGGTTGCTGAGCTGTACGCTTGATGGATAGTCTCACTCTGTGCGACTACCTGAAGGAGAGCGCGCGGTTGTCGACCTTCGAAAGTTGCGGGACTACTGCTTGAATCCGGACAGTCCGCGAGGAAGACATAAGGCGCGCGTCTTTGCTGCGGCGCTGGGGCTGACAGCGGCAGATGCTTCGAAGCTCCAAGGGAAGTTGCGGGAGATAGCGCGGACCGGGGATGCGAAGCTTGGCGAGCTCGACCTATACGGCCAACGGTACATAATCGATTTCGAGATGGCGACGGAAGTCGGAAAGGCAACCATCCGGAGCAGCTGGATCGTCGTCCGTGGCAAGACTGCGCCACGATTGACGACGTGCTACGCGAAAAAGAGGAAACGGTGATGCCCAAACGAACAGGAAGGATCAAGTTGCTCGACACCGTGGCGCTACTTAAGGACTTCCCGGAGCGCAAGCTGAAGCGTGGTGAAGTCGGCACGGTCGTGGAGATCCTCGCGCCTCATGTCTATGAGGTGGAGTTCTGCGATGACGACGGCCAGACGTATGCGGAGCTGGCATTGCGCAGCGATCAGCTGGTTCCGCTACACAACAAGGGCGAAGCGTTGAGAATCGTGGCTTAGAACAACCGCTCCGGCCGACGGCGATGGAAACGCCGCGCCAATTAAGGCTTGCACATACAAGGGCACTTGGTGATGTTCGCCGTGCAGTTGGAGGGTGCGGCCCTGGTGCAATTGGTTGACGGGTTCCCGTCCGTCTGGGCTGCGCCGTTCCTTCTGCACACCCCGGACGTACATGCCACGTTGCGTGTCGCACAGAACGTGTCGCAAATCCCGTTAGCCTCGCCTTTCAGGTCGGACCATGCGTCGCCCATGTTTGGCCCCGTGCCCGTTACCACCGGGTTGGCGGGCACGCCGGGCTCGCAGGCCGGAGTTGGGGTGTTAGTTGGAGTCCTAGTTGGCCGCCTAGTTGGCCTGGCAGTTGGAGTCGTAGTTGGAGTTGCGGTTGAGGTGTCAGTGGGGGTGGGTGAAGGGCAGATGCACGTGAAGACATCGAAGAAGCTGCACGGCGGCTCGCATGGCCGCTGAGTCGGTGTCTCTGTGGCTGTCGGCGCGGCACAGGCGCAGGGGAAGGTAGTACAATCGCAAGTCTCGCCCGGTGCGCAGCAGAGGGGGCAGCCGGTCCCCTGACCGCCGCACCTCTGTGCGACGGGGCAGCAGACGCCAAGGCAGGTGCAGAATGTGTCGCTCGGGCAGCAAGTCGTCCCCTGGCCGATGCCCGTGCAACCGACCTCAGTGGTGGAGTCACAGCAGACGCCGTTGCTGCAGGACAACCCCGAGCAGCACTCGCTGTCGGTGCAAGGTAGGCCGTTTGTGATGCACTGGGCCGCGGCCGCGCGCGGCCAGACGCTGAGCACGGCGATCAGAGCGACCAGAAGCATGGGGGCACGGGAGAACCAGCTGGCGTGCGAGAAGCGGGTCATCGGGGTCTCCTTTGGCTGGCTACGCAGCCTGAACAGTCCCACGACCGCCGGCCGAGATAGCCGAACGCCACCCCTATTACGCTCCGGAGAAGCGCCGTGTCAAGCGACGACGGCGCCGGGTACTGGGTGCCAAAGTCAGACAGTACCCGGCGCCGCTGTTAGGAGCACTGGAGATGTCCGGGGCTGGGCTCGACCCGGACGATCCGGATTGGGCGCGCGCCGCAATTCCTGCCGCTCACGAGCCTGCTGCGGCAACCTTTCGAGCCGCTTCCTCCTGCCGCGGCGTGGCGAGGAAGTGCGTCTTGTACTCGAACCCGAGATTGACGATACCCTCGCTCAGCAAGGCGTGCTCGCCCTTCATGACGCTGGCCGCGACCGTGTTCTTGCGGGCGTCGTCGTTGTGCCAGAGCTCGTGGAACAGGCGCTTCACTTTGCGGCGCGAGGCGCGGCAGAAGAGATCGGCGAGCTCGACGGCACGCTCGGCTTCGGGGTGCCGCTCGTCGAGCATCTGCCGCGCCCGCGCTACCGACGCGGTCATCGCGAACAGCTCCATGACGATATCCACGCAGCGGAACAGGAACCCTTGCTTGCGCTCCATCTTGGCCTGGTAGACGAGCATGCCGTGGAAGCTCTCGCGCGCCAGCTTGCGGCAGCTGCGTTCCACGGAGCGCAGGTGCGGCGCCAAACGGCCCCAGTCGCCGTAGCGGAACGGCGCGCCGAGACCGCGCAGCCACAAAGGCGGATACCACTGGGCGTAGTACGCCAGGATCTTCGGCACGACCGCGAGCTTCTCGCTGGCGCTCTTCTTCGGATCGATGAAGGCCCCGGCGACCTGAAGGTGCTTGTCGACCGCCTCGCGGGCAATGAACAGGTGCATGATCTCGCTGGCACCCTCGAAGATGAGGTTGATGCGGCAGTCGCGCATCAGACGTTCGACCGGCACCGGATCCTCACCGCGCGCCGCCAGCGACTTCTCCGTTTCGTAGCCGCGGCCGCCGCGGATCTGCAGCGTCTGATCGACGATCTCCCAGCAACGCACCGTGTTCCATTCCTTCCCCGCGGCGGCTTCGAGGCGGATGTCGTATCCACCACGGTCCGCCATGCTGCTTGCCAGCCGCGCGATCGATTCCATCGCGAAGGTGGTCGCCGCCATGTCCGCGATGCGGTGGCTCACGGCCTCATGCTTCCAGATGGGGACACCCCACTGTTGGCGCTGATTACCCCAGCCTTCGAGAGTCTCCAGGCAGCGCTTGGCGATGCCGGTGCACGCGGCCGGGAGCGACAGGCGGCCGGTGTTGAGCGTGACCAGGGCGATCTTCAACCCTTGGCCCTCTCCGCCAATCAGGTTCTCGCGCGGCACGCGCACGTCGCGGAAGCTGATGACACCGTTGGCCAGCGCCTTCAGTCCCATGAAGCGGCAGCGATGCTCGACCTTGACGCCCGGTGTGTCGGCCTCGACGATGATGGCGCTGATCTTCTTGGTGTCCGGATGCCGCGCCATCACCACCAGCAGCTCGGCGATCGTGCCGTTGGTGCACCATAGCTTCTCGCCGTTGATGCGGTACATGTCGCCGTCGCGCTCGATCGTCGTCGACAAGCTCGCCGGATCTGAACCGGCGTGTGGTTCGGTGAGTGCGAACGCGGAGATCGTGCCGCTGGCACAGCGCGGGAGATACTTCTTCTTCTGCGCCTCCGTGCCGAACAGCTTGAGCGGTTGCGGCACGCCGATGGACTGGTGCGCCGAGAGCAGCGCGACGATGTTGCTGTCGTAGCTGCCGATCAGCTGCATGGCCTTGCAGTACTCGGAGACCGAGAAGCCGAGGCCGCCGTACTCCTTCGGGATCTTGATGCCGAAGGCGCCCAGCTTCGCCAGCCCGCGGACGACTTTCTCCGGGTACTCGCCGCTCTCGTCGATGGCGACGGAGTCGACTTCGTTGCGCAGAAACGTCTTCAGCTCGTTGTAGAATCCCGTGAACTCAGGCTTCTCGCGCTGCTCCAGGAAGGGATACACGAGGGGAAGCAGGAAGTTCCCGAGGAAGAGCTCGCGCAGGAACGTGCGCCCGGCCCACTCCTTTTCGCGCGATTCCTCCGCGACTCGGCGTGATTCTTCCTCGCTGGTGAGCTGAACCTTGGCTGCATCACTCATACAGTACCCCCTCTGGCATAGTTCGCTGCAGGCACTACCCGCCTGTCAGGAAATGAAGCGCTATTCTTGCCCTTTCGAGCGGCGCTTTTCAAACCCCGGACGGTCCATGCGCGGGATGTAGCAGTGGGGGGTACGCCTTGCGCTTTGCCGCTGACTGGCGGTGTACTGTAGCGGCGATGCGATCTCAGATGTTGTCCGCGGCAAGAACCGCAGGTGCGCTCGCTGCCTGCTTGTTGGCGGCAGGATGCCCGACACACCCCCAGTGGGGAACGGAAGAAGACTCGGGCCGGCGAGCGATTACGTGGCGAAACGAGACCGCCGGTTCCTGGAAGCCACCGCATGCGCCCGAAGCGCCGGACCCGGAGCGTGAGCTGCTTGCCGAGATCCACGACTTGGAGCAGAACGGTAACAACCCTCTCGCCCTGGCGAACACGCTCTACGATCTTGCCATCCTGCGTCGGCAGCAGGGCGACGAAGGTGAGGCAGAGCGGCTGTACCGACGGGCGCTCGACATACGCGAGCGCGAGCTAGGCCTGAACCATCCCGATGTCGCCACGGTCCTCAACAATCTGGCCGCGTTGGAAGCGGCGCAGGGGAACTATGACGCCGCGCAACCACTGCTCAAGCGCGCTCTGTCCATTCGGCAGACGGCCCTCGGTCGGGAGCACGTGCTGACGGCGCAGAGCCTGAACAACCTCGCGCTCCTCTACGCGGCGCAGGGCAACGCCGCCAGCGCCGAGCCGCTCTACCAGAGTGCCCTGTCCATCTTGGAGAACACCGACCGGCCCCAGACGACCGAGCTTCAACGGGGTGAACTCGAACGCGTGCTCGACAACTACGCGGCCCTGCTGCACGACACGGGACGCGATACCGAAGCCGACCGACTCGAGGCCCGGGCGCTGGCGCTTGGCGCCGCCGGAGAGCCGCCGCCAGACGCTTCACGACGACTCGACCGATACCCGGCGACACCTCGCTCGCCGGCGTCGCGTCACATCTTTCCACTGCCCCACGTCATGGAATAGAGTGCGGCGCATGGAGATACGCGACACAGTCGCCGTCGTGACCGGCGGCGCAAATGGGATTGGGGCGGCGCTGGCGCGCCGGTTTGCGGCAGCAGGAGCGCGCGCGGTCGTTGTCGTCGACCTCGACCTGGCGGGCGCGGAGGCGGTGGCCGATGAAGTCCACGGCGTGGCGTTCAAAGCCGACGTCGGGGTCGAAGCGGACGTCGTGCGCGTTGTGCGCCAGACCGAGCAGCGCTGTGGGCGCATCGATCTGTGGTGCTCCAACGCCGGCATTCTGTTCCTCGGCGGCGTCGAGACGCCGAACGCGCAGTGGCAGAAGATCTGGGACGTGAACGTCATGGCGCACGTCTACGCCGCGCGCGCCGTGTTGCCCGGCATGCTGGCGCGCGGCGGCGGGTACCTGCTGCACACGGCGTCCGCGGCCGGGTTGCTGTCGCAGATCGGCTCGGCAACCTACTCGGTGACCAAGCACGCCGTCGTGGCGCTGGCCGAATGGCTGTCGATCACCCACGGCGAGCAGGGCATCAAGGTCTCCGTCCTCTGCCCGCAAGCGGTGCGCACCAACATGCTCGCCGGTACGGAGGACGGCGGCGTTGCGGGCCTCGACGGAGTGATCGAGCCCGAGCAGGTGGCACAGGCCGTCGTCGAAGGGCTCGCCGATGAGCGCTTCCTCATCCTGCCGCACCCGCAGGTGGCTGAGTACGTCCGCCGCAAGGCCGCCGACTACGACCGCTGGCTCGGCGGTATGCGGCGCCTGCAGCAGCGCTTTCAGGACAGCTTGCCGCGCAGCTAGCAACCCGTCGGACTTGGCCGCCCGGAGCGACCCAACGGGGAGCGGGCCATAGAAATGACGCCGGCCGCAGGCCTAGTGCGAGTGGCATTCGCTGAGCATCATATCGCGGATCAAGTTGGCACCCGCGGCATTGGCCGAGACGAAATGACCGGCGCTGGATAGCGTCTCGGTATGGAGCTGTGGTGAGCCTGCGTCGAGCAGGAACTGGTAGAAATAGCGGCCGTGGATCGCGGTGCTGCTGGTGTCCTGCCCGCCGAATACGGACCAGACCACCGTCTGCGGGAACACGTACTGCCAGCTGCCAAACGCGATGCTGGCCTCACCAAAGACCGGCTGGAAGTTGGGATCACGCCGCGCGCATGGGCCCGTTCCGTTATTGGGATAGCCGAAGGCCAAGTCGATGAGGCCCCGGTCCGAAGCGCCTTGGAACAGTGACGCGGTCGCATTGGAGAAGAGGCAGGCCGAATCGACGCGCGCCCAGTTGGGGCCGCTTTCGAAGAGCGCCGCTGCGAAGAGATCGCCGACCCCGTATTGGGTCATCGTGTAGGCGAGCTCCGAGGCGCCGTTGGAATGCCCCGTCGCACAGAAGGGCGCGGCGTCCACGCGCAGGTTGTCGTACACCCAGCGGGCCACGGTGGCGGGCCTGCAGGCCAAGCGGCCGAACCCCTCGAGCTGGCCGGACGCCGCGAGAAACCAGTTGTGCTGCCACTTCATCTGTACAGTGCGGTATCCCGCTTGTCGCAGCTCGCCCAGGATGCGAGCCGCTTCGGCACCGTTCTCCTCCCAAAAGTACATGCCGGTAAAGCCGGCATAGAAGAGAATCGTGCCCTGCGAACCGCCCGTGCCGTCACCGACTTTCAGGATGGCCGTATCGGACTGCTGCAGCTGCGGACAGCTCACCGTGAGCGTCATCGTGTACTGGCCCCCGTCGGACGGCGTGGGTCCGGAGAGCAGGCTGACATCACCGAGCTGCCGCGGGCTGCCCGGTAGCGGCGTGGTGGTCGGCGTATGCGAGGGAGTCCGGCTCGCCGTCGGCGTGCGCGTCTTCGATGACGTGAGAGTCGGCGTCGATGTTGCCGTCCGCGTTGCCGAGGGAGTCGATGTGGACGTTGGGACGGCCGTCGGCATCGCGGTGTCGGTCGGCGTCGCCGTCTCCGTGGGTGTGCTCGTCGATATCAGCATCCCCGTATCGTTTGTAGGGGAGGCGGACGGCGCCGTTTGGGTTGGAGTGGCCGCCTGGATCGCGGTCTCGGCGGGCGATGGTGTCTCCGTAGCGGAGCCGGTGATGGTAGCCGTTGGGCTCTCAGTGGGACTCGCGGTTGGCGTCACCGTGGCAGTGAGGGTGGCTGTCTCCGGCAGAGTCGGCGAGGAGCTTGGCGTTTCTGTTACGGAGGCGGTAGGCGTTGCCGTGGGAGTCGCGGTAGCGCTTGCCGTTGGGGTCGCGGTGTTCGTGAGCGTGGTGGTTGGGGTTGCCGTCGGAGTGGCCGAAGGCGTCGGCGTCTGCGTAGCGCTGCGCGATGATGTCTGAGTCGCCGTCGCGGTACGACTCGCGGTCGGTGTGCCGGTGGGTGACGGGCTGGCGGTTCGGGTCGGTGTGTTGCTCCCGGTGGGACTTGCCGACGCTGTCCGCGTTGCCGTGGGGGTCGGTGATGGCGGGGGTGTGCGCGTCGCGGTTTCCGTTGGCGTCCGCGTCGGTAACGGAGTGGAAGTCAAAGTGGCCGTTGGTGTCAGCGTCCGCGTTGACGTCGTACTTGCCGTCGAGGTTCGGGTCGGTGTCTCCGTCGATGTGGAGCTCGGTGTCCGGGTCCCCGTCGCAGTCCTCGTGCTGGTCGGTGTCCAGGTGGACGTGCGGGTGAGCGTCTGAGTTGCCGTCTGGGTCGGTGACTGGCTCGGCGTACTCGTGCGCGTGAATGTCGATGTGCGCGTCGCGGTGGTGGTCGGGCTCGACGAGCTCGTTGGCGTTGCGGTGCGGGTCACGCTCGGGGTCGCAGTCGGCACAGGTGTGGTAGGAGTCGGCGTCAGGGTCGCCGTGCGTGTGGCGCTCGCGCTTGGCGCCTGGGTCACGGTCTTGGTGCGCGTGGTCGTCAGAGTTGCGGTGGGCGTGGCGGTTGCCGTTGATGGTGGCGTCGCGCTGGCGCTCGCCGTCGCAGTTTGGCTGGGCAGGCTCGTCGGCGTCACGGTGGGCGCGAGCGTCGGCGTTGGCGTCGAGGTCGATGTGGCCGTGGCGGTCGCAGTCTGAGTCGAGCTGGCGCTAGCGGTCGGCGTCGCCGTAGGGGTGACGGTCGGCGTAGATGTGGGCGTGAGCGTTGCAGTGTCTACGGCGGTTGCAGTCGCCGTCGGAGTGGGGCTCGGGTTGGTGGTCGGCGTTGCTGTTTCGGTGCGCGTCGGCGTCGGTGTCAGCGTCGGCGTGGGTGTCGGCGTAGCTGTGTCGCTGGCCGTGGCCGTCGCTGTGGCGGTGTCCGTCGGCATCACCGTCGCCGTCCCACTAGGCGTGGGTGAGGGGGTGAGCGTACCCGTGGCGCTGGCACTGGGACTGGCGGTTGCCGTCTGCGTTGAGGTGGGGCTGGCGGAGGGAGTCGCCGTTTCGGTAGGCGTCGTGGTCTCGCTCGGGGTTGGCGTGGATGTCTCGGTGGGCGTGACCGTGGGAACGAGAGTCGGCGAGGCGGTCGGTGTAGGCAGGGGAGGCAAGGCCCTGAGTAACGACACGACGTCGGCGACCGAGGCGCGGCCGTCGCGGTTGACATCCGTCGTGTCGCAGGCGACGCAGGCGCTACAGAACAGCAGGGGGACGAGGGCGTTTACGTCAGCGGGTTCGACGGCGCCGTTGCAGTCGGCATCACCGTCGGGCAGCGGCGCCGGCGCGTCCGGGGAATCGGCGCTGCGGCGCTGCACCCGCGCGATTGCCTGGGCGCTCCCCAGCACCGCCCAGCAAAGCAGCGCTCCGCCGCACATCGCCAGGGCCGCCGATCTTCGCACGGCAGAAGCCTTTCCAAACAGTCGTCGCCGGGTCAGGGCTGCAAGGCCACTTTGAGGCAGCCGTCGTCGCGCTGGTCGAAGAGCTGGTAGGCGCGTTCGCCGTCAGCAAGCGGCATGTGGTGCGAGATCAAGGCGGTGGGGTCGAGTCTACCGCTGCGGATCAGCGGGAGGAGCGTCGGAATGAAACGCGGCACGTTCACCAGGCCGACGCGGAAGGTCAGGTCCTTCATGAACGCGGTGCCCATGGGGAACGCGAAGTCCTGCTGAAGCAGGACACCGACCACCGAGACGGTGCCGCCGATGCGCACCAGCTCGAAGGCAAGACGCACGGTCTCCGGCGCGCCGACCGCTTCGATCACCGCGTGCGCGCCCTGGCCCTCGGTGACGTCGAGCACGCGTTGCAGCACGTTCTCCTTGCTCACATCGATCGGCACGGCCCCATAGCTGCGCGCCTTGTCGAGGCGATAGCCGACCCGATCGATCGCCAACACCGTCGCCGGACCGAACAGCTGCGCCGACAGCAGTGCGAACAGTCCAACCGGTCCGCAGCCGATGATCGCGATCACATGCCCCGGCTTGATGTTGGCGTTCTCGGCCGCGTAGTAGCCGGTTGGCAGGATGTCGGTGAGGAACAGCACCTGCTCGTCGCTCAGGTCCGCCGGCGTCGCCCACAGGTTGACGTCGGCGTTGGGCACGGCGATCAGCTCGGCCTGCGCGCCGGGCAGCGCGCTCGACAGACCATAGACCTTGTTGAGGAACGTCACGCAGCCGACCGGGTAGCCGCGCCGGCACGGATCGCAATCGCCACAGCCGACGACCCCCGGCACGATGACCCGATCCCCCTTGCGGAAGCGACGCACCTCCGAGCCGACATCCGCGACCACACCGACGCACTCGTGGCCGATCACGACGCCGGGCTCCGACGGCACGGTGCCGTGTAGCACGTGCAGGTCCGAGCCGCAGATCGAGGCGCGCGACACCTGCACCAGCGCGGCGCGAGGGTCGCGCAACTCCGGGTCGGCGACGCGCTCGACGCGCAGGTCGTACGGGCCGTGATAGACGATCGCGCGCATCGGAGAACCTCCCATCGGCGGTTGACAGCCGAGCACCGAACGATACAGAAGGGAACGGTCAGAAGCCAGGATGCAGCGAGCGTGACGACGATCGAGGTACTTGATCCGACGGCCCCGCCGCCGCAGGGTGGTGCGCAGCCGACCCGCCGCCTGGCGTCCCTCGAAGGCAAGATCCTCGGCATCCGCCGCGACCGCGTGTGGCAGTCGTTCACTCACTTCTCCGACACCTTCGCGGCGCTGGCGAGGGCGCGGTGGAGGCTACGCGATGTGGTGTTCTTCGATCCCGGCGTGCGCATCGGAACCACCGACGAGGAGCGCCAGAAGGTCGCCGGCTTCGTGCGTGCCGTGGATGCCGCGGTCGTCGGCCTCGGCACTTGAGGGTCGTGCACGTCGTGGAGTGTCCACGACACGATTGAATGCGAACGCGCCGGCGTGCCGGCGGTGATCGTCGTAACCGAGGTGTTCGCCAATCTGGCGCAGACCGCCGCGCGGGCCCGCGGCTACGACCGTCTGGAAATGCTCGTCCTGCCGCATCCCATGGAGGCGCGAACTCCCGAGGAGATTCGGCGGATCGCCCAGGAACGCGCGGAAGAGCTCGTGGCGCTCCTGGTCGAGTCGTAGGGGCGGATCACGCGGCGCGCGTGGTGTGCGAGCCGATCTCGAAGGTCGCGCCCTCGGTGCCGGGTGTGACGGCATACGCGAGTGTCCGTGCACCGATCGCCGCCGCGATCATCCGGTCCAAATCGTTGTCGCTGTGTGCCGGGTCGTGGTGAAACGGAACCAAGCGTTTGACCCCGGCGAGCGCCGCGAACTGCAGGGTGTGCTCCAGCGAGCTGTGCCCCCAGCCGACGTGGTCCGGATACTCGGTGCTGCTGTACTGGGCATCGTGGATGAGCAGGTCGACACCCGCGGCGATGGCGAAGCCTGAAGTCCACTCCGGACTGATCGGGAAGCGCGCGCCGAGCGCCGGCTCGTGATCGGGCAGGTACGCGAGCGTACTGGAGTCGGCCGCGATACGGTAGCCCACCGTCGGCCCCGGATGGCAGACGAGCGCCGACGTGACGCGGAACTCGCCGATGGCGATCTCGCCGCATGGGACCTCGTGCAGGTGCAGGCGACAGGGCAGGTCGCGCAGAAGAACCGGAAACAGCGGCGGCGACAGGTAGCGCATCAGACGGGCCTTGAGGCTCGCCGTCGTACTCGCGGGTCCCCACACGTGCACCTCCAGGTCGGGGTCGTACAGCGGTGCGAAGAAGCCCAGGCCTTGGATGTGATCCATGTGCAGATGGGTCAGCAAGAGATCCAGGCGCCGCAGTGAGCGCGGTAACGACGTGCCCAGCAGGCGGATGCCGGTGCCGGCATCGAGCACCAGCACCGCTCCGTCCGCCCCGCGCACCTCAACGCAGGAGGTGTTGCCGCCGTAGCGTGCCGTATCGGCGCCGGGAGACGCCAGGGAACCACGAGTGCCCCAGAGTGTGACCTTCATGATGAAGGTCGCTCCCAGAAAATGGTTACCGCTCCCAGGTATCGATCTCCCTGGCTGACGATTGGGAAGGCGACCGTCTCGATGCAGCGCGAGACATTGTCCAGCCCACGGATCCAAAAGTGGTCGTGTGCTGGACGCCGCTGATTCACCGCGATCCAGAGCGGCAACTCGTCGGGAGACACAGGCTTTCCTTGCAGGTCGCTAGGTGTCCACGCCGTCGACCATTCGGCAGGGGTCATTTCGCCGGTCTCCTCGAAGCGCAGCCCGAGGATCTTCTCCGCAGGTTCGTTGAAGAAGACGAGATTGCCCGCGGCGTCGATGATGGACATCGGTGTCGCCAGGCAGCTCGCTAGTTGGCGGATCAGAATGAGCTCGATTTCCTTCTGCGTCATGACCCCAATCCCCCCCTCGTCCTTCTTCGGTCTCTTGGATCTAATGTACCACAGCCGTCAGCCGGTCGGCGACCGTGGCCGATCAGGCGGACGATCCGGGTTGGCGGAATCGTGACGTTCGCATTATATGGATCACCCGCCGGAGCCGTTTCGAATTGGGGAAAGCGAATCATGTTGCCGCAATCAAAATGGGATCACTGATGCTGCAGGCGTCCACGCTCCCTGAGCTGCTGCGCCGCGCGGCGCACGACGCGCCCGACGCGGAGGCGTTTCGCTACCGCGATGAACGCCTGACCTATGGCGACTGGGACAGGCTTGCCGACCGCATGACCGCCGGGCTCGCGGCGCGCGGCGTCGGGCACGGCGACGTGGTGGCGCTGCTGCTGCCGTCGACGCCGTTCTACTTGGTTGCCTACCTCGCGGCGGCGCGTCTCGGTGCGGTGACCACGGGCATCAACGCGCGTTACCGGCGGACGGAGATCGGCCACATCCTGCGACGGTCCGGCGCGACCCTGCTGCTCGGCGTCGAGACCTGGCACGATGCCGACTTCCGCGCTGCGGTCGAGTTGCAGCGGCCCGAGCTCCCCGAGCTGCGCGAGGTCGTGTGGGTGGTGGCGGGTGATCTGCGCGTCAGTACCGCGCAGGTGGTGGCGGACGTCGCCGGTGCAGCAGCGCCACCGCCTGCGGTGAACGTGCGTCCGGACGATGCGGTGGCGATCGTCTTCACCAGCGGCACGACCGGCATCCCGAAGGGCGCCTGGTACACGCACCGCAACGTCTTGGCGCTCGCCGAGATCGACACGCGCCGCTACAGCGATGGCGTCATCCCGTTCCAGAAGCATCTCGCCGCCGGCATCTCCTTCGCGCACATCGGCACGATGGCGCGCATCGGACTGCAGATCGGTCACCTCGGCACATCGCTCATCCACGACGCCTTCGATCCTGCCGCGGGGCTCGAAGTCATCGAGCGTGAACATCTCACTCACCTGGGTGGCTTCCCGACACAGATCATCATGCTGCTCGATCACCCGGACCGGGTGCGCCGCGATCTTTCGTCCTTGAAGTCCGTGCTGCTCGGTGGGGCTCCGTCGACGCCGGAGTTGATCCGGCGCATCCGCGATACGCTCGGGGTGACCGTCAGCGTGCGCTACTCGTCGACTGAGGTGGGCATCGCGACGGCTTCACTCCCCGACGATCCACCGGAGATCCTGACGACGACGGTGGGCAAGCCGACAGCGGGAGTGGAGCTGCGCATCGTGGACGGCGAAAACCAGCCACTGCCGGCGGATGCCGTCGGCCAGGTGGTGGTGCGCTCGCCGGCGACGATGCGCGGCTACTGGCGCGATCCCGACGCAACCGCGTCGGTCATCGACACTGACGGCTGGGTGCACACCGGCGACCTCGGCTTTCTCGACCCCGCCGGCTATCTGCACCTGCGCGGCCGGCAGAGCGAGATGTTCATCCGCGGCGGCTACAACGTCTACCCTGCGGAGATCGAGGACCTGCTGGCGAAGCACCCGGCCGTGGCGCGGGCCGCCGTCATCGGCGTGCCTGATCGCGTCTTTGGCGAGGTAGGCTGGGCGTTCGTCACGCCGCGCGACGCCGCCGCGCCGCCGACGCTCGCGGAGCTGCGCGTCTTCGTCGGCGCCGAGCTGGCGAGCTTCAAGCGCCCCGACGGGTTGACGATCCTGCCGGAGCTGCCGGTGACCCCGATGTTCAAAGTCGACAAGCGCGCCTTGCGGGCGCTGAAGCAGGGGTAACCCATTACATGAGTGACATCGCGTTCCGATCAGCGATTGAGCTCGCGGCGGCGATCCGTGCCCGCGAGATCAGCAGCCGCGAGCTGCTGGAGTACTACCTGCAACGCGTCGAGCGCTTCAATCCGACGATCAACGCGGTGGTGACGTTGGACGTCGAGCGCGCCCGCACACGCGCCGATGCTGCCGACGCGGCGCTCGCACGCGCCGCCGCGCTCGGCCCGCTGCACGGCGTGCCGATGACCATCAAGGACTGCATCGAGACCGCGGGCATCCGTACGACGTCCGGTGCGGACCAGTATTCGGCCCACGTTCCCACCGTCGACGCTCCGGCGGTGAGTCGCTTGCTCGCCGCGGGAGCGGTGGTGTTTGGCAAGACCAATCTGCCGACACTGGCGATGGACGGCCAGACGTTCACTCGGCAGCGAAATCGGCGGATTCGAGAGATCTGCGATGTCGACACGCATTGACATCCACGGCGAGTGCGATCCCCGATTCGCGGCGGTGCGCGCCGCGTTCGCGGAGAACTTCGCCGCCCGCGGTGAGGTGGGCGCGGCCGTGGCGGTCACGCTCGACGGCCGCCCGGTCGTCGACCTCTGGGCCGGGCACGCCGACGCGGCGCGCACGCGGCCGTGGCAGCGCGACACGATCGTCAACGTGTTCTCCGTCACCAAGGGCATGACGGCGCTGTGTGCGCACATCCTAGCCGACCGCGGGGTCCTCGATCTCGATGCGCCGGTGGCGCGCTACTGGCCGGAGTTCGCGCAAGCCGGCAAGGCGGAGTTGCCGGTGCACTACCTGCTGAGTCACCGTGCCGGGTTGCCGGCCATCAAGAAGCCGCTGGCGCCGGAGGCGCTGTTCGAGTGGGGTACGATGACCGCGGCGCTCGCCGAGCAGGAGCCGTGGTGGGAGCCGGGCACGCGCCTGGGCTATCATCCCTTCACCTACGGATGGCTCGTCGGCGAAGTGGTGCGGCGCGTCAGCGGCAAGAGTGTGGGAACGTTCTTCCGCGACGAAGTGGCGCGGCCGCTGGGGCTGGACTTCCACATCGGTCTCGCCGCCGAGCACGACGCGCGGGTTGCGGCGGTCACTCCCGGCCCGCCGCCCCCGTTGACCGAGGCGATGCTCAAGGCTTTGCAGGATCCGGAGTCGATGCTCTCGAAGGTCTTCTTCAACCCGCCGCGCTCTGCGGACGTCGTCAACACGCGCGCCTGGCGTGCCGCGGAGCTGCCGGCGGTCAACGGGCACGGAACGGGGCGCGCCCTGGCGCGCGTGTACGGCGCGCTCGCCTGCGGCGGTGAGGGGCTCCTGCGCCCGGAAGCGATCGCGCGGGCGACCGTGGAGCAGGCGTGCGGCGTCGACCTGATCATGGGTCTCCCCGGACGCATGGGGCTCGGCTTCATGCTGACCGCGCCGGAGACCCCGTTCGGCCCGAACCCGCGCGCCTTCGGCTGCACCGGCGCCGGCGGCTCCGTCGGCTTCGCCGACCCGGACGCGCGCCTGGGCTTCGGCTACGTCATGAACCAGATGCACGCCCAGCCGTTGCCGCTGGTGGCGACGGCGACGGCGCTGATCGATGCAGTGTACGCGGCGCTGGAGCGGTAGCACTTCCGCGGTCTGGTCCCTTCACTCCGCCAGCTGGAACTCAACCTTGCGAGCATCGCTGACGCGTTGCGAGGCATCGAGGATCTCCAACGAAACGAGATTGCCGGTTGCATCGTAGTCGAGGATGACGCCCGGCTTGTCCTCGTCACTCTCCGCGATCACGACGCCGTCACGGAGGATGACACTCAACGTGTCCGTCCTCGGGTCGTAGCAAACCTTCATGAATCTGCCTCCCGATACTTGGCGACCTTCTCGTCGCTCTCTGCGACGGTGGCCGGACCCGCGCCTCAGCAGAAGTCCGAGCCGCCGTCGACGTTGATGTTGGCGCCGGTCATGTAGGAGTTGGCGCGTGAGCCGACGAAGGCGATCACCGGGCCGATCTCGTGCGGATCGCCGGCGCGCGGCAGGTGTGCCGGATGACCGAAGTCCTCGGCGATCCAGCGCATGCAGTCGTAGAGGTTCTCCGGGTCGAGCCCGCGCTCGGGAGGCAGCCGGCGCATCGCCGCCTTGAAGCTCGCCGACGCGAACGAGCCGGGCGAGACCGTGTTGACCAGGATCTCCTCCTTGGCGAGCACCAGCGACATGTTCTTGCTGATGCTGGTCATCGCCGACTTCGCCGCCGTGTACGCGGCGAGCCGTTCGCCCTGGCGCTTGGTCGAGTGCGCCGAGACGTTGACCACGCGCGCCCACTGCGCCTTGCGCAGCAGCGGCAGCGCGGCGCGCGTGCAGCGCACCGCGGAGAGCGCGCCGACCTCGTAGCTCTGAAGCCACTCGGCGTCGTCGATGGCGTCGAAGGTCGACAGGCTCGCGCCGGGTCCGGCGGCGTTCACCAGCGTGTTGAGCTCGCCCCAGCGGCGGTCGATCGCGGCGAAGGCCGCATCGATCGTGGCCGGTTGCACGAGGTCGACCGGGATCCCCCACGCGTCCGGGCTCCCGAGCCGCCGCAGCGCCTCGACCGTCTCATCAATACCAGCTTGCCCGCGCGCCAACACCACCAGGCGCGCGCCGTCGCGCGCGAAGCACTCCGCCGCTGCGCGCCCCATACCCTTGGTGCCACCCTCTACGCACACCGCAGCCCCGGCGAGTCCAAGATCCATGCGGCCTTGATAGCGCGAGTGCGACGCGCTCGTCCACTCCGCAGGTGAACACCGCACAGATGCTCTGCAGATCACGAAGCGCTGCGACCGAATCCGCCCCGCTTTCGGGGAAAAAGCGATTGTTCCTTTGGTTTGCGTCCGCCTCAGGGCTCTTGTACATCTGTACATCCATGAAGCAGTACAGCGTATCTGATTTGCGCGAGCACTTGGCCGGCGCGTTCGATCGCGCGGAGCGGGGCGAGCCGGTGATCATTGCGCGCCGTGGTCGGCGGTTTCGCATCGTGGCGGACGCGCCGAGCGGCCCACGCGCGCGCACCAAGGCCTTCTTCCAGGTGACGGACCCGCGGCTGCTCGAGACCGGTTGGAGCTGGGAGTGGACCGCGCCGGGCCGGAGCATCATCTTCCCGCGCAGCTGACGCTCGCCCTGTGATCGCTGAAAGTCCGCGATCGATGCTGGAGCCCCCGTCAATAGACCTTACAGACGCGCGATCAGGTCGCCGATCCGCTCGAGGCCGGCGGTGAGACCGTCGGCATCGAATGCCGGAGGCGGGAGGACGAAGCGCGACACGCCGCGATCGGCCAGGCGCTTGACGCTGTCGGCCTCGGGTGCGCCGCGGCCCGAGGTGATCTCGATGGCAGCCGGGTCGCGCCCGACCTTCCGGCACTCCTCGCGCATGACACCGAGCAGTCGCTCCAGCTGCGCATCGTCGGTGACACCGGGATAGAACCCGTCGCCGTAGCGCGCCGCGCGCCGCGCCGCTCCTTCGGTGTGGCCGCCGACGATGATCGGTGGACCCGGCTTCTGCACCGGCTTCGGATGCGACTCCAGCGGGCCCCAACGGAAGAACTTCCCCTCGAACGCGCTGGCCTCGTCCTTCCACAACGCGCGCATGGCACGCACCGCTTCCGCCGTGCACGCGGCGCGCGTCGCAAACGGAATGCCGAGGGCCTCGAACTCCTCCGCCAGCCAGCCTATGCCGATACCCAGCAGAACCCGCCCGTGCGACAGCACGTCGAGCGTCGCCACCTCCTTCGCGACGTACAGCGGATGACGCTGCGGCAGGATGAGAATCCCGGTGCCCAGGCGGAGCGTCTTGGTCACCGCGGCGGCGTAGCACAGCGACAACAACGGGTCCGGGATCGGCAGCTGCTCCGGCGCCGGCATGCGGCCCGACGGGTCGTACGGGTAGGCCGACTTGTAACCGACGGGAATGACGACGTGCTCGACCGCCCAGATGGACTCCAGGCCGACGCGCTCGGCGGTGGTCGCGAGATGGGTCAAAAGCTCGGGGGAAGCAAACGGTCCGACATTGGCGTACATGAGTCCGAATTTCATGCGCCGGCTCTACTACGAACGCCGTCGGGAGTCGACTACGCGCACGCGGGGTTGACACCGGTCTGCCATCCATACGAAAGCTACGGCGCGAAGAGAACGGAAGGCGTGGGGCGTGAAGCGCGGGAGAGACGGAAGATGACCGAGCTGACATGGATCGACGCAGTAGGACAGGCGGAGCTGGTACAGCGGCGCGAGCTGAGCCCGCTGGAATTGGTCGATGCGGCGATCGCGCGGATCGAGCGCCTCAATCCTCGGCTCAACGCGGTGATCACGCCCACCTTCGACAAAGCCCGCGCTCTGGCGAAGTCGCCGCAGTTGCCCGAGGGGCCGTTCCGCGGCGTGCCGTACCTGCTGAAGGATCTCGGCGCGCACTCCGCCGGCGATCCCTTCCACGCCGGTATGCGCTTCCTGCGCGACGCCCGCTGGGTCGAAGCGCAGGATACCTACCTGGTTGCGAAGCTGCGCGCCGCGGGCTTCGTGCTGCTCGGCAAGACGAACACCCCCGAGCTCGGCCTGCAGCCGACGACGGAGCCGGAGGCGTATGGCCCGACTCGCAATCCGTGGGACCCGGCACGCTCGCCCGGCGGATCGAGCGGCGGCGCCGCGGCGGCGGTGGCTGCCGGTATGGTACCCGCAGCGCACGCTACCGATGGCGGTGGCTCGATCCGCATCCCCGCGAGCCAATGCGGCCTGGTCGGGCTGAAGACGTCGCGCGGCCGCATCTCGCTCGGCCCGGACGTTGGAGAACGGTGGGGTGGCTGCGCCGTGGAGAACTCGGTGACCCGCTCGGTGCGCGACACCGCCACGATCCTCGACGTGCTCGCCGGGCCGATGCCCGGCGATCCGTACACGGCGCCGCCGCCGGTGCGCCCGTTCAGTGCCGAGGTCGGCGCCGATCCCGGGCGGCTGCGCATCGGCATGATGCTGCGCGCCCCCGGCGGCATGCCGGTGCACCGCGACTGCGTCGCCGCTGCGGAGGACGTCGCGCGCCAACTCGATTCGCTCGGCCACGTCGTCGAACGGACGCATCCGCAGGCGCTGGAAAACCCAGAGCTGACCCGCGCCTTCGCCACGCTCATCACCTGTGCGACGGCGCGGGCGCTTGAGGCGTGGAGCGAGAAGACCGGTCGCGCGATCGGTGCCGGCGACGTGGAAGGCGGCACCTGGGCGGTGGCCGAGATGGGACGCCAGCTTTCAGGACGCGACTACCTGCACGCCCTCGAATGCGCCCATCAGCAAACGCGCGCGGTCGCGCAGTGGTGGGCCGACGGCTTCGACCTGCTGCTCACACCGACCGAAGCCGAACCGCCGCCGCTGCTCGGATCGTTCGCGTCGTCGCCGGACAACCCGCTCGCCGGGTTCTACCGCGCCGCGCCGTTCAGCACGTTCACATCGCCGTTCAACGTCACCGGCCAGCCGGCGATCTCGCTGCCGCTGTACTGGAACGACGCCGGTCTGCCCATCGGCGTGCAGCTGGTCGCCGCCTACGGCCGCGAGGACCTGCTCATCCGCGTCGCCGCGCAGCTGGAGCAAGCCCGGCCGTGGGCGCAGCGACGCCCGGCCGTGTGCGCTTGAAGCGTGCTTCGCCGAGTTGATATCCAGCGCTCCGAGAGGCACGAGGGTGGGTCGTCTTAACAACAGGGTGGCAATCGTCACTGGCGCCGGCCAAGGCATCGGCCGCGGCATCGCCCTGGTCTTCGCACGCGAGGGTGCCAAGGTGGTGATCGCCGAGCTGAAGGAGCACCGCGCCGTGCGCACGGCCGGGGAGATCGTCGCCGCCGGCGGTGAGGCCGTCGGCCTGGCGACCGACGTCGGTCAGCAGGATCAAGTACGGAGCATGGTGGATGAAGCCGTGCAGCGCTTCGGTACCGTCGACATCCTCGTCAACAACGCGCAAGGGATGCATGCACGCACACCGATTGCCGAGCTGACCAGCGAGCAGGTGGACATCTTCTGGATCTCCGGTGTGAAGGGCACACTGTGGTGCATGCAATCGGTCTACCCGCTCATGGCGGCGAAGGGCTACGGGCGCGTCATCAACTTCGTTTCTTCTGCCGGGTTCCGCGGCGAGCCGGGGCTGGGCGACTACAACGCAACCAAAGAAGGCATTCGCGCTCTCACCAAGACTGCGGCACGCGAGTGGGGACAGCAGGGCATCACGGTGAACTGCATCGCCCCCGGCGCGCTCTCCAAGCGCGGCCAGGAGTTCATCGAGCGCGATCCGGAGGAGTTCAAGCGCCGCAACGCGCAGAAGGCGATCCCGCGGCTCGGTGATCCCGAGACCGACATCGCCCCGGTTGCAGTGTTCCTCGCCAGCGAAGAGTCGCGCTTCGTCACTGGCCAGACGATGTTTGCCGACGGCGGCTATTGTTTGATCTGAAGATCGTGAGTCGTGCTCGTGTTCGTGCTCGCAAAGAACAGCGGCGATGGATCTGGGGATCGCGGGTAGAGTCGCGTTGGTGACCGGCGGGAGCCGCGGCATCGGTGCCGCCATCGCCCTGGAGCTGGCGCGCGAGGGCGCGGACGTAGCGCTGTGCGCGCGCGGCGCGGCGGGGCTGGAGGAGACGGCGCAGCAGATCGCGGCGCTCGGCCGACACGTGATCGCCGTGCCCGCGGATCTCACCACCGCCGACGGCGTGCAGATCGTGGTGGATGCGGTGCTGGCGCAGCTCGGGCGCGTCGACATCCTGGTGAACAACGTCGGCGGCGCCGGCGGGCCGGGCGGCTTCTTCAACCTGCGCGACGAGCACTGGCAGTTCGCCTGGAACCTCAACGTGATGGCCGCCGTGCGCTTCTCGCGCGCGCTGTTGCCGGGGATGATCGCGCGGCGCTGGGGACGCATCATCAACATCGCGTCGACGTCGGCACGCGAGCCGGACATCGTGGTGGTCCACTACAACAGCGCCAAGGCCGGCCTGTTGGCGTTGTCGAAGACCTTGGCGAACGCGCATTCCAAGGACGGCGTGTTGGTCAACTGCGTGTCGCCTGGGACGACGCGCACGCCGGCGTTGGAGAAGAGCGCCGCGAAGCGGCTGATCGAGCGCGGCGAGTCGATCGAAGGTCTGTCGCCGGAAGAAATCGTGCAACGATACTACGGCCCGCGTCGCCCCTTGCCGATCGGCCGCTTCGGTGTGCCCGAGGACATCGCCGGCATCGTCGCCTTCCTCGCCTCCGAGCGCGCCAGCTGGATCACCGGGGCGTACATCAACGTCGACGGCGGCTGGGTGAAGTCGATCTACTGAGGCCGGTCCGGTTGACAATCGCCGGGCGCGCCGCTCCTTGCAGATGCGTTCAGGTTGATGCATCCTGCGTTCATGCCCAAGCAATCTGTCGCAACTCTTGTGAACGGCCCCACCGGAGCGGGAACGCGGCGACGTCTGCTGGGCCTCTACGAGGGGACCAGGGTGCCGTCTGCACGCGACTTCGCCGAGGTGCGCCAGCGGCTCTGGGGTTCTCTCCGTACGCAACGGCCTCGACGTGCCGCGTAGGTACGTGCTCGACACGCACGCGTGCGTCTTCACGCTGACCGCACCTCGGAAGCTCGGTCGGCGAGCGCGTGCGGTGCTTGAGCGAGTCGAAGGCGGTCTCGACGAGGCGTGGGTACAGGCGGCCGTGATTGCAGAGATCGTGATCTTGCGCAGCCTCGGCCGCGTCGGCATTGGCCTTCCAGAACTCAAACGAGCGATGGAGCTGAACCCTGGCTTCCAGTTTCTTCCGCTGGACCTCCCGCAACTCGAAGAATTCGCCGAGCTCGGAGCAATTCAGGACCCCTTTGACCGCCTGATCGTCAGTGCGGCAAGAGCCATCCACGCTCGGCTGATCACTCGGGATCGGGGCCTCGCCAGCGCCCGCTTCGTCGAAACCATCTGGGCCTAAACACAGGCGGTGCGGACCCTAGTCACCTCCGTAGTCTTCCACCATGCCTGCAAACAAGGACCGCCTCGCGGCGCAACGCGACGTCGCCGTCAATCGGCGCGCGCGTCACGACTTCTTCATTGAGGAGAGCGTCGAGGCCGGGCTGGTGCTCACCGGCAGCGAGGTGAAGTCGCTGCGTGCCGGCAAGGCACAGCTGAAAGACAGCTACGCGCGTATCGACAAGGGCGAGGTCTGGCTGGTCAACGCTCACATCAGCGAGTACGCTGCCTCGGCACAGTTCGGCCACGAGCCGATGCGCTCGCGCAAGCTCCTGCTGCACCACCGCGAGATCGACCGCCTCATCGGCAAGGTCAAGGAACGCGGCCTGACGCTGGTGGCGCTGCGGCTCTACTTCAAGCACGGACGCGCCAAGGTGGAGCTCGGCCTGGCACGCGGCAAGAAGCTCTACGACAAGCGCGCGTCGATCAAGGAGCGCGAGGCGCAGCGCGAGGTTGATCGGGCCGTGAAGACGCGTTAGCTGGAGAACGACGATGATCGGACGGGACGTCCTGCAGGAAGAACAAGCCTCACCGAACTACCGCATGCGCGAGGTCCAACGACGCCGCACCGGAGAGGTGAGCTGGGAGGTGGTCGAAGCGGAGTCGGGCCTGGCCGTGGCGACCGGGCTCGCGAGCCGCGAGGAAGCGTTGCGCATCGTCCGTGGGTGGGAACGGCTCAGCCAGAAGCTCGAAGGTGGACTGGCTGGGCACATCCTGGTGCACTGACGCCGAGACGTGGCGCATTGCCCGTGCCTGCCAAGAGCGCACCCTTCGAGACGGCGTCTGAAGAGACGACGCCTCCTCAGGGTGAGCGGGATCAAGTTTCATTCGGGGGAAAAACAACCGCTCGCCCTGAGGAGGCCGCATCTTCTCAGCGGCCGTCTCGAAGGGCACCCGCTCGGTCAGACGTTCCCAAACCGTTCGGCGCCGCGTCTACGCGGAGCGCTCGTACGCCTGGTCGAGCAGTTCGACCGGATGCAGCACCCGAGCGGTGCTGCCGGCACGCCGCAACCCGGCCTGGATCTGCATCGCGCAACCCGGATTGGCTGCGGCGACACAGGTTGCGCCGGTGGCCTCGATGTTCGCGACCTTCCGTTCACCGAGGCGGCGCGCCATCTGCGGTTCGGTCAGGTTGTAGCTGCCGGCACTACCGCAGCACATGTCGGAGTCGGCGAGCTCCACCAGCTCGACGCCGGGGATCGCTCGCAACAGCGCCCGCGGTGCCTCGCGCACCCCTTGCCCGTGTGCCAGATGGCAGGCGTCGTGATACGTGACCCGGGCCCGCACAGTGCCGCGCGGCGCCTCGAGCGGCAGGGCGGCGAGGAACTCGTTGACGTCGCGGACCTTGGCGCTGAACGCGTGCGCCCGTTCAGCATAGACCGGGTCGTCCGCCAGGAGCTCACCGTACTGCTTCAGCATCGCGCCACAGCCGGCGGCATTCGCGACGATCGCACGCAGATCCGCCGGGAACACGTCGATGGTGTGTCGCGCGCATTCGAGCGCTTCGCGCCGCGCACCCGCGTGGAGATACAGCGCACCGCAGCACTGCTGGCCCCTGGGCGTGGTGACGCTGCAGCCGTTACGGGTTAGCACCCGCACGGTGGCGCGGTTGGTCTCCGCGAACAGCACCTGCGCGACGCAGCCGGCGAGCAGCCCGACGCGCTGTATTTCCACGCCGCGTGCCGGCACGACCTCCGGCAGCGGCGCCCACGACGTGAGGCGCGGAAGCATGGCGACCACACTGCTGACGCGCCGCAGCAGCGACAGCACGCCCACCAGCTCGAGCAGACGCAACGGGAAGAGGAGCAGGCGCAGTCGTTGTGGATGCGGAAAGAACATGGTGACGAGTCGCCGCCGCAGCGCATCCCACGGCGAGCGGCGGTGGTGTTCCTCGACGAACGACCGCGCCGACTCGATCAGGTCACCGTAGCGCACCCCCGACGGGCACGCGGTCTCGCACGCCCGACAGCCGAGGCACAGGTCGAGATGGCGGGCGACGTCGGGCGTCATTTCGAGCGAGCCCTCTTCCAACCCCTTCATCAGGTAGATGCGGCCGCGCGGCGAGTCCATCTCGGTGCCCAGCTCGACGTAGGTCGGGCAGGCCGACAGGCAGAGGCCGCAGTGGACACAGTCGAGGAACTTTTCGTAGTCGACGAAACGGCGGGTGGCCGGTGCAGCGGCTGAGGACGTCATTCAGATCCCCGCCACGAATCTGCCCGGGCTCAGCCGCCCGTGTGGGTCCAGCGTCTGTTTGATGCCGCGCATCAGTGCGGTTGCGGGGACGTCGGTGCCCCACGGGTCGACGTGTTCCTTCAGCCGCACCGGCAAGACATCGAAGACTACCCAGCCGTCCGCCCGGCGCACCGCGGCGCGCAGCGCCTCCGCAAACGCGGCAAACGAACCGTTGGTCACCGGGTCGAGGTGGAACCGCAACGCCGCGATCCCATTGCCCGCGTGCGCCAGCAGCGCCGTGTCGACAGCGCGCCGCGCCGCTTCGTCCTCAATCCACTGCAGCACGTCGGCCAGCTGCGTCGGCAATAGACTCAGCTTGCAGCCACAGATGCCCTCAGCGTCAAGTTTCCCGCCGCCATTGGCGAGCAGAGAGCCGATCGCCGGAAAATCTCGCAGCGCGTCACGCAGGCGTATGCCCTCGGCGCCTTCGTAGACCCGCACCGCTTCGGGTCCGAAGTGTTCCACGAGACGCTGCTGCTGCACGGCCACCTCGTCGGCGGAGCCGCCACAGCCCACGACGACGACGGCGGCATCCGGCCCGAGCCCGATGCTGGCTGCGGCCGCACGGTTGAGCACTTCGACATACAGGGGCGCCACGGGCGCAGCCAGAATCTCCTGCGCCCGCGCGCAGGCAGCCGCGGTCGTCGGTGCCGGAATGACGAACACCGCTTCGTGCGCCGGACACGGCCGAACCTTGAACGTCGCCTCGACGATGATGCCGAGCGTGCCGAACGATCCGGTGAACAGCTTCATGAGATCATAGCCGGCGACGTTCTTCACGACGCGTCCACCGCCCTTGATCACCGTGCCGTCCGCCAGCACGACGCTGATGCCGATCAGCAGATCGCGCACTTTGCCTTGCGAGAATCGGAGCGGCCCGGAGGCGTCGGTGGCGATGAGTCCGCCGATGGTAGCGTGCTCGGGATGCGGGGGATCGAGCGGCAACCGCTGGCCGGCGGCGGCCAGCGTGTCGTTGAGCATAGCCAAGGTGACACCCGCTTCGACCGTGACGGTCATGTCGGCGGCCTCGTGGGCGATGACGCGGCGCATCCGCCGCGTCGACAGCGCCACGTCGTAGCGCTGCGGCGGGTGCCCCACACCCAGGTGGGTGCCGTCGCCGACCGGGATCACCGCAAGGCCTGCCTGGTTGGCGACGGCGGCGCAACGGCTCAGCTCATCAACGCTCGCCGGGAAGAGAACGAAACGTGGCGTCAGCCCATCCACTCTAAAGGCACGCACCGCGGCGCCGGTCTCAACCGAGGCGGCGCCGATCAGCTTGCGAAACTGTGTCGCCAGGTCTGCGCTCTCGCTCATGGCGCCTGCTTCACATTGCTGCCTGCCGGTGCGGCCTGCTGGTTTCGACGCAGGAGCCGGGCGTTGGAAAGATCTTACCCGGATTGCAGCGCATATCGGGATCGAAGACCCGGCGCAGCTGGCTCATCACCAAGAGATCCTGCGGCGAAAAGATGAGGGGCATTTGCGCGATCTTCTCGACGCCGATGCCGTGCTCGCCGGTGACGCTGCCGCCGAGGGCGACGCAGGCTTCGAGGATCTCACGCCCGGCGCTCAGCACGCGGCGCACTTGATCGGCGTCGCGCTCGTCGAACAGCAGGATGGGGTGGATGTTGCCGTCGCCGGCGTGAAAGACGTTGCCGATGCGCAACTGATAGCGGCGGCCGATCTCGGTGATGCGGCGCAGGATGTCAGGCACCTTGGTGCGCGGCACGACGCCGTCCTGCGTGCAGTAGTTCGGCGCCAAGCGGCCCACCGCACCGAAAGCGCGCTTGCGGCTCTTCCACAGCGCCGCCCGCTCCGCCTCGTCCTTGGCGACGCGCACCTCGCGAGCGTGATGCGTGCGACACACCGCCGCGACCTGTTGCGCTTGCTGATCGAGCCCGGCCGCGAGACCGTCCAGCTCGACGATGAGGACCGCGCCGGCATCGGTCGGGAAGCCGAAATGGAACGCCGCTTCGACGGCGCCGACGATCAGCTGGTCCATCATTTCCAACGCGGCCGGAATGATGCCTGCGGCAATGATGCCGGAGACCGAAGCGGTCGCGTCGTCCACCGACTCGAAGATGGCGAGCAGCGTCTTCCAGGCTTCCGGCTGGCGGATCAGGCGCAGCGTGGCGCGCGTGACGATGCCGAACGTGCCTTCCGCGCCGACCACCAGGCCGGTAAGGTCGTAGCCCGGAACGTCCTCGACCGCGCCGCCGAGCTGCACGACGTCGCCGTTCGGCAACACCAGCTCGACGCCGAGGATGTGGTTGGTGGTGACGCCGTACTTCAACGTGTGTGGGCCGCCGGAGTTCTCGGCGATGTTCCCGCCGATGGTACACGCGGGCTGGCTCGACGGATCGGGCGCGTAACACAGGCCGCGCTGCTTGACGGCATTGGTGACCGAGGCGTTGACGACCCCGGCCTCGACCACGGCGCGCCGGTTGGCGAAGTCGATCGAGACGATGCGGTTCATCCGGCTGGTGCCGATCATCACCGGGGCGTCGAGCGGCAGGCAGCCACCGCTCAATCCGGTCCCCGCCCCGCGCGGCACGAAGGCGATGCGCTCGCGGTGCAACAGCCGCACGATCTGCGCCACCTGCTCGGTGGACTGCGGCAGCACGACGACCTCCGGCGCGCTCTTCTCCAACGTGTACCCGTCGCACTCGTACACCCGCAGCTCATTGGGGCGGACAATGACCGCGTCGTCTCCGGCGATGCTGCGGAGCGCGCTCACCACGCGACCATCGCGCATCTTTGACACCCTCATCACCGCTGGGTAATAGCACAATCAACCATGGCGACCACCGCAGCGTTGCAACCCCCCGCACGTGTCCTCCTCGGCCCCGGCCCGAGCGCCGTCAGCCCGCGCGTGTTGCGCGCCATGAGCATCCCGCTCGTCGGCCATCTCGATCCGGCATTCCTGCGGATCATGGATGAGACGAAGCGCCTGCTGCAATTCGTCTTTCAGACGCGCAACGAGCTGACCATCCCGATCTCGGGCACCGGCAGTGCCGGCATGGAAGCATGCCTGGTCAATCTGCTGGAGCCGGGCGACGAGGCAGTGGTGTGCATCAACGGCGTATTCGGCTCGCGCATGGCGGACATCGTGGAGCGCTGCGGGGCAACCGTGGTCCAGGTTGAAGCTGCGTGGGGCCGGGTGATCGATCCGGCCGACGTCGCCGCGGCGTTGCGCCGCTGCCAGTGCCCCAAGCTCGTGGCGATCGTGCACGCGGAGACCTCGACCGGCGCGTGGCAACCGCTCGAGGAGCTTGCGCCACTGGTGCACGCCGCCGATGCGTTGCTCGTGGTCGATACAGTCACGTCGCTGGGAGGCTGCCCGGTGCGCGTGGACGAGTGGGGCATCGACGCCTGTTACAGCGGCACGCAGAAGTGCCTGAGCTGCCCGCCCGGCCTCTCCCCGGTCACGTTTGGTCCGCGAGCCCTCGAAGCCCTGCGCCGGCGGAAGAGCAAGGTGCAGAGCTGGTACCTCGATCTGACCATGATCGAGAAGTACTGGGGAGCCGAGCGCGTCTATCATCACACCGCTCCGATCACGATGAACTACGCGTTGTACGAAGCGCTGCGGCTGGTCGAGGAGGAGGGCCTCGAAGTCCGCTGGGCTCGGCATCGGCAGAACCATCTGGCGCTCAAAGCGGGGTTGGCAGCGATCGGGCTGGCGATGGCGTCGCAGGAAAATCATCAGCTGTGGACGCTCAACAGCGTGCGCATTCCGGACGGCGTAGACGACGGGCGGGTGCGCGGTGCGTTGCTCGACGAGTTCAACATCGAGATCGGCGGCGGACTGGGACCGCTGAAGGGCGAGACCTGGCGCATCGGTTTGATGGGTGAGTCGAGCACCACCGCCAACGTCCTCCTCGTGCTCAGCGCGCTGGAGCGTATCTTACCGCGCTGCGGGCACGCGGTGAGCCCGGGAGCGGCGGTGGCGGCGGCGCAGCGTGTGTATGCGGCGCTCCCGTCCTGACCGTCTTGCGTCGGGAGTTTCCAACGGCGCCCGCGCAGACCGCCGGGGAATAGAATTCCCTGGCTACGTAGAAGAAAGTCCACTGAAGTGGACTGCCGAGCGAGTCGGCCTTCAGCCGACTTGTTGCGACTTAGCCGGCGAATTCCATTCGCCGGTGGCGCGGCGGGCATCGCAATCCGTTGCTTGTCGGTGGGCGCCGCGCGTCGTCGCGCTACTCATGCTTTTACTGACCTCCTGCGCGTACCTGCGCCCGCCCGCAGCGTTCACGCCGCGGCCGCGTCTCGTCGCGCTCGACACCGCAGAGTGTCGCGCGCTCCTGCGCGACGACGCGCCGCCGGCGTCGCTGCAGCAAGCCGTCGCGCGCAGTCTGGACTATTTGCAGACGCTACCTCCGGATCGGACGCTTGCGGCGCTGGACCGACGGGTTACCGCGGCGCAGCTGATCACGACGCTGCAGTTGCTGAGCGGCGTGACCGACAGCAGCGAAGTGTGCGCCCGTGTGGGGGTCTATCGTGCCGAGTTGCCGGACGGCCTCCTGGTCACCGGCTACTACCAGCCGGAGCTGGCGGCGAGTCGCCGGCGCACTGAGCGCTTCCGCTACCCGCTGTATCGGACGCCCGACGATCTCGTCGACGTCGATCTCGCGCAGCTCTGCCCAGCGTGCGGCTCCCGCGTCGCCCAGGGGCGCGTGAAGGACGGGAAGCTGGTACCGTACTATTCGCGCGCCGAGATCGACGCCGGCGCGCTGGCCGGGCGCGGCTACGAGATCGCCTGGCTCGACGATCCGGTGGAAGCGTTCTTCCTGCACATCCAAGGTTCGGCGCTCCTGCGCTTCGACGACGGCGTGCACATGCAGGTCAGCTACAGCAGTGCCAATGGCCGGCCGTATACGAGCATCGGCCGCGTCTTGGTCGAGCAGGGGAAGGTGCCGGCGGACGCGGCCTCGCTGCAGACGTTGAAGGACTACCTGCACGCCCATCCCAGCGAGCAGGCCGCGGTGATGGGCGCCAACCAACGCTACATCTTCTTCCGCGCCGTCGTTGCGGGCCCGATCGGCAGCATCGGCGTACCGCTCACCGCCGGCCGCTCGATTGCGGCAGATCCGATCGTCTACCCGCCGGGCGCGCTCACCTTTCTGCGCATCCAGCCGCGCGCGAATGCACATCAACCGGCGGTGTCGCGGTATGCGCTCATCCAGGATAGCGGCGCGGCCATCAGCGGGCCGAACCGCATCGATGTCTTCTGGGGTACCGGACCCACCGCGGAGGCCATCGCCGGTGACATGCGGAACCCGGGAGAGCTGTACCTCGTCTTACCACGCTGAGGGCCCGGCGCGCTCGTTGACCCCTTTCGAGGTGGTGTACTACTGTTTGCAACCTGTTCTCCGGTGGGATTCCCGAATAGGAGGTAGGCTATGAGAACCGAACGCCACTGCATGTGGGTGATCGCGGTTGCCGTGCTGCTGACCGACGTAGGTGCTCCACGTCACACTCAGGCGCTGGGGAGCGCCTTCACCTACCAGGGACAACTGCGGCAGGGCGGCAGCCCGGCTAACGGGTCCTGCGATCTGCAGTTCGGCCTGTTCGATGCGCCGTCACAGGGAATGCAGATCGGAGCCACCCAGATGGCGGAGGGTGTGGACGTCCGCAACGGTGTGTTCACCGTGCAGTTGGATTTCGGCAGCGCCGCCTTCAGTGGTAGCGATCGGTGGCTGGAGATCGGCGTGCGCTGCCCGACCGGAAGCGGCAACTTCGTCGTCCTCAACCCGCGGCAGCCGCTGACGCCGGCGCCGTACGCGATCTCCGCGCCGCTCGTGGCCCGAGACGCTCAGGGCAATACCCGCGTGGAGGCGGACGTGACCAACGACCATGGCTTCCTCATCCTCAGTGGTGCGAACGGCAGCCGCAATGTCCTCTTGAGCACGATCGGCGGCTTTCCCAACGCCGGCAGCGTGGGGGTGTACGACGCCCAGGATGAGGAACGTGCCGTCATGACGGTCGGCACAGACTCCGGCGCAGGATTTATCGGGACGACGGGTCCCAACGGCGACCGGAACGTCCTCATCGGCACCCTCAACAACTACCCGGACAACGGCTACGTCGGCGTGGCCGACGCCAACAGCAATTTCAAGGCGGCGATCTTCGTCAATGCAGACGGCAAAGGCGAGCTCTTCGCGGACGTCAAGAACTTCGTGGTCGATCATCCGAATCGGCCCGACACGAAGATCATGTACGTCAGCCTCGAAGGTCCGGAGGCGGCGATTTACGATCGCGGCGTCGTCCAGCTGCGCAACGGCCGTGCCACCATCGAGCTGCCGGAGCACTTCGTCGCCCTGGCGAATGTCGACACCATCACCGTGCAGCTCACGCCGCGCTCGTTCGACTCGGAAGGGCTGGCGTTCGGTGCGATCCACGACGGCCGCATCGAAGTCAGAGAGCTGCACAAGGGCAAGGGCTCCTACGACGTCCACTTCGTTGTGCACGCGGTGCGGCGCGGGTATGAGGATCGGCACCCGGTGATGGCCAGCGATGAGTTTCGCGCCCGCTTCGGTCCGCAGTCCCCCAGCGGCGCCGCAGCTTCGCGTCAGAGTGGCACAGCCCCGCAGGCGCCGCGCACTCTGGATTGAGCCATGACGGACAAACATCGAGTGCGTGAAGGGCCGGCCATTCCCCCGACCCGAGTGTTGGCATTGGCGGCGTGCCTCGTGACGTTGACCGGCGCGACGCTGCGCGCACAGAGCGGCGGTGGGTACGATCTGAGCTGGAGCAGCATCGACGGCGGCGGAGGCACCTCGGCGAACGGTGGCTACGAGCTCGAGGGCACCATCGGCCAACCGGATGCCGGCACGCTGAACGGCGGCGCCTACGATCTCGACGGCGGCTTCTGGGCGATCGTCGTGCCCGCCGGCGCGACCACGTGCGTCGGCGACTGCAACAACGATATGACTGTGAGCGCCGCCGAGCTGCTCAAAGGCATCGACATCGCCCTCGGCCGGCTGGGTCTCAGCGCCTGCAAGCCGTTCGACGTCCGCGCCGACGGCCGGGTGAGCATCGACGAGTTGGTCCGCGGTGTGAAGGACGCGCAGACCCACTGCCCGTAGCCTCGCTTCCGCCGTCGCTCTGCTCGCCGGCGCGGGCTTACCTTGACTTCACCCCACACGGAGCGAATAAGAGGCGCGCTATGCGCGACGCGGAAGGGTGTGGGTGATGCGGGGGCGGCTCGCGCTGTTTGCCCTTCTTCTCCTGCTCGCCGTGACGCTATGGTGGCTCAAGTTCGAGCGCCACGCGCCGCAAGCCCGACTGGTAGCGGCGGTCGAGGTGCTCGGCCGCAAGACCCCGATCGACATCGAGGTCCGCAGCGACACGCCGGGCTTGCGCGCGGTCGGCGTGCGCTTACAGGCCGGCGGCACGGCCTTCGAGCTGCTCAGCGAAGCCTACCCGCGCGCCTCCTGGCGCGGCAGCGGCATCACCGAGAAGCGGCTGCATCTCGAGCCCGATCTCGTGCAGCTGAAGGTTCCGGAAGGGTCGGCCGTGCTCGAGGTGGTGGTCGACACCTATGCGTGGCGTCTCTTGCCGCCGAAGGGGTTGCCGGTGCTGTCGGCGCCGCTCAACGTTGATCTGACTCCACCCACGGTCGAGCTACTCACGACGCAGCACAACCTGCGCCTCGGCGGAGTCGAGCTGGCCGTGTTCCGCCAGTCGCCCGACACCGTGCGCAGCGGCGTGGACGTGGACAAGTATTTCTTCCCGGCCACCAGCGGCTACTTCACGGACCGGAACGTTGCGCTCGCATTCTTTGCCGCCCCGCAGGACCTGGACGTTGACGTCCGCCCCCGCCTCAGCGCGCGCGACGCGGCCGGGAACCAGCGTGACGTCTATCTTCCGTGCAGCATCAAGCCGCGGCAGTTCGCCGAGCGCACGCTGGCGATCGACGACGATTTCCTGAGCCGCAAGGTGCCGGAGATCGAGCATGACAACGGCGTGCCCATCGCCGCGGATCTGGTGCAAGGGTATCTGGAGATCAACGGTGAGCTGCGGCGCAAGAACGAAGCACGCATCCACGAGATCACCGCGAAGTCGTCGGCGGAGCCGCTCTGGGACGGCGTGTTTCATCGCCAGTCGAACGCCGCGCCGCTCAGCGCTTTCGCCGACCGGCGCGCGTACACCTATCACGGCGAGGTTATCGATCATCAGACCCATCTGGGCTACGACCTGGCCTCGCTCAAGCTGAGCGCGGTTGAGGCGGCACAGAACGGCGTCGTGGTCTTCGCCGACAACCTCGGCATCTACGGCAACGCCGTGATCCTCGACCACGGCCTCGGCATCTTCTCACTGTACGGGCACCTCAGCTCGGTCGCCGTCCGACCGGGCGAGCGCGTGAAGGCGGAGCAGACGCTCGGGCAGACCGGCGAGACCGGTCTCGCCGGCGGCGATCACTTGCACTTCTCGATCATGCTGTACGGCGTGCACGTCGATCCGGTGGAGTGGTGGGACGCGCACTGGCTGCGCGATCACGTGACGCCCAAGTTGACGATGTCGCCGCGCCCGGCTAGAGCACCTCAACCGGAACGCGCACATGAGCAAGCCAAACCGTGAGACGCAGCTCCGCCGCGGCGAGGAGTTGCTGCGGCAGTGGGACGTGCCGCCGGGCGCGGGTGTCGACGCCCTGCGCGGCGCCAGCGGCCGTGACGCCGCGGCCGATTTGGCGATTGCCGCCCGCCTCGGTGCACGTGCTGAGCCGGCGGGCGTCGAAGCGTTGCTGGCGCTGTCCAGCAGCAACGACAAGCTGGTGCACAAGGAGGTCCGGCGATCGCTCTACCGTCTGGAGCAGCGCGGCCTCACCATTCCGGCGGCGCCGCCGCCGAAGCCGGTGACCATCGCTGCGCCGGTGTTGGAAGGGTACCTCTCGGCCGTTGATGGGCGTGGCGATCAGCTCGTTTGGTTGCTCAGGCCGCGCCCCGGCGGCTTGGCGCACTTGTTTGCGGTGATCAACGACCCCGACGGCTTGCGCGAGGTGAACCTGTTCGAGACCACCCGCAAAGCGCTGCGTGCGTCACGGGAAGAGCTGCTGAGCCGACACGAGCTGCGCCTGATCGAGGTCGAGTGGCGATACTGTGATCACCTCATGGACCGCGCCTTTCGCTGGGCGACCGAGAAGGGCCAGTCCGTGAGCGGCGACTATCCGGGCTTGCGCGCGCAGCTCATCAAGGAGCCGGCGACCGAGATGCCGCCGCTCATCTTTGCGCACCTTGATGCCGGCGCCATCAGCGGCGACCCGCAACTGCTGGCCGAGTCCGAGAAGGTGCTCGAGGAGAAGGAGTTTCGTACCTGGTTCTTCGATGAAGAAGGGCTCAAGCCATACATCGATGAGCTGCAGCAGATCAAATACAGTCCGCTGCTATTGAATGAGGCGCAACAGACGGAACGGTTTCGCGTCGTGTTCGACCGCGCCGTCGAAGAGCTCTTCGGAGGCGAGCAACGCTTGAGCTGGGTGCGGCGATTGGAAGAGATGGCCTACTTCCTCCACGCAACGGCGCGTCCGGATCAAGCGCAGCGGGCGCTGGCGGTCGCGTTGGCGCTCGAGAGCAGCACGCGTGGCGGCCGGGACATCCCGATGTGTGAGACGCTGGCCCGCGCCAGCCTGGCGGCCTTCGTGAAGATGGAGGAGGAGCGCCAGGAAGAAGAAGCGCTCAGCTCACTGGTAATCACGCCGCAACAAGCGGCGCGCGAAGCGCAGCGACGGCGCTAGAAGATCGTGAATCGTGTTCGTGAGTCGTGCTCGTGGGGAAGAAGGACCAGATGAAGACTGATCTGCTGTACGAGATGGAGATGTTGAAGCCGTGGCACGGGCGCAGCGAGTACGAGTGCTACTGGCAGGCGCTGGCACAAGCGGAGCTGGCCGATGCGATGGGCTTCAACACGTTCTGGGAGGTCGAGCATCACTTTCTGAACGAGTTCTCGCACTCATCGGCCCCCGAGGTGTTCTTGGCCACGGTCGCGGCGCGCACGCAACGGATGCGCATCGGCCACGGCGTGACCTTGCTGCCCTACCCCTTCAATCATCCGATTCGTGTGGCCGAACGCGCCGCGGTGCTCGACATCATGAGCAACGGGCGATTGGAGTTTGGCACCGGCCGCTCCAGCCTCTACGAGCAGCAGGCGTTCGGCATCCGCTTCGAGGACAGCCGGTCGATGTGGCAGGAAGCGCTGGAGGTCATTCCGCGCATGTGGACGGAGGATCCGTTTCCCGCCTACGAGGGGAAGCACTTCCAGATTCCCGAGCGGTCGATCATTCCCAAGCCGGTCCAGAAGCCGCACCCGCCCCTGTGGGTGGCGGCCACCAGCCCCGAGAGCTGGCAGATCGCCGGCCAGCTGGGCATCGGCGCGCTCGGGCTGACCCTGTTCTTGACCGTCGGCGAGGTGGCGGAGCAGATCCGCACGTACAAGAAGGAGGTCAAGCAGGCGCGGCCGGTCGGCAAGTTCGTCAACGATCAGGTCGGTGCGTTCACCATCGTGCATTGCGCGGAGAGCGAGGCGCAGGCGCGCGCCAACGGCGGCCATGATGCCGCCTTGTGGTACATGCGCTACGCCTTCCAAGTGCTCGCGGCGCGCGGGCGCGAGGCGCAGCGGATCGGTCCGTACGAGGAGTTCCGCAAAGCGCACCCGATCATCGGCAAGGTCGTCGACGACACGGTGACCTTCGAGGAGCTAGACGCCGAAGACATGGTCATCGTCGGCGACCCCGACAAGTGCATCCGCAAGCTGGAGAAGTATCAGGCCGCCGGCATCGATCGCATTCTCTGCCTCATGCAAGCCGGGCGCATCCCGCACGCCGCAGTGATGCAGTCGATCCGCCTCTTCGGCCAGCACGTGATCCCGCACTTCGCCTGAGCCCGAAGAAAGAAAACGGGAACCGCCGATGAACGCGGATTCTGAAGATTGGTGGCACCGGCTTCCAACCAGTGCGTGTGTGAAGCGCGCTCAGGCGCAGATTTCGGCGATCCGCGGCGCGATCTCCTCGGCCGTCCAGCGCGCGCCCGCGGAGCGCACCGCGCGCCCGATCGATGTGCGCACGACCGAGATCTCATTGCGGGCGACACGGAAGATCTCTCCGGTGATCGTTGCGGCCGCGTCCGATGCGAGGAACACGATCAGTGGAGCAACGGTCGCGGGGTCGAGGGCGGGATCGGTGTCGTCCTTGAAGAACTCGGCCGACATGCGGGTGCGCGCCAGCGGCGACACGGCGTTGCAGGTGATGCCGAGCTCCTTGCACTCGGCCGCGACGACGCCGGTGAAGCTGATGATGCCGCCTTTGGCGGCGGCGTAGTTCGCCGTGCCGGGCGAGGGCGCGTAGTAGGCCCGTCCGGAGGTGGTGTTGATGATGCGACCGCCGCGACCGCCCGCGCGCATGGCGCGCAGCGCCTCGCGGGTGCACAGAAATGTGCCGCGTAGGTGCACGGCGACCACGTCGTCGAAGTCGGCGTCGCTCATCTCGATCACCGGTCGGCTGCGGACGATGCCGGCATTGTTGACCAGAATGTCGACCCGGCCGAAGGTGGCGACGGTTTCCTGCATCATCCGCTGCACGCCGGCGGCGTCTGCAACTGACTCGATAATTCCGAGCGCCCGCCCGCCGCGGGCGCGGATCTCCTGCACCACCGCGCCCGGTCCGGCGCCCGGAATCGCCGTGCCGTCGAGCCCGGCCCCGACGTCGTTGACCACTACAGCTGCGCCGGCCGCTGCCAAGGCCAGCGCATACGCCCGGCCCAGGCCGCCGCCCGCTCCGGTGACGATCGCCACCTTCGAATCCAAACGGCACGTCATCTGAACCCGCCCCAACCGCGAGCATTGCCGCTGGCGCTCGAATGTGCAACTAGAGCGGCGAGGAGGGAGGACCGACCGATGTCGATCGAGGGCCTGTTGTCACGTGAGTTCCTGCGGGTGGTCGAGGAGGCGGCAATTGCGGCCGCGCGAACCATGGGGCAGGGCGAGCGCAAGGGGTCGGACCGGGTTGCCGTCGAGGCCATGCGCCGGACGATGGATTCGCTACCGATGCGTGGGACGGTGGTGATCGGTGAGGGCGAGCGTGATGAGGCGCCGATGCTGTACATCGGCGAGAAGGTCGGACGCAATCACGCCGAGGATCCGGAGATCAACATCGCGGTCGATCCGCTCGAAGGTACGAACCTGTGCGCCACCGGATCGCCCGGCGCCATCGCCGTGCTCGCTGCTTCCAACCAGGGCGGCCTCCTCCACGCGCCGGATTGTTACATGGACAAGATCGTCGTCGGTCCGGCGGCGAAGGGCGCCGTCCACCTCGACGCACCGGTGGGCGAGAACCTGAAGGCGATTGCCAAGCGGCTCGACCGTGCGGTGACCGATCTGGTCGTCATCCTGCTCGACCGTCCACGGCATGAGAAGCTCATCGAGGACATTCGCGGCGCTGGTGCACGCATTCGGCTGATCAGCGATGGCGACCTGTCGGCGGGAATCTCAGCGGCGGTTCGCCGCACCAACGTGCACGCGGTGATGGGAATCGGCGGAGCGCCCGAAGGCGTGCTCACTGCTGCGGCGCTGCGCTGCCTCAACGGCGCCATGGAAGGGCGGCTCGTACCGGCCAAACCCGGAGCGGCGGAGCGCAAGAAGTTCGAGGAACGTCTGAAGGCGATGGGCATCGCCGATCCGAACCGGGTGTACAGCGAGCGTGATCTGGCGCCCGGCCCCGACATCTTGTTCGCCGCAAGCGGCGTCACCGACGGCAACCTCCTGCGTGGCGTGCGTTTCTTCGGACACGGCGCGCGCACCAGCTCGTTGGTGATGTCGTTGCAGGAGCGGATCATCCGCTTCGTCGATACGGTCCGGCTCGACGGTTCGCCCGACGTGGTGGTCGAGTTCTAAGCGCACCCCCTCCCGGCCTCCCCCGTTCGCGGAAGTGCTCACGGGGGAGGAGCCGAGCGCAAACTCCCTCTCCGCCCCGAATTCAGCTTCCCTCCCTGTTGCCACTTCCGGCAACGGGGAGGGTCAGGGAGGGGCCGTGCCCAGCAGCGTGTGTGCCGTAGTCTCGGTGATGCGGACCGGCGTGAGGTCGCCGGCTCGCGTACCGTTGGCTGGAAAGACCGCCGTCTTGAACTGCGGCGTCTTGCCCGCCAACCAACCCTCGCGCCGGCGCGCGGGCCCTTCGACGAGCACCTCAGCAGTCGAGCCAATGAGCGTGCGGTTGATGGCTGCCGACTGCGCTTCTTGCACTGCGATGATGGCCTGAAGCCGCCGCCCCTTCTCCTCTTCCGAGACGGTCTCCGGCCACTTGAATGCTTTGGTGCCGCTGCGCGCCGAGTACTTGAACATGAACGCGCTGTCGTAGCCGACCGTCTTCATCAACTCGCGGGTTGCCAAGAAATCAGTCTCCTCTTCGCCTGGAAAGCCCACGATGACGTCCGTGGTCAGCGCAATTCCAGGGACCGCACGGCGCAGTCGCTGCACGAGATCGACGTACTCGGCGACGCTGTAACCGCGCTCCATCTTTTCCAAGATGCGATCCGAGCCCGACTGCACCGGCAGATGCAGCTGCGGGCACACCTTCGGGCAACTCGCCATGGCGTCGATCACGCGCTCGGTCATGTCCGACGGATGCGGCGAGGTGAACCGGATGCGCGCGATGCCCTCGATGGCCGCGGTGCGGCGCAGCAGCTCAGCGAAGTCGACGTTGCCATCGCGGTAGGCGTTGACCGTCTGTCCGAGGTACACGACTTCGCGATAGCCGTCGGCGGCGAGCTGCCGCACCTGCTCGATGAGCGCGTCGGCCGGCAAGCTGCGTTCACGGCCGCGTACGTACGGGACGACGCAGAAGGTGCAGAACTTGTCGCAGCCGCGCATGATCGTCACCCACGCCCGCACGCCGCGCCCGCGCTCCGGCGCGATGTCCGCGTAGGTCTCTGCACGGTCCAGGCGCACGTCGACGAACGGGTCCCCGGCGGGATGGCCGAGCATCTCGGGTAGCCGGCGGTAGGCGTCGGGGCCGACGATGAAGTCGACGAACGGTAGCTTGGCCATGAGCTGGTCGCGCAGGTGTTGCGCCATGCAGCCGGCCAGACCCAGCTGCACCTCGGGGCGCCGCGCCTTGTGACGTACCAAGTCTCCCAGGCGGCCGAGGACGCGCTCTTCGGCGTGCTCGCGGATGGCGCAGGTGTTGAGCAGGATCACATCGGCGCCGGACGGATCGTCGGTCCGCCGGTAGCCGTGGCGACCGAGGTGGCCGAACAGCAGCTCGGTATCTGCCAGGTTCATCTGGCAGCCGTAGGTTTCGATGTACACGCTCCGCATGTTGAAGCCGTTCCGGGGCGCCTATATATATCGAGCGCCCAAATCGGTTACAACGCGAGGACGGCTATGGCGCGTGACGCGTTCGAACAGCTCGAAGCCAGCCTGCTCTTCTGCCCGCAGTGCCGCGAAGCGGTGCCGGTACGCAAGCGCTTGCTGCTCATCCTGCCGCAAGGCAACAAGTTCGAGTACCTGTGCAACCGCTGCGCGTCCGTGTGCGGCGACAAGATCGAGCCCGATCGTCCCCCGGGTCGGCACTCGCCGCCTCAATGAAGATCGTCTCATTGCTTCCCAGCGCCACGGAGATCGTGTGCGCGCTCGGTTTGGCAGACAGTCTGGTTGGCGTGTCGCATGAGTGCGACTTCCCGCCGGAGGTCGTCGGCCGCCGCATCGTGACCGAGCCGAAGATCGATCCGTCGCAAGATTCCGCGCGCATCGACGCCGCGGTGCGGGAGCTGGTGCGCGACGGGCTGAGCGTGTACCGCATCAAGACCGCCGAGCTCGAGCGGCTGCAACCGGACCTCATCGTCACCCAGGAACACTGCGAGGTCTGCGCCGTCTCGTACAACGAGGTCGTCGAGGCGACGCGTGCGTTGCTGCATCACACGGCCACGATCGTTTCGCTCAAGCCCGTCCGACTGGACGACATCTTCGCTGACATGCAGCGCGTGGCGGACGCGGCCGGCTGCGGCGGCACCGGTGTCGAGCTGACCGAGCGGCTGCGGGCGCGGCTCGATGTGATCCGCACTCGCGCGCAGCGCGTGCGCAGCCGGCCGCGAGTGGCGTGCATCGAATGGATGGAGCCGCTGTTCGCCGCCGGCAACTGGGTTCCGGAGCTGGTCGAGCTCGGCGGCGGGACCTACGGCTTGGTCCCCCCGGGGGCCCATAGCCCGACGATGAGCTGGGACGATCTGACTGCCTACGCACCCGAGGTGATCATCATCATGCCGTGCGGCTTCAAGCTCCCGCAGACGCAGCGCGAGCTCTCGCGGCTGATTGCGCATCCGGCGTGGCGGCACCTACCCGCGGTGCGCAACCGGCGCGTTTACGCCGTGGACGGCAACGCCTACCTCAACCGCCCCGGCCCGCGCATCGCCGAGAGTGCCGAGCTGCTGGCGGGGCTGATCCAGCCCGGCTTCTTCGCCGCGAAGATTCCGCCGGACAGCTACGTGCGGGTGCCCTGAACCGGATCGCGCGAATTCGCCGCCCGCGACGTAGGGGCGGGTCTTGTGCCCGCCCGGCGGGGCGGTGGGGCGGTCCCTTCCGCAGGGCACCCACAAGGGGTGCCCCTACCATTTATGCTGGCTACCTGCTGGACAGCTACGAAGGGTCTCCCGACGACTTGCCCTTCTTGAACGTGTCGAGCCACCGATCGAATTCGTCCTCGTCCTTGCGCTGCGGGTTTTCTCGGTCCGTCTCCCAACGCGCGGCGTTCGTCGCAATGTACTCCCGAATGCGCTTCAGCGCCGCTTCGTTGCGAATGATGTGCTCGTAGTAGTTCCGCTGCCACAGTCGGCCGGGAAACGGCGGCCACCCCTGGTTCTTTACGCCCAAGGTGTACTCGTGCGTGGCGGTCGATTTGAACGCGCCAACGATGCTCCCGATTGTTGGCGCGACCCTCTTGGGCGCGGCGGCGCGTTGATGTGCGGACAGGGCACCCACAAGGGGTGCCCCTACGATGTGGGCAGCGTGGCCGGGTTTTGCGCCTGCCCAAGTTGTGGCGCCGATCTCCGTGCCCCTTCGAGACGCGCCCTCAAGAAGAACGATTCCGTGTACGTGATTGGGCATGATCACCGATTGATCGAGTCGGACCTCGGGAAAGCGGTCTGGCAACGCCTCCCACACTAGCCGAACCATGTGTCCCGCCGCGTTCAGCTCCATCTCATGACCCACAACGCTTCCGAAGAGGCATTCGCGGCCCTCCGAGCAGATGGTAATGAAGTAGGCGCCGGGTGCCGAATAATCGTACCCCTGCAGTCGAAGGGAGTGCCGGTGATGCACCTCGGGGTTGTATGCCATGGGATCCTTGTAGGGGCGGGCCTTGTGCCCGCCCGTGCCGCCCGCCCGTGCCGCCCGCGCTGGACAGGGCACCCACAAGGGGTGCCCCTACGGATGCCTCGCCGCGTTCGCAGGGGCCTTGTGGCGAGATTCCCGCATCGCGAGATCAATCGCGGCCTTTCGCGCCCATGTTGTAACGTAGGAACTCGCGCATGAACGACAGCGACTCGAGCGTGCGCATGCGGTCGATGAAGACCTTGCCGATCAGATGGTCGCACTCGTGTTGCGCGACGCGGGCGTGGAAGTCCTTTGCCACGTAGTTGAGCTTCTTGCCCTGCCGATCGTAAGCCTCGACGCGCACCTGCGTGTAGCGTGGTACTTTGCCGCGCAGGTCGGGAAGGCTCAGGCAGCCTTCCCAATCCTCATCGATCTGTTGCGTCGCGGGAGTGATCTTCGGGTTGATGAGCACCGTCAGCGGGATGGACGGCGCGTCGGGGTAGCGCGGGTTGCCTTCGACCTCGAAGACGATGATCTGCTGGGAGACGTGGACCTGCGGAGCCGCCAGCCCCGCTCCATCGTACTCGATCATGGTCTCGATCATGTCGTCGATGAGGCGCTGCACAGTCGGTGCGCCGATACCTTCCGGCGGTACCGGCTCCGCGAGCTGCCGCAGGATCGGGTGTCCCAACCGGGCGACCTTCAGAATCGCCATTCGTTCCTCGTCTGGCTGAGCGCTGAGTGCTGACGGCTGACCGCTTCTTCCATCACACCTCGTCAACCTCGCCGAAGCTGACGTCGTCTTCGGCGCGGTTCTCGAAGCGGGTGTACTCCGACATGAACGTCAGAGGCACGGTGCCGATCGGGCCGTTACGTTGCTTGGCGACGACGACCTCGGCGGCGCGCTCCTCGGCGTTCTTGTCGTAGACGATGGGCCGGTAGAGGAACGCAATGACGTCGGCGTCCTGCTCGATCGCGCCGGATTCACGCAGATCCGCCATCACCGGCCGCTTCTCGGCGCGCGTTTCAACTTGTCGGTTCAGCTGCGACAGCGCGACGACCGGAAGGCTGAGCTCCTTGGCCAGCGCCTTCAGTGACCGCGAGATGCTCGAGATCTCCTGCTCGCGGTTGTCGGCGCCGTCGTGGCCGCGCATGAGCTGGAGGTAATCGACGATGACCAGCCCGAGCTTCGACTCCCGTTCGCGCTTCAGCCGCCGCGCTTTGGCGCGCAGCTCGAGGACACTGAGGGCCGGCGTGTCGTCGATGTAGATCGGCGAGTCCGCCAAGCGGCTGGCGGCGAGCGCCAGCTTCGGGAAGTCGCGCTCGGCGGCGAATCCGGCGCGCACCTTCGACTGATCGACGCGCGCCTCGGAGCAGAGCATGCGCAGCACCAGCTGCTCCTTCGACATCTCGAGCGAGAAGATGGCAACGCCCAGCTTGGTGCTGACCGCAGCGTGCTGTGCGATGTTGAGGGCGAAGGCGGTCTTTCCCATGCTGGGCCGACCCGCCACCACGATCAGGTCGGACGGCTGCAGGCCCGCCGTCATGCGGTCGAAATCCAGGAAGCCGGTGGGCACGCCGGTGACCATCTCCTTGCGCTCGTAGAGCTGCTCGATCGCCTTCATGGAGTCGACCATGATGTCGCGGATGCGGAAGAACTGCGGACGCACCTTGCGCTCGGAGATCGCAAAGATCTTGTGCTCCGCCTGATCGAGGAACTGATCGACGTCCGCGCCCGATTCATAGCCGGCGGTTGCAATCTCGGTTGCCGTATGAATCAGGCTGCGCAGGATCGATTTCTGGCGCACGATGCGGGCGTAGTAGGTGACGTTGGCGGCGGTCGGCACTTTGTCCGCGAGCTCGGCGAGGTACGTGGCGCCGCCGATGTCCTGCAGGTCGCCGCGCACCTTCAGCGTATCGGCAAGCGTCACGAGGTCCACCGGCTCACTCCGCTGGTTCAGCTCGATCATGGCGCGCATGATCTTCCGATGCGTCTCGCGATAGAAGTCGTCCGCGATGACGAACTCCAAGGCGCGGTCCAGGGCGTTGTTGTCGAGCAGCACGCCGCCCAGCACGGACTCTTCCGCCTCGATGCTGTGCGGCGGCAGCTTGCGAAGGTTGTCCTCGAGGTTGTCCCCGCTCAGCTTGCGCACACTGGTTTCTGCCGGGCTCATCGGTGGGGCGAGGATACCAAAACCCCGGAGCGCATTGCTAGTCCACGTCGGTGACACGGAGGCCGGGATCGTTGCTCGGTCTCGTGACGCGCCGCGGTTGCGGCCCGCTGGCCTGCCGGTGCTTTGCTGCTATGCTGTGCCGGCACAAGGGGCAGGGCTGTGACGAACCTGGATTTCATCAACCGCGCCAACGCCGACTACGTCGACGAGCTCTACCGGCAGTACTTGCGCGACCCGAAGTCGGTGGACGAGCCGTGGGCGCTGTTCTTTGCCGGCTTCGATGCGGCGAGTGGCAACGGCGCGCGCGCCACGGCGCCGACCGCCGAGCGCGCCATCGGCGTCTTCGATCTGATTCACTCCTATCGCGAGCTGGGCCACCTGATCGCCAACCTCGACCCGCTCGGTCATAACGAGACGACGCATCCGCTGCTGGAACCGGCGGAGTTCGGGTTCCACGCCGGCGACATGGACCGCGTCGTCCAAAGCCCCAGCTTCAAGGGGCGGACGCAGGCGACGCTGCGCGAGCTGCTCGCCTTGCTGCGGGCGACCTACTGCGCCACGCTCGGCGTCGAGTACATGCACCTCACCGACAAGGAGCAGCGCACCTGGCTGCAAGAGCGGATGGAGCCGGCGCTCAACAAGCCGCAGCTGACGCGCGAGGACCGCAAATACATTCTCGCGCGGTTGACCGCCGCGGAGGGGTTCGAGCAGTTCCTGCACACCAAGTACGTCGGCCAGAAGCGCTTCTCGCTCGAGGGCGGCGAGTCGCTCATTCCCCTACTCGACACCCTGATCGAAGACGCGGGCAATCGCGGCGTGCAGGAGATCGTCATGGGCATGGCGCATCGCGGCCGCCTCAACGTCCTGGCCAACGTGCTCCGCAAGCCGTACGAGATGATCTTCACCGAGTTCGAGGGGACGTTCCTGCGCGCGGACATCCAAGGCGATGGCGACGTGAAGTATCACCTGGGCTATGCGCGCGACTACACCACCCGCGGCGGTGACAAGATTCACGTGTCGCTGTGCTCGAACCCCAGCCATCTCGAAGTGGTCGACCCCGTCGTCGAGGGCATCGTGCGCGCCAAGCAACACCACCGGCGCGATGCGGAACGTTCGCACGTCGTACCGGTGCTCATGCACGGCGACGCCGCGTTCACCGGACAGGGCATCGTCGCCGAGACGCTGGCGTTGTCGGAACTCGAAGCCTACCGCACCGGCGGGACGGTGCACATCATCATCAACAACCAGATCGGCTTCACGACGTCACCGCCGGACTATCGCTTCACGCGCTACCCGAGCGACGTGGCGCGCATCATTCAAGCCCCCGTGTTCCACGTCAATGGCGACGACCCGGAAGCGGCCGTGCAAGCGGCCCAGCTGGCGATCGCGTTCCGTGACGAGTTCAAGAAGGACGTGATCATCGACCTGGTCTGCTACCGCAAGTACGGCCACAACGAGACGGACGATCCGAGCTTTACGCAGCCGCGGATGTACCAAGAGATCGCAGCCCACGCGTCTGTCCGGCAGCTGTATGCCGAGCGCCTGATCGCCGCGGGCGTGACGACGGCCGACGAGGTCGAGCAGGGCGCTGCCGCGCTGCGCGAGATCTTCAACGACGCCCGGGACTACGCGCGCGACTTCATGCCGCGCCAGCAGGTGTTCGCGCTGGGTGGTCTGTGGAAAGGCCTGCAGTGGGCGGGCGATGATTGGAGCGCGCACACGGCCGTGCCCATGGAAACGCTGCAGCGCGTGATGGACGGTGTGCGGGAGATCCCGCCGGAGTTCGCTGTTTACCCCAAGGTCAAGCGGCTGATGGACGAGCGTGCGGCGATGCTGGCTCCCGACGGTCAGATCGACTGGGGATGCGCCGAGATGCTGGCGTTCGGCACGCTGCTGCTCGAAGGCACGAAGATCCGCCTCAGCGGGCAAGACAGCGGGCGCGGCACCTTCAGCCATCGCCACGCCGTCCTCTTCGACGCCAAAACCGGTGATGCCTACACCCCGCTCCATCACCTGCCACAGGCCAAGGCGGCCTTTGAAATCCACAACAGCCCGCTCAGCGAAAGCGCGGTCATCGGTTTTGAATATGGCTACAACATCGAGCGACCGGAGCGGCTGATCATCTGGGAGGCGCAGTATGGCGATTTTGCCAACGTCGCCCAGTCCGTAATCGATGAGTTTCTCGTCTCGGGCTTCGCCAAGTGGGATCAGACCCCGTCGCTGGTGCTGTTGCTGCCGCACGGCTACGAAGGCCAGGGGCCAGACCATTCCAGCGCCCGCCCCGAACGTTTTCTGCAACTGGCGGCCGAGGTCAACCTGCGCATCGCCAATCCGACCACCGCGGCCCAATATTTTCACCTGCTGCGCCGCCAGGCCCGGCTGTTGA
>CAZCGA010000038.1:31987-46267 GCA_964498075.1 uncultured Binatia bacterium (SeqCode) | reverse complement strand
CGCCATCAGGCGGCCCCACTCCAGAACCTTGGTCAGGATGTTCGAGGCCCCTTCGCAGGCCAGGTGTGCGCCTCCGAGCTGTGCCACCGAGTCATCGCCGTAGTCGTCGAAGACGCGTTCATACAGCTTGTCGGCGCGCTGCACGCCCACGGCGCCGATCTCTTGTGCGCTCCCGACTTGGTCGAGGAACTCGTCGAGGAAAAGCCGGCGCAGCGACTTGGCCGAACGCGAGTAGCGCGCGAACAAGGCGCCCTTCACAACCTCCGGCAGATTGTGCAGGGCAAACACGGGCCCGTCGAGGTTGGTGAAGTAGGGCGCCAGCGCGTGCCGCTCGTCCTCGGAAAACACCTCCACGCCGTGCATCGGATCAACCCGATCAGTTACTACACCGAACCGGGGGCTGAGCGGAAGCGCGCTGCCGTCTGTGGTCTGTAGTCTGTGGTCTGTGGTCTGTGGTCTGGGATCTGTGGTCTGTCTTCCGAACCTAGCGATACATCGCGAACGATCGCGGCGGCTTGGCGCGGACGAGCAACAGGTGGGCGCCGGCGTTCGAGCGGCTCTTGCCGAAGCACACTCCGCGTGGGATCTCCACGCAGTCGCCCGGACCGAGGACGAAACGGTTTTCGCCGATCTGCAGTGCCAGATCGCCGTCGAGGAGAATCAACACGCGGTCGCCGTCCTTGTCGGTGTTCAGATCCGGTGTCTGTGTTTCTGGGGGGTGGCTGATCGACATGATGGCGAAATTGCGGGTATCGAAGAGGAGCCCCGTGGGCACCTCGCCCGTCGAGGAGTTGAAGATCTGGCGATAGTGCGGGTGGGCGCTGGCGGGAAGCTCTCTACCGAGGGTCACGGTCTCGGAAGCAGCTGGGTCCATGCCCAGATGGGTGAGCAGCTTCCATACCAATCCGCCGAATCGCGGGTGGCAGGTGGCTGTGCGGCCACCTGTCCGTGCTGTGGCGGTACCCCCGTTTTGCTGTGTACAACTTTGTGGCAGCCGTTCATTTCCAGGCAATCGCCTGGACCTCGGAGTACTCCAGCATGCCCCAGCGGCCACCTTCCCGCCCGATGCCGCTGTCCTTGAAACCACCGAACGGGGTGTGAATCAGGCTGACGGCACCGTTGATGTTGAGCGTCCCGGTACGGATCTGCTTGGCGACTTCGAGTCCCTTGGCGACATCCGCGGTGTAGATGGCGCCGCCCAGACCGTACGTGGACTGGTTGGTGATGCGAATCGCCTCATCGGTGTCTGCGTAGGGCAGGACCGACAGCACGGGCCCGAAGATTTCCTCGCGCGCGATGCGCATATCGTTGCGCACGCCGCCGAAGATTGTGGGTTGCACAAAGTAGCCGCGCGGCAGATCCTGCGGGCGGCCGCCACCTGTGGCCAGGATCGCACCTTCAGCCTTACCCGAGGCGATGTAGCCTTCGATCTGAGTGCGCCGTTCCGCGCGGATCACCGGGCCCAACATCACCGACGGATCGGCCGGGTCGCCGACTCTGACGAAGGCGCCGACGAAGTTCGTGAGACGATCCAACAGACCGTCGTGCTTCGGCTTCGGCACCAGCACCCGCGTGCACATCGCGCAGCCCTGTCCGGCGTGGAAGAAGCTGGGGCCAGCGGTGTACGGCGCCCAGATGTCGAGGTCGGCGTCATCCAGCAGGATCGCTGCTGACTTGCCGCCGAGCTCGAGATGCACCCGCTTCAGCGTCGGTGCCGCCGCCGCCATGATCCGCTTCCCCGTGGCGACGCTGCCGGTGTAACTGATCTTGTCGACGAGAGGGCTCTCCACGAGCGCCGCGCCGAGATCGGGGCTCTCGCCGGTCACGACGTTGAAGACGCCCTTCGGCAGGTCGCACGCCTCGATCGCTTCGGCGATCAGCAGGTCGATCAGCGGGGCGTACGGCGACGGCTTGATCACCATCGTGCAGCCGGTGGCCAGCGCCGGGCCGATCTTCTGCGCGGTGACGAAGAAGGGGAAGTTCCAGGTTGGGATGAGCCCGCAGACGCCGACGGGCTGATGGTAGACCATCGAGTTGTTGACCTGCGCACCCATCGGCGTCTGACTGACGAGCACCGGAAGCATGTGCTCGAACTCGAACGAGGTGGCGAGGTCGGCATAGCCATTGAGCAGCTCGATCGGCGTGTCGAGCTGGATCGGGTGCGTGATGTACTCGGCCGCGCACATGGTGATCAGCAGCTGGCGGATCTCCTCCTTGCGCTTCTCCAGCGCGTCGATGAGTGTGCGCAACACCTTGGCGCGGTCCTTCGGCGTGGTACGGCGCCAGGGGCCGTCATCGAAGGCGCGGCGCGCCGCGGTGATGGCCCGCTGCATATCGGCCGGCGTGGCATTGGGCGCCCGCGCAATCACCTCCTCGGTGGCGGGATTGACGACGTCGTACGTCGCGCCTCCGGTCGCTGAGGTCCATGCGCCGTCGATGTACAGCCGAAAGGTTTGCGGCGCGCCGCTCTGAGCTGCCTCTCTCATCACCAACTCCTTCGAATGAGGTAACATCTTCATGGCCCGATTCGCGCGTCGGATCAATACCTGCTTTGACTCCTCCCAGTCTGTCGATCCGGCGGATTCCGGTTCGACTATGAAGTATAGAGGAGAGCAGCTGGAGCTCCAGCAGTGGGCGGCCCAAGGTGCGAGGAGGGTAGAACGATGACCACAGCGAATCGGAAGGCTGAATCGAAGCCGGCGACCGGGCCGGTGGGGCTGCTGGTCGCGACCCGCAAGGGCGCGTGGATCTTGAAGACGGACGAGGGACGGCGCACCTGGCGGATCGAGGGACCCATCTTCCTCGGACACAATGTGCACCACATGGTGCTCGACCCGCGTGAGCGGCGCACGATGCTCATCGCCGCGCGCACCGGACATCTCGGGCCGACGGTGTTCCGGTCCACCGACGGAGGCGAGAGTTGGAAGGAAGCCTCACGACCGCCGGCGTTCCGCAAGGCGCGTGAGGGGGAGCCGGGCCACACGGTCCACCACGTCTTCTGGCTGAGCCCCGGTCACGCCAGCGAGCCGAACGCGTGGTACGCCGGCACGTCGCCGGAGGGACTCTTCCGCTCGGAAGACGCCGGCGATACGTGGGAGCCGGTCGCGGGTTTCAATGATCATCCGATGTATCCGAAGTGGACGGAAGCGGATCCCGGCTATGAAGGCTTCGGCGACCGTCCGGGCAGCACACCCGATGGGCCGCTCCTGCACTCGATCCTCATCGACCCGCGCGACCCACGCCATATGTATCTGGCAACGTCGTCGGGCGGCGTCTTCGAAAGCGTCGACAAAGGCGCCGACTGGAAGCCGCTCAACAAGGGCTCGCTCGCGACCTTCCTGCCGGATCCCAACCCGGAGTACGGACAGGATCCCCATTCCGTCAAGCTGCACCCGCTCGCGCCGGACGTCCTGTATCAGCAGAATCACTGCGGCATCTACCGGATGCAGCGTGCAGATGGACGGTGGGTGCGCATCGGTGAGAACATGCCGAAGGACATCGGCGACATCGGGTTCCCGATTGTCCTGCACCCACGCGACCCGCAGACCGCCTGGGTGTTCCCGATGGACGGCACCGACGTCTGGCCGCGCACCAGCCCCGACGGCAGGCCCGCAGTCTACGTCACGCGCGATGCGGGCCAGACGTGGCAGCGCCTCGACCGCGGTCTGCCCCCGAGCCAGGCGTGGTTCACGGTGAAGCGCCAGGCGATGACCGGCGACGCGCACGAGCCGGTCGGCATCTACTTCGGGGCGACCAGCGGCGAGGTGTGGGCGAGCCCGAACGAGGGTACGGAGTGGACGTGCATCGCGCGCCACGTGCCACACATTCATGCGCTCGAAGCCGCCGAGCTGGGTTGATGAGAGTCTTGATTCCGACACCGCTGCGTTCGTACACGCAGCAACAGTCCGCCGTGGAGGCGGAAGGCGCGACGCTTGCGGAGCTGCTCGCCGACCTCGATCGTCGCTACCCGGGCATTCGCTTTCGCATGATTGACGAGCAAGACAAGCCGCGCCGTCACATGCGGATCTTCGTCAACCGCGAAGAGGTCCGCGCCCTCGCGACGCCGCTGCGCCCGACGGACGAGGTGCAGATCCTGCAAGCGCTGAGCGGCGGCTGATCAACGCCCTCCGTCGCGTCGGGCGGACTACGGACCGGGAGAACAGCACCGACAACGACTTCAAGGTTGACCCCTTCACCGACACCAACGAGCACTGCAACTGGTTCGGCTTCTACTACCCGGCCGACTCACTCTACGAGCTCATCACCTGCGTGAAGCAGGACGGCATCGCGACGACGACGGTACGCAGCCCTGAGTGACCAGACGCGGCGGCTCTTCTGAGGTCCGTCCGCTTCAGCCCGAACGGTCGCACGCGCTCCACTCGGGTGCGGCGTCAGCTCACTTCAACCAAGCGAACGCCGAGGGCCTTGGATGCCTTCCATAACGTTGCGAGGGTGACGCCGGTGTCCTTCGGATCGAGCAGACGGTGCACCACTGTGCGGCTCGTGCGCATCGCCTGAGCCAGGTCAGTCTTCGTCATCCTCCGACGGGCCATCGCCTGCTCGATCCGCGCCGCGAGGAGCTTCTTCTGCGTGAGGAGATCCACTTCCTCGTCTTCAGCCAGCTCCTCGAACAGCGAATCGAGCGTCGTACCGATGTGCTTCTTCATGATTCGTCCTCCAGTTCCTTCTTGCGCGTGCGGGCCAGGTCGAGGTCCGGCTTCGGCGTCTGCCGGCTCGTCTTCTTGAACGCGTGCAGGAGTACCATCGTCGAGCCATCGAGGCAGAACAGGACGCGGTAGATGCTACCGTGGGCGGTCGTGCGAACCTCGAAGAGCCCGCCGCCGAAGCCGTCGACGAGAGGCTTCCCCACGGGCCATCGCCACTGAACCTGCTGAACGTCCGAGCCGATCTCCTTCCGAATCTCTGCGGGTAGTGACTTGAGCCAGTCTCGAACGGGCTCGTTGCCTGCGTCGGTTCGGTAGAACCGGCAAGCGAGCGTTGGCGTCTTCTGCCTGCGCTTTCCGGCCACCGGGGTAGAGTACTAAAATCGGTACGCCGAGCAAGTCTACCGACCAGATCGTCGCCGATCGTCGAGAGCTTGGATGAGGCGCCACTCAGTGGACGCAGCGTCCGAACATCTGTTAGTTACTCCGCCCGATGGATCTCACCTTCACGCCGGAGCAGGAAGCCTTTCGGCTGCGCGTGCGCCACTGGCTGCAGGACAACTTGCCGAGCGGCTGGGGCACGGACGCCTTTCCGCCGTTTCCCAGCTACGAGGCGGAGATCCGGTTCATGCGCGACTGGCAGGCGCAGCTGTACCGCGCCGGCTGGTGTGGCTTCTCGTGGCCGAAGGAGTACGGCGGCGCCGGCGGCACCCTCGTCGAGCAGGCCATTTACAATGAAGAGATGGCGCGCGCCCAGGCGCCGGAGCTGATCAACAAGGTCGGCGTCAACAACGTCGGCCCGACACTCATCAACTACGGCACCGAGGAGCAGAAGCGCCGCTTCCTCTCGAAGATTCTCTCGGCGGAGGACATCTGGTGCCAACTGTTCAGCGAGCCGGGCGCCGGCTCCGACCTCGCCGGCCTGCGCACCAAGGCGGAGAAGGACGGCGACGGCTACCGCCTCACCGGCCAGAAGGTGTGGACGAGCTACGCCGAGTTCTCGCGCTGGGCTATCTGTCTGGCACGCACCGACCCGAACGTCGCGAAGCACAAAGGCATCACCTACATGATCGTCGACATGCAGGCCCCCGGCATCACCATCCGCCCACTGCGGCAGATCACCGGCGACACCGAGTTCAATGAGGTGTTCCTCGACGCCGTCTTCGTGCCGCGCGACTTCGTGATCGGCGGCGAGAACGATGGGTGGTCGATCGCGATGAATACGTTGGCCCATGAACGCGGCACCGCCTACTTGTTCAAGGAGCAAGTGAAGCAGAAGATCGCCGTCGACCGCCTCGTCCAGATCCTCCGCCAACGGCAAGCTGCGGGGCGTCCGGTCCATCGCGCCCTGCGCGCCGAGGTGATCAGGGCGTACATCAACGTCGAGATCCTCCGCTGCCTCAACCTCGACACCATGACCCGACTGCAACGCGGGCACGAGCCCGGCGCGGATTCCAGTCTCAAGAAGGAGTTCTGGACACGCCTGACGCAACACCTGCATGAGACCGCGCTGGCCGTTGAGGGGCCGTACGCCCAGCTCCCGGCCGGTGAGCCGCGCGCCGTCGATCAAGGGCGCTTTCAGCAAAGTTTTCTCTACAGCCGCTCGCAGAGCATCTCGGGCGGAACCTCGGAGATCCAGCTCAACATCATCGCGACGCGCGCACTCGGTCTGCCGAGGGGATAGCTGGAATATGATCGAGCCCCAGTGTACAAGCGGCGCAATGCCTGAGACCTCGGCGGTGATCGCTCACCCGGCGGCGACGGTGGTGCTGCTGCGCGACGCACGGGACACGTGCGAGGTGCTGTTGGTGCGGCGCAACGCGCAGCTGGCGTTCCACGGCGGTGCGTGGGTGTTTCCAGGTGGGCGCATTGATCCCGAGGACTACGACGCAAGCCGCGACGTCACCGCGGCGGCGCGGCGGGCCGCGGTGCGTGAGGCACGCGAAGAGGCGGGCGTGGTAATCGTCGAGGACCGCTTGGTGCGCCTCTCCCGTTGGGTGACGCCGGAAGGACTTCCCAAGCGCTTCGATACCTGGTTCTTCGTGGCGCCGGCGGCTGGCGAAACCGTCCAAGTGGATGGCGGCGAGATTCACGAGCACCGCTGGTTGTCGCCGGCGCAGGCGCTGGCGGAGCAGGGCGCCGGCAACATCGAGCTGCCACCGCCAACCTTCGTGACGTTGACGTCCCTCGCAAACTACCAGACCGTCGCCGACGCGTTGGCAAACATCGCTCAGGGACCTTTTGAAGCGTTCCTGCCGCACCTGCACGTCATTCCCGAAGGCGCGTGTACGGTGTACGCCGGCGACGCCGGCTACGACAGCGGCGCCCTCGATCAACCAGGGCCGCGCCATCGCCTGTGGATCGTCGACTCGGGCTGGCGCTATGAACGGAGTGAAGCATGAGTCAGTCGTCTGCGAAACCGCAACCGCACGTCGAGCCCTTGGACGCGCGACAAGTGATGGAGTTCCCTTACAAGCACTCCACCGGCCCGATCGTCGGCCGCTTCCTCGCCGGGCTGAAGGTGCAGAAGAAGATCTGGGGCCAACGCGTGGCGGGGCAGGGCGTCGTCGTGCCGCCGCTCGGCTACTCCGAGATCGATGGCTCGGAGGGCGGCGAGTGGGTCGAGGTGCAGGACTCCGGCGTCGTCACTGCATTTGCCGTTGTCCGCAACCCCATCCCGAGGTTGCATCCGTCAACGTCACCGTTCGCCTTCGTGTTGGTGAAGCTCGACGGCGCCGACACCGCAATGGCCCACGTCGTGAAAGACGGCTTCGACCGCGTCAAAGTCGGCGCGCGCGTGCAGGCGGTGTGGGCGGCGGATGACCAGCGCAAGGGCAGTATCCGCGACATCGATGCTTTTCGTGTGATCGAGTAGGGTACGGCATGCTGTGCCCCTACTCTCCAAGCATGAGGACACTGAGATGAATGAACCACCGCAGGAAGGCATCAAGTACGTCGAGGCGAACGTGTACCTGCCGTACCATTACGTCGCCGGCGACTACAAAGCGCGTTACCTCCACGCCCTGAAGGACAAGAAGATCCTCGGCTCGAAGTGCTCGAAGACCGGCAAGGTCTTCGTGCCGCCGATCGTCGCTTCGCCGCAGAGCTTCGCGCCGTGCGACGAACTGGTCGAGGTCGCGCACCGCGGCGTGATCACCACCTTTTGCATCGTGAACATCCCGGTCATCGGCCGCGACGTGGAGCTGCCGTACGTGGCGGCCTCGGTGGCACTCGACGGCGCCGCCATCTCGATCTTCGCCATGATCCAGGAGTGCAAGCCTGCGGACGTACGGATGGGCATGCGCGTCGAAGCGGTGTGGAAGCCCGACGGCGAGCGCGAAGGCCGCCACGAGGACATCCTCTACTTCCGGCCGACGGGCGAGCCCGACGCGCCGCAAACGTTTTACATCAACCGGCTGTGAGGCACTGATGACGAAGTTACGCAACGTCGCCGTCGTTGGCTTCGCCCAGCTGCCGATCGTCGCCCGCGACGAGCACCGCATGGCCACCGAGATGCTCTACCCGGTGGTCCGCCAGGCGCTCGCCGAGTGCGGCGTCGAGCGCGACGCCATCGACTATCAAATCGCCGGTTCCACCGACTACATGGACGGGCGCCCGTTCGGTTTCGTCGCCGCCCTCGACGTCATCGGCTCGTGGCCGCCGCGCCAAGACCTGCACCTCGAAATGGATGGCGCCTTCTGCGCCTACTACGCCTGGGTGCGCATGCAAGCCGGCGACTGCGACAGCGCCCTGGTGGTCGCTCACGGCAAGACGTCGGAAGGCGAGCCGAATCGGGTGCTCAACCTGCAACTCGATCCGTACTACCAGGCGCAGATCGGGCTCGATCCGACGTCGTCGGCCGCGCTGCAGGCGAGCGCCTACATGGCGCGGACGCGTGCGACGGATCGGGATCTCGCGGCGATCGCCGCGCGCAACCGCGCCGCCGGCGCCAGCAACCCTGACAACCAGGTGCGCAGCGCCGCGAGCGCCGACGATCTGATGAAGACGCCGTGGGCGGCCGAGCCGTTGCGCACCGGGTATCTGCCGCCGATCGGCGAGACCGCCACGTGTCTGATCCTCGCGGCGGAAGGCAAGGCGGAGAAGCTGTGCAACCACCCCGTGTGGATTCACGGCGTCGATCATCGCACCGAGATGCAAACGCTCGGCGCACGCGACCTGTCGCGCAGCGCCGGCGCGCAGCTGGCGGCGCAGAAGGCCATGGTGATGGCGGGCCTCAAGAACGCCGGCGCGGCGGATCTGGTCGAGCTGTCGGCGGCGACGCCCGTCGAGGAGCTGATTCTCTGCGAGGCGCTGGGACTCGACGCGAGGGCCTCGCGTCCCGCGATCAATCCGTCGGGCGGCCCACTCTGCGGCAGCCCGACCATGAGCACCGGGCTCATCCGCCTGGGCGAGGTCTTCCGCCAACTGTCCGGACGCGCCGACGGGCGCGCCGTCGCCGGCGCGAAACGCGGCCTCGCGCACGCCGCGATGGGGCATTGCTTGCAGCAGAATCTCGTCTGTGTCCTCGGGACCGAGCGGCGGTGGGTATGAAGCGTCCCGTAGCAGTCGTGGGCGTCGGGCAGACGCATCACACCTCGCGGCGCGCCGACGTGAACATCGCCGGTCTCGTGCGCGAGGCCGTCGAGTGTGCGCTCAAGGACGCCGGGCTCGAGCACAAGGACATCGACGCGGTGGTCATCGGCAAGGCGCCGGACATGCTCGAAGGCGTGTGCCAGCCGGAGCAGTTCCTCGCCGGCGCGCTCGGCGCGCACCTCAAGCCGCTGCTGCGCGTGCACACGGCCGGCTCGGTCGGTGCGTCGACGGCGCTCACCGCGGTGACGCACGTGGCGTCGGGCCTCTACGATCGCGTCCTCACCGTGGCGTTCGAGAAACAGTCCGAAGGCAACGCCATGTGGGCGCTGTCGCCGAACATGCCCTTCACTCCGCCGCTGGTGGCGGGCGCCGGCGGCTTCTTCGCGCCGTACTGCCGCGCCTATATCAAGAAGACCGATTGTCCGCCGCACATCGGACCGATGGTCGCGGCCAACGCGCGCGACAACGCGACGCGCAACGAGTACGCGCATCTGCGCGAGCCGATGACGGTCGAAGACGTGATGAGCTCGCCGATGCTCTGGGATCCCATCCGCTACGGCGAGACCTGCCCGTCATCCGACGGCGCCATCGCGCTGGTGATCGGGTCGGAGGAGACGGCGAAGAAGGGGCCGCGCAAACCGGCGTGGGTGAAGTCCGGTTATTCGTACGCCGAGGCGATGTGGGTACCCGGCCGTGATCAGGTGAGCCCGCTCGCCGGGCGAGTCTGCTCCAAGGCGGTGTACGACAAGGCCGGCATCAAGAACCCGTGGAAGGAGATCCACGCTGCGGAGATCTATGTGCCGTTCGCCTGGTTCGAGCCGATGTGGCTGGAGAACCTCGGCTTCTGCGACGTCGGCGAAGGCTGGAAGATCGTCGACCGCGGCGAGCAGAAGTTCGGCGCGCATCTGCCGATCAATCCGTCCGGCGGCGTGCTGTGCACCAACCCGATCGGGGCGTCCGGGATGATTCGCCTCGGCGAGGCGGCGTTGCAGGTGATGGGCCGCGCCGGTGCGCATCAAGTCGAAGGCGCCAAGACGGCGCTCGGCCACGCCTACGGTGGCGGCGCGCAGTACTTCGCCATGTGGATCGTGAGCCGCGAGCAGTGAGAGGAAGCGATCAGCCATCAGCTGTCAGCGTTCAGCTAGAGACGTTGCGGGACTTTTCTGGCTGAAAGCTGAAAGCTGATAGCTGATAGCTTCGGAGGCCGTATGCACGTGATCGATGCGGATGCGCACGTCGTGGAAGGCGCGACCTTCATGGCGGAGATGACGCAGCGCTTTCCCGACAAGGTGCAGTTCAGGATCGACGCCGAGAAGGGCCCGTCGCTGCTGATCGAAGGGCGGCCGTATCCGAAGGACTACGGTCCCGGCGCCGGCTGTCCGGCGACGGAGGGGCTGTGCCTCGATCGCGGCATCAACCCGTTCACGCCGCAAGGTATCCTCGCCGATGCGGACCGCGAGGGCATCGACACGATGGTGTTCTTTCCCAGCGCCGCGCTCGGTCTGCCCGCCTTCGAGGATCAGGCGTTCGCGGCCGAGATGGCGCGTGCCTACAACCGCTGGCTGGCGGCGATGTGCAGCCACAGTCCGCAGCGGCTGCGCGGCATCGGCCTCGTGCCGATCGAAGACGTTCCCATGTCGGTGCGGATTCTCGGTGAAGCGAAGCAGCTCGGGCTCGTCGGCGCCATGATCCCGGCGTGCCTGCGCATGCGTAACCTCGACCATCCGGACCTCGATCCGTTCTTCGCCGCCGCGGCAGATCTCGATATCCCCGTCGGCATCCACGGCGCACCGGGTATTCACCTGCCGATGCTCGGCTCGCAGCGCTTCGACAACTATCTGCAAGTGCACTGCGTCAGCTTCCCCTTCGATATGATGGTGGCGATGACGGCGCTGGTGCTCGGCGGCGTGTTGGAGCGGCATCCGCGGCTGCGCGTCGGGCTGCTGGAGTCGGGCGTCGGCTGGGTGCCCTACTTCGTCGAGCGCATCCACGAGCACCTGGAGAAGCGCGGGCGGCTGACCCCGCACTGCAAGCACACGCCCGAGGAGTACATCGCGCGCGGCCAGATTTACGTGAGCTGTGAGCCGGAGGAGAAGACCGTCAGCTTCGCGGCGGAAGTGCTCGGCGCCGATTTCATCATGTACGCCAGCGACTACCCGCATTGGGACAGCGACTTCCCGAACAGCACGAAGCCGCTGCGCGAACGCACCGATCTCACCGATGCGGTGAAGGCAAAGATCCTCGGGGGCAACGCGGCGCGGTTCTACGGACTACACTGAACTGGGTGCCGCCCGCCTGTCGCTCCCCGTTTGGCGGAGGCCCGTCCTGAGAGTATGAGTGATCGCGGGGCAATGAGGAGGCGTCATGAGCGTCGCGAGTCGTCTCAAGAACATTGAAGTGCTCGATCCGGAGGAGCACCCCGTCCGGCTCGGGGATCTCTGGCGCGCGCACACCGTCGTGCTCGCCTTCATCCGGCACTTCGGTTGAATGTTCTGCCGCGAGCAGGTGGCGCAGTTGCGCGACAACCTGAAAGCAATCCGTGCCCGCGGGGCCGAGCTGGTGGTGGTGGGAAACGGCCGACCCGATCAGGCCGCGGACTTTCGCGCCGAGCAGCAGCTGACCTTCCCGCTCTTCGTCGATCCCGAGCTGCACGCCTACGCCGCCGCCGGGCTCAAGCGCAGCATCATGAGCGCCATCAGCCCCAGGGTGTTCGGCCACGCCCTGCGCGCCTTCCGCGCCGGCAAGCGGCAAAGCTGGACGCAGGGCGATCCGTGGCAGCAGGGTGGCGTATTCATCATCCGACCCGACGGGAAGGTCCCCTTTGCCTACGTGAGCGAGGAAGCGGGCGACCACGCCAATCTCACGGACATTCTCGCGGCGCTGAAATCGTGAGTCGTGCTCGTAACTCGGGCTCGTAGAAGGTAGACGACCGTGACGGTCCTGCTCAACATGATCCGCATCGTCCTGGCCGGGACATGGACCACCATCGTCGGGGCGCCGCTGATGGTCGCGCTCTATGGGCGCTACTGGTACGGGTTGCTGCGTGCCAAGCTCGGGAGACGCGACATTCTGGACAGCGCCTTGGAGGCCAATGCCTGGTTTGCCGGCTGGATCGCGCAACACGTATGGACCAGTGTGCTCCTCATGCTCGTGGGGATCCGCGTGCGCGTCCGTGAGGTGCTGCCGGTGGACTGGGGCAAGGCCCACGTGATCTGCGCCAACCACGCCAGCATCTTCGACATCCTCGCCTTGATTCGCATCGTCCCGCCGCCCTTTCGTTTTGTCGCCAAGCGCGAGCTTCTGCGCTGGCCGTTCGTAGGGTGGGGCTTACGCCCGGCCGACCAGATCGTCATCGATCGCGCCGACCACGCGCAGGCGTTGCGCAGCATCGCTGCGGCGGCGGCGCGCAAGATCTTCGGGCAAGTGATCTTCTTCGTCGAAGGCACCCGCACGCGCACCGGGGAGCTGCTGCCGTTCAAGAAGGGGGCGTTCCACTTCGCCATCGACAACCATCTGCCGGTGCTGCCGACTGCCGTGTGCGGCAGCTATGCGGCATTGGCGCGGATGCCGTGGTGGCGCATGCATCCGGGGCGCCAGATCGAGATCCTCTTCTGCCGTCCCATCCAGCCGCCCGCCGTACCGCAAGCCAACGGCGTCAGCGCCGCCGTGGAAGGCCTGCTGCTCGCCACGCGCAAGCAGATCACCACCGCCCTGGCGGCAGCGGAGGCGTAGCTCCTTGAGTTCCTGCGCTGCGCTCCGGACAGCCGTAGGCTCAGACGCCTGCGGAAAGGGGCGGAGGGGGAGGGATTCGAACCCCCGGACCCTTGCGGGTCGCCGGTTTTCAAGACCGGTGGTTTCAACCACTCACCCACCCCTCCGCGGGTGCATCATCTTAATAGCGGCTCTGCGTCGCGCAGGGTAGAGGTCCGACGTCAGCCTACCCCCGCTTGCTGCTGCGGCGCGAGTTGCTATTCTTGGGCTTCCAGGTAAACGACAGCGCATGACCACTTCCGAGATCGAGGGACTGATCCGCACCGGACTGCCGGAGGCCACGGTCCGCGTCGATGACTACACAGGCGGCGGCGATCATTTCGAGGCGGTGGTGGTGTCTCCGGTGTTTGGTGGGAAAAGTTTGGTGGAGCGCCACCAGCTGGTCTACGGCAGCCTGAAAGGGGCGATGGCTGGTCCCATCCACGCGCTGTCCCTGAAAACCTACACGCCGGAGGAATGGGCGCGGGTGCGTTGAGACACGCTCACACAGCAGACGGAGGGAGGGAGCACAGATGCCACGAAAGATCGAAGACGAAATTCGCCAGGAGATCACGGCGAACAAGGTCATGTTGTATATGAAGGGAACCCCGTCGTTCCCGATGTGCGGTTTCTCGGCGGCAACGATCGAGGTGCTGCGCGAGCTCGGCTGTCCGTTCGCGTCGGTCAACATCCTCGAGGACCAGGAGAAGCGCGAAGCTATCAAGGCGTTCTCCAACTGGCCGACCATCCCGCAGCTCTACGTGGGCGGCAAGCTCGTCGGCGGTTGCGACATCGTCCGCGAGCTGCATGCCAGCGGCGCGCTCGAGCGCATCGTCAAGGATGCCTTCGCCGACGACGCGAGCGCCGCACCGAGTCGTTGACCGCGTCCGATTGACTGACTCGTATCCTTCTCCTAGGCTGCGAGCGTCGTTTGTTGCGACGCCATGAACCGTGCGTGCGCCCGCGCCTGCGCGGGGCTCTTCGCAGGACTGGTCACCTTCTCGGCAGCGGCTTGTACGCGTCCGCCGCAGGACGCCGCCGTACAGACCGACTACTTCCCGCTCCATTCCGATGACACCTGGGTGTACGAGATCGTGCGCCCGATGCGCAACCAGCGTACGCGCATGACGGTACGCGTGCGCGGCGAGCGCTACATCGAGGCACTCAAGCGCCACTGCCGTCTGGTGGACGAAAGCTATGCGACCGACGATCCGCTGCTTGACGTCCCGAACCCCGGCGCCGCCAAGCCGGAGGTGTATCCGATCGCCTACTG
>CAZCGA010000038.1:16744-31977 GCA_964498075.1 uncultured Binatia bacterium (SeqCode) | reverse complement strand
CTTGCCGAACAGCACGCAGTCCGGATTGAGCGTTTTAAGCACTTGGGAAAGGGCGTGGGCGACAGAGTAGGAATCTCCCGGCGCATCGGCCCTGACGAGAATGGCTTTCTCTATCGGGCGCTCTCCTTGGAGTATTCCGGCGACGAGCTGCGTGACATCGGTATCGGGTCCAATGAAGAGCGCTTCCTCCCGGAGGGGCTTGGGGCCAATCCGGCGTGGGATAGCGTGACCACCGCCTACGACCTGGGCGGCGGCAGCGGCTACGACGTGCGCCAGACCCATCACGCCGCGCCCGAGCCGGAGGTGGTGGAAGTCCCCGCCGGCCGCTTCCGCGGCTGCGTCCGCGTGGATACTGTGGCGTTGCACAGCGGCCGCCGCGAAGGGAAGGCGGATGCCGATCCCATCGTGCTGTACTATCGCGACTGGTATGCGCCGAATGTCGGCCTTGTACGCACCGTGCAGTCGAACCGTCCCGACGGTGGCCCGGCGCTCTCGCAGATCCAGTTGCTTGCCTACGACGTCGAGGGCGCGCGCCGCTGAGCGCCGGCAGTCGCAGACGTCAGAGGCGCGGCGAGCGCCGTCATGCGCGTGCCCCTCGATACACGGCCCAAGGGAGGGGCCGTTACTCGGGGCGAACGGGATCGGGGATCAAACGAAGCAAACCAAAACCCGCTCGTGCCGAGTAGCCGCCTTCTTCTGGCGGCGTATCGAGGCAGCAGGAGGATGCTGACGGAACCCTGCGGCCCCGCCGACTCTTGACTGCCGACGCACGGGCGTGAACTGTTGACGCGGCGATGATCGAGATCCAGCACCTGACCAAACACTTCGGCGCCACGCGAGCGGTGCAAGACGTGTCGTTCACCGTCCGGCGCGGCGAGATCATCGGCCTGCTCGGCCCCAACGGTTCCGGCAAGACCACCATCATGCGCGTGCTCACCGGCTTCTTCCCGCCAACCGCCGGGTGCGCCCGCGTCGCCGGCTATGATGCGGCGGACCAATCGCTGGCCTTGCGGCGCAAGATCGGCTACCTGCCCGAGAGCGTGGTGCTCTACCCGGACATGCGCGTGCACCGCTTCCTGGATTTCTGCGCGGACGTCCGCCGGATGCGTGGGAGGCGCAAGACGCAGCGCCTCGCTGCGGTGATGCACGACTGCGGTCTGCACGAGGTGGCGGAGCGGCTCATCGGCACCCTGTCGAAGGGCTACCGCCAGCGCGTCGGTCTGGCGCAGGCGCTGCTGCACGAGCCCGAGGTCCTGATCCTCGACGAGCCCACCGTCGGTCTCGATCCGCGCCAGATCGTCGAGATCCGCGGCCTCATCCGCGCCCTGCGCGGCCACACCACCGTCCTGCTCAGCACGCACATCCTCCCGGAAGTCAGCATGACCTGCGAGCGGGTCGTCATCATCGACCGCGGCCGCATCGTCGCCGAAGACACCGCCGAAGCCTTGACCCGGCGGGTCGGAGGCGCCGACCGCACGCTGGTGCGTGTCGAAGGCCCGCGCGACGCAGTGCGCGGCGTGCTCAGCGCCGTGCCCGGGGTCTCACGGGTCGACGCCACGGACGGCGCCGCGCCCGCCGGCGTGTGCGAGCTCATCGCGCACTCGAGCAGCGGCACGGCGGTGCAGAAGGCGATCGCCGCGGCCGTCGTCGGCCACGGGTGGGGGCTGATCGAGGTGCGCCCCCTGGCGTTGAGCCTCGAAGACCTCTTTGTCCGCCTGGTGACGGAGGAAGAGACCGCTCCGTCGTGACCTTCCTCGCCCTCTTTCGCAAGGAGCTGGTGTCGTACTTCGTCTCGCCGCTCTTCTACGTGGTGACGGCGGTGTTCTTGTGCCTTTGCGGCTTCTTCTTTTACACCGACCTGATGTTCTTCGTGCAGTACGGGTTCGGCATGGACATCCTCGGAAATTTCTGGATGTCGTTTCTCGCCGGGGCACCGTCCTCGGTATCGATGGTGTTGCTGCTGGTCATGCCGTTACTGACCATGCGGCTGTTCGCCGAAGAGAAGAAGCTGGGCACGATCGAGTTGCTCCTCACGTACCCGGTCCGCGACTCCGAGCTGTTCCTCGCCAAGCTGGTTGCCTGTGCAGCGGTGTTCTTGGTCATGCTGGCAGGGACGCTGCTGTATCCGATCTACATGCAGAGCTTGCAACCGCTGCCGTGGTGGCCGTTGATCCCGGGCTATATCGGCCTCTTTCTGCTCGGTCTCAGCTTCATCGCCTGCGGCGTGTTCGTCTCGTCCTTGACCGAGAGCCAAGTCGTCGCCGCCATCGGTACGCTCGGCATCCTGCTGCTGTTCTGGATGTTGACCTGGAACGAAGCGGCCACCAGCCCGGGTCTGTTGCGGGTGCTCATCCGGTTGTCGATGTTCGATCACTTCCAGACCTTCGCGCGCGGCGTCATCGATGCGCAGGACGTCGCCTACTTCGTGTCCTTCATCGGCTTCTTCAGTTTCCTCACGCTGCGCGTGCTGGAATCGCGCAAATGGCGGGGGCGGCGATGAGGGGCGGCTGGCGCCAATGGCTGCTCCTCGCGACCACCACCGTGGGCCTGGCCGGCAGCCTGTGCACGGCCCAGGTCATCCTGGCGCACCACACCCTGCGGCTCGACCTGACCCCGGAGAAGCGCTTCACCCTCTCCGGGCATGCCGGCAGAGTGCTCGGCGGGTTGCAGCGCGACGTGCAGATCATCGCCTTCCTGCGTTCCGACGATGCACGGAACGCCGAGATCGAGGATTTGCTGGTACGCGTCGGCAACGCTTCGCCGCACGTGCGCTACAGCGTCGTCGACGTCAACCGCAACCCCGCCGTGGCGCGCCAGTACGGCGTCGACGACTACGGGGCGCTGGTGGTCGAGAGCGAGGGTCGGCGCAAGGTGTTCACCAATCCGCGCGAGGAGCTGCTGATGGAGGCGTTGCTGCAGGTCACGCGCCCGACGCGCAAGGTCGTCTACTTCGTCACCGGGCACGGCGAGCAGCGCCTCGACAGCAGCGATCGGCGGCGCGGCTACTCCTCGGCGGGCGCGGCGCTGCGTCGCGAGTTCTATGACGTGCGGCCGCTCAATTTGCTGGCCGCCGCCGAGGTGCCGGCGGATGCAAACGTCGTGGTGGTCGCCGGGCCGCGAACGGATCTGCTCACGGCGGAGCTGGCCACGCTGGCGGCCTACGTCGAACGGTCCGGAAACGCGCTCTTCATGCTCGATCCGCAGACGGCGCCCAGCCTGTCGGCGTTTCTGGATCGCTACGGTGTCAAGGTCGGTGACGATGTCGTGGTCGATCCGGAGAACCGGTTGTTCGCCGGCGACTACCTGACGATGACCGTGCCCGGCCTCTCCGACCGGCATCCGGTGAGCGTCGCGCTCAAGGCGCCGCCGCTGTTCTCGCAGGCGCGGCCGATCGTTTTCGCCGGCGTGCCGGGCGCCCGCGTCACGGGCATCGAGCTGCTGCGCAGCGCGCCGACCAGCTGGCGCACGCCGGATCTGGACGTGTTGCGCACCGGTGTGGCCAGCTTCACCAGTGGTCGGGATCAACACGGCCCCATCCCGGTGGGTGTGAGTGTGCTCGTCGACGCGCTGCGTTCGGCGCGACCGGCCCGCCTCATCATTCTGGGTGACTCCGACTTCGCCAACAACTTCTTCATCGAGTACCTCGGCGACAAGGATCTGCTGGTGAATGCGATCAACTGGCTGGCGGGTGAAGAGGAGCTGCTGGGGCAGCGACCGCAGCTGCGCCAGCCGGGCGTCAATCAGTTCTTCGTCAGTGCGCGCCAAGGGCGCCTCGCCTTCCTGCTCGGCACGATCGTGCAGCCGGCGATCGTCCTGGGCATCGGGGCGGCGGTGTTCCTGCGCCGCCGGTGGACCGGATGACGTGGAGTCGCGCCGCCCTGTACTGGGCCTGCTTTCTGGCGCTCGGTGTCTACTACCTGGCGGTGGAGCGCGCACCCGCCGGCGAAGCGGTCGCGCATCTCACCCGGGCGCCGTTCCTCAACGTGCCCGAGAGCGAGTTCACCGCCTTGGAAGTGCGCCGCGGCGACGCGCTGGTCCGCTGCCGCCGCGTCGATGGGCGCTGGCAGGTGGGCGAGCCGGCCGGCGCAACGGTGCCCGCAGACCTGGTAGCCGGCTTGATCACCAATCTCACGCAGCTGCCCGACGTCGAGGTGGTGGCAGAGACGAAACGGGAGCGGGCGCAGTTCGGCCTGGACAACCCGGAGTCGCGGATCGTTCTCACCCCGGCGTCCGGCACACCCGTGACCGTCACTCTCGGAAACCGCAATCCTGCCGGCACCGCGGTCTACGCGGAACGCAACGACAGCGAGCGTGTCTTCCTCATCGGGTTGAACGTGCGCTACTACGAAGACCTGCTGTTCGAGGCGCTGCGGGCGAAAGAGAAAGTTGCGGATGCGGAGTCGTGAGTGTCGAGCGGATCGAGCAGGCATTCCCCTCCTTACCGAGGGACTGTCGATTTTCTCCGAGGCAGCCCCTCGATACGGCCCCCGAAAAAATGGGGCCTACTCGGGGCGAACGGATTTCGAGATCTTTTCCGGAGACCCCTACTCCGTTCACCCCGAGTAGCCGCGTTCTTTTCGCGGCGTATCGAGGGGCGCCGCTGTTTATCGACCGCACGCTAAGGAGGGGAACGAAGGCAAGGAGGGCAACGCATTACCAGCTCACGGTGCGTCCCCGCAACGCGAATGGAGTGAAACGATGATCAAGCAAAGCCTGATCGCAACCCTGTCTCTCTGTCTTGCCGCGCCCACGCTCGGTGCGGAGCTCGACGGTTTCGGCACGGCCAAGTTCGGCATGTCGATCGAGCAAGTGCGGGCGCTCTACCCGGCGCTGCAGCCGGCGCCGCGCCGCCTCGGGGCGGCCTACTTCACGAGCCCGGACTTGAGCCGCTACCTGTTGACAAAGATGAGCGTACCGGGTCTAACCGCACCGGCCGATCTCGAATTGCGCTTTTGGAAAAACCAACTGTGGACCATCATCATGTACAGCGGCGATACGCCGTTTGCTGACGTCGTGCAGAGCCTGCGGCGCCAGTACGGCGAGCCCAGCTCGCCGGGCAGCGAGCCCGTCTGGGTGCAGCCGCGGACGACGATCACCACAGCAGCGAACGAGCACTGGTACAGCATCGCCGACAATGCGATCAGCCGCGCGGCGCAACAGGCGCTGATCGAGGCGCTGCAAGCGCAGCAAGCCGCAGCGCCGCCGTCGACGCCGCGTGCCGGCGGGACGCCGGTGGCGCCACGCTGAAGGGGGAATGGATGAGGAAGCTGAGTTTCTGGATGGTCGGCGGCGCGCTCGCCGCCGCACTCGGCGCCTGCCAACCGGTGCAGGAAAGCGGCCCACCCTCCGAGGCCGAGCGCGCGCAGATCGAGCAGCGCGTGCAAGCGTACTTCAAGCGCAGCGCCAACCTCCCCGTCAACGTAACCGTCAAGGTGATCGACCTGAAGCCGGCGCAGGTGAGCGGGTTGCTGGAAGGCAACCTCGAGGCCTCGAACGGCACCAACACGCAGAAGGTGCCCTTGGTGCTCTCGCGCGATGGCCGCTATCTGATTCAAGGGACGCTGACCGACTTGACCGCGGATCCGTTCAGAGCCAACATGGAGAAGATGAAGCTGGAGGGCCAGCCGATGCGCGGCAACCCCACCGCCGGCGTCACCATCGTCGAGTTCTCCGACTTCCAGTGCCCGTACTGCAGCAAGGCCTACAAGACGGTGGAAGATGAGGTGCTCAAGAACTACGGCGACAAGGTGCGCTTCTTCTTCAAAAACTACCCGCTGACCAACATCCATCCGTGGGCCGAGAGCGGCGCGCTGGCGAGCGAGTGCGCCCGCAAGCAGAGCCCCGAGGCCTTCTGGAAGGTCTACGACTTCCTGTTTCAGAACCAACAAGACATCAGCCTCGATAATCTGAAGGAGAAGGCGAAGGGTGCTGCCGCGGGCGCCGCTGGCGTGGACGTCGCCGCCTTCGAGGCCTGCTTCGACAGCAAGGGCGCGCTCGACGTCGTCAAAGCGCAGCAGGCGGAAGCCGAGGCCCTCGGGGTGCGCTCCACACCCACCTTCTTCATCAACGGCCGCAAGCTCGAAGGGGCGGTGCCGTACGAGACCATCAAGGCGGCGCTCGATGAAGCGCTGAATCCAAACACGGCGGACGCTCCGCCGGCGCCGAAGGCAGGGTGAGAGGCGACGCGCAACCAACCGCGGGCCATATTCTAGTTGACGTACAGACCCAGAGGATGGTAGCCAAAAGTAGCGTTCTGGACCGAATAAAGTACCTGAGACTATCGAGTGCCGAAGAGGACATGCATGGTGCGATGGCTTGCGAGGACTAGCGTTCAGATTCTCCCGGTACTGGCATTGATCGCGCTCACGGCGGGGTGTGGTGGCGATGCAAACATCGGTGTCCGTCTGCCGCCTCCGGCGACGCCGGGCGGACCGACGGTGACCGGCATCGTCAAGCTCCCCAACTCGGCGGGCATCGTCGTCGCCGTGGGTCGCGGCGTTGAGGTGCGGCTGTCGCGCTTGCTCAGCAACGGCATCGAAGACGTGCAAGCCGGTAGCACCAGCGTGCTGACCAACGATCAAGGTCTGTTCGGGGACGATCCGATCTTCGGAGTCCTCAAGCTGCCGACCGGCCAAACCGAAGATACCTGCCGGTTCATCCTCACCGTCAACGCCGGCACCGTCAATGAGACGCGCGCATTCGTCACCAGCACGAGCCAAGCGATCACCGTCGACTTCGCCAGCGAAGCGGCGGTCCGGCAGGTCCTCGACCGTGTTCTTCCCCCGCAACCCCCCAAGCTGTGCGACTTCTCGAGCAGCGAGCTGCGCGACATTGCCGCGGAGATCCGGCCGCTGCCCGGCATCAGCGGCACCACGCCGGCGCAGATCAACAGCAGCGCCAACCAGGCGGCCGCTTCCAGCCCCGTCGTTCAAGCCACGATCAACGCCGCCCTCGGCGTCCCGACGGTGGGGCCGACGGAGGCCGAACCGACCGAGACATCATCGCCCGCCGTTGCCACCGCGACCCGGACGAGCACGGTGCCGGTGAACACGTCGACTCCACTGCCGAGCAATACCCCCAGTCCGACACGCACCAGCACGACGGCGCCGACGGCGACCAACACCGCCGTGCCGCCGACGGCAACCAACACCGCGCCACCGACCGCGACCAATACCCCGGTGCCGCCCACCGCGACCAATACGGCGCCACCGACCGCGACCAATACACGGCCACCAACGGCGACCAACACACCGCAGCCCACGGCGACCAACACACCGCAGCCGACCGCGACCAACACGGCGACCAGAACGGCAACGGCGACCAACACACCGCAGCCCACGGCAACCAAAACACCGGTGCCGCCGACGGCGACCAACACGACGGTTCCGACACACACGCCAACGTCGACCCCGGTGCCGCCGACGGCGACGAATACACCGGCGGCGACCGCCACCGACACCGCCGTCCCCCCCACCGCGACAGCGACCTCACCTCCGGTAGCCGGAGTGGACGTGAACGTCGGCACGGGGAGCGGCGCTCCCGGGGCCACGGTCACGATCACGGTGTCGCTGGCGAACGCCGGCGGCATGGTGGCGTCGACGTCGAACGACATCATCTTCAACTCGACCCAAGTGGACGCGCTGCTGATGCCGGACACCACGCCCGACTGCACCATCGACCCGCGCATCGGCCCGGGGACCGCGGCCAACAAGAACCTGTTGCCGTCGCTGCTCGCCGGCCCCAATGCCAACGAGAAGATCCTGCGCGTCGGCGTGATCAACTTCCTCAATAGCAACCTGATCACCGACGGCACGCTGTTCAGCTGCAAGTTCAAGATCCAGGACGGCGCCAGCTTGGGCGACAAGCTGTTGGCCAACGTGCCCGGCGCAGCGAACCCGGACGGTGACGACCTCACCAACGTCGGCGGCACCAACGGCACCATTACCGTCATCTCGGCCGAGCCCTCTGCTACCCCCACCAACACGCAGCCGGTGGCGCCGACGAGCACACCGACGCCCACCGCGACGAACACGCAGCCGCCGACCCCGACGGACACGCAGCCACCAGCCGCGACCGCCACGTCGACCTCGCCTCCGGCGGGCGGCGTGGCCGTGAACGTCGGCTCGGCCAGTGGCGCCGCCGGGGACACGGTGATGATCGCGGTGTCGCTGGCGAACGCCGGCGGCATGGTGGCGTCGACGTCGACCGACATCACCTTCAACTCGACCCAGGTGGACGCGCTGCTGATGCCCGATACCACCCCCGACTGCACCATCGATCCGCGCATCGGCCCGGGGACCGCGGCCAACAAGAACCTGTTGCCGTCGGTGCTGGCTGGCCCTAATGCCAACGAGAAGATCCTGCGCGTCGGCGTGATCAACTTCCTCAACAGCAACTTGATCACCGACGGCACCCTGTTCAGCTGCAAGTTCAAGATCCAAGCGGCGGCCACGCCGGGCGACAAGCTGCTGGCCAACGTGCCCGGTGCGGCGAACCCCGACGGGGACGACCTCACCAACGTCGGCGGCACCAACGGCACCATCACCGTGCTGCCTCCGGCGGGGCCGGCCGTGAACGTCGGCTCGGCGAGCGGCACCATCGGCGCGACGGTGATGGTCGTGGTGTCGCTGGCGAACGCCGGCGGCATGGTGGCGTCGACGTCGACGGACATCACGTTCGACTCGACCCAGGTCGCCGCGCTGCTGATGCCGGACACCACGCCCGACTGCACCATCGATCCGCGCGTCGGCCCGGGGACCGCGGCCAACAAGAACCTGTTGCCGTCGGTGCTGGCCGGCCCCAATGCCAACGAGAAGATCCTACGGGTCGGCGTGATCAACTTCCTCAACAGCAACCTGATCACCGACGGCGCGCTGTTCAGCTGCAAGTTCAAGATCCAGGACGGCGCCAGCTTGGGCGACAAGCTGTTGGCCAACGTGCCCGGCGCGGCGAACCCGGACGGTGACGACCTCACCAACGTCGGCGGCACCAACGGCACCATCACGGTCACGGCGCCGTGAGCTGACGGGATGCTCAGGATGAGGACGGGCGAAGTGGCGAGCCGGCAAGACCGAGGGACTCAGCCAAGGAGAGATGTCATGATCGGGTGTCTACGGAAACGAATCGCCATCGTGCTCGCCACGGTTGTGGCCGGGATCGGCTTACACGTCCAGGCGGCGCGCGCAGTGGTGGTCGGCGACTGCAGCGCGAACGGCCAGGTGTCGATCGGAGAAGTCCAGAAGTGCGCCAACATCTTCTCCGGGGCCAACCGCTGCATCTGCCCGGCGTGCGACCGGAACGGCAACGGGCCGGTCAGCATCGGCGAAGTGCAGGGGGCGGCGAACTGCTTTTCCAATCCCGCCAGCTGCCAGCAGGTCACGCCGGGCCCGGCCTGCATCACCCCCGGGGCGGCCACACCCACACCGACGATCGTTCCGGCGACGAGTATACCGACCCTGCCACCCCCAACTTCGACGCCGACCGCAACCGCGACCAACACGCCGGGCGAGGGCCCGCTGCCGAATGTCTGCGGCAACGGCATTCCTGAGGCGGCGATCGGCGAGACCTGCGACAACGGCGGCACCTGCATCGACGGACCCAAGTTCTGCAAGGAAGGTCCCCACCTCGGCCAACCCTGTACGATCGACACCGCCGACATTGATTGCGGCCTCAATGCGGCGACCGGCGAGATCAACCAGTGCTTCGGCAACGCCTGCACGAAGGACGCGGACTGCGACGGCGGCGTGTGCAAGGCGTTCGGCGGTGATGGATGCTCCGCCCTGTGTACCGCCGAGTCGGACTTCTTGTTCAAGTTCAGCGGCGCCAAGTGCTATGGGCCGCTCTACCCGAAGGCTTCTCCGCCGGTGGACTGCACCTTCCAGCGCACCTGCGTCGGCGGCGCCTTCCCGGGGAAAGTGTGCGCCTCCGGCCAGGACTGCGGACCGAGCAACAACCGCGGCGTGTGCACCAGTGAGTGCGGTACGTCACCGAACGATTGCCTGGGTGTCGGTGGGTGCACCTCCGGCGATCCGGCAAAGACGGGAAACCTGAACGCCAACCCGCCGATCTTCCCGACGGAGTGCGCGTCGCCGTCCGGTGTGTCCCAGCCCAACTTCTGCGCCGGCGGCGCCAACGACCTGCTGCCGTGCAACCCGAACTCGCAGTGCCCCAGTGGCGCGTGCGGCGGGACGGGCGGTGTGCCGAACCGCTGCTCGAACAATGCGACCAGGTCTTGCACCACCAACGCCAACTGCCTCAGCGGCGGCACGTGCACGGCGTTCGCCTGCGTCGGCGGTACGGCTCCGGCCAACACCGTCTGCAACCGCAATTTTGATTGCCCCACCGGTGTCTGCGGGAACTACTGCGGGGTGAACGGCAGCACCTGCACGACCGTGTCAACCCCCCCATGTCCAGCGGGGACCCAGCCCGGCGTGTGCACCGCCAAGAGCGCCGCGGTGCTGCAAAGCCTGACTATCGGGGCGCTGTCGATCGGCCCGCTCGCCGGCCAGCAAGTTCTGAAGGTCGGCAAGCCGAACCTCGTTGCCAACGATGGCGTGGTGCCGGTCTGCGCCAAGGCGCAGAGCGTCTTCTTCACGCCGGTCAAGGTGCCGGGTCTGGCCTGTGCCTGCGTGCGCGGCGCCTTCGCTCCGGATGTCGCCGGTCCCGGCAACTCCAGCGCCGGCCTGATCGGCTGCGGCGCCACCGGGGTCACGGGGATCAACGTGAACTTGTCACGTGATCACAACACCACTCCGCCGAAGCAATGCATCGGCGGCACCAGCGATGGAGCGGTGTGCAATCCCGACGTGCAGTGTCCCGGCGGCGGCACCTGCAGCCTCACCACCTTCACCTGCACCGGCGGCACCAACAACGGCTTGGGATGCAACCCGAGCGTCGATTGCCCCAACGGCGCGTGCAACACCAACAACGGGCCGGGGACGTGTCAGGGCGGATCGGTCCGCGAAGGGCTGGCCTGCGGCAGCACCTTCGACTGCGGCGGCGGCTCGGGCACCGACTTCTGCAAGAACATCGGCAAGGGCGGCGGCGTCTGCGTCGCCGGTGCGAACCTGGGCAAAGCCTGTAAGAGCAACGCCGACTGCGGCGTCAACGGGCTGTGCGACAGCCCGGACGACCCGATGTGCTCGGCGCACGACGCGGGACGCACGGATCTGCGGTCGTTCGCGTGCAAGGAAAGCAGCGACCACTGTATCGGCGGCCCGACACCCGACAAGAAGTGCATGACGGACGACCAATGCAGCGTCGGCGACAACCTCGGCGTCTGCGGCAACGAGTGCAACAACTTGAGCCGGCACCCCGGCACCTGCAACAGCCCGGATCATGCCTCGACGACCGGCGTGGGGACGATCGGCGATGGCATCGTGGTCACCAGCACCGCCATCGGCGTCATGATGGACGCCGGCACGTGCGGGCTGGCCGCGACCTGCACGGGCACCGGCTTCCCGGCGCAACCGCAAGCCTGCACCACGGGAGCGGCGTGCGCGGTGGGGACGCCCTGCATCGCCGGTGCGTGCCTCAAACCCTGCACGGTGAACTCCGAGTGCTCGAACGGCGGCCTGTGCAAGCCGGGCTTCTGCGCCGGCGTGTGCACGGGTGATCTGGGCACGGCGGGAATGACGTGCGTCACCAATCTCATCTGCACCGGCGCCGGCGCCGGCGTGTGTGCGCTCGGCGGCTCCTTCGGCAATGCCTGCACCGCGGATACCGACTGCCCGTCCGGCAAGTGCCAGCTGGTGTTCCCCGCCAAGGGCGCGGACGGCCTCCCCTGTACGCCGGACGATCCCATCGGTCCGGGGCGCCCGGCCACCGGTCTGCCGATCCCGACCACCACCTCCATGGCGTCGGCGACGTTGGTCGACGCCAACGATACCGTCGGCGTGTTGATCTCCGAGGGCGTCTGTACGCCGGGAACCAGCTGCGTCGGCCTGGCGCAAGGCACCAAGTTCAACTGCAGCAGTCTGCTGAACGGCGGGCCGCTGACCAACACCAAGCTGGTCGCCGCCTTCGACAACATCGATCAGGCGCTGGTGGGGGACAACGTGGTCACCAACAGCCTGACCTCACGGTGAGCCCGGCGAAAAGTGTGCGGCTAGGAAATTACTGTATTGACATACGTCACCGTATGGGGCCATGATCGCGCACAGACACCACAGGGGTTCACCAGCGTGAAAACTTGCGCGCTTGAGCTGGAAGAGTTTCGAAGCCCTCGCTATCCGCCGGACGGAAAGGGGCGTGCACCGCCCTGAAACGGTGTGTTTGGGGGATGCGGGGAACAAGAGGGTTCCACGTGTAATCAGGGTACGATGCAATCAGACCGACTGAAGGAGGATATATGAAAAATAAGCTGACCAAGGCGATATGCGCTGCGGCGCTCGTCGGCATGCTCGGCTCGGCGCACAGTGCGCTGGCCGCGTGTGCAGGTTCGACCGGATTTACCGGCTTCCCCAACCTGGGTAACCTGAATGATGCCGGCTGCAAGCTTGCCGCCGCTTGTCAGAAGGCCATCCTGGATGCCTCCCGGGTGTACGTGAACAAGATTCAAACCTCGATCAACAACATCGTCATCAGCAACAACAAGGGGACGAACACCCTGCCAGTGCCGTATGCCTGTCAGGGCGGCGCGGCCAACGGCGCCGTCTGCTTCGCCAACAACGGTCTGTGCAAGGACTTGGCAAACAAGGGCAAGCCCTGTGGCGCCGATAGCGATTGCACTGGCGCCGTTGCTCTCTCGTGCGATCGGACCAAGGGCTGCAACAAGTTGACCGCCAACGATCTCATTGAGTGCCAGCCCGGCCCGTCCACGGTCACCGGCGCGAAGGACTACACGACGCAGAAGGCGGCGTTCCGCAAGTCCATTCTGTCGAAGTGTCAGTCCGATCTACTGCTGCCCGCTCCCGCGTCCGCGAAGCTCGTTGACGTCGAGGACGTAGGTTTGGACACCCAGACCGCGTGCCCCGGCGTGAATCCCGCATTGGCCGTGCCCCCTGCTCCAAACGAACATGCCGGCTGGGAAGCCGTTTTGACCTGTCTGCTCGGCACCATGGACGGTGACGTCAAGGGTTCCGGCGGGGTGGTCGACACGATCCTGCGGCCAATGGGCAAGGCGATGGGCAACACCATGCCGCAGGCAAAGCTCGTTGCCGTCACGGGCATCCAGGCGAAGGATCCATTGCCTCGCATCATGGTAGAAATCGCCGGCTCCAACCTGCTGCAAATCGGCGCGAAGCAGACCGACACGACGATCGGTCAGGGTGGCACCGCGGCGCCGCTGTCCTTCGCCAGCTGCGACAACGGCTTGGCTCCGGTCTGTTTGAACAACATCGACTGCGCCACCGGCGGCCACTGCGTGCGTGATCTCTGCAAGACCTGCGCGGGCGGCTCACGTGCCGGCCAGGCTTGCGTTGCATTGGCAAACTGCCCCGGCGGCGGTACCTGCACGGGACCCTGCCCGAGCACCACGACCTCGCAACTCAAGGCGACCAGCCCCGCGAACCGCGGCATCAGTGGCACCGACGGAAACATCCTGACGGTCACCCAGACCTGCGCTGGGCCGGCGACTCCGGTGTGCTTGTTGACCCGGACGAAGGACTCCGGCAACGGCACCCCCTCGATGGGGTTGGAGGACTTCGCCTCCGGTGCCTACAAAAACCACGCGCCGATCGAGACCACCGTGGTCATCGGCGTGGACTGCCCGATCTGCGGCACCGGCGTGCCCATCGGCGGCAAGCCCACCTGCGGCATCGGCCCGGCCTCGCAAGGCAACTGCGCCGGTTTCCCGGGTTCCGATGCAGGTCCGAACGTCGGCCTGAAGTGTAACGAAGCCGGCAATGCAGATTCGGCCTGCCCGCCGACGACGACGGGATTCGAGCCTCACATCCCGAACCCCTTCGACCTGAGCACCGCCTCGAAGACGATCAGCGACGTCACCGGTGGCGGCGCGGGTACCAAGAAGCTCTGCGGATACTGCGACACCGTGGCTGGCGTGGGTTGCACCGGTGGCGCCGCCCTGTGCGCCATTGGCTGCCAGTCGGTGGTAGATTGCCCGGCCCCGGCGACCGTCTGTGACTACGCTTCGACGCTCTTAGGGTTCCATGGTGACACAACCATCGGCAGCGTCACCGTGGTCGGCGACCTGTCGGTGCACGCCCCGACCTATGCGGGCGTGTTCTGCACCGGCATCACCGGGTCGCCCGCCGTCGACCCGGCAGTCGGACTGCCGGGTGCGGTGAAGAGCATCAACCCGTACGTGAACCTGTTCATCTTCTCCAAGGACCTGTAGTCCGCGGTTCATAGACGGTCCCACAAGGGCCTTCCCGGATTTCCGGGAAGGCCCTTTTTTTCGCGCCAACGGAGCGACGCGGTGGTGAGGGTCACCGCCGATCACGTCCGAGCGTGACCTCGGCGGCGATCGGCGCGGCGGGTCGCCGGGGAATAGAGCGACGCGGCGGTGAGTGTGACCGCCCGTCGCGTCCGAGCGTGACCTCCGACCGCGATCGTCGCGGCGGGTCGCCGGGGAATAGAATTCCCCGGCTCAGGGTAGAGAGAAGTCGTCTGAAGACGACTCCAAGATAGTCGAAGTCCGTTTCAAACGGACTTTTCCAAGAACCTGAGCCGGGGAATTCCATTCCCCGGCGTGCGTGTGGCACCGCGCCACGGGCGTGCTTCCCTGCCAGCGCGCATTGGGTGCCCGAGGTGGGCGGCCGCCGTCACATCGGAGCGCAAGCGGCGCGGCGGGTCGCCGGGGAATAGAGCGACGCGGCGGTGAGTGTGATCGCCCGTCGCGTCCGAGCGTGACCTCCGACCGCGATCGTCGCGGCGGGTCGCCGGGGAATAGAATTCCCCGGCTCAGGGTAGAGAGAAGTCGTCTGAAGACGACTCCAAGATAGTCGAAGTCCGTTTCAAACGGACTTTTCCAAGAACCTGAGCCGGGGAATTCCATTCCCCGGCGTGCGTGTGGCACCGCGCCACGGGCGTGCTTCCCTGCCAGCGCGCATTGGGTGCCCGAGGTGGGCGGCCGCCGTCACATCGGAGCGCAAGCGGCGCGGCGGGTCGCCGGGGAATAGAGCGACGCGGCGGTGAGTGTGATCGCCCGTAACGTCCACGCGTGACCGCCGACCGTGATCGCTGCGGCGGGCCGCCGGGGAATAGAATTCCCCGGCTGAGGGTAGAGAGAAGTCGTCTGAAGACGACTCCAAGATAGTCGAAGTCCGTTTCAA
>CAZCGA010000038.1:6686-16644 GCA_964498075.1 uncultured Binatia bacterium (SeqCode) | reverse complement strand
CCGGGGAATAGAATTCCCCGGCTGAGGGTAGAGAGAAGTCGTCTGAAGACGACTCGTGTTCTGAAGACGACTCATCTGATGACGACTGCCGGGGCGGGCTTGTGGTATGGGACCGCCATGTCCTACTGGAGGTTGCACTACCATCTCATCTGGGCGACGTATGGGCGGTTGCCGCTCATTGACGAGCGGCGCGAGGAGGTGATCCGTCGGGCGCTGCGCACCACGGCGACGGAGCTGCGGTTGATCCTGCACGCGATCGGGAACGTGGCGGACCACGTGCACGTTGTCGCGTCGGTGCCGCCGGTGTGCAGCCTGTCGCAGTGCCTGAAACGGTTCAAGGGGGCCAGCTCGCGCGCCGTCAATGCGATCGAGAGCGGCGGGCGCCGCTTTCAGTGGCAGGAAGGTTATGGCGCGCTCAGCCTGGGAGAGCGGTCGCTGCGAGCAGTTGTGGCATACGTCGAAAACCAGAAGCAGCACCATCAGCAGCATTCGACGATCGACGTATACGAGCGCCTCGAAGACCAGCGGTAAGACGGAGTCGTCTTCAGACGACTTTTCTCCACCCTCAGCCGGGGAATTCCATTCCCCGGCAACGCGCCGCGCCGCTCGCGTTCCGCCGTGACGGGCGCTGACACTCGCCACGCCTTCCCCGGCAACCCGCCGCGACGGTCGCGGTCGGAGGTCACGGGCTGCGGAGCGCCGCTCACTCTTCCTGCAAGTCGGCGCTCAACTCCTCCAATGCAGCGCGCTCCGCCCACAGCGGATCGGGTCCACCGTGGGGCGGCCGGATGCGGCTGCAGGTGGTCAAGGCGTGCCGCGCCGTGTCGATGTCCCCCAGACGCAAGGAGACCTGCAAGAGGCCGAGATGGGCGAGGTATGAGTACGGGTCCAATGCCACCGCCTGTACGAGGCGGGTCTTGGCGTCGCTGAAACGGTAGGCGGCGGCGTAGGCTTCCCCGAGGTTCATGGCGATGACCGCGGCGCCGGCGTCCAGCTGCGCGGCCGCCGCCAGCTCGACGATGGCCTGATCGTTCTGGCCGGCGGCGTAATAGAGCGCGCCGAGGTTGTTGCGCAGCAGGGCCGAGCCCGGCTGGCGCGCTGCCGCGGCGCGCAGGAAGGCGACCTTGGCGTCGAAGTCGCTCGGGATGTCCACCGGATCCGGCGGGATGTACATGGTGCACTGCAACCCGTCGGTCCACAACGAGAACGACGACGCCCACGCCGGCACGCGCCGGTAGGTCAAGCCGACGCACACGACCACCGCCGCAGCCACCGCCAGCGTCCGCAGCCGCTGCCAGCGCCCGGTACGGCTCAGCGGGCCGACGACCAGCGCCAGCGGACCGAGCAGGGCCAGGTACATGTAGCGGTCGTTCATCAGGCTGCGGAACGGGATCAGGTTGAGCATCGGCGACAAGGTGATGCCGAACCAGAGCACCCAGAACCCGGCGCGCCGCTGCGTGCGGACGAGCCGGACGGTGAGCGCGGCGGTCGCCACCAATCCGAGCACCGCCGCCAGCACCGGCGGCGCCAGCAGGGAACCGCGCAGCGGCACATCGTAGACGGCGCACAGCTGCGTCGGCCGCACGACGTTCCCCAGATAGCGGAACACCACGACGGCGCTGCTCAGCCAGGTCACCAGGGCGCTGCCGCCGTGAAACTCCTGCGCGTGGATCGGATTGCCCGACAGGTTGTACCACCCCACCGCGGCGGCGATCGCGAACATCGGCGCGGTGGCCAGCAGGTCACGCCGGCGCAGCCGGAAACGCCAGGCGATCTCGAACGCCAGGCAGACCGCCGGCAGCACCATCGTGTTCATCTTGCTGAGCACGGCCAGGATGAAGAGGGCCAGCACGGCCGCGTAGGTCGTGGCGCGGGGACGCTCGGAGAACCGCAGGTAGACGAGAAACGCGGCGCAGAAGAACAACCCCGACAACACGTTCTTGCGCTCGCTGATCCACGCCACCGACTCGACTTGCAGCGGGTGGACGGCCCACAGCAGGGCGGTGAGCAGCGCGGCGGTGGATGAGAAGTCGAGCCGCAGCAACACGGCGTAGATGATCGACGCGGCGGCGACGTGGATCAGCAGGTTGGTGGCGTGAAAGCCGGCCGGCTGCAGCCCCCAGAGGCGGTAGTCGATCGCCGTCGACAGCACCTTGATCGGCATGTAGTTGTTGTCGTCGAAGGTCGCGAACATCCGCCGCACGTGCGCCGCGTCGAGCCCGCGAATCAGCAGGTTGTCGCGTACCGCGCGGACGTCGTCGGAGACGAAGTCGCCGGCGAAGCTGCCGCTGTAGGCGGCGCAGGTGAGCGCAGCGATGAGCGCCGTGTGGAGGAAGTGGCGGCGTCCGAGGCGCACGCGTGTGACACTACCAGCCGGCGGCGGCGATGAACATCATGCCACCGCTGGGCCAGGCCGGCCTACACGTGCCGCCAGCCGAGGACGTCGCCCATACCGTAGCGACCGATCGGCTGCTGCGCGAGCCAGAGGGCGGCGCGGATGGCACCGCGGGCGAGGCAGTCGCGGCTCTGGGCGCGGTGCGTCAGCTCGATGCGCTCACCGAGGCCGGCGAAGATCACGGTGTGGTCGCCGACGATGTCGCCGCCCCGCAAAGCCATGACGCCGATCTCCCGTTGCTGGCGCTGGCCGACGACCCCTTCGCGGCCGTACACCGCATCGGTGGCGAAGGTCCGTCCACTAGCCTCGGCCACGGTCTTTGCCAACGCCAGTGCAGTTCCGCTTGGGGCGTCGATCTTCATGCGGTGATGGATCTCGACGATTTCGGTGTCGAAGTCTGTACCGAGCGCGGCGGCGGCGTCCCGCGCCAACCGCTGCAGGACGGCGATCCCGACACTCATGTTCGGCGCGATGACGCAGCGCGTTTGCGGCGCCAACCGATCCAGCTCGGCTTGCTGCGGCGGCGTGAAGCCGGTGGAGCCGATCACCATGGCGCTCTGGCACGCGACCGCCGTCCGCAGGTGGTCGAGCGCGGCGGCCGCGTTGGTGAAGTCGAGCGCCACACGGTCGCTGCCGCAGGCGGCACTGAAGTCTTCGCTGATCGCGACGCCCAGCCGTCCGACCCCTGCGACCTCGCCCGCGTCTTTGCCCAGTGCGGGGTGGCCGGGCGCTTCGACCGCACCAACAAGCTGCGTCGACTCATTTTGGCTGATCAGCGCGATCAGCGTCTTCCCCATGCGCCCGGCGGCGCCGCAGACCACGAGTGGCGTCGGCATGACAGCTTCCTACGCGAGCAAGCCGAACTCTTTCATGACGGCGCGCAGCTGGGCGCGCGGCGCCTCGCTCATCGGCAGCAACGGCGGACGGATCTCCTCACGACAGTAGCCCATCATGGCCAGTGCGGCCTTCACGGGAATCGGGTTCGTCTCGAGGGTCATGGTGCGTATCAGGGGCAGCAGCCCGTAGTGGAGGCGGCGCGCCGTGGTCCAATCGCCCTTCAACGCCGCGGCCGTCATCTCCGCAGATCGCTTGGGTACGACGTTCGCGACAACGGAGATCGCGCCGGCGCCGCCGACCGCCATGATGGGCAACGTCAGCGAGTCGTCACCGCAGTAGACTTCGATCGTGTCGCCGCAGAGGCGGATCACCTCCTGGACCTCGTCCAGCGACCCGGTGGCTTCCTTGAGCCCGACGATGTGCTCCAGCTCGGCGAGCCGTGCGATGGTTGGCGCTTCGATCTTCGACGCCGTCCGTCCCGGGATGTTGTAGACGATGAGCGGCAAGCGCGTGCTCTCCGCGACCGCCTTGTAGTGCTGGTAGATGCCTTCCTGCGTCGGCTTGTTGTAGTAGGGGGAGATCAGCAGGGCGGCGGTGGCGCCGGACTCCTTGGCGGCGCGGGTCAGCGCGATCGCCTCCGCAGTGGAGTTCGAGCCGGTGCCGGCGATCACCGGTACGCGGCCTTTGACGAACTTCACGACCAGACGCACGACGTCGACGTGCTCCTGATGCGTGAGCGTGGCGGACTCACCCGTGCTGCCGCACGGGACGATCGCCGAGGTCCCGTTTGCCACGTGAAACTCGATCAAGCGCTCGAGCGCCGCTGTATCGATCTGGCCGTCACGGAAGGGCGTGACGATCGCTACCATGGAACCGCTGAACATGCTCACACCTCGATCTCTCCGCTGAAGACTTCTGCCGCCGGCCCCGTCATCAGCACGTGATTGTCGGCGGCGCTCCATTCGACTTCGAGATCGCCGCCGTTCAGATGGATGGTTGCGCGCCGGTCCGCCCGCGCATTGAGGACCGCTGCAACCAGCGCCGCGCAGGCGCCGGTGCCGCACGCGGCGGTCTCGCCCGAGCCACGCTCCCAGACGCGCATGCGTAGCTCGCCGCGACTGATCACTCGAATGAACTCCGCGTTGACCCGTTTCGGAAAGAATGGATGGTGCTCGAATTGCGGGCCGAGCTGCGCCAGCGGTAGGGCCTCCACGTCGTCGACGAAGACGACGCAATGCGGGTTCCCCATCGAGGCGCAGGTGATGCGGAATGTCTCACCCGCCACCTGCAACGGGGCGTTGACGACCCGCCCCTCGGATGCCACCGGGATGCGTGGCCCGTCCAGGATCGGTTCGCCCATGTCCACCGTGACGTTGTGCACCTGCCCATCACGCGTCTGCAGGCGCAGCGCCTTGATGCCGGCGTCCGTCTCGACGCGCAAGGTTTCACGCCGCGCCAGGTCGTGGTCGTAGACGTATTTGCCGACGCAGCGAATGCCGTTGCCGCACATCTCGCTGCGGCTGCCGTCGGCGTTGTACATCTCCATGCGGCAGTCGGCGAGCGCTGACGGGGAAATCAGGATCACGCCGTCCGATCCGATCCCGGTGTGCCGCGGGCTGACGCGCCGCGCCAGGGCCGCCGGGTCGGCGACCGTCTGCGAGAAGCAATCGACGTAGACGTAGTCATTGCCGATGCCGTGCATCTTGGTGAAGCGCAGGCGAGCCATGCTCAACGCGGTCCCTCGTGCGGTTCACCGTTGTGTGGTTGGAAGAGGTGCATGCTGCTCCCCGGTCGGGCTCGCGAGCTCCGCTGCCACGATGTTGGACGGGGCACTAAAGTACCGATCCACCGTATAAGATACAACCCGATACAGGTACGTCCCCGCGGCGAGGTCGTGATCGACGTAGCGGAAACGTTTGATCTGACGAAAGCGGTCACGGTCACTCACCTCGAGCGTGGTGATCCGCTGGAACGCGACACGCGGCTCGCTGCCGGCGGAGCGCTCGACCACGAAGCCGCCCAGGTCGGTCATCCGACTGCCGTCGGTGTAGGAGCGCGGGCGGCTCCAAGACAACTCGATGCCGTTGGCGGTGCTGCTGGCGCTGAGGTCGGCAATTTGCTCCGGCGCCACGTCTTCGGGCGCACGCACAAGTCCTTTGCGGCCGCAGCCGGAAGCGAGGAAAGTCAAAAGGCAAAAGGCAAGCGGCAGAAGGCAAAGGTACGAGCCCTCTGTCACTCTTGCCTCTTGCATTGTAGTTGGATTCATCGGCAATGCTTCTTCACTTGCCGCCGCACGTTGTCGGGTGACGTCCCGCCGGTGGCGCGCCGACGGCGTACCGCTGCTTCGACGCTGAGCCACCGCTTGACGTCCGCGTCGAACAACGAAGAGAAGCGGCGCAGCTGCTCCAAGGTCAACGTTTCGAGGGTGAGCTGGTTGGCCAGACAGTAGCGGACGATCTCGCCGACGACGCCATGCGCATCGCGGAACGGCAATCCCTTGGTGCTGAGATAGTCGGCCAGCTCGGTTGCCAAGGTGAACCCGGCGGCGGCCGCCGCCCGCATCCGCGCACGGTTCACACGCAGCTGCGGCAGCAACGCAATGGCGATCCCGAGCGTCGCCTTGATCGTGTCGACGCTGTCGAACACCGGCTCCTTGTCTTCTTGCAGATCGCGGTTGTAGGTCAGCGGCAGGCCCTTGAGGGTGGTGAGCAAGCCCAGCAAGTTGCCGTACAGCCGGCCGGTCTTCCCACGGGTCAGCTCGGCCAGGTCGGGATTCTTCTTCTGCGGCATCATCGAGCTGCCGGTGGCGAAGGCATCGGGAAACTCGACGAAGCCGAACTCCTGCGAGGACCACAGGATGAGGTCCTCGGCCAGCCGGCTCAGGTGCATGCCGGTGATTGCCGCGGCGGCGAGAAACTCGGCAGCGAAATCGCGGTCGCTCACCGCGTCCATGCTGTTCGCGGAGACGGCGATGAACCCGAGGCGGCGCGCGACGTAGGCACGATCGATCGGAAAGGTCGTGCCGGCGAGCGCGCCGGAGCCCAACGGCAGGACATTGAGTCGCTTCAAACAATCAGCGAAGCGGCCTTCGTCGCGTTCGAGCATCTCCGCGTACGCCAGCCAGTGGTGCGCCAGCAACACCGGCTGTGCCGGCTGCAGGTGCGTGTACCCCGGCAGGATGACCGTGGCGTCGCGCGCCGCGACGGTTGCCAGGGTGCGCCGCAGGGTGTGCAGCAGATCGATGATGTGGGCACCTTCGCACCGCAGGAACAGACGCAGATCGAGCGCCACCTGATCGTTGCGGCTGCGCGCCGTGTGCAGCTTGCCGCCGCCGGCGCCGATCTTCTCGATGAGCCGCCGCTCGACGGCCATGTGAATATCCTCGTCGGCCGGCGAGGCGCGAAACGTGTTGCGGTCGAGCTCGGCGCGGATCTGATGCAGCGCCGCGATGATGCGTTGGGCGTCGCGCCGCGGAATGATGCGCTGTTTCGCCAGCATCTCGCAGTGCGCGATGCTGCCCTCGATGTCGTGCGCGTACAGCCGGCGGTCGAACGGGAACGAGGTGGTGAACGACTCGACTAGATGGTGGGTCGGCTGCGTCATGCGGCCGGCCCACGCCTTGTGTGCCCGACGTGGCATGGGGCGCACCTTAGCGAAAATGCGCCGCCAATTGAATCAGGTCGTTTCCACGATCAGTAGATCCACTTGCCCTTGTCGTAGCGGAAGATCTCGGTGACCTCGGTGGCTTCCACCGGGCGTGCCGGGCTGCGCTCGGCTTCGGGGATGTTGCTGCCGCGCTTCTCGTAGCGGAGCTCGGTGTACATGATCTTGCCGACGGGGACGACGTGGCTATCTGCCATCTTGCAGGTGTGCTGCTGGCTGTAGCCGACGTACTCGCCTTTCACCGCCTGCGATTGCTCTTCCCATTTTATGTGGCCGACGTTGTGCCGCTCCCGCTCCACCAGCTTCTGCATCCATTCCTCGCAGAATGCCGGGAAGGCGTCCGCGGCGTCTTCCATCCGCGCTGGCTCCTCGGCCTTTTTGCTGGTGGCTTTGCGAACCGTACTGGCCTTCTTCGCCGGCTTTGCTTCGGTGGTCGCCGGACCGAGCGCCGCAAGGGTCGCCGCCATCATCCAGATACCCAATGCCAGCCTGAGACGCGGGCCGACGGTCGCAAAACGCTGCATACGCCATTTCCTCCAAGCTCGATTTGCCGGCCCAGGGTAGCACCATAAGGGGGGTCTCGAAACCGAAAAATCCTGCGGCACGCTCTGGCCCGCTAAGCGCAGACCACGTCGGAGGCGGCCTCCTCAACGGGGCGCATCAGGGGCTTGGCCGAAGCGTGGAGCGCCAAGGCCAAGTTGCCTCCGCGAGCCGTTCGAGCAGCCTGATCGCGTGCGCCGGTCCTGGCAGCGCAGCGAATTCGTCCCGTATGCGTTCGGCGGCCCGCCGATAGCCTGGGTCTGCCAAAACAGCGGAAACCGCGGCACGCACGGTGTCCGGCGTAGCGCCGATTGGGTCGAGCAGCCGCGCGACCCCAAGCTGCACGCAGCGCGCTGCGTTCATGGGTTGATCGGCTCCCATGGGGATCAACACCGATGGCCGGCCGTGTGCCAGGGCGCCGATCACACTGCCCGATCCACCGTGTGAGACGACCAGGCTGCAATGAGGCAGGATCGACTCCTGCGCGATATAACGCTCAATACAGACGTTGGCGGGTTGCGGGCCAAGTTCCGTGGGATCGATGTGATGTCCGACGGTGACGACGACGTTGACGGGCAGGTCGCGCAGCCCGGCGAGCACCCGCACGAACAGGTCGCCCGACTCCATGTTGAAGACCGTGCCCAGGGTGAAGTACACGGTCGGCACACCGGGCCGCATCGACGACCAGGGCGGCGCCGGGTCTCCAGCTGCCTCGGGTATCAGCGGACGGAAGGTGTGCGCCGTGGCTGGTAGGGGATATGCCGGGTCGCGAAAGCTGGGCGGGAAGGGTGACAGCACGAGGTAGCGGCGGAGCATTTCTAGCTCGAGGTCGGGCGGCAGGCTATGTTCGGCGCGCAACTCGTTGAGCGCCTCACCGACCACTTCGGGACGCACGAATGACCCTGCGGCCATGACGAGCACGGTCGCGTACGGCAGTCCGAGGCGCTCGGCCGCGACCATGCCGCCGAAGTCGGTCTCGTCGCACACGAGGACGTCGGGCTGCCACTCGGTGCACACCGCGATGGTGTGCGGCGCCCGGTACCGGGCCGCGTAGCGCGCGAAGCGGTCCCGGAACTCCTGATCTTCCCGCGCGGAGTCGAGTGGGCGGAGTGGGATCCGTTGCGGTGGGCTGGCGGTGCCTGTGCCCAGGGGAAACACGGTGAAGCGGGCGGCCACGACCGTCGGGACCATCGACGGCCCGCATCCAAAGGCGACGGTGTGGCCCGCCGCCTCGGCCGCGCTAGCGACGGGGATGAGCGGGACGAAGTGCCCTTTACCGCCAACGAAGGTGAACAGAATTCGCACAACGATATCCTTGCGTGGAGCCACCCAACCGTCGTGCGGCTAAGCGGCCGCGTTTTTCGAGCGGTCCGCTTGCACCCTGCAAACCTCACCGTCGGCCTGGCAGGCGTAGAGGCCTGCCCCACCATTGTCTGAGCAGGCCCCTGGGTCTCGGGGCGGAGCCCCGTCGAGATCACTCCTGGACGATCAACTGACCGCCGATGTGCGCCGGGTGCAGCTGGCAGGTGATCGGGAAGACGCCGGCCTTGTCGGCGACGAACTCCACGTTGCCCGGCTCGCCGCGCGTGACCACTGCCGCGACGTTGAACGCGGCGATGGCGAAGCCGTGCTGGTTGGGATCCGCCTTCACGTTGTTGATGAGCTTGATCTTCACCTTGTCGCCCTTGTGCACCACCAGGGTGCTCGGCAACCAGATCTTTGTCCCTTCATACTCCACGTTCACCACGGTGAACTGATCCACCTTCTCGTCGGCGCGTACCCCTGCGTACGGCAGGCACAGAGCCGCCAGCAGACTGATCGCGAACACACCACGTCGAATCGCCATGCGCACACCTCCCTCTCTCATGTGACGCGCAATCTCGCCACATCTTCGAGAGAATTTCAATCACCCTCGGCGCGCTTGCCCTCTGCCCGCTTGGGCACAGCGCCTGGCGCGTCGCCGTCCGAGCAGCAACACGGTCGGCCCGCCGAGCCACAGCAGGACGCGTGCACGCGACCAGCCGTGCACCGGCGCTGTGGCACACTGACAGGCATCCTTGTCCAGTTCCGGCCCCGGCGTGCTGGTCGGCCCGACGTTCACGGTCCGCGTGCGTGTGGCGGTGGCCACTGCCGTCCGTGTCGCCGTTGCGCCCGCCCCTGCCGTGCGCGTCGGCGTTCCGGTCGCCGTGCCGCCGACGGGCGTCAGCGTCGCACAGTTTCCGGTCTCCAAACACACGGCGCTGCTCACCCGGTTGCAGCCCGCGCGGCACCCCGCCGGTCCCGGCAGCTCACACGCCGGTCCCTCACACTGACAGCACACGTTGGCTTCCGGCGTCGCGGTCGGCGTCGCCGTGCCCCCGGTGGGCGTCAGCGTCGCGCAGTTTCCGGTCTCCAAACACACGGCGCTGCTCACTCGGTTGCAGCCCGCGCGGCATCCCGCCGCTCCCGGCAGCTCACACGCCGGCCCCGTGCACTGACAGCACACGTTGGCTTCCGGCGTCGCGGTCGGCGTCGCCGTGCCCC
>CAZCGA010000038.1:4608-6586 GCA_964498075.1 uncultured Binatia bacterium (SeqCode) | reverse complement strand
GTGCACTGACAGCACACGTTGGCTTCCGGCGTCGCGGTCGGCGTCGCCGTGCCCCCGGTGGGCGTCAGCGTCGCGCAGTTTCCGGTCTCCAAACACACCGCGCTGCCCACTCGGTTGCAGCCCGCGCGGCACCCCGCCGGTCCCGGCAGCTCACACGCCGGCCCCGTGCACTGACAGCACACGTTGGGTTCCGCCGTCGGCGTAGGGGTTGGGCTCCCTGCCGGTGTACCTGGAATCTCCGGCAGGAACGGATTCCCGGCGATGAACACGTCCAGCTGTTCGTTCGGATCGTTGCCGGTCAGGTTCGATGCCGATGACACAAACCCGACCGCCGTACCGTCACCCGTGACCGAGGGCGCGATGTCGGGCGTACCACCGTTTGCTTGCTCCGCGCGCCCATTGACGTCGACCAGCGCCGTCTCTCCCGCCTGGCGATCGCGCACGAACACGCTCGCCAGACCGTTGAAGTCGCGTTCGACGAGGTTGTTTGCCGCCGAGCCGAAGGCCACGAAGCGCCCGTCATAGCTGATACTCGGCGGAAACGACGCATCGTTCGCATCGCCGCCGAAGATGTTGACGCTCACCCGCTCGGTCGTACGCATCACACGATCCCGTACGAAGACGTCGACGACACCGTTGCGGTCGTTCGGAACCAGGTTGTTCGCCAGCGACTTGAAGGCGACGAAGCGCCCATCCTCGCTGACGGCCGGAAAGGAGCTGTCACCGTTACCTTGTTCGTCGGCAGAGCTCACACTGATCAATTCAATCGTCCGCGTCCGGCGGTCACAGGTGAATATGTCGATGCGCCGGTTGGTGTCGCTGTCAACCAGGTTGGTCGCCGCCGAGGCAAAGGCTACGACGTTGCCGTCGGCGCTGATGCTCGGTGTCACACTGAAGCCATTTCCCTCGATGCCGCCGCAGAGGCGCTCGGTGGTCGTGTGAATGCGATCACGGACGAAGATGTCGGACACCCCGTTCGCATCACCCACCACCAAGTTCGACGCGAGCGACTGAAGGGCGACCAGGCTGCCATCTCTGCTGATGCTCGACAGCGAGCTTGGGCCATTGCCCTGGCCGCCGGCGCCGCTGAGGCTGACGATCTCTGTCGTGCCGGAACCCAGCAGGCGGACGAAGACGTCCGCCTGACCGTTGCGGTCGTTGTCTACCAAGTTGGTGGCTTCCGAATAGAAGGCCACAATCTGCCCGTTGCCATCGATAGCCGGCGCCCCGCCATCGGCATGACTCGGCGCGTTGGCTTGTACCCCCGTGCTGCTGACGCTGACGCGCTCAGTGGTGGCTGCGTTGCGATCGCGGACGAATACGTCGCGGAACATATTCGTATCGTGGGTGACCAGGTTCGAGGCGTCGGAGTAGAAGGCCACGAACTTGCCGTTCGCATTCGCCGCCACCCCACTGCTGGGAGCGTTGCCCGAGCGGTTCAACAAGGTGACGCTCACCAGCTCCTGATCGATGGCTTTGTTCGGCGCCGCAGATGAACCGATCGCCAGGATCGCAACCAGGAGGATCGCCAAGCACCCGCGGCGCACTGCGCGGGAGACGTGCAACGGGGCTTGCCTGCGCATCTTTCCACACCATTGGCTGACTCTACGTACACGCATACGTTGACCCCTCCTCTCCCTGCTGCGACCGCTCCTCAAGCCATGCTCAGGCGCTACTGTACAGCATCCCCTAGCACCCGAACAACAACTTCTCCCGTCAAAGGCAACGTACCGTCGGCGTCGGGGTTGAGGCGGGTCCGCCCTCCGGAGTGCTCTCCACCGGCGCGCCAATTTGCTATACCTCCTGCCGTGACCATGGAGGGAACTTTCCGGCTGGTCGCCGACTTTCAGCCGCAGGGTGATCAGGGGCAAGCGATCGAGGAGCTTGCCGCGGCGGCGAAGGAGCGGGGGTTCCACACGATCGCGGTGACGGACCACTCGAAGAGCTCGGCGGTGGCGAACGGGCTGAGCGTCGAGCG
>CAZCGA010000038.1:4274-4598 GCA_964498075.1 uncultured Binatia bacterium (SeqCode) | reverse complement strand
GCCGGGCGCCGCCAGCAAGTGCTGCTGGGCGTCACCGGCTCGGGCAAGACCTTCACCATGGCCAACGTGGTGGCGCGCATGAACAAGCCCACCCTGGTCATCGCACCCAACAAGACGCTGGCGGCGCAGCTGTACGACGAGTTCAAGGTGCTGTTCCCGGACAACGCCGTACGCTACTTCGTCTCGTACTACGACTACTACCAGCCGGAGGCGTACGTGCCGAGCACCGACACGTACATCGAGAAGGACTCGTCGATCAACGACGAGATCGACAAGATGCGGCACTCGGCCACCAAGGCGCTGCTCGAGCGCAACGACGTGCTC
>CAZCGA010000038.1:0-4264 GCA_964498075.1 uncultured Binatia bacterium (SeqCode) | reverse complement strand
CAAGGACGCGAGCATCAACGACGACATCGACCGCCTGCGCCTGCAGGCGACATCGATGCTGCTCGAGCGCGACGACATCATCATCGTCGCCAGCGTCTCGTGCATCTACGGCCTCGGCTCTCCGGAGGCCTACTTCGACATGCTGGTGTTCCTCGAGCGCGACGCCGAAGCGGATCGCGATCAGTTGCTGCGCAAGCTGGTCGACATCCAGTACCAACGCAACGACTACGACTTCCACCGCGGCACCTTCCGGGCGCGCGGCGACGTGGTCGAGGTGTTTCCGGCGTACGAAGAAGCGCGCGCCATCCGCATCGAGTTCTTCGGCGACCGCGTCGAGGCGATCGCTGAGATCGACCCGTTACGCGGCCAGGTCCTGCGCCGGCTCGACAAGATCGCCATCTACCCGGCGAGTCACTACGTCACCAAGCCGGACCGCCTGGAGCTGGCCATCAGCGGGATCCGGCAAGAGTTGAAGGACCGGCTGACCGCCTTGCGCGCCGAGAACAAGCTGCTGGAGGCACAGCGGCTGGAGCAACGGTCAATGTACGACCTGGAGCTGTTGCAGGAGATGGGGTTCTGCCCCGGCATCGAGAACTACTCGCGCCACCTGACGGCCCGGACGGCGGGCGAGCCGCCGCCGACGTTGCTCAATTACTTTCCGCAGGATTGGCTGCTGTTCATCGACGAAAGTCACGTGACCGTGCCGCAGATCGGCGGCATGTACCGCGGCGACCGCTCGCGCAAGCAGACGTTGGTGGAGTACGGCTTCCGCCTGCCCTCGGCATTGGACAACCGCCCACTGAACTTCCAGGAGTTCGAGACGCTGACGCGCTGCGTGACGTACGTCTCCGCCACACCGGGCGACTACGAGCTGCGGCAGACCGGCGGCGTCATCGTCGAGCAGCTCATCCGGCCGACCGGCTTGATCGATCCGGCGATCATCGTGCGTCCGGCCGGGCAGCAGGTGGACGATCTGCTGGAGGAGATCCGTGCGCGCATTGCGGCCAGCGAGCGCGTGCTGGTGACTACGCTCACCAAGAAGATGGCGGAGGATCTCACCGACTACTACCACGAGCTGGGCGTGCGCGTGCGCTATCTGCACTCGGACATCGAGACGCTCGAGCGGGTGGACATCATCCGCGATCTGCGGCGCGGCGAGTTCGACGTGCTCGTCGGCATCAACCTCTTGCGCGAAGGGCTCGACCTCCCCGAAGTGTCGCTGGTGGCCATTCTCGACGCGGACAAGGAAGGGTTTCTGCGCTCGGAGCGCTCGTTGATTCAGACCATCGGTCGGGCGGCGCGCAACGTGAACGGGACGGTGATCTTGTACGCCGACCAGATGACCGAGTCGATGCGACGGGCGATCAGCGAGACCGACCGTCGCCGGCAGATCCAGGCCGCGTATAATCAAGAGCACGGCATCACGCCGCAGACCATCCGGAAGGCCATTGCGGAGAAGTGGGCCGAGGTCGCGGAGGCGGACTACGTCGACCTCACGACGGTGGCCGAGGAGGCGGCGGAGTACGTCTCGGTGGCGGAGATCCCCAAACGGGTCGCGGCGCTGCAAAAGGAGATGCGCGAGGCCGCGGCCCGGCTCGAGTTCGAGCGCGCCGCCGACCTGCGCGACCGCATCCGCAAGCTACAAGAGCAGGAGCTGGCGCTGCGGGGGGAGTGAGGATGTGGGTCGCAGTAAGCTGGATCGCTTTGAGCGATACACTTTCTTGGACCAGTACTATCGGCTTCTGGGTCCCATGGAATACTTCGCCAGAGCCGAACCAGCCGCCGTAGGAAGGCGTGTTTCGCGACACAGGGATCGGACGATGAGCACAGTAAGCGTTCAACTGCCGGATTCATTGCACGAGAAGATGCGGGAACTGGCAGCCCGCGATCACATTTCGGTTGACCAGTACAAAAAAGGAGGCGATAGCCATGGCCAAGGTCCTGATCACCGGAACGAGCAAGGGAATCGGTTACGACGCTACGCTGCTCCTGGCGCGCGCCGGACACGAGGTGGTCGCCACCATGCGGAACCCGGGCGCCTGTGACCTCGAGAAGGTCGCTACCGCGGCGAAGCTCCCAGTGACGGTCCTCCCGCTGGACGTGGACGACGACGCGTCGGTGGTCGAGGTCTTCGGAAAGCTCGGCGATTCGATCGATGTGCTCGTCAACAATGCCGGAATCCTCAGCGTCAACGCCGTCGAGGACGAAAGCCTCGAGCAGTTTCAGCGCGTGATGCAGACGAACTACTTCGGCGCTGTGCGTTGCGTCAAGCAGGTGCTCCCGGTAATGCGGAAGCGGGGGGCGGGCTGCATCATCAACGTGACGTCGATCGCTGGGCGCATCGCCTACTTCGCGAGCAGCGCCTACGCGGCATCGAAGTTCGCCCTGGAGGCGTTCACCGAGTGCCTGGCCCAGGAGGTCAAAGGCTACGGAATCAAGGTTGCCTTGGTGGAGCCCGGCATCATCGATAGCCCCATGGCCACCACGAATCTGCCCCAATACAACGAGAAGACGATCTACCCTCACGGGCGCCGGCTCCACGCATTCTTCACCAATCCCGAGAAGCCAGTGGCGTCTCCGACCCTTGTTGGGGAGATGATCCGCTACGTGATCGAGGGTGACGACCCGCGGCTGCGCTTCCCCGTTGGTCCCGACGCGCTCGCTTTCCTGGGCTGGCGCGGTGCCTTGAGCGACGAGGACTGGGTTGGCCTCAGTGGCCTGCAGCGCGACGCGGACTACTTCGAGCGGGTCTTCATGGATACCGGAGTCGATCTTCGTTCAGCGTGATGGTCCGGCCTCGCGACATCCGCTCGAGCGATACGACTATTCTCGCGGAACTGGTCCAACATCGTATCGCCTAACAAGGTCCGTTAGCCCTGTCATCGCAGGCGGGTAAGCGTGCCTATGCACCCTGCGCAGGGTGTCGGACCGTCGGTAGATTGTGCTAATTTCTCTCGGGCGGCGTGAGCGTGAAGTTCGAATGGGACCCCAAGAAGGCAGCTTCGAACCTGTCCAAGCACGGCGTGGCGTTCGAGGAGGGGCTGACGGTATTCAAGGACCCTCTGGGCAGGATCTTCGACGACGAGGATCACTCCCTCGACGAACAACGAGAAATCATCATCGGGCACGGCCAACGGCCGCCTGCTGGTGGTTTGTTTCGCGGCAAAGGAGGAGTCGGTTCGGCTCCTCAGCGCGCGGAAGGCAACCAAGCGAGAACGGAAAGACTATGAAGAAAACGTCAAATCGTAGGAAGACCGATCGAGACGAGATGCGGGCGGAGTACCGCTTCGACTACCGCAAGGCCCGACCCAATCGTTTCGCGCGTTTGTTGAAAGGTAGGACTGTGGCGGTCGTGCTGGACCCGGACGTTGCATCGGTCTTTCAATCTTCGGAATCGGTGAACTCCCTGCTGCGTTCGGTCATCTCGGCTCTGCCGCAGCCTGGCCGGGGCTAACCTTGATCGGACAAAATCTTCACCACGAAGTACACGAAGCGCACGAAGAGAACAGCCGAAAGAAGGTCTCATGAGGTGGGAGGGCAGTGCCCGCACCTCTGGTAGGGGTCGGCGGCGGTGTCTGGCGGGCGCCGAGTGTGGCCGAAGGCCAGCACGGGGAAGTCGCGGGCGTACGAGTGCGAAACCGCGGTGGCGGCGGTTGCGAGTGGGAGATTGGGAACAATCGGCAGCTGGCCCCCAGTCGTTTCGGATCGTTGGCGAAGCCCAGCAGTGTAGCGGCAGCGGCGGCAAAGAGCAGCTCAAAGAGCGCGCGGCGATGGCGCGCAACCAGCGGCCGTAGCCGTGCCGGCAGCGCGAAGACGACGTGGAAATACGCGGTGTGCAGGAGGCGCTTTTTGCGGGCTTCGACCCAGCGGAACTGGAGCGCTCCCTGACACGTAGGGCAAGGACGGTTCAGGCACGAGTTATAAAGGGGCACCTCGGCCGCACACTGCTGGCAGCGATAGAGGTGGCCACCGAGGGCGGCCGTGCGACAGCGTTCGAGATCGCCAAGGACCCGCTCCTGGTCGCGCCCGAGACGATGCGTGTGTCGGAAGCTCGGGGCGTGAGCTTGGAAGAGGCGGGCGATCGGCGACCGCTGCGGCACATCGGCAAGCGCGTGCCCGTGCACCGACAGTCCGCTCTACTGCGCAGGCGACGAGCGGTGCACGGGATCGCCGGGACTCGACTCGAGTCGAGGTCGCCGATGCACAGGGTGCAGGCCTCGGTGACGCGCAGACCGGCGCCGTAGGCACACAGCAGCAGCATGCG
>CAZCGA010000037.1:43768-46595 GCA_964498075.1 uncultured Binatia bacterium (SeqCode) | reverse complement strand
CCGGATGCCAGCGAGTACCGCAATCACCGCCACGACCTGCGGCTGCTCCTGGACCTGCATGGCAACACGCCAGCGGATCAGTTCGGACCACTGGCCCTGAAAGCTGTCCAGCGAATGATGGCCGGCCGTTGGTGCCGGCGCCGGGTAAACCGGGCGACGGTGCGGATCCGCACGGCCTGGGGCTGGGCTGAGAGCGAGGAGATGGTTCCTGCCGGCAGCACGGCGGCACTGCGGACGGTAAAGGGTCTGCGGATCGGCGAGCACGGCGTCGTGGAGAGTGAGCCAGTCCTGCCGGTCCCACGGTCGGACCTGCGCCGGGCCAGGCGCCACTTGCCGCGACAGGTCCGCGTCCTCGTAGACCTGCTGTTGCTGACGGGCGCCCGCGTCGGCGAGCTGTGCAGCCTGCGGCCGTGCGACCTGGACCGCTCGGGCTCTGTCGAGGTTGCCCGCGGGATCACGTTCCGCCTCGGGGCCGTGTGGGCCTACCGGCCCGCCAGGCACAAGACGGGCCACCACGGACACGCCAGGGTAATCTTGGTCGGCCCGCGGGCTCAGCGACTGCTGGCGGGACTGCTAGACGGCCTGGCGGGCGATTCTCCGGTGTTCGCCACGCAGCGAGGAAACGCCTTCACGCGGAACGACGTTCAGGCGTACCTGGCACGTGCCTGCCGGAAGGCCGGCGTGCTGCCGTGGTCGGCGGGGCAGCTGCGGCATTCGGCGGCTACGTCGCTGGCCCGGCAGTTTGGGCTGGAGACCGCCCGCGTGCTCCTGGGCCACACGACGGCGCGGACGACGCAAATCTACGCGCTCACGAACATGCAGGCGGCGGCGGAGGCGGTCAGGCGGGTGGGCTAGTCATCGCGCTCATAGCCGCACTTTTTGCAGTATTCGACCCATTCCGTCGATTCGGCCATGTCGGGAGGTCCGCCGAGCTGCTGCCCCGTCCATTCATGGTCGCAGTCTATGCCAAGCGCCTGGAGACGAGCCAGTTCCTTGCGGCACGCTCGCAGGTCGCCCACCAGGCCCGGAATGATTTTCTCTGCGTCCATACCGCGGGGGCAATCTCCTAGTAGTAGTTGCCCTAGGTCGTGCTCAGTGAATCGTTGTTCATACATGACATATCTCAAATTACCCTGGCAGCGCCCTGGCAGCAACCTGGCAGGGGTTGTGCGAGTGCCGACTTCACCGGGCGAACACCTGGCAGTTGCCAGGTTTTCCAGCTGCACGTTGCACCTGGAGTTTGCCCGGACCCAAGCCTGCCATGTCTTGCGACAATGTTCGCATGGACACTACATACGACTCCGACTGGATCACGCTCGCCCAGGCCGCCGCGCTGGTGCCGTCGCCACGGCGCGGCAAGAAAACCCATGTTTCAACTCTTTTAAGGTGGATACTCCAGGGCAAGCTCGCCGGCTATCGTCGTGGCCGCTGGTGGATGATCCGGCGGCAAGAGCTGCTGGACCTGATCGAGCCGACCGAGGTCGTGCCCTGCCGCCTGCCGGCCACGGCGGGCGAGCTTAAGCGCCGACAGCGGGAGCTGGACCAGTGGACGGCGGCGACGCTGAAGAAACACGGGGTAACCTACTGTCCCGCACCGCCGTGAGCACGCGGGCAAACTCGCCGTCGCGGCGCTCGGCGAGGACCACGATCCAGGCGGCGAAAACCAGGGCGTCTTCGGCGAGGATCGGCCCGAGGGGCGGGCACAGGACATGGATCACCTTGGGATCAAAGCCGCGGCTGCTGACGGCGAAGTGGTTTTCGGTGTCGATAAGGGGGGTCATGGGGTGTCTTTCCTTTTTGGCCACAAGCCTTCGCGTTCCAGTAGTTCCCGGAGCGCCCGGTTGACTTCTTCGGGTCCAGTGGTTCCGTTGCGTTCCGCGAGGGCGTCCAATGATCGCAGGTAGACCGATCGCACGCGGACGGCTCGACTCGGCTTGTGGCGGTCGCCCTTGCGCGGATCGTTCCGGGGCGTCTTGCCAGTTTCCCTTTTATGGCTCGGCATGTAGGCGATTGTACTCATGGTGGCACTCTTCTCAATTGCAAAGCGCCTGTTGTGGAATCCACTTATTTACTATACGGCACAATCTGGGAAAAAAGCAAGGTCGCCTGTTGACAAGTGGAACCCACCATGCGTACAATACTGGTGTACTCGAAACAGCAACCCGCCCGAGGAGCCGACCGATGACCACGACGGAACAGCAGAAAAAGAAGATGCAGGATTTCTGCAAGGCTATCTACAGGCAAATCCGCAGCAGCTGGGGCAATGGCTGGACCTTGCTCGGTAACGACATCAAATGCGCCGTCCTAGCCGAGCGGGTGTTGCTCAGCTTCACCGGGCTGGACGACGAGACGAAAATCGCCCCCGCGCTGATCCATGAGCGCTTCCAAGCGATGAAATTCTATTGCGGCCTTGAAGAATAAGGAGCCGACCGATGACCACGACGGGCCCCGACATCCAGGTCTACACCGAGGCCGGCAACGGCCTGGTCCTGATCGGTGGCCGGCGTTACCTGGTGAGCGAGGAGTACGACGGCTACACGTTCGCCACGTACACCGGCGGGTACAGGTCGCATCGGGTGTACGTCCGGGCCGGGCGGGCGGCGAGCTGCACGTGCCCGGACTGCACGTACCGGAAGCGGGTGTGCCGGCACATGCACGCGGCGAACCAGATTCTGAGACAGTGGTAAGCAAATGAAATCGGCCCCACGCCGCGCGAACGGCAAGACCTTCGCCCCGAGGATACGAAAGATGACCCTGACGACAGCTGTAGAGTGGTGCGACTGGAGCGGCTGGGACGAGCCCCCTATTCCGGGGACGTGGTGTTGCG
>CAZCGA010000037.1:0-43758 GCA_964498075.1 uncultured Binatia bacterium (SeqCode) | reverse complement strand
TCGACCAGCGCCTGGAGTTGTTCCATGCTAACCTGGCCGAGCTGGACCGGGAGACCGGGCCGGCGGCGTGACAAGGAGAAAGCAATGGGTGCCAGCACGATTTCCATAGACGACCTGACCCCTGAGCAACGCCGCGAGTTGGGCGTGAGGCTTCCGCGCCAGACGGTTTTCAGCAAGGACGACGTGCGGACTTGGGCGCTTAAGTGTTTGGCTCCGTTGGCCGTTCTGAGCCGAATCGAACGGAAGCGCGTCTTGCAACACGCGCTGAAAGTCAATGCGATCTAGTCCCCCGTCCGGCCCCGAAGCGTGGCGAGCGCGGAGGGGCCGGCGGGGGCCTACAAGAGCGTGACACCGACCTGCTTTCTGGTGCGAGGTGCAGACTGGTGGCGAATGGGGATTGAGCGGTGCGCGATGACGGTGTACACTTTGCGTATGGCAAAGAAACGAGCCAGCCCCTGGCCGGCACGACTCAAGAAACTTCAGGACCGTCTCGGGTACACCAACGCCCAAATGGCCGATCTGATCGGCGTCAACCTGCGCTCGTGGGTGGCCTGGAAGTACGGCGAGCGGAACCCGTCCAAATCTGCCGCCCGCCTGATCGGGATGGCAGAGCAAGGTAAACTGTAACTCCGGTTTGTGCATGAAGTCGGCTTGACATAGGTGCTACGCATTGTGTATATACGCATTGTGTAGCTAACGCTTGCTTCCCTAGGTGCGTGGGGCGGTGGGTGCGTGGAATGTCGTTTCGACAGACCTGCTCAGGATTGGCTGGAAGAGGAAGAATTCGCTGCCTACCTGGGCACCGGGCTCGATCTGTTTCGCCGCATGGTGAAGGCAGAGATGATCCCACCTGCCAGGAAATGGACCCACAAACGGAAGGTTTGGAGCTGGGAAACGGCAGTTTGGGTGTCCATAGGTCTGCGAATTGGCACTCTAAAACCAGAAAATCTTGCCCCTCGAATGAGTGCGGATGAGTCTTCATGAGTGCGGATGGGGGTCATATGAGTCAGATTTTATGCGTTCACGAAACTACCCCCTTGAACTGCCGCCCAGAGTTTCGGTAATCTACCGCATTGCCTAATCGCCCGTTTATCCAGGTGAAAACCAGCGTCCGCCGTGCGCCCCTGGTACGCCCCGCGCGCCCGAAGGAGTGAGCCGTGCATCACAAAAAGGTGCCGCTGATGTACGCCGTTATCTGTTTCAACCGGAGCAAGTCGCACGACTATGTGGCGGCGTACCGGAGCGAGAAAAGGTCGGCACGGCAACTAGCCCAGAAGTTGAACGCGCGAGCAGTAGCTAAGGGAGGTCTGAACGCTCCGCTCTATTTCACGATCCGGTGTGCAAAGAAGGGTGATTCTTGGGAGGCCGGCTGTGCGTCAAATACCTGAGCCAATCAGAATTATCCCATCCTGGATTGCCTGCCCGCGGCGGCCCTGGTGCTGGCGGGGCACCGATCCGGAAACCCTGGAAGTCGCGGCGCAGGCCCGGCGGGAGCGGGAAGAGCGGATCAAGAAACTTGAACAGGAGGTGCAAACGGCGATGGAAGATCGTGGAGAGTGGGAGCCAGGCAAACATCGGTTCATCAGCGCGAGGCATCGCCACCTGGCTGAAGCCGCCTTGCGGGGAGAGGACCAGCATGATCGCGTGGCTTAGAGCCTGGGTCCGCCGGCTCACCTACCAGCCGGCTCAGCGCGGCGACCGCTGGATCTGGTGGACGGGGAGCACGTACTGCGTTGGGGACGGCGTGCTGGTCCGCTGCCGTTGCTGGTGGATGATGCGGCCCGGCTCGCTGAAACTCCACCGGATCGACCTGAGCCCGCGGCCGAGCTGGCGGGAGATATGGCCGAGCGACAATTGATCCATGCGCCCGTGGACGCACAGGTGCCCGGTCTCCGGGGCAACCGCGTTGTTTGTTCCTTTCGTGGCGCGGGCCGGCAGGCGGCGTATCCCGGTGCGAGGCCGGAGAGCGGGCGCGTTTTTGAAAGGTTGAAACCATGCCGGTGATCGGACTGAGACTGTACCAGATCGGTTGCGATATGTGCTTGGCCCGCTCGGCCTGTGCCGAGACGGCCTTCGCCGCCCATGCCCTGGCCCTGGGGCTCGGGTGGAAAGCAGAGCCCGAGGCGGACCAGTGGCGTTGCCCGTCGTGTGTGGCGAACCCGGATACGGTCGTCCCGGTTTTTACAGCACGGATCGGGTGGTGAAAGGAGTTCCTATGTTGGTTCTTGAACGAAAACTGCATCAATCCATCATGCTTGGCGACGATATCACGATCACCGTAATCGAGATCGATCGCGGCAAGATCAGGCTCGGCATCGAGGCGCCGCTGTGTGTGAGCGTGGACAGGCTGGAGGTCCGCCAGCGGAAGCTCGACGCGGAGCGGAATGAACATAACCGGGAGATACAGCCGTGAAGTGGGAACAGGGCTACCGCCGCGGTCTGCGCCGCATGGACGACCGGAAGTTCTATACCGCTTGCCGGGCCAACATCCAAACGTCCCGACAGGGCCGCGGGTACGTTCAGGGACTGGCCAAACGGCAGGCGGAGCTGTGCTGGGAGATTGCTTGCGACGGCGGCAGAGAACGGGTGTACCTGAAGGCCCTTTGGGACGTGAAGCAACAGGAACAAAAAGACGCATTGATTCGCAATTGAACCTCAAGATTCGCAAAGGAGAATCGCAATGAGCAGCCCGTTCGAAGTGAAGGCCGAGAAAGGCGGCGGTGGCGATTATGAAGTTCCGCCGGCCGAGAACCACCCCGCCGTTCTGGTGGGGCTGATCGACCTGGGGACGCAGCGCGTCGAGTACGCCAATGAGGTCAAGTGGATGAGGAAGATTTACCTCATCTGGGAGCTGACCGCCTGCCGGCTGTCAGGGACCAAGGAGCGGAACCACGTCGTCGGCCGCGATTACACGCTGACCTTCGGCGAGAAGTCCAAGCTGCGCGGCCTGATCGAATCGTGGTTCAACAAGAAATTCGCCGAGGGCCAGCCGTTCGATCTGATCAAGCTGCTCGGCCGGCCGTGTCTGCTGACGATAGTGCATGGCACGAGCGGCAAGGGGAACGTCTACGCCAAAATCGACAGCATAACCGCTGTGCCCAAGGGCATGACGGTCCCGCCAGCACAGCAGAAAGCGCTTATTTGGTCCATCGGCGAGGCGGAGCCGGTCCCCACGGCCGAATGGGTTCCCTTCCTCTACGGCCGACCGGTCAAGGAAGTGATCGAGGATTCGCAGGAGTACCGGCAGAAGCGCGGGCAGACCATGAGCAATGGCAGCGGCCAGCATGCCCCAGTGCCGGCAACACCGGTGGTGCCGGTGCCGGTGGCGCCGGTTTCCGTACCGAGCGACATTCCGTTTTAGGACTAAACCATGTCGCCATTCACGGTAATCGCCGCTGGCACGACACGCGCGCCGGACCTGGTGGAGGTTCGGCGCGCGGCGTCCGTGCTGTTCGATCCGGCGCAAGGCGTGCAGATCCAGGGGCTGCCTTCGGGACGGTGGCGAATCTGCCGGGGTGGGGACCAGGAAGCGATTGCCAAGGCGGCGGAATGGTTCAGCGACGACAAGGGAGTTTACTTCTCTTTGAACCCTTGCGACCCGAGCCTTACTCGCCCTGTCAAGGCAAGCCTGATGCAGTCGCGGCGCTGGCTTCTCATAGACTGCGACGTGGCGCGGTCAGATCACGATCAGAACAGTATCGATCTGGAGCACGAAGCGGCCCGGCAGACTGCCCATACCGTGATGGGTTTCCTGGCTGACCTGGGTTGGCCTCTACCCCTGATAACCGACTCGGGGAACGGCTGGCACCTGCTTTACCGGGTAGACCTGCCGAACACGGGCCATGCGGGGGTGCTGGTCCGCGAGGCGACCCATCGGCTTGCGGACCAATTCGATTCTGAGGCGGTCAAGATCGATCGTAACGTACACAACGCCAACCGTATCAGCAAGTTGCCGGGGACGTGGGCCTGCAAAGGCCCGCACTCGGACGAACGGCCCCACCGCCTGGCCAAGCTTGTGTTCTGCCCGGAGGGAATCGAGGTCGTGACGGTCGAGCAATTGCAGTCTCTCGGCCAGCGCTCGGACGAAAGCGCTGAAACAATAGTCGAGACAGAACCAGCGGCGTCACCCTTTGCCGTGCAGGCAGGTCAAACTGGTCCCGCCCGGTACGCGCTGGCTGGCTTGGAGCGTGAGGTTGCCAAGGTGTTGCTTGCCCCGCTACACACTCGGAACAATACCTTGAATGAAGCCGCTTTCAACATCGGGACCATGGTCGGCGCCGGCTGGATCTTGCAACAGAAAGTCGAGGCAGACCTGACGTTTGCCGCGCTGTCGAACGGCCTAGGCGAGCAAGAGATTGCCGGGACGATCCGGAGCGGCATCGAGGCCGGTAAGCTTAAGCCTCGGCGAATGCCCGAGCGCAATGGCCGACCGGCGTCAACTGCCGATGGCGTGACGGAGGACGAGTTGATTATCGTCCGGGCGAGCGCTATTGTCCCGAGGCGCGTGGAGTGGTTGTGGCCGGGCCGGGTCCCGCTTGGCAAGCTTACCACGTTCGCCGGGGTCGGCGGGCTCGGCAAGACTTTCGTTCTCTGTGACATGACGGCTCGGATCAGCCGCGGGCTGCCGTGGCCGGACGGCGAACACGCCGAACCGGGGCAGGTGCTCTTCATCAGCGGCGAAGACGACGCCGACGATACGCTGGTTCCCAGGCTGATCGAATTGGGGGCGGATTTGACGAAAGTGTGCTTCCTCGCAACGGCCATACAGGACCGTTTCACACTGGCCGATTTGAAGACGCTGGAAACAGCTCTTGAGCAGATGGGTCCGGGCGTCCGGTTCGTCGCCATCGACCCACCCACTGCCTACCTGGGTGGGGTAGACGACCACAAGAATTCCGAGCTGCGGGCCTTGCTGGCGCCGCTGAAGTCGTGGGCCTCGAAACGCCGGCTGGCGGTGATCTTCAACACGCATGTCAACAAACAGCAAGGATCCAAGGTCGAGGCCATGATGCGTGTCATGGGGAGCGTAGCTTGGGTGAATGCCGTGCGGGCCGCTCATATGTTCGCCCGCGATCCGGAGAACCTGGAAAGGCGGCTGTTCATCGGCATGAAGATGAACCTGGCGAAAGAGCGCAAGGGACTGGCGTACCGGATCCTACCCACCGAAACACTGGCCAAGGTCGAGTGGTTGGGTGAGGTGGACACCACGGCCGACGAGGCCATGAGCCATGTACACAAGCGTGAGCGGGTCGCCACGGAATGGCTGATCGGAAAATTCAGGGAACGATTGGAGTGGCCGTCGGAAGATTTGTTCGCGGCCGCGCGGAATGACGGCCTGTCTCGCAACGCTGTATTCGAGGCCAAGTCGGCACTGAATCTACCCAGGGCACGCAGGCAAGTAAACGAGCGTGGTGACGTTCTGTACATATGGTGGGTGCTGCCGGACTGGCCTCTACTGTCCCGGAATGTGGCCTCACCAGGACAGTAGGACAGTAGGACGATAGAGCTAAGTGCTTATGGGAAAGCAACTTGCAACTGTCCGGGTGCCGGGACGATTGGACAGTAAGAAAGCTCTATCGTCCCAATCGTCCCAATCGTCCTGGAGGATGCGGACAGTTGTAATATGTTGTGTGACAATGCTTTAAGTCTACTGTCCTACTGTCCTGGCGTTTTTTCTGAGGACTGTATGAAGTCCCCCACCGAAACCGACCTGGTGAAAGCGTGTCTCAAGTACCTCGGCACGGTGCGAGGCGTGTTCGCGTGGCGTAACAACACGGGGGCCGTGGTGAGCACGTACAAAGGAAAGACGCGGCTCATCAGGTACGGTCTCAAAGGTAGCTCGGATATCCTGGGGTCGTTTTGCGGCCGGTTTTTAGCCGTGGAAGCGAAACAACCCGGTGAACGGCCGACATTTGAGCAAGCCGCGTTCCTGGACGCGATCCGGGCGACGGGCGGCCTGGCCCTGGTGGTCCATGACGTGATGGACCTGGTGCGGGCGATTGAGATGGAGAGCAAAACGTGAAAACAGTCCATAGCACAACCGTCGTTGCTCAGTGTCCACTGGGGCCCCTAGACGTTTATGAGGTTGAATTCCATGAGTGACTTCCAGGCCGACGTGCTCAGGGTCTTCCGCGTCTTCGGACCATGCTCGAACACGCACGCGGCGCGGCACCTGTCAATGCCGCCGTCCAAGGTTTACCGGATCGTCTACAAACTCGAACAACGCGGCTTGCTGATACACCTTAATCGTGCCCGGTGGGACATCAGCAAGTTAGGCAGCGACTGGTTCAAACGCAATGGCCGGAAAGATATCGGCTTGTTCTGCGAAGGAGGAACGCAATGAGCGCAGCAATCTCGCAACACTGGTTCTGCCGTGTGGCCGATCCGGCCATCAGAAAAGCGATCTGTGAGCGACCCTATCTGATCGACCTGAAGGACCAGCCCGCGCCGTGGGCCGTGGTCACGGACAGACGAGCTGAGAGGCCAGGTCCTGTGCGGGCTGCCTGTTGACCGCGAGCTGCTCTCCCGCCCGCTCTGGCACCTTCGAGGTGGACTATGCCGCATCCATCTGAACGAGGGCATTGTTTTTGTCGTGTCCGAGGACTGGCGCGTAGTGCTGATGGGGATGGAGCTGAACGACAACTCATTACCTGAGTACAAGCAGCAATGGCGTGATGCTCCGCGGTTCGGCCTGGAGGCGTCATGACCGCCTGCCCTGACTGCCGCGCCAAAGACGCCTGCATCAACGACCTGGCCCGCCGGTTGGCCGCGGCCTCCGCGGTGCTCGGCCGACTGGCCGAGCGAGACGGCCGGGTGGCGGAGATCATGCGGCTGCGGGCCGCGCTGGAAGAAATCGCTGCGGGCCAGGACGTGACGAGGATTGCCTGGAAGGCCATGTGGGGACGTTGAAAGCACCATTTACCTGGTTCGGCGGCAAGAGCCGGGCAGCCAGTGTGGCGTGGGCACAGTTCGGCGATGTGGCGAACTACGTCGAGCCGTTTTTCGGATCGGGTGCTGCCCTACTCGCACGCCCGGAGCCGGTCAAGGGAACCGAAACGGTGAACGATCTGGATGCCTATGTCGCTAACTTTTGGCGGGCTGTCCAGGCCGAGCCCGAGGCTGTCGCTGAGCTGATGAACTGGCCAGTGAATGAGTCTGACCTGGAAGCCCGGCACAAATGGCTCGTCACGGCCGCGCGGAAGGCGGAGCACCAGCAACGCATGCGTGACGACCCGGACTATTACTCTGTGAAAATAGCCTCCCTTTGGTGTTGGGGCTTGTGCCAGTGGATAGGCTCCGGCTGGTGCGCTGGCGAGTGGCATGGTCGCGGCAGCGAAGACAACTCGGGGCGTGGCGTCAACGTCCGCGACGAGGCAAGAGGCGGCAAGCGGCCGCATCTGCGCAACGCCGGCATGGGCGTGCATCGCAAGCGGCCGCACCTGGGCGACGCCGGCAGGGGCGAGTGCGAGCGGCGGTTGGACGTGCTCATTCAGTGGATGCGCGACTTACAGGACCGGCTGCGCAACGTCCGCGTATGCTGTGGCGACTGGTCCCGGGTGTGCGGGCCAACACCAACCATCAAACTCGGCACGACCGGAGTTTTCCTCGATCCGCCCTATTCCGACAAGGCCGGACGCGACAATGACATTTACCGCTGCGAGGATGCGGACGTAGCCCATGCCGTCCGCGCATGGTGCCTGGAACACGGCGGCGACAAGCGGCTGCGGATCGTTCTATGCGGCTACGAAGGTGAACACAACAACCTTGAGAAGCACGGCTGGCGGGTCGAGGAATGGAAAGCACACGGCGGCTACGGGCCGCAACGTAGCGGTAGCGATTACCAGAACAAATTCCGTGAGCGACTTTGGTGCAGCCTGCATTGCGTGGGGCAACGCGGGCTCTTTGACGCGGTGACGCCATGACCGACGACCTCTTCACCGCCGCCCGCCGCGAGCGCCTGAAGTCCGCCGGGTGGCACCGTGAGCACTGGCCTAGCCGCGACGGTCAAACGTGGTGGCGCTCGCCGGACGGCCGCGAGCTGCTGACCGAGGACGAGGCGCTGCGGCGGGTGGAAGGCGAGGAGGCGAAACCATGATCTCGGCCGACGTGCAAAGGGCGCCGTCGCGGTTCGCCACGGCCGGCGCTTCATCGGTTGCGACATACGCGAGTCACAGGTGGAACTGACACGACGGCGGATCTCGGGTGAGACCCCAAGTTTATTTGAAGGAGTGAACCATGAGTGAAGTAGTGATCTCGGAAGTGTCTGAATACGAGTATCCGGCCGAGCCGCTGGATCCGGACGACCCGCTCTGGATACAGGCCATTGGTGCTGACGGCTGGCGGCAACTACAGTTGAAAGAGGGCCCGTATGCCAGCTATGTCGCCTGGGAGAAGTGGATGAACAGGTTCCCGGTTATGCCCGACTGCGGCGGCGCAGAGATTATGGAGTGCCTGGAGGTGCATGACGACAGCCCTAGCGGTTTGGAACTCCAGACTGCTTTGTACTCGATCATGTGCAGATTGCTTTCTCGGGAGGTTTCGCATGCCGTTGATTAACGCCACGACGCGGGACGATATACGCATTGAAGTGATCGGCGAAGGGCGGGCAGTGACGCGGCGTGCGTCGAAATTCATTGACCTTCACGACAACGAATCTCTGAACACAGCAATGCTCCGCGAAAAAATAAGCGATCTTCAATCGCAACTTAAAAACGCTCGTGACAATCTTCACGCCGATCTGCACAACACCGGCGCCACCCTGACCGGCAACACGCAGCAGACCGATCTGGAATGGCTCGCCTGTCGGCTGTTCGATTGGAGCCGGCTCGGGGCCGGCGACGTGAAAACCGTCGATGGAATGCTGAACCGGCGCCAGTGGGCCGACCTGGGATTGGAGCCTATTGCTCTGCTGGGCGCCGGGGCGTGCGTCTGGGACGCGCTGAACGACGGCCAAAAAGACGCTTGGCTGCGGCTGGCCCGGATCGTGTTCTACGTCCTGCCGATGTTTGTCGAGCGCGTCGGCCATCGCTTCATGGAGCAGGCCTCTGCACTTCGGCAGGTGTGGGCGGAGCAGCGATGAGCCGAACGAAAGTGCCAGAAACATCTTGAACATGCCGGAAATCCTCGTGGACAGCGAAGGTGTTGAACTGGAACCGGAAGGAAGTAACCAATGACACTCGTTGAGAAGAAGCGGCAACTTCTGTCCGCCCTTGCCGCGCGGCGGCGCTGGGAGGAAGCCGGCAAGCTGCCCTCTGGCTACGAAAACGGCGAGCAGCTCTACTACGACCACTACCACTTCGGCGTCAAGCCGACCAGCAACGACACCTGGCTTTTCTCTATCCAGACCTACGACTCGCCGGACGGCGACGAATGGTGGCATGGAGAGTTTCGCGTCCTGCCTGGTGGCGTGGATGTCGAGATCGTGAACGATAGGTACGAGAGTAATTGAGGACAAGCCATGACCGACACTGAACGCCTCGACGGCATCCGCCGGCTTGAGGCAAAGGCAGCTCGACAGCGGGAAATACTGGGAGCGGACGAAACGATCCTTAGTCTTTCCTTGAGTGATCTGCAATTCCTTCTCGCCCGCCTGGACGCGGCGAAGGCCCGCGTGCAGCAGTTGGAAGAAGCGCTGCGGTTTTATGCGAGCTGCACTGCCGCTGCTTTCGCCGTGGACCGGGGCCGTCGGGCATGTGTGGCGCTGGGAGGCACCTACGCGCCGCACAGTTCGTGAGGGCCCATAATGCCGTCGTGCCGCCACTGCCGCCACTGCCGCCAATCGCTGAAGCGGCAGCTGTGCTACACCTGTTACAACACGCCCAGCGTGCGTGACCAGTACCCGCGATGGGACAAGTACCGGCCGAGCGGAAGGCCAGACTTCTACGGCCAGGCGCAAGAGCCGGTTGAGCCATGCGCCGCCCCGCCGGGCTCGCCGGCAAAGATCGCGGTGCTGACGCTGCGGGCGAGCCAGGGCGAGACGCTGTGGCACCCGGGCGACGCTGGGTTTGAGGCAAGCGCTTGCACGGTGACGCCTTGTAGCGGTACACTTGACAACAGCATTACACTGTTCGGTGGCAGGGCGGGGGCGGAGGAGTCGGCAAGGCACGACTAGATGGCGCATGGCACGCGGCAAGCTAACACCGAAGCAGATACGTTTCGTCGAAGAATATCTCATCGACCTGAACGCGACCGGGGCGGCGCGCCGGGCCGGGTACAGTGAACGGACAGCGGACGTGCAAGCATCGCGTCTGCTAGGGAATGTTAAGGTACAAGCTGCCATTTCGACGAAGCAAGCGAAGCGCTCGGCCAATACGGAGATCACGGCAGAACGCGTCTTGCGCGAGCTGGCACGTCTTTCCTTTACCGACCCGCGCAAGCTCTACAAACCCGACGGCTCTCTTATTCCCATCCGCGATCTGGATGACGACTCGGCTGCTACAATTGCCAGCGTGGAAGTCTTTGAAGAGTACGAAGGAACCGGAGAATGCCGGCGCCTGGTCGGCCATACGAAGAAGCTCAAGCGCTGGGACAAGGTTGCTTCGCTCGACAAACTCGGCCGTCACCTGGGGCTCTGGAAAGACGGCGAGTTCCCCGGCCAAATTGTCGTCACCGTGATCGGCGGTGTTGACCTGTCGGCCATCGTCGGTCAGCGCCCCGGCCTACCTTTCCAGGAACGCACCAGCCATGCCGGCAACGGGCAGCCCGTCACCACGAACGGACAATGAACGGATTCCTTACGTGCCGCACGGTGCTTGCTGGGACGCGCTGCACCTGCAAGCACCGGAGGTTCTTGTCTCCGGCCCGGCCGGGACTGGCAAGAGCCGGGCCTGCCTGACAAAACTGCACCTGTGCGCGGAGCACAACCCCGGCTTGCGCGCCCTCGTCCTCCGGCAGACCCGGGAGAGCATCACGGAATCGGCACTCGTCACCTTCGAGCAGCACGTCGTTCCGCCACGTCATCCCTGCTTGCGCGGCGCCCAACGCCCCTTTCGCTCTTCTTATCACTACCCCAACGGCGCCGAGATCGTGGTGCGCGGCCTGCGTCAAGGGGGCACGGACCAGGCCGCCCGGGTCATGTCGGCGGAATACGATCTGGTCTATGTTCAAGAAGCAACCGAGATCCGCGAGGAAAGTTGGGAGGCCCTGACCACACGGCTCCGCAACGGCCGCATGACCTTCCAGCAGTTACTCGCTGACTGTAACCCGGACAAGCCGACGCACTGGCTCAAGCGTCGGTGCGACGGCGGCCGTACGATCTTGCTGGAATCGCGGCACACGGACAACCCGCGTCTTTGGGACAGTAACGGCTGGACGCCCGAAGGCGTGACGTATCTGGCCAAGCTCGACGCGCTGACCGGACCGCGCCGGGACCGTCTGCGCTATGGCCGCTGGGTCCAGGCTGAAGGCGTCGTGTACGACGGCTGGGACACGGCCGTGCATTTGATAGACCGGTTCGATATCCCGCCCGCCTGGCCGCGCCTCTGGTGCGTGGACTTCGGTTATACCAACCCGTTCGTGTGGCAAGCATGGGCCATCGACCCGGACAGCCGGCTCTATCGTTACCGCGAGATCTATCACACGCGGCGACTGGTCGAGGACCACGCCAGGCAGATCCGGCACCTGACCAAGAGCGAGCCCGCACCTGCCGCCATTATCTGCGACCACGACGCCGAGGACCGGGCCACGTTGGAGCGGCACCTGGACCTGCCCACCATGCCGGCCCTAAAGGAAGTGTCGGCAGGCATTCAGGCGGTAGCGTCGCGGCTGAAGGTGGCAGGGAACGGTCGGCCGCGACTCTTTCTCTTGCGCGATTCTCTGGTAGAAAGAGACCATGAACTGGACGGTGCCAAACGGCCGTGCTGCACGGAAGAGGAATTCGATGGGTACGTGTGGGACGCCGGGACCGGTGCCGGGAAGGGCGACAAGCCGGTGAAGCGGGACGATCACGGCATGGACGCGATACGGTATCTGGTATGGTCACTGGACGGCGTGCGTGAGGAAGCGGAAGAAGACGTGAACGAATGCACGGTACTGAGGATGTGAGCCATGAGCGACGCCAACGGCACTGCCGTCCGCCCGTTGTCCGAGGTCCGCGACGAATACCGCCGCGAACGCTACCTGCACCAGATCGCGGAACACCGTTGTGAACGCAAATTGCTGGAGTCGTTCGGCCGCGATCCGCTCTTATCGGCCGACGGCTCGCTCCATCCCCTGTTATGGCGTTTCTGGGATGGGGAAAGTGGTCAATTCTGGTTGCCGTCCGCTGGCGACAAAGATGCTCGGGACGGCGGCAAGGACCCGCCGGCTCTGGAGACTGAGGCGGACCTGGCTAACCAGCGGGCCGCGGCTCGACTCCTGGTCCGCTACAACCCCGTCGCCGAAGGTATCCTCCGGGCGCTCCGCAACTACACGATTCGCACCGGGTTCAAATGGCGGATCGTTCCGGAGAAGGAAGCCGCAAACCCGAGGGAAGCAGCCGATTTGGTCAAGCTGGTGCAAGCGGCTTTCGACAGCTACTTGGACGTGAACAACTGGAAGGCCCGGGAGAAGTCCGTCTTTACGCGCAGCCGGCGGGACGGCGAGGCGTTCGTCCGTGACTTCGTACAAGACGATGGCATGACGATCTTGCGCCCGGTGGAGCCGGAGCACGTTGCCAGGCCCCTGGGCTCTCCGGAGGAATACGCCTGGGGGATCAAGACCGATCCCGATGACGTGGAGGCAGTCGAGGAATACGCGATTGCCTATGGTGAGCCTGACGACGTGGAGTACGTGCCGGCCGGGGAGGTCCATCACCTGAAACTGAACGTTGACGAGACCGTGAAGCGCGGCATCAGTGATTTTTTCTGTACGGGCGAAGCGCTGGAAGGCGCGCAGAAGCTGCTCAAGAACACCAGGATAGGCGAGAGCATCCGGGCTGCGATCGTTGGCTTCTGGGAGTACGAGTCGGCATCGGCAACCACTGCCGGGGCTCTGGTCGCCGCGGCGCGGAACCAGCAGCAGCCGGTCAGCCGCGATCCCGTCACCGGCAAGGCGCCCAACTATCAGCGCTACGATCCGGGAACGATAATCCACGGCCCCAAGGGCAAGCGGTTCATCCAGCCTCCTAGCAGCCCCAATGCCGCGGCGCAGGTATCAGTATTGCAAGCGTGCCTGCGGTCCATCGGCGTGCGTTGGAACGCTCCCGAGTACCTTGTTTCAGGGGACGTGAGCAACACGCCGTTCGCCTCCAACCTCGTGGCCGGCTCCCCGTTCGTTACCTCGATCGAGTGCGAACAGCAGGGGTACGTGGACTTCTTCCTTGAGATTCATTGGCAGGCCCTGCGCCGCATGGCCGAGGCAGGCTGGTTCCGCATGGGCGGCCGAACCTACGGCTACGAGGAACTGACGGCACTGGTTGATCTGGCGTGTGAGCCTCCGGCCGTGGCGATTCAGGACAACCTGCAACGGACGCAGATCAAACAGATTGAGCTTCAGAACGGTATCACCAGCAAACAGCAATGGCGGGGTGAGGCCGGATACGATAACGATCAGATCCGGAAGGATCTGGAAGAAGATCCTTTGCCGGTTCTGGATGCTCCTGCCGGCTTGCTGGGACTTGGCGGCACCGGAGCGGCAGTCGAGCCGCCGGCCGAGCCAGGGGAAGACGCTATCGACCAGGCCCAGGGCACGGCCGACAAGAGCAGCGGTGATTCCCTCCGCGCCACGGTGGGCGGCAGCCAGGCCATTGCCGCCTTGCAATCCGCTTATTACGCCGGTCAATTGCCACGCGCGGCGGCAATGGCCAACGCTCGCATCGTGTTCGGGTTCACACAAGAGGAAGCGGAAGAGCTCTTCCCCGAAGAGGCCCCGGTCAAGTTGCAACCGGCGGACACCGGCGAGACGGTGGAGGGACGACGCCTCCCTTTTTTTCCCATTCCCAGACTGAGGCCGTAATTCCCACGGCCCGCTCGGGCGATGCTGCCTTGGGTGGGCAGCCGGGGGAGGTGCTTGACGCCCTGCTGTCAGCGGCTGTTGCCAGAGGTCAGGCAACGCTGGCCCGGCTCTCGCGGCAGGCAGTTGGCAGGTTGATGGGCGGCGGCAGTGCGACGGCTATTCGGCTCTTCAATGATGACGAGATTGCTGAGCTGTCGGACGTTGTGGCGGCGGTCATTGGCACAAGCGAGCTGTTGGCCCGGGCGCTGGTGCGGGACTTCCAGCAGCGGGCGGTGGAACGCAACGCGGCGCGTGCGTCCGTGCAAGAGTCTGCTCTGTTCGAGGAAGTCTCTGGTCCCGTCCAACCGTTGACCCCAGAGCGCGCCCTGGATTACTTCCTTCGCCTGGTCCCGCGGCTCGGGGCAGACCCGAAGCGGTTCGGACCTGACAAGCGCCGGCAGGCATTCACGCTCGCGGCGGCCACGGACGACCAACTTCTGAAGACCGTCCAGGGCATCATCGCGGATCGTGTCGAGAAGGGCGAAACGATTCGTGCCGCCCCCAAGGAGATCGCTGCGGTGCTGGACCAGGTCGGCGTGAGCCAACGCAACCCGCAGTACGCGGAGATGGTCTTCCGAACCAACACGATGGACAGTTACAACCAGGGGTTGCAAGACGAGTTGAACGACCCGGACGTACAGGACACCTTCCCGGTTTGGAAGTACGCGGCCATTACGGACGCCCGGGCGCGGCCGCATCACGCGGCGCGCAACGGGAGGTATTACTCAACGTCGGTGCCCTTCGTCGCCGTCCGCGGCGACGGGATTGAGGACGCGGCGAACTGTCGTTGCACTGCGATCCCGGTGGATAAATGGGAGTGGTCGCGGCTGCGAAAACAGGGGGCCAGGCTGTCCATCTGATGCACGCCGTCCGCACTGTGGCAGGTCGGCCGGCCGCCCCGGGGTGACTGCGAACGCCCCGGGGCTTTTTCATTTCATGCTTGACACGCACCACATAAGTTGTTTTCATATGAGCACCTGCCAATTCGACACCTGCCACGTCTTAGCCTCGTTTTGCTATGCCCATAGTGAACCTTACCGAGTACGTTTCTTCGGACGCGAAGCTGCGCGTTGACCGCGCCAATGGCGTAATCCATAACGTCAAGGTGCTCGGCCTCAAGTCGGCGAACGGGCGGCGCTACCTTCAAGAAGCGATCAAAAAGGCCATCGGCCTGTATGAAGGCAAGGGCTCTTATCTCAATCACTCGAAACGTCCCGGCGAAGAACGTGACGTGCGCGATCAAGTCGCGTGGCTGGAGAATGTGCGCGTTGAAGACGACGGTGCCTATGCCGACTGGTGTTACTTCAAGGAACACCGCGACGTTATGCCGCTCGTTGAAGCTGCCGAACGCAACCCCAAACTCTTCGGCCTGTCGCACAACGTTCGCGGGCGCGAGCGCCGCGAGAACGGCGAGAATATCATCGAGGCCATCGAGGCCGTCCATTCCATCGACGTAGTAACCGACCCGGCCACAACCTCCGGCTGGTTTGAGAGCACAACCATGAGCACGAAACCGTTGAAAGAAATCCGCGCCTCGCTGCCGGCTGATAGTCAGGCCGCGAAGTTCCTTGCGCTCTTGGAACAGGATGGTATGGGCGATTTGCCGATGGAGGCGCCGGCCACTGGCGGCTCGCCGGAGGATGCCATCAAGAACGGTTTCAAGGCCGCGATCCACGCGATCGTGGATGACGACTCGCTCGACATGGCTGGCAAACTGGCCAAAATCAAGGAAATCCTCAAGGCGCAGGAGAAACTCATGGGTGGCGGTTCCGGCAACGGCGACGGAGAAAAGAAGGCTGACGAGGGTGCAGCTGAAGAATCGCGGAAACTGCACGCCAAGGTACAGCAGCTCGAAGCCGGCCTTGCTGTCCGCGACATGGTGGAAGAGGCGGGCCTGCGCTTCGCCACCGCCGAGGCCCGGCGGGCCTTCGCCAAGAGTCTGGTGCCGCTCGCCGAATCGGAGCGTAAGGTTCTAATCGAGGAGCGCAAGGACCGGCAGGAGTCCACCGGGCAGAGCGGCTACCGGGCCAAAAGCGCCGCCGGGACCGGGACGCGCACGACCGAAACAGCCGGGGCCAAAGGCGTCACCGAATCGCAGAAGGCGGGGCCGGCCACCTACGAGGAATTCACCGGCCGCTGCTTCCCCAAAAACTAAGGGCCGGAATTGCTTCCGGCATTCACGAGGGTGAGAAGATGGGTAACGTCGCACGCTTCCCGGTCGAGCTGGCTCAAGCCGACAACATGACGTTTTTCGACCACTGGCGCTTTTTCACGACCGTCCACAACGGCTGGACCAGCCTGGTGGCCGACGCCGGTGCCGCCGCGACCGTTGGTGACGCAGCCAACGGCATCCTGGCCATCGGCACCGGGGCAGTGGACAACAACGAGGCGGCGGTCCGCACCACGGCCGAGCTGTTCCTGGTCGCGGCCGGCAAGCCGTTGTGGGGAGCGTCATTCATCCAATTCGCGGAGGCAGCCACCAACGCAGCGAACATTTTCGTTGGGTTCGCCAACGCGGCGGGCGCCAACCTGCTGGTGGACAACGGCGCCGGCCCCATAGTGACAGGGAACGTCGTCGGCATCTACAAGGTTGACGGCGAAACTGTTTGGCGTGCCGTCCAGCGCAATGGCACGGACGTGACGATAACGCAATCGACCCAGACGGCCGGCGGCGCTACGTATCAGCTCCTGGAAATCGAGATTGCCGAATTGTCCACGACCCAGATGGTCGTCACCTACAAGGTGGACAATGTGCGGCTGAAGGATGCTATGGGACTGGACATCGAACACCGCACCAATATCGCCAGCGCCACGGAAATGAACTTCGTCGCCGGATATGTCAAGGCTGGAGCCACTACCACTGCCGAGACGCTGAACATCGACTATTCCGCCTACGGCAAGGTGGTTTAGCGGGGACCGGAACCAAGCGGGCCAAAGGCCCGAAAGAGCGAGGCACAGAAGACCATGCAACCCAATTACAAAGACCTGGTGGAGAGTTTCCACAAGGCCACCGGCGGCGTCGATCAGGCCAAAGGCTGGCTGCGCGAGTCCTTTGCCCAGAAGGCGGCGAAGCCGCGGGACTTCGATATCGGCCGGCTCTTCTGCGAGTGTTTCGGCTGGCACACCTTCCTGGAATGCCGTGGCCTGGGCGGCGAGCGCCGCATGGCCAACGAGGTTTTTGAGTCCGCTTTGCAAGAGGCTTACGGGGCCGTATCAACTGCCGCGTTCGTTGCGATCACAGGCCAGATCGTCTTTTCGGCCGTGCAGGAAAAGTACATGGCCGAGGAATTCATGGTCTCGCGCCTGGTTATGGATAAACAGAGTCAGATTATCGGTCAAGAGAAGGTCCCGGCCGTGAGCACGATTGGCGACGAGGCCCTGGTGGTGGGCGAAGGCAAGCCCTTTCCGCTGGCCGGCGTTACGGAAGACTGGAAACTGTGGCCTGAGGCGCAGAAGCGCGGCTTGAAGGTGGCGCTCACGCGCGAAATTGTCTTCGCGGACAAGACCGGGGTGCTCATTGAACGCTGTTCCTCGGTCGGCGAATCATTGGGCATCTCGAAGGAAAACCGCCTGACGGATGCCCTGGTGGACGAGGGCGTGGGCGCGGTCAGCGGGCCGATCGGGCACCGCTACGGCCGCAAGGGGACGTACATCCAAACCTACGGCGACAACTCTGGCTCGCATGATTTCGACAACCTGCAAGCCTCGAATGCCCTTGTGGACCAAACGGACTTGGACAATGCCGAACAGCTTTTCAACGCCATGCTGGACCCCAACAGCGGCGAGCCGATCGACGTGCAGGCCACGCATCTGGTCGTGACGAAGCAGTTGGAGCAGACCGGCTTTCGCATCCTGAATTCGACCGAGGTAAGGACCGCCACGCCTGGCTGGGCCACATCGGGCAACCCAATGGAAACCATGCAGGCGAACCCCTACCGGAACAAGTACCAGCTCCTAACGACGCGGCGGCTTGCTACCCGCATGGCCACGGATACGAGCTGGTTCCTGGTGAACATTGCCAAGGCGTTCAGCTACAAGGTGATCTTCCCCTTCCAGGTCATCCCGGCACCGGCGAACAGCTATGACGAATTCGAGCGTGACATCGTGCGGCAGTGGCGGGCCGACGAAATGGGTGCGGCCGTGACGGAAGATCCGCGCTTCGCCGTCAAGTCAACCGTGGCCTAAGAGGAAGAGGAATAGTAATGGCGGAGACGAAGACCAAGGCCCCAGAGGTCGAGAAGCCGGCTGCTCCGGACTACACCCCGCGCGTGGTCAAGCAAAGCGTCCGCGCGCTGGCCGGCATGAAGCGGTTCAAGATCCGCGCTGACTTCCCGGCCGGCAATCCGACCGAGTACATGCTGGCCCGGGACGAGGATGCGGCCCGCAAGGAGTATCTGCGGGTGACGCTTCTGGACACTTGGCAGGAGAAGCAACTGGGCAGCTGGAAGGCAGACGGTTCGCCCGAGCACCGTAAGCCGGCGTCGCCCGTTCTGGTCATCACCGTTCTGCCGGACTGAGAGAAGAGCATGCACGCACCGAACGGGGCCAAGCTGGAAATCGTGCTGACGCCTGCCGGTGGCTGTAGTGTCAGCGGCCCTCTCCATGACAAGCTGCTGTGCTATGCGATGCTCAAGGTCGGTGAGCAGCTCATACAGGCTTTCGACCCGGCGAAGCAGCCAGGTCCGCCGCCGATCTTGCTGGCCCGGGGCAATCTGCCGCCGCTGTCCAACGGAGACAAGCCGTGAGTCAGGCTAGCGACTGGGACACGATTGCTCAGAATCTGCGGACGGAATTGCTGAACGAGACAACGCGGCGGAAGAATATCACGGCTGCCGGCGACCCGCCGCCCACGACCTACAGTGCTTTCGGCCGGTCGGTCGATTGGAACGGCTACTTCAACGCCATGATGGAGGCCATTGCCAAGGCTGAGGCGCAGGGGGCGGCCGGTGATCCGTTCGAGATTATCACGCATGGGTACGTCTGATGGCCGACTTCAAGAATGCGATCAAATCCGATTACAAGATTTTCGATCACGTTGAATCCGTAACCCTCACGACCAAGCCCGCCGGGGCCGCGACGTCCTTGACCTATGTGAGCCGTGAGACCCTAACGGTTGACGAGGTGCTGTCGAGCGACGGCTTCTTCGGCTTCAACGACGCGGCCTTCTGGCTACCGGGTGAACAAATAGCAGCGGGGAACGAGCCGAAAGCAGCAGACACGATCACGACGTCCACAGGCGTGGTTTGGGAAATCTTGCGGGCGGTGCTGGACGAGTTTGAAACAAACTGGCGGTGCGTGAGCCGAAAGGCGCGATGATGGCTGGCGTAGCTGAAGAAGTCACCCTAGATCAGTTCGGCGCCTGGGCCTCGGGGCTCAATGCCGAGCTGGCCCGTCTCGATTTCACACAGCCGCTGCGCAGCGTCAAGATCGCGCTGGTGGCCTCGACGAAAGAGAACTTCTCGGGTGGTCATACGCCAGACGGAACTGTTTGGGCGCCGCTTCAGCGGGCGCGGACACGCAATCGGCGCAAGGGGGACCGCGGCCTGCCACTGCGGGATACCGGTCTCTTGATGGCCAGCACGGCGGCGCAGGGACGTGGCCACGTCGAGGAGATCACCCGGCAAGAATTGCTGTTCGGCAGCAACTTGGAATACGCCGGCTTCCACCAGTTCGGCACGCGGCACATTCCAGCGCGGCAGTTCCTGGGGTTCAACGAAAAACTGCTTAGGACCGTCGATGCGATCCTGGGCGAGTTCGTGGAAAAGAAGCTGGCGGCGAGCCGGATCAGGAAGGGGTGAGCGAGTGGCGGGCGGACCTATCCTACCATCGAGCGCTTACCCGGCGACGGCCGGGCGCGTGTTCCCCAACTTTCATGTTGGGGCCGGCGCCAACAGCAAGCACGACGACGGCTTGGGTGTCGAGGCCAGCGTGGGGGCGGACTCGACCTGGCGGCTGCGGTTCCTGATGCCGCCTACGTCGCTGCCGACTGGGACGTGCAAGCTGCGCCTGCTCGCCCTGGCGAATGCCACCAGCGGCGACGCCAAGGTGAACCCGAAATGGGTCAGCGTCGCCGTGGAAGAGAGTCCGTCCGGGGCCACGCCTGTCGCGGAAGGGACTAGCACGCTCACCTGGGCGGCAGGGGACAACGACCAGTACAAGGAACTCAAGATCACCCTGGATGCGGACACACCGACCGCTGGGGAAGTGATCGTGCTGGAACTGGTGTTCGAGACGACCTCGTGGACGCTGGCGCAGGTCAGCACCTGGATTGCCTCGGTCATTTGGGAGTAGGTCATGAGCCAATCCGCAGCGCAACGCCGTGATGCTGCTCGGGAGTTGGCCCGTCGCATGTGGGTCGAGACGGGCGGCACGGCCGTAATGAGCTGGGACGACCTGACGGCCGCGATCGGGAGCCTGGACGACACGATGGACGCCCTGCCGACACTGCTGAATCCGCTAACCACGGTGAAGCAAAACTTCTTGGCCCGGTTGCCCGAGCCGTTCAAATCGACGGCGACCGCGCAGCAAAAGGCCATTGCCCTTACGGTATGGGCTCTCAAAGAAGCCGGAATTATCTGATGAGCGAACCGCATGGCCCGCAACTGCGACGGCTCGACCAAATACCTGACGCACTCGGCCGCCGTTGTGACAGCGGCACCGTTCACCCTGTCCTGCTGGTTCTACCCGGGCAATGTGACGGCCCAGCATGGCCTGCTGGGTATTGGCGACACCGGTGTGGGCAACGGCGACCGCTGGCAACTCACGGCCGAGGGCGCTTCGGTCGGCGATCCGCTGTCCTTCACGGCCCGAGTCGGCTCAGGCGCGTCGGCCTCCACGGCCAACGCTTTCTCGGCCAACGTCTGGGGTCACGCGGTCGGCATTGAGGTGAGCACTACCAGCCGGATCGCGGTCCTCAATGGGGACTGGGCGAACCGTGGCACCAATACCACGAGCAAGAGCCCGGGCGGCCTGGACGTGACACGACTTGGCGCCCGCGCCGCTGGCACGGCGACTGACTTTCTTCTCGGCTACATCGCGGAAGGCGCGATCTGGAATGCCGAGCTGAACCAGTCCGAAGTTGAGGCGCTGTCCAGGGGCGTCAGCCCACGACTGGTACGTTCGGGCAGCCTTGTGGCTTACTGGCCCTGTTGGGGCCTGCACGACCCGGAGCTTGATTTGACGGCGAACAACCGGACCCTGACGCTGACGGGCGGGCCCATCCAGGCAAGCCACGCCCCGGTAGTGCCGTTCAGCAAGCAGTATTGGAAAGGCTGGGTAGCCGAATCCGTGATTGCCGACGCCAAAACTATCCGCCGCCCGGCATGGCGCCTAGCGCCTTTTGAACCTTCAGTCGATTACACATGGTAAGGGGATTCCATCATGGCAGGCGTTCGCATCAAGGGCGCAACGGCGCAGGTCAACACCGGCACCGCCGCCAAAACCATCCTTCAGATTGTTGCCGCCGCCAATCACGGCGTCAAAATCGACGAGTTGTCGATCAGCTTTGAAGGCACGAGCAACACCAATGCGCCGATCCAGGTGCGGGTCTTGCGGCAAACCACGGCCGGTACCATGACCGCGCTCACCCTCGTCAAGGACCCCGACGATTCCGACGAGACCATCCAGACGACGGCGCAGCACACCGCAACCGCCGAACCAACGGCTGGCGATGTGCTCATGACCGAGCTGATTCACCCTCAAACGGGCTGGAGTTGGCAGGCCCCGTTTGGTCGCGAGACCAAGATCGGCGGTGGTGATCGGCTCGGCATTGAAGTGACGGCCGCGAACGCGGTGGATTGCGTGGCCCGCTTCGCCGGCGAGGAATAGCGGGGTAGACCGTGCCCCAATACTGGCGCAAGGGCCGGAAGCAATTCCGGCGTCCTGTTCCGTTCGCTGACGAGCCGGTTTTACGCCCGCCGCAAAGCCAATTCGTTGGCCTCCTGGAACTGCCGCCTTTCCAGGGCCGCATCCAGCGGCGCCGCGTGCCGGGCGAAGTGGTCGCAGAACCGGTCCTCCGGTCGCGACGGGTCAGAACGGTGGAGCTGGCGCCCTTCGCCGGCCGTGTTCGGCGTCGCCGGCCGGTGCCCTCCGATGAGCCGGTGTTGCGGCCACCGCAGTGGCGCTTCGTCGGCCTGCTGGAACTGCCACCGTTCGTGGGAAAAACGCGGCGCGGGCGGGTCCCTGGCGAGCCGGTCACGGAGCCGGTTGCCAGGTCGCGGCGAGTACGCACGGTAGAGTTATGGCCGTTCCCTGGCCATGTGCGCCGTAGTCGTCCTGTCCCGCCAGATGAGCCGGTTGTCAGGCCAGCGCAGCGCCGGCTCGTCAGACTGATTGAAGCGCTGCTGTTCCCCGGTCGGGTTGTTCGCCGACACGCCGGCGAGGGACTGGCTCCCGGGGCCTTGGTCCTCAGACGCCGGGCCCGCAGTCCCGAGCTATGGCCGGCACCTGGAAAGGTTAAGCGGCGGCGCCCGGTGCCCGCGGATGAGCCGGTTGTCAGTCCACCCCAGCGGCGGCTGGTGAAGCCTACGGATCTTGTGCCGGGCTGGCTGGGCTGGGTCCGGCGTGTCATTCGGCTCTTGGCCCCCAGTGGGGCAGTCAGGCTTGCCGTGCATTATGAATGTTGCCTAGCCGTGCAGTCCACGATCCAGGTGTTCGGCCTGGCCGGTATACCGTCGGGGCAGGTCTACCTGCGCAAGTTCATCACCGATCGCGGCGGTACTATCCTGCCAGCGGTGATCGTTGCGCACCCCGGAATCGAGACCGTTCTACCGGGAACGAATGAACGCGACGACTGGGGCTACCCGGTCGTGGTAGCGCTGGTGAGCGTCGGCAATCAGGATCTCACGGTGAGCAACACAGAATTGCTTTGGCGGGAACAGGTGCGGAAGCTCTTCCACAACAAGCGGCTGGCCACGCCAGCGGTGAACTATGTGTGCCTGGTAGAGCCAGGTCCGATCGTGGACTTGAGCTATTTCCACGACCAAAACGTCACGGTTTCAACCATGACGGTGCGCTGCATCACGCGCGAAGACCGGGTGCCTTGACAGAGAGAAGAGGTGACGTATGGCTGCCGCCGTTGGAGCACTCATCAAGTTGGGTATGGACCCTGCCTCGGTCGTGCCGACCGAGCAATACGAGGTCACGCTGACCGGCCTGAACGTCAACGAGCAGCTGCTGGACCAGGGGGGGCTGCGCGGTACGCGCTCCCACGCCAGTGAACGTACTCGCCAGGGCACGCGGGCGCCGTCGTTCACGATCAGTTTGCAGCCGAATTCAGTCGAGCTGGACAAGCTGTTGCCGCGCATCCTGGGAGCGGTGGAAGTGGCCGACGTGTTCGACGTCGCCGAAACGTTGCCGTCGTTCACGGCGAACATGGACCTCGTGCAGCAGCGCTGGCACTGGACGGGGTGCAAGATCAGCCGGGCCACGTTCCGCAGTGCCAGCGGCCAGCCCCTGGAGCTGACCCTGGAAGTCGAGGCCCTGGATGTGGCGACCAGCGCTACGGCGTTCCCGGCCCTCACGATCTCGACCGTGGGGCCCTATATGTTTCACGACTCCAGCTCGGGCATCAGCGTGGGCGGCACGCTCTACCAGTTCCGGTCGTTCGAGCTGGCGGTTGACAACGTGCTGGACGTGGGGCGGTTCCTGATGACGCAGACGCGGGCTTCGCTGGAAGCTCTGGACCGCGTGGTGCAGTGGACACTGGACGGCCCTTACGGCGACAACAGCGCTCTCTACGGGCTGGCATCGGCGGGCGTGGCCTGCATCGCCACCTTCACGCTGGGCGCCCGCAGCCTGAGTTTTAGCAGCAACAAAGTGTCGTTCCCGCGGCAGGCCCCAACCGTCAACGCCAAGGAGGAAATCTTCCTGCCGCTGGTGGGCATCGCGCGCATGGACGGCGCCACGCGGGAGTTGGTCACGACGAACGACAGCACTCCGTAATGGGGAAAACCGCTTATGGCCCTTGGTTTCATCAACGACGGGTATACCGAGACGGCCGTCATCGTCGAGGTTCGCGGCCTCTACCCGCGCGTGCAGTTTCGCTTCCGGCCCATGCTGATCGAGGAACGGGTCGAGTACTTCCGCGCGGCCGAGAAGATGACGGGTTTGCAGCTGCGCCGCTACGTTGCCCGCTGGCTGGCCAAGAAAATGCAGGACTGGGACCTGAAGGACCAGAAGGGCAACGTCGTGCCGATCGCGGAAGACGCGATGCTCAAGGTCAAGAGCCGGCTCTTTGATCGGCTCTTCCAGATCATCAGCACGGAAGAGCCGCCGGACGAATCGCCGGACAGGACGGCTGAAGAACAGGACGGCGAGATCAAAGACTTGCTGGAATCGCTTGACAAGGGCCGGCCGGTCACGGAAGTCCGTGAGGAGCGCGAGCGAAAAAACTAGCGCTGGGGGTGTTCCTGCTTCTGGAGCACCCCGAGATACCGAGCTGCGCGGACTGCCAGCGGTGGGTCTACGGCGAGAACTGGCAGCGATCGGAACGGCCCAAGGGCACGCCGGTACTCAGGCCGAAGGGTGTGGCGACGCCGTGCTGGAAGTGCCCGAAGTCGCCCGATGGCAAGCCGAACCCCGGGGCTGAGTTGAAAGGGAAACAGGCGCGAGCCTACCAGGCATACGAGTTCGTCCGGGCCGGAGTGCCGCTGCCTGACGACCTGATCCTAGCTCGCAACTGTGCTCTCATCCGGCGGGTGGAAGAGATGGTCAGGCTGTCCCGCTTCAACATGACGGGACTGATGAAGGTGCTTTTCGGAGGCAGGAATTGACATGGCCGAGCGTGACGTGATCGTGCGGCTGGGCGTGAAGCCGATCCCGGGCGGCGACGGCGGGCTGAAACAGATCGGCATGGCCGCGAAGACGGCGAGCCAGGCCACGACGGAACTGAAGACCGCCACGGACAACTATCTCCAAAGCCTGCAAAAAGAGAAGGCGTACATCAACGCCGTCAGTCAGGACCGGCGCATTCAGAATGCCCTGATCGAAAAAGAAATCGCCCTGAAACGGCAGTCCAACCAGTTGGACGCCCTCCGCGTGCAAGCCGGGCTGAAAGTGCAGCCGGGTTTCTTTGGCAAGGGCGGGGGGGGCGAGGGCTTGGGATTAGCGTCAGTTGGGCGTGCCGCTCCCATTGTGGGAGCATTTGCCCTGGCAATACAGATTGCCACGGCTGCCATGCGCGCGTGGAAAGATCAGCTTGTTTCCACCGATCCAACGATCCTTAGCACCAATGAACGTACAGGCGTCTATTTGGCCCAAGACGCCCCGTTCTTGTTTGGGCACAATGCCGAAGCCACGCGGGTCCGTGAACGCCGGTTGGAGCTGGGTCAGGCGGCGGTACGCAACCAGTCGCTTGAAGCGCAGCTCGGCATCCGTTCGCGCGGCCGGGCGGAGCAGGCCGGGCTTGCCCAGCAACTGGCTGCTGCGCGGTTGGGAGTCGGCCAAGGCGGAACGGACATAGAGCAGCTAGAGGCCAGGCGCAACGCGGCTGCTTTCGCCGGCATCACGGCCGGCAAGGACCAGTTGCGGTTGCAGCAGGAACTTGCCGAAGCTCAGCACGAACGCTTGACGGCGGCTCAGAACTTGTCCCGCGAAGGTGCGACTGAATTCGACAAGGCCAAGGCAAGGCTGAATATCGACGCCGCGCTCGTCCGTGAATCCTCAGCCCTGAAGGATTTGCAGGAAGCGCAGAACCGCGGCCTGGACGCGGCTCGGGACAAGTCGGCCTTGCTCCTGGAACTCGGCCAAAAGCGGGTGGACAAGCTGACCCAGGAACGCGACAAGGTTGCGGAGATTGCCAAGACGGAACGGGAACGCCTGCAAGGGGCCAAGGAACAGTTTGGCTTGCTGGACCCGCTGAAGCGCCGGGCGGCGGTCGATATCGCTCGCCGGGTTGCCGGGGGCGGCGACGTGTCCAAAGAAGAGCTGGACTTCGCCAAGGGCCTGGACGTGTTCAAAGACGCCCTGGGCAGGCGTGGCGCGGCGCAGGCCGGGCCCGAGTTTGATCAGATCGTGCGCCTGCTCGGAGCGGATCGGAAGGTTCGGGAAGCGGAAGCCAAGGAAGTCAAGCTGACGAACCAGATCCAGGTGCAGATCCAACTGAATGAAAAAGCCCTGACAGAGCAGATCCAGCGGGAGGTCATTCCGCGGATCTTGGAAGCGATGCAGCGATCGGCGGCGCAGCTGGCCAACGAGTTCGCCAAGGCGAACAACCAGGCGGCGGCCGCGAGCCGAGCGGCGGCTCAGCAGGCGCTGGCGAATTAGCGGAGGGCATCTAGTTGGTCACGCACACCTTTGGCCTGCTTGGCATAGTGGCGCTCTTTCTCGCGAGCTTTCCGCAACGGCTCGTTTTGTCCCGTCATGCGCAAGAAAGCGGCGAAGTCCATCGCGGCTTCAGCTCCTTTTTCTCCGAGCGCGGGGATGGGTTTATTGTCGGCCAAAGCCTCCGCTATGATTTGCAGAGGCAGAGCGAATATCTGGGTAGTTTTGGCAAACGTCAATTCTTCTCTTGTAAGTCCCCTCCCCACTGCGATCCGGCGAGCCATGTCAAAAACCGCGTGACGAAGCGGGGTCTCCAGCAGACCAAGCTCGATTTTCATGTCACTCAGCCGCCGCTCCTCAATCTTGATAACGTCGGCGTAAATCTGCCGTTGTTCGTCGGCGTACTTCCATTCCGCCTCCAGTTCCTTCCTCTTGGCTTCCAGCTTCCATTGCCGCTCTTCATTCGCCCTCCTGAGGGCAGTGTCTTCGACAGCAGTTTCTTGCTTTCCCGGCGGCTCGCGGACAGTGACGTAGACGATTTTGGGTGACGGCTCGGTCTTGCTGCACGACAGCAGGAAACAGGAGAGAATCACCACCATTAAGCAGCTTCTCATAGGCGGCTCCTTTTCCCGAATTATCACGCGCCCGTTTCCAGGTGCAACGTTTTTCGGTAACGACCCATGCCCTACCTTAAATATGGTAGTTACCAGCATGAGACGAACGAAGCCGACGTTTCGATCGCGCGCGTGGCCCGCTTCAATTCCGGCGGTCAGCGCATCGGCTATACGGAAACGTGGCGGATCACCGGCCGGCTGCACGCCGCCGATCAGGCGGCCATCACGGCGGCGATCAACAGCCTGCGCGGCGCTTACCTGGACGGCAACGACCTGACGCTCTTTCTCGACAACGGCACCGCGATGGCGCACAGCCTGACGAGTGTCAACGCGATCGGTGGTACCCGGGTGATCGAAGGGCCGGAATTCCGGGAGGGAGCCGGGGCCGAGTACAGCACGTTTCGGACCTACCAGATTGCCGTGGAGGCCGACATTCGCACCGCGAATGTGCCGTTTCTGGCCTGGACGGAATCGGTCAGTTTCCAGGGCGGCGGCGGGGCCGCGTTCGTCCACCTGCGCCCGCTCACCGGCTTGCCGCAAAAACAGCAGGTAGCGCAAGCTACTACCTACCGGGCCACGCAAAGCGGGTCAGCGGTCGGCGAGCTGTCCTATCCGTCCTTTCCGGGTCCGCTGTGGTTCTCGGACGAAATAGCCGAACAGCGGCAGATCACCTACAAGGCGCCCAAACGTGCCGGGCTTACGTATGTCGAGTTCGAAGTCTCTTGGAGTTATTCATTTGAGAGCGCTATTATCCTGGTCGGCTTCCCGAATCTCTGGCCGTAGGGGGTGACGTGTGGCGACGAAACATGGTCAGCGCCGAACGCCAACTTACGTTAGTTGGGAATGCATGATTCAACGATGCGAGAATATTAAACATATTAGTTATCCGAATTATGGCGGGCGCGGCATAAAGGTTTGCGGTCGCTGGCGTTATTCATTTCAGACGTTCTTTGATGACATGGGGGAACGGCCGGGTCCAGAGCACAGTCTAGACCGATTTCCCGATCAGGATGGGGATTATACTCCTGGTAACTGTCGTTGGGCGCAACGCAAGGAACAGCATCGCAACAAACGGAGCAACGTGTTGCTTACATTCTCTGGCAAAACACAATGCGCTGCTTCTTGGTGTGACGAAATAAGACTTCCCAGAACAGCGCTTTACAATCGCCTCAGACGAGGCTGGTCGATAAGGCGAGCATTGCTTACGCCATTACAAAGATAAGGAAGGTGCGTTATTGCCACCAAACGATGGCGCGGCGACGCGATTGCCACAGCGCAGGTGGACACGATCACCGTGGGCGGCACGTGGGCCAACGGCGACACGGCCACGCTGACCGTCAATACCAAGGACATCGTCGTGACGTTCGGCGCCGGCGTGCCGACCACGGCGCAGGTCGCGGCCGCTTTGAAGGCCGCCTGGGAAGGTGACGCGATCACGGCCTACGGCGAGACCCGGAACGCGACGGGGAACAACGTTCCCGAGTTCGCCGAAGCGACGGCAACCGTAGCCGCTTCGGTCGTCACGGTGACGGCCGACAACAAAGGCCGGCCCTTCACCCTGACGGTCAGCGAAACCAGCGCCGCCGGAACGCTCACCCCTGCGACGGCCACGGTTGCGACGGGGCCGAACCACTGGGACAACGTGGACAACTGGGATGCGTCCGGTGTTCCCGTTTCGACCGACGATGTTTTTATCGAGAACTCCGCGGTTGACATCCTGTACGGCCTGGCTCAGTCCGCCGTGACGTTGACCAGCCTGAACTTCGCCGCCAGCTTCACCGGCAAGATCGGCCTGGCCGATATCAACACGCTCAGCACGGCGAGCTACTACGAGTACCGGGCCAAGACACTGGCCGTCTCGGCTACAACGATCAACGTCGGCAAGGGGCCGGGCACCGGCTCGGGACGGATCAAGCTCAATGTGGGCTCGAACGCCTGCACGCTGAACGTGTTCATGACGGCCACGCCGGCCGAGCCTGGCCTGGAAAGCGTGCTCTGGAAGGGCACGCATGCCAGCAATGCGATCAACGTCTATAAGGGTTCGCTCGGGATCGGCGTCGAGGCCGGTGATGCGGCGACGGTGGCAACGCTGCGGGTCGGCTATACCCAGAACGTCCAAGCGGATAGCACGGTGCGCTGCGGGACGGGCGTGACGCTCACGACGATCGACAAGAGCGGCGGCAACCTGACGATCCAATCGGCTTGCACGACGGTCACCCAAACGGACGGCCTCCTGTCGATCCTCGCCGGGGCGATCACGACCCTGACCTGCCGGGGCGGCACGGTCTACTGCGACGGGACCGGCACGCTTACGACCGGGACCGTCAGCGGCAAGGGTACGCTCGACTTCACCCGCGATCAGCGGGCCAAGACCGTCACCAACCCGATTGAACGCTACGGCGACGACAGCCGCATACGCGACACCTTCAAGGTCGTGACCGGGTTGGTGATCGACAGCAATGAAGCGAGCAACCTGAGCAACCTGGAACTGGGACCGAACATCAAGATCACACGCGGGGCACCGACATAGCATGCCGGTATTTCAAGGGCTCTGTTTTTTCCCGGGCGTGCAGCACGTCGTTTCCGCGACCTACACGCTCAGCCACGGCATCACGCCGGGGGTGTGTACGATCGAATGCGCTCCGCAGTTCGGTTTCGTGGGGGCCGGCGGGCTCCTGGAATTCCAATTCGGACCCGTCATCATCCAGTTTGCCAACTGCAAGGTGGACACGTTCAGCTTCCGCTTCACCCAACAGGGTCGAATTTGGGCCTTGCAGGTACTGGACCGGCGCTGGAAATGGGCCTTCGGCGAGGCGTGGGGCCTGTTCAATAAGCGGCTGCCGGACGAGTCCGTAGATCCCGTCACGGCGGCCACGCCCCAGCAGCTCGCGGCCTACCTGCTCGACCAAATGGGTGAGACGGGCTATGACGTGACCCAGCTCCCCAACGACACGCAACCTGAGGTTGAATGGGAGGCGGCGAACCCGGCGCAGGAGCTGGCCAGCCTGTGCGAACGTCTGGGCTGCCGGATCGTGCTGACGCTCGGCGGGTTCGTGGTCCTGGCCCGCACCGGGGTCGGAGGCACGCTCGACACGACGGCGGACGTGCTCCAGAACAGCCTGACGATTGACCCGCCAGAGCGGCCGGACGCGCTGCGGGTCGTGTGCGGCAAAACCAGGTATGAGGCCGTGCTGGTGCTGGATGCGGTCGGCCTGGACGTGAACGGCGATGTAAAGCCGATCGACGATCTGAGCTACAAGCCGGCCGGCGGCTGGGCGACCACAACGCCGCCGTTTTTCAGTCAGGTTGTGGCCGGGACGGCGCGGCAACTGGCTCAGAAAACGGTGTTTCGCTGGTATCGAATTACGGACTTGGACCCCGCCGACCCGACCCAGTTCCTCGCTCTGCCGGACTATGGAACCCTGACGAACTATCAGCTCCTTCTTCCGTTGGAAGAGGGACTGCTGACCACGTACCTGGACGAGCGCGGCAACAAAAAAACAGAAGAGGCGTGGATACTCGGGATTTTCTGGGACGGCGGACTCGGCTATGCCAATACGTTAAAGTTCATCACGGAGGATTTTTCTATCGGCCGTGAGGAGGGGATTGTCGAGTTCTCTCGCGCAATCTTCCAGTACACGGCAGCCGGGCCAGTGGCTGCGGACCTGCTCTTGCGCATCGCGTTCTCGATTCGAGATCCTGTGAGCCTGGCTTACCTGCGTGCCACGCGCACGGCGGTTTATCCGAGCGGCAACTGGGGGACTGGAGCGCGCATCCTGAAGCGCGACGAAATCGCCCGCACGGTGTCGGTGACGTATGACGCGGCTTTCAACGTTGTCGGGTCCGTCACGAATGACGCCGTGGTCGATACCCAGGCCACCTATTACCTGCTCGCCGCCGATTTGGAATATCAGACGCCGACCCCGCAAGAGGTCACGTATGCCGGGCTGAAGCCGATCAGCCCGGACGGCGCGATACAGCAGGTTGCGTGGACGGTTGGACCCAACGGTGCCACCACGACGGCCAGCCGCAACAACGAATTCAGCACGACGACCCCGAGTTACAAGGAACGCCGGCTGACGGAGTACCTGGCCGGCCGGCCGGAGGTTGACCTGCGCCGCCAGATCAAGGAAACTCAAGATGCCGTGGGGGGCCGCTGATGCGCGCCCCCACCGACCCGACTACCCAGGTCCGCTGGTTGGAGTGCGTGAACGGTTCGGCCTCGCTGACGATCCCGGCTTTCGGCCTGGTGCGCGTCACGGCGGCTTCCGTAGAGGGCGTGCTGACGGTTGACCGGCCGAACTCGGACGGCCAATACTGCCTGCGCAACGGACCTTTCGATATCCCGCCTCTCGCGGCAGGCGTTTGCACAAACGATTTCCCCGGTTACGTCCTCTATGAAACGGCGGACGGGACGCCGACCAACGATCAGCCCTGGGGGGCCGGCAACGGCAGCTATAAGCTGCGAGCTGCGCAGACCGGCTACGTAATTCAGGGTGGCGTCACGCTCGGGCGCGTCTATGCCCGCGTGGTCATCTCCGAGGAGCTGAGCCGGGTCGTCAAGGTGACGAGCACCACGCCGGTTTCCGGGCGCTATCCGGGCGTGCTGCAAAGTTACGATGCCGTTGCGCAAACCTACTCGGATGGCGCGGTTATTTGGATCGTGGACGTAAACGGCTCCGCGCTGGTGGCCGAACGTTACCTGGGGCTGCGCTCGGGCAGTGTGGCCGGGGTGCAGGTCTACCTGGTGGACCTGGGGGCAGTCGGTTACGACACGATCAAAACGGGGCCAAACGGCACCTTCGGCACGACGATGCCGGCCGAGCATATCCTGGTTTTCACGTCCGACGCCGATGTGTGGACGCTGACGGACGACCCGGGCAACATGCACACGATGGCGTCGCTGGACGTGACGCCGGCAAGCACGTCGCTCAGTGTTGTCGGCAGCGCGCGGCTGCTCAAAACGGTGAGCCCGCTAGCCCTGGACGGCACCTACGGCGCGGACCTGGATCTGACGCAAGACCGCGAGTTCTCGATTGCCGGCCTCACCACAATCGGCCCGGCGAACAAATACGTGGGCGTCAACTCGGGCGGCACGGCCTGGGAATACAAGGACGGTTCAGTAATAACGATCATGGAGGAAGGCGGTGCCCTCACCGTCCGCGACAAGCTCAATTTTATCGGCGCATCCATCACAGCGGCGGACAATGCCGGAGCGATGCGCACTGACATGACCCTGTCGCAATCTCCTGTAGCCAGCACGTCGGTTGTCGGCATCGGCCGCTTGCTTCAGGGTGTCACCCCGCTGTCATTGGATGGAGTTTTCAACGGTGTCGCGGATTTGAGTACCGATCGGTTCTTCGGTGTCGGTGGGCTTACGACCCTTGGGGGCAGCAATCAGGTTGTCGGCGTCAACGTCATCGCAACCGGGTGGGAATACAAGACGATCGCGGCCGGGGCCGGCATCCAGATCGATCACGCCGTCGGCTCCATCACGATCACCAACACGCTGCCGAGACATATCGTCCAGGACGAAGGCGTTGACCTGGCGCAGCGCGCCCGGCTGAACTTCATCGGGCCGATTGTCGCGGCTACCGACAACGCCGGGTCCGGGCGCACCGACGTGACGATTGCGTACACCGTCCAGGAAGAGGGTGCGGACTTGCCGGTTCGCGCCAAGCTGAACTTCATCGGCCCCGCCATTACGGCGCAGGACAATGCCGGGGCCAATCGCACCGACATGACGCTGGAAAATCCTATCGCCGTCATCCACGGTGGAACGGGGCTGGTGACATGCGAGCGTGGTGATTTGCTCGTGGGTCTGCTGCCTGACGTTTATACGCTAGTTCCCAAACCCGCCTTGACATCGCCAAACCGGAATTATTTGCAGAGCGATCCTGATTTTCTTTTGGGTGATCCGGAATGGGACAAGGTGCATCTTCAGTACGGTGTGCAGGACGTTCTGCAATGCGACCACGGTGGAACGGGGTTTGATTTTTACATGAAGGGAGATTTGCTAGTAGGCAACTCCGCGTTTTGCCTGAGCAGAGTGCCGATCGGAGGCGGCTGTCAATATCTCACCACGTCGCCCAGGAACGCGGATGGCTTCGTTGATGTCGGCTGGGATAACCTCGACATGGACTGCGCCGGCTACGGCACATTGCTCGCACTCTACGGCGGCACTGGGCACGGAGCAAACCCGGTGCTGCCGGTCGCTGCCGGTGATTTGCTCGTCGCGCCCGCGGCGATGCCGTTCCTCCGATGGGAACTCCTTCCCGTCAGCGTGCTGTCAACGCGGTATTTGTCCAATCGCGGACCAAGCAATTTCCCGACTTATTCCACCGTAAATATGGTGAACGGAGTGGACGGGATTTTGCGGACTGTCAATGGTGGAACGGGAGTTGATTTCGTCAGCAAGGGCGATTTGTTGGTAGGCTCCGCCCCCTTCGGATCCTGGGGCATATTGCATGCCCCAATAACCGGACTATGCGGCGCTTTTTTGACTACAGATGACAATGCGCCGTTGGGAGTTGTTTGGGATTATTGTTTAGATCCGCCAGTTCCTGGCCCCACACCAGCCGAGCTTGCATCTGGCATTTCATGGGCCTCTCGGCGCGGAGGAAAAACTGGGTCTTCAACTCTTTACAATACGAGTACCGATCCCCAGTGGATCAAGATCACGCGCGGTTTCGCGTCGCTCGCCGCGGCCAGCACAACGCCTACGTTTTCCATGTACACGCTGCCCATTGCCGGAGTCATCCACGCCGTCAAGATCAAGCACTCGACCGCGTTCTCCGGCGGCGGGGTCACGAGTTACAAGGTGTCGGTGGGCATCTCGGGGAACAACACCAAATACCACGGCCTGAGCAACGAGTTAGCGGGGGCCCCGAGTGGCACCAACATGACGATCGCTTCCACGGTCGGCCAGGAGGACCACGGCGCCACGGCGGATATCATCGTGGCCGTGACCTGCAATGTGAATACCAACCTGGCTACAGCCGGCAGTGTCGATATCTGGATCCTTGTGAGTACCGCACCATGACAGAGAGCGAATGGCGGGCGGCGGAATTCATGCGGCGGGCGTCGGTCCATAGCCTGCCGATGCCTTTCGCAAAAGACCGCGTACCAGCTATACTGGGGGCGGCCGCCGTGAAGGGCGTCAGCGCGGCCGCGCTGGTACATTACCTGCCATGCCGCGAGCTGGCCGAGTTGGCGACCGAGTGTGCTACAATGGACATCCCTAAGCGTTTCAATTGCTGCTGAGAGGAGTTGTCATGCCCGCATTGCCTGCCGGGGACCAAACGGCCGTCTCCGGCCAATGGATGGCCTACATGAGTTCCAACGGATTCCCGATGCCGGGCGTCCTCAAGGCGAACGTGGCCACGACGATCACCGCTATCGACACCTTCCTCGACACGAACCCGACGGCGGGCGCGGAGGTAGCGTTGCCCCAGCTCGGCAACAACGAAGTGACCGCGACGATGAATGACCTTTTTCATACCAACCTCCGCGCCCTGGACCCCATGCACAAGTCCCGCCTGGCTGCGATGGTTTACATGAAGCGCGTAGCGGGCGGCTTATCTGTTTAGGTGACCTATGGCAAGCGGCAGTCAGTTGCACGTCTTTAAGCCCCGCGACGCGATTTTCCCGAGCACCAACCCGGGCACGCTCGATTCTCGGAACCGGCGGCAGATGCTGGAATTCGACGCGGCCACGGAGGAGTCGTGTTATTTCGAGGGCGTCCTGAACCGGCTCTATGCCGGCGGCGGACTCACCTGCAAGCTGCACTGGTGCGCCAGTTCGGCTACATCAGGAGTTACGAAATGGAGCATCGCGGTCGAACGCATCGCCGTGGGACAAGACCTGGACGTTGACGACTTCGCCGCCGTACAGACCACGACGGGCTCGCCAGACGCGACCGATCCGAACGAGCTGGTTACTTCCGAGATCGCTTTTACAGCGGGAGCGCAGATGGACTCGCTCGCGGCGGGCGAGAGCTTCCGGATCAAGCTGGCTCGCGTGGCGGCGGATGGGGCGGATACAATGGCGGGCGACGCTGAAGTGCTCGCCCTCGAAATCAGGGAGACGTAATGGACCAGCTCATAACGGCCCTGACTCAGTTCGGGATAGGCGGTCTGATGGCGGCCGTCATGGCTTGGTTCCTGTGGCACCTGGTTGCAAAGACCATTCCCGAGATGACGGCCAAGCATTCCGCCGATCTGCTCGAACAGCGGAAAGACTTCCTCGAAACGCTCCGGCGAATCGAAGACCGTTCCATTACCGTGGCTGATGCCGTAGTGGTGCGGATGGAACGGATAGACGATTCGCTGACTCAGTTCAATCACACGATCACGCTCCTTGCCAACAAAGTGGGACAATCAGCCTAGGACCGTCGCGCGTCGCGGCAGCCCCCGGGGCCTGGTGATTCTCCCCGGGGGCATCTTCTCCCGAAGGTGCATTGCATGTGGTGCGTTGGACTTTGACTGGATGATGGAGAACACCAGTTTCGGGTGTTCGATACCGGCGAGGAAGCCAAGTACTTCGCATCTTGTGCCGAGGGCGGAGCCATAGGCGGCGTGCCGGTGAGACAAGTTTATCTCTGGGAGCTTTAGTTGATCTTCTCTTGCCTTCAACCGCTTGCCCGCTGATAATTCAGACAGAATCACCGCGGGGCAACCCGCATGTTTGCGACTCCGCCAATCTATCCTCCCTGGATCTACGGCCTTTGGGGCGTGCCCTACCGGCCACACGCTGGCCGTTTCCTCCGAGCCGCTCTTCTCCTTCTCGCGCTCCTGGCTCTACCCGGCTGGGCAGCTGCGCAGTGTCCAACCTGAAGGGCAGCTCCGCAGGCGCCGGCGGCGCCTCAAGACTCACCCGTCGTGGCGGCCAGCGTGCGGGTAGCGGCCGACTATGGCGGCCTAATCAACGGCGGTTCGGGGGTCGTGATCGCATCGGACGAACCTGGGTACGCACTGGTCCTAACCTGCCGGCATGTCGCCCCCCGCGGTGGGGGGCGGTATGCCGTGACGTTCCCGAGCGGTAGCAAGAGCCCCGCCACCTGGCTCGGGGCCGCCGCGCAGGATGACGTAGCGGCACTGCTGATCCATGCCGGCGAGAACACCCCGTCTGTCGAGGTAGCCCTTGTGGGGCCTGCGCCGTCTGAGCAGCTGGTGCAGGTCGGCTACCCCGGCGGGCGGGGGCCCGTGCAGCGGCGCGGCAGTGTCATGCACGAAACAGGCGGCCAGCTCTACCTGCGCCTGCAAGTGCAATCGGGCGACAGCGGCTCGGGCGTGTTCCGCAGCGATGGCACGCTGGCCGGGATCGTCTGGGGTGGCGGCCAGGGTGAGACACTGGCGACGCCTTTGGCGCGGATACGAGCCTTTCTGCGGGAGAAGTGCGAGCGCTGGTGGAAACCACGTCGGCCTTCCAACCCGCGGGCGCCGGAAACCACGCCTCCGCAGGCGCCGGCGCCCGCCCCGTCTCCCGATCTGGCGGCCGTGCTGGCTGAGCTGAAGCAGATCCGGGCGGATCTGGAGAAGGTGAAGGCCACGCCGGGCCCGGCTGGCAAAGACGGCAAGCCCGGCGGGCCCGGCGAGCCCGGGCCTGCGGGCCCGGCTGGGTCGCCGGGCCCGGCTGGAAAGGATGACGCCGCCGCCCGCACAGAAATCGAGACACTGCGCCGCGAGGTGGCGGCGCTCAAAGAAACGTTGGCCAACCTGTCCGGGAGCGTCCGGATACAGGTCATGCCGAAACCGAGGTAAAGGGGACATAAAAAATGGCTGCAACCGATCGCGCTGCGGAATCAATGGAGGCCCTGATTGTGACCCAAGCACAGGGTCATGCGTTCGTGATGGAACAGGGTCGGCTCGGGATGCTGGAAGGCAAGGTCGGCTATCGCGAGGGGCTGACGCACCGCATCATCGGTGAATCGGGCGGCGGCCAGTCGCGCGCCCAGCTGCCCGGGGGATTCGGAGGCGTCCCCACCGCGATCCCTAAGTAACCGGGCCTGACCTGTGACCGGCACCCTGAGACTGACGCCTGATGAGCTGGCCGAGCTAGTATCGGCCGTGCTGGCTTACAACGGCTACCAGATGAGCACGTTGGCCCTGCACCTTGAGGGTCAGCTCGTCGGCTACGATCAGGCCGTGCTGGTGTTTCAGGCCATGCCCCTGAAGGTACGGACGCAACCGGAGGATCAAGGGCCGGCGGCGAACCTGGCGCGGTTGCGCGGCATGCTCTACCCGGAAGTGCCGGCGCCGGCTCAGCCGGCGGAGGGGTGACGATGGCCGCGAAGTTGCCGAACGGCGCTCCGCCGATCCCCGAATCGACCGAGGAAGCTGCTCAGCAGCAGCTCGCCAAGGCGAGCAAGATCCAGACCGCGCTCGAGGCCGTGCTGGTGGACAGTCTTCGGCGGATCGATCAAGCCGACCGTAGCGCGGTGAATCGTTACCGGGAGAAAACCGTGTTCGGTGGAACCGACAAGCAAGCGGCGCCTGAGGCGCAGACCGAAGGCGACTTTATCGTATGTGATGACATGCGAATCGAGATGCCAAAAGTGGACAATGGCCAAGGCAGGTGGTTGCCAGCACTGGCCCTGGCCGCGTCGATGCTGACGCTGGGCGGCGCCGGCGCCTGGGGCCTGTTGAACTCGATTCATGTCCCGCGGGTTCAGCAACCCCAGGCACCCGCGGCGCAGGACGCTCCCCACGGCGTCGAATGGGAGATCCGGTACAAGATGGGCGCCGACGGGAAGTGGCAGATTGTGACCGAGCCGGTGACGAAGTGAACGAATCAAGTGAAAGGAGAAAGATGAACGAGACAATCGCGGCGAATGAAATGCAGGATCGAAAACTGCCCCAGGGCGGCAGCAGTACGGCGCCGCCGATCGGCCAGCGCGGCGTAACCGACGCCGACTTGCAGCGTTGGTTCACGTACCACAAGCCGGCGCCGGAGCAGTTCGACAAGTACGTTGCAATTCGGCAGGCTGGCATGGCGATGGCTCGGGTGATTTTGGCAAGCACGCCAGCGAGCGCCGACCAGACGGCGGCGATTCGGAAGGTCCGCGAGGCTGTTTACACAGCCAACGCAGCAATAGCTTGTGAAGGCAGATGAGCGATAAAACGCCTACAGTTGTCTTTATTCTCTTGGCCTTCGCCGTCATCGCCGGCTATGACCTTTGGGCGCACGCCAGCGGCCGGGTCTGGACGATAACGGCCGTGTTCCGCGAGGCTCACCAGCGCTGGCCGTGGTTCCCCTACCCAGTGGGCCTGGGGTTTATCGGCCTCTGGTGGCACTGGTTCGTGCGAGACCAGCCGTGACGGCGATCTGGATTGCGGCGGTCTTGTTGCTGGTGTTTTGCCTGGCCCTGCCGACCGTCGACTGGCTCCGCGAGCAAGCACCACAGGGGCGGGTCGCTGCTGACGTTCAGCAACCGGATCTGACTGGCTCCGGAGGAACCGACCCGCCCCTCGTGGTGTACTTGAGGGATGCCGTGGACAGGCCGTTTGACCCGCCGATCGAATATTTGGATCTGGCCCGCCGACTGTGGGTGGCCCGAGAGACTCTGCGGGCCTGCAAGCGTGACCGTTTAACCGCGTCCGCTTCCCTCGCCCTGGCTCAGCGCGGCTACGAGGAAGCCGCGGAAGCCGACGCGAAGGCCGACCGGGAGTCACAGACGGCCAAGGAACAGTTTTGGGACTACCTATTTCGGGAGTAGGAATATGATTCTTGCCTGCGAACCGCTCGAAACCCGCCTCGTGCCATCCACGATCACGGACGTTCGCCATGTCCTGTTCGTGGTCGGGACGGAGAAGAGCGACCACATCGCTGTCAGTCAGAAGGGTGATAAGCTGATTGTCGAGGTCAACGGTCAGATCACCCAGACGGCCGCGGCGTCGGACACGAACTACATCGCCGTGTATTCGCTGGGCGGCGACGACCTGATGCAGATCGCGCCGGCGATCACGATCCCGGCCGTGCTCGCGGGCGGCGCCGGCAATGACAAGTTGTACGGCGGGGCCGGCAACGACCGGTTCTACGGCGGCCTAGGCGACGACTATATGATCGGCGGCGCCGGGTTCGACACCTCCATAGATTACTGGGGGCGCAACTGGAGCGACTGCGAACGGCAGATCGGCCCGCCGTGGCTCGCGGCCGTGGCGGCCTTCGGTGAGGATGACCGGCCGTGATAATTGAGCGCATCCGAGACTGGTTGCAGGGTAAGCCGAAGGTCGGGCGCGCGCCCGACTGGTCACGACAGCGACGAATCCACCTGAACCAGTTCCCCGAGTGCGCCGTGTGCGGAACGCGGCGCAACCTGGACGTGCACCACGTCCTGCCGGTCCACCTGCCGGACGGAAAACAATTGGAGCTGGTGTCCTGGAACCTGTTGACCCTGTGCCGGCCGCATCATCTGCTGGTCGGGCACCTGTGCGACTGGAAGTCGTGGAACAGCGAGGCGAAATTCGACGCGGCGAACTGGCGGCAAAAGGTCCGCGAGCGGCCGCGCTCCCAACCGGCTGAGGCCAAATCGTGACGGCCGAGCGGCAACGCCTGATCGAAGAGAATACTGGGCTGGCCTGGTTGATGGCTTTCCAGCTCTGGCCGTCGCCGCGCATACGCCGCTTGGGCGATTTCGAGGACGTATTGCAAACGGCCTTCGCGGGCCTGTGCCGCGCGGCGGATTATTACGACCCTAATAGGGGTATAAAGTTCAGCACCTATGCCTGCAAGGTGATCCGCCAGAATTTGCTGGCGGCATCGCTGACGGAAGGCGGCACGATTCGGCTCCCGCAAAACGCTCTGCGGATATTGGGTGAGAGCCGCGAGCGGGTGCGTGCGGCCCTGGTCGGCCGGCGCTCGCTGGACGCGGTGCGGGACATGGCGGCACCGGCAGGCGGCGAAGGCACTGACCTGGAGCTAGTGCAGCTGGCACTGGGCCTGCTGACAAAGGACGAATTACGGATCGTTAAAGAGCACTTTTTCCAAGGTCAGACCTATCAAACGATCGGCGCGCGGCTCAAGATCAGCAAGCAAGCCGTCGAAACGCGCTGCAAAGTCGCCCTGCGTCGCGTGGGCCGGCAGCTGCGGAGGCGTGGGCACGGCGGCGGTTGACCTTGCCTGCCCGCGTTGACCGCGGTATACTCTCCCGTAAAGGAGAGTGCCGCATGTCACCCAAAGAGATACGTGAACTCCGCGAATCCCTTCGGCTGACTCAGCAAGAGCTGGCCGTCCGGCTCGGCCTGCGCAGCCGGGCCGCGGTCTGCCATTGGGAGGCTGGTCGGAAAAAGCCGACTGAGACGGCGCTGATCCTGCTGCACCAGTGGCTTAGGGAAATCGAGAAAAAAGCAGGGAAAAAGCGTGTTTGCTGTTGACTCTGGTAAACAGAGCGTATAGAATGATGGTGTCGGGCGAATGACGCCGGACACGCGGCGCGAGCGGGAATCGCGCGGGCAACCCCGGCCCTGCCGGGGCACGAAAGGAACGAAGTATGTCCGATCTTGATTTTTCGACGCTTACCGACGACCAACTCATTATCCTGATCCGATCAGCCCTGGCTGACGCCGTGCGGCGCGGCGCTGCAGCTGCCATCGCCGCGCAAGGGGTGTATCTGGACGCGGCGGAACAGGCCCGAGTCGCCGTGGCAGCCGCCGAGCGCGAGGCTCAGCGCATCCGGCACGAGGAGGCAGAGCGTATCGCTCGTGACGCCGCGGAGCAGGTGCGTGCCGCAGCTGCGAAACAAACTGCGGCTTCGAGGCAAAAAGAAGAGGAAGAGAAGGCGGCGCGGATCGCAGCGCGGTTCGCGTTCGAGAAGGCGACACTCACTGAACTGAAAGAGATCCTCGGCGACCTAGCGGGTGAGAAGAGCTGGTGGATCGAGGTTTGGTCCAAGGCCGGTGAGAAGCGCGTGTACCTCGGTACGAAAGGTTGCAAGTTCGGCAAGAACGAAATCGACTACTACCACACCGGCAAGCTCTCTCGCTATGACCAGAAAGAACCAGGAACCTTTGAAACGTTCCAATCAATCAGGGAGCACCCCGAGGTGCTGGAAGCGATCAAGGTACTCTGCGTGCGACTGTGCGAGAAGTACACTGCCACCGTGATCGGGAGTAAGTAATGGAAAGCTTGGTCAATCCGCTGCAAGCCCTGATCGCTCGGGCTGCCAAGACGCCGGCTCAGACCGGGGCTGTCGCGGACTGCCAGAAACGGCTGGACAACGCCGGTCAGGGTGTCGTGATCCTGTGCGACCTGTCCGGGTCAATGGCCGAGTCGGCGGGCGGCCGGACAAAAATCGAGCAGCTGCAAGAGGCATTGGACTCCGTGCTGAACGCCCAGCCGACGGCACAGGTGGTCGGCTTCAACTCGACCGCGTTTTCGCTGCTGGGAGGCCGGCTGCCGGACCCCAGCGGTGGGACGGCCCTGCACCTGGGACTGGAGGAAGTCGCGCGGCATCGTCCGGGGAAGACGGTCGTAATCTCGGACGGCCTTCCCGACTCACCGGAAGCCGCCCTGGCCGCGGCGGAGCGGCTTGCCGGGATCATCGACGTGATCTATTGCGGGCCGGACTCCGCCGCCGAGGCCATCGAATTCATGCGCCGGCTGGCTCGCGCTGGCGGCGGGCGCGTGGTGGTTCACGACTTGCGCCGTGCTGAGCGGCCGGCGTTGGGCGTGGCGGTTCGCCAGCTGCTCGCGCTGCCCGCACCGACTGGAGGCGCATCGTGATCGTCACCAAAAACCACGGCCCGCTGATCGTTTCCAGCACCTACTGGGGATCGGAGATGGAGCAGGCCGGCAAGCTCTACGTCTCCGTCAACGCGGGCGCGGTCCGCGTGCTGGTCCCGGCGAAGAGGCGAGCGCTGATTGCGGAATGCCGCGGCAGCAAGTACGTGGTCCTGTCGCGTGGCCCGTGGCCAGCGGCCGGACTGGCCGACGCGGCAGAGATTCTTTTCGAGGACGGAACCGACACGCCCTACGCCCTGCACTTGTCGCCCGAAAGTTTCGACCTGCTCCCGGACGAGCCGCCCGCGGGCCGAGAATGGGTGCTGGCGCTCTGGACTGCAAAAAAGGGGAAACCGCACAAGTCTTTAGAAAGGCGATGTTTCTGGAGACGAGTTCTGGAAATACCGTGGCTAAAACCTTGGCCGAACATAGAATGAACAGACCCGAACAGGCGTTGTCACCACCTGACGGGTCCTACACCCGAGGCCGCAGAAGGGCCAAGCATGTCAGATCAATCTACAATTTCCGAACGGAAAAAACGACAATACACGCCAGCGCAACTCGCGCGAAAAAAAGAAACAGCGAAGCGCTGGCGCGCCGCTAATCCTGAAAAGAGCCGAGAAACCAGCAAACGATTCAAGGCCAAAAACCGAGTCACGGTTAACGAGCGGCAACGGCAACTCCGTGCCGAAGACCCAAGTAGGGTCGCCAAGGCCAGGCAGGCATGTCGCCGCTGGCGTTCAACAAACCTGGAATATGCCAGAGAGAAAAACCGGCAATACTCGGCCAGCGATCCGGAGAGAAGAAAGCGAAAGGGGTGGCTGTGGCGACTGAAGAAGTACGGGTTGACCGAGGCCGCGTATAACGCAATGCTGGCCGAGCAAGGCGGTGTCTGCGGAATTTGCAGGAGAGCGAGACTTCAGGCAGGCTACAAACTTGCCGTAGATCACTGTCACACGACGGGCAAAGTGAGAGGTATCCTTTGCACCAACTGTAACACAGCTATCGGAAAAATGCGTGAATCACCGACCTTGTTACGTGCAGCGGCCGATTATCTAGAGATGACCAGAGGTGATTAACATAGTCACCCCACAAAGCGGTGGAGCGCGTCTGCCACTGGCGGCGCGTGCCGGAAATCCCCTGGCTGAAGCCGTGGGTGCCTGATTGAAATCGCCCGCGCGATGATGATTGGAACGAAACTCGAACAGGAGACGAACGATGAACGCGATCGACTTGGAACGAGGCTTTATCAATTGGGATCACGACCTGGGCAACCGCGAAGGGGTTTGCAAGCTGATCCGCCTGGCCCGCGAGGAAATCGACGGTGAGCCGGACGAGGACGCGCCGGAGGCGTGGGAATTGCTGTGGATCGAGAGAAGCACCGGCCTGCGCCGCGTGGAACTTCGGCTCGATCCGGCCTGCGGCCGGTTGTCCGGTACAAAACTGGCAGAGGCAAAAGGCTTCCTGTCGGACGCGCCGGAGGAAGCGCGCGAAGTTCTTGCGGAGATCGAATCCGCTATCTGTTAGGCAGCCCTCGCGCACCACGGATAACGGGGTAGCCGTGGTGCGCCCCTCATTTCTCGCGGACTTTCGTCCGCTACTTCACGTCTTGACTGCTTTCGCACGTCTGGCGTAAACTCCCACCTGACAATCCGTTGCGGTATCGCGGCAGCCGCCCGCCGTCCGCCTTCTAAGCGGGTTTATGCAGGTTCGAATCCTGCCGGGGGTACTCGCCTAACCCCAAAGGCCGAGCGTGGTTTGCGCCCCGTCTTCCCAGGACGGTGCGGTCTGTCCCGCCGCGATACCGTGGTGAAGGATCACCCCGTTTCGCGGAAAGGATGCCGCGCCATGCCCCGCAAAACTCAGTGGCCGCCCACAATCCTCAGACACAAATCGGGCTGGGACCGCATCCGCGTCCGCCGCGACGGCCGAGTCAAGGAATACTGGCTCGGCCCTTCGGGCAGCGACCAGGCCCGCCGGGAGTACGCCCGTCTCGTGGCCGAGCTGGCGGAATTTGCAAGTGAGCCGCCGACATTAAAAAAAGAGCGTCCGGATTTTAAGTCCGTCTCCGCCGTCGTCGCCGCCTGGTTCGATCACGCCCGCTCCCGGTACGGCCCGGATGCCAGCGAGTACCGCAATGACCGCCACGACCTGCGGCTGCTCCTGGACCTGCATGGCAACACGCCAGCGGATC
>CAZCGA010000036.1:40772-49948 GCA_964498075.1 uncultured Binatia bacterium (SeqCode) | reverse complement strand
CAACGCTGACCCCCTCTGCTACGATCCGGCCCGCTTTGCTCTCAGCTGCGTCTGGCGCCATGTCTACGCCCACCGATCGCAATCGCCTTTGGCGCACTCTCACCGTGCTCGTTGTCGTGGGTGCGTTGGCATTGTCCGCTTACTCCGCTTCGGAGATGACCCGCGACCGGCCCGCCGCTCCCCATCCGGCCGCGCCGGCCGACGGCGACCGCTTTCACGTGCTGATGATCAACGGCGGCAGCGCACAGGCGCAGAACTATCAATCACACCTGCTGCACGTGCAGCAGCTCGTCGACCTCTTGCGCCGCTCCGGTGTTCCGGCCGAGCGGATCTCGATCTTCAGCGCCGACGGCCCGGACCCCGCTGCTGATCTGGCCATGCGCGAGCTGCAACCCGAGGCCGACTTCTGGCTGGTCGGCGGCACGAGCCTCGAACGCTTCCTGCGCACACCGATCACCTACGTGAACTCGGAGATCCCCGACATGCGCCTCGAGGCCGCGACCAAAGCCGGTATCAGCACTTGGTTCGACGAGGCCAGCCAACGCCTGCACATGGGGGATACTCTGCTCCTCTACGTCACCGACCACGGAACCAAGAATCCGGAGGATGCTTCCAACAACAAGATCACGCTGTGGGGCAAGGACGAGTCGCTGACGGTACAGGAGCTGCGGGAGCTGCTCGGAAAGCTCGATCCTGGCGTGCGCGTCGTCACACTCATGTCGCAGTGCTACTCGGGCGGCTTTGCACATCTGATGGACCCACCCGCCGCCGACGGCCTGCCGAGCGGCGCGGTGTGCGGCTACTTCTCCTCCACTGCCGAGCGGCGCGCCTACGGCTGCTACCCGGAAAACCGCGGCGTCGAGAACGTCGGCCACTCCTTCCACTTCATTCAGGCACTGGCAGCGACCGGCAGCTTTGCGGAGGCCCACGACCGCGTGCTGGTCACCGATGCGAGCCCCGACGTGCCGCTGAGAACCTCCGACGTGTACCTGGACCAGCTCTTGCGGCGTGCCGCGCGCGCCGACGGACAGGAACCGAGCGCGCTGGTTGATGCGCTCTTGCGCGAAGCCTGGCAGAACAAGGCAGCGTGGGAGCCGGAGATCCGCTTGCTCGACCGCATCGGCGTCGCGTTTGGCTGCTTCAGCCCGCGCTCGCTGGCGGAGCTCGAGGAGCAGACGAAGGACTTGCCGGACATCAGCGAGCAGATCGGCAAGGTGGCAAGGTCGTGGAAGGCGTCGACGGAGGATGCGGCGCAGGCGAACCTCGATCGCTTTCTGGCGGCACGCCCTGACTGGGCTGACCGGGTACGTCCCCAAGCACTGACCGGGCTTGCGGCGCAGGCCGTACGAGGGTTCACCGCGGAGCTGCTCGCTGAGCTCGGGCCGTTCACCGCCGCCGACGCGACGGGCGGCGCCCGGCTGCACGTCCTCAAGGACGAGGGCCAAGCGGCCGCCGCCGCGAACTACCGCATGGAGGTGCGGCTCGGCGTGGTGTTGCGGATGCGCGCGATCCTCACCAGCATCGCCGGTCGCGTCTACCTTGCCGGCCGCGCCACGCCGGCGGAGCACGCCGCCTACAACGCGCTGGCAACGTGCGAGCACCTGGGGCTGCCGGCGCGGCCGTCCGCGGGCGGGACCGCGCTCGCTGCCGTGGAGCCGTTCCCACCCTTCGACGAAGATGTGCAGCACGCGCAAGCGGCGTTGCCCGGGTGGATGGGCATTCAGTTCCGGCAGGCAGCCGCCGAGCGGCGCACCAAGCTGGGGCTGCACGACGGCGCCTCCACCGTGATCACGGTCTATCCCGATTCACCGGCCGAAGCCGCCGGTCTGCAGAGCGGCGACATCATCATCGGGCCTCCCGCTCAGCCCTTCAGCGAACGCAACGAGGTGCGCGCATGGACGATGCTGTCCAAGATCGACGAGCCGCGCCCACTCGATGTCGTGCGCGGCGGCGAGCACCTGCAGCTCACGCTGGTGCCGAAACCCTACCCCATGAAGTGGCCGGCGCTACCGGGTCCACCGAAGATCGGCAGCGTCGCCCCGCCCCTCTCCGTGAGCCCCTATCGCGGCGCGCTGCCCGCCGCGCTCGACGGCGGCGTGCCACATTTGCTGTTCTTCTGGGCCACGTGGTGCGCCCCCTGCAAGGCGTCGCTACCGGAGGTGCTGGCGTTCGAGCGCGAGCGCGGCACGCCGGTCATCGCGATCACTGACGAGCTCCCCGAGCAGCTCGACACCTTCTTCAAGACGTTCACGGAGCCGTTCCCCGGGATCGTCGCCGTCGACGAGTACCGTCGCGCCTACGTGGCCTACGGTGTGAGCGGCACACCGACGTTCTTCCTCGTCGATGGGAGCGGAACCGTGCAGAGCTACTCCACAGGGTATACGCCGCAGAAGAGCCTGGGGATTTCGGACTGGACGTGGACGGCACGATCCCCCTGACCCGCGCGGCCTGGTTTCTTCTTCACTGTCGGTGCGGCGTGTTGTAAAGTCCGTGGAGCCGCCGCGCCGCGGCGTCGGGCACCGTGGCGCCGGCTCAGAGGAGTTGCAAACGAGCATACCGCAGCACGCAGCGGGGTCTGTTTCACGAGGCCGCCCAGTCACCGAGTTGGCGGCGGTCGCGCGACAGCACGCGGAAGCCGAGCGCGGCGAGCGTTTACTGTCGCTCGATGCCTTCCGCGGTATCGCGATCGCCGCGATGATCCTGGTGAACAACCCAGGCCGATGGCGGCCGGTATACGCGCCACTGGAACACGCCGATTGGAATGGCTGCACACCTGCCGACCTCATCTTCCCGTGCTTTCTGTTCATCGTCGGCGTCGCCAGTACGTTTTCGTTTGGCCGGCGGCGCGCCCGCGGCGGCAGCGTCGCGACGCTGGTCGCGAAGGTGATGTGGCGCACCCTGGTCATCTTCGGCCTCGGGCTGCTGTTGAACGCGCTTCCGTACTTCGACTGGGAAATCGTCCGCGTTCCGGGAGTGCTGCAGCGCATCGCGCTGTGCTACTGCGTCGCGTCGATCGTCACCCTCCGCCTCGGCATCCGCGGCCAGGGTATCACCGCAGCGCTGTTGCTGCTCGGCTATTGGGCGGTGATGAAGCTGATGCCGTTCCCCGGCCAGGCGACCGGCGGGCTGGGCCCAGGCGCAAACCTCGCGGCGCATATCGACGACGCGTTGCTGTACGGCCACCTGCTGCATCGCCGCTGGGATCCCGAGGGGATCTTGAGCACGGTGCCGGCGATCGCGACGACGTTGTGCGGCGTGCTCACCGGTCATTGGCTGCGGTCCGCACGCAGCGCGACGGAGCGCGTCGCCGGGCTCTTCGCGGTCGGCAATCTGGCCGTCGTCGTCGGTCTGGTCATGGACTTCTGGTTCCCGATCAACAAGAGCCTGTGGAGCAGCTCGTACGTCGTGTTCACGGCGGGCATGGCCCTGAACATGCTCGGGGTCTGCTACTGGCTGATCGACATCAAGGGCTACCGGCGCTGGGCGACACCGTTCGTCATCTACGGCACGAACCCGCTGGTCGCCTACTTCCTCTCCACCCTCGTCGCCAAGGGCATGATTCTCTGGCGGGTGACGCGACCCGACGGCTCGAAGGTCATCTTCAGAAAATTCCTCTTCGAGCAGTTCTTTCTGCCGGTGGCGAGCCCGATCAACGCCACGCTCCTCTACGCCGTAGCCTACATGCTGGTCTGGTGGGGAGTCGCGGCGATCCTCTACCGCAAGCGTATCTTCATCAAGATCTGACGTCGCCAAACAGACGCAGCCGTCGCGCCCGGGTGCGGCGCAGCTTCTCGAGGAAGGCGTCGCGGCTGATCACCGTGGCACCAAGGCGTTTGAGGTGCGGCGTCGACACTTGGATGTCGATCCAGTCGAGGCCGCGGCCCCGCAAGTGATCGATGAGGTGGAGCAGCGCGAGCTTTGAGGCGTCGGGCTCGTGGAAGAACATGCTCTCGGCGGCGAACGCGCCGTCGACGTCCACGCCGTAGACTCCGCCGACGAGGCGTGTCCCGCGCCACGCTTCAGCGCTGTGGGCAATGCCCATGCGGTGCAGGCGGACGTATGCCGTGACGATCTGCGGCGTGATCCACGTGCCCGCCTGCCCCGGCCGGGGCGTCGCTGCACACGCGCGAATCACCTCGGGGAAGGCGGCATCAATGCTGAAGCGCAGCGTCGTGCGGCGGCGCGCGGATGCCAGGCTACGCGGGACGTGCAGGTTCGCGAGCTCCAAGATGCTGCGTTCCGCCGGACAGAACCACAGCAGCGGCAGCCTCTCGACGGGCCACGGAAAGATCCCCTGCCGATACGCCAGCCGCAGCGACTCGGGATGCAGATCGCCGCCGACGGCAACCACACCGTCGCGATTCGCGCTGCGCGGATCAGGAAACGCAACGATCGGCATGACGCGATTTGCTCATTGATTCATTGGGTCACTGAAGAACACCCGATCGCTGCATCCTCTCACGGAACGGTGCCGCAAGAAAACCCGACGCGCTTTGCGGACAGCGGCGCGGCCGCGTTGGTTCTTGACACGAATTAAACGCCCGTTTAAAACTCTTGTTCGTGGCACCGACTTCGAAGGGGGCAACCAAGCAACGCCTGCTGGCGGCGGCGACCGAGCTGTTCGCGGCGCACGGCTTCCACGGCACGAAGGTGCGTGACATCGCCACCCGGGCCGGCGTCAACCTCGCTTCCGGCAATTACCATTACGGATCGAAGAAGGAGCTCTATGTCGAAGTGCTGCGCGCGCAGTTCGCCGAGATCCGCAGCCTGCTCGCCCGGCGCGGCACCGTGAAACCGCCGGACGAGCTGGCCCGACTGTCACGCACCGCGCTGATCGCCCTGTTGCGCGCCCGCACCGACGCCATGCTGGACCTGCTGATCGGCCCACCGCCGGGTGTGCATGGCACCCTGATGCAGCGCGAGATGGCGGACCCCAGCGACGCGCTGCCGGTCATCGTCGGGGAGTTCATCACCCCCATGGTGCGCGAGACGCAAGCCATCCTCGCGCAGCTGGCGCCGGGTCTCGACGCCCGCACGATCGAGCACTGCGTGTTCAGCGTCATGGGCCAGGCCCTCTTCTATCGCTTCAGCATGCCGGCCACGTTGAAGCTGTGGAACCTGCCCGCTTACCCGCGCGGGCTCTCGCGCCGGCTCGCGGCGCACATCACCGAGTTCTCCCTCGGCGGGCTGCAACGGCTGGCCGGGCGTCGACGGAGGAATCGCCATGCCCGGTGACCGGGCCGCACACACCGCGCGCCGCGCGCCGCGCGCGCTGCTGGCTGTCGTCATCTGCTCCCTGCTGTCCGCCTGCGGCACCGTCGCCCGCCTCAGCCGGGTCGAGGGCGACGGCGGGTGGTCGGCCGCGCAACGGCACCAAGAGCTGGGGCAGCGGGCGGCGCTGGCGGGGGTCGACTTCGGCACGACGAGCGCCGCACCGCTTGCGACCGTCACCCCCGCGGCGACCGGACCGATCGATCTCGCCACGGCGTTGGCGATGGCGGCGAGCGGCAACCGGCGGATCGCCGAGGCTGAGCGTCAGCTCGCGGCCGCCGGCGAACGCGTCCACGACACCCGCGGGCGGCTGCTGCCCGCAACCATCGGCAGCGGACGATACGCGTGGTACACAGCTGCACAGACGACCAACGTCAGCCTCCCCGCCGGCGTCCTGCCGCCGGGAGTGCCGCCGCCGGTCGTCGATGTCCGCGACTCGAACTTCGGTACGGTGAACGGGACGCTCACCCTGCCCCTCGACCTCTCCGGCGAGCTGCGCCACGCGCTGGCCGCGGCGCAGGCGGGCTACCGAGGTCAGAAGGCCCGCTTGTGGGCGACGACGCTCGATCAGCAGGCTCTCGTCGTGCGCGCGTACTTCGACCTGCTCGCCGCGCAGCGCCTGCGTGAGGTCACGGAGCAGACGGTGGCGCTTTACCGCCAGCAGCGGGTGACCGCCGAGAGCCGCTTCCAAAACGGCCGCGTCACCAAGAACGAGCTGCTGGTGGTGCAGGTCGCGTTGCGCAACGCCGAGCAGCAGCTGGTCCAGCGCGACCTGGTGATCGACCAGGCGCGCTGGACCTTCAATCAGGCGATCGGCGCCGCCGTGAACGCACCCAGTGAACCGGTCGACGTCCGCGAACGCCCGGCGGTGCCCGCGGTCGATCAGGCGCTGCGCCTCGCCTATGCGCACAACCCCGTGCTCGTCTCGCTCGTCGAGGAGCAACAGCGGCTCGACGAGACCGCGCGCTCGCTGGAGCGCAGCCGCCTGCCGCGCTTCTCCGCCGGCGGCGCCGTCGACTACTCCACCTCCGATCTCCTGCAGCCGCAACGCGTCGGCTCCGGCTTCACCGGCTTCACGTGGGATCTCGGCACCGACACGCGCCGCGAGGCACAGATCGCCGAAGCCCGCATTGCCGCCGAGCAGAACCGCATCGTCATCGAGCGCCAGCTTCGCGAGCTGGAGGCCGTCGTGCGCGCGACGCAGCAGGCCACCGAGGAGCGCCTCTCCGCACTCGCCGCGGCCGAGGCCGCGGTCGGGCAGGCCGAGGAAAACCTGCGCATCCGGCAGCAACAGTTTGACGCCGGTCGGGCCCAGAGCGAGGACGTGTTGGACGCCGAAGCGCTGCTCGCCCAGCAACGCGCCACGCTGGCGACGGCACTCTACCAGGCGCACACACGCCGTGCCGAGCTGCAACAGCTGATCGGGTTGCCGCTCAACGAACTGTCGACCTCGAGGTAATCACCATGTCACGCAAACTCGCGATCCCCATCGTCGCCGCCGCCATCGCCGTTGTCGTCGCCGTCTGGTACCTGCGCACGAGCCATGCGCCGTCCTACTACACCGGCTTCGTCGAGGGCGAAGAGCGCGTCATCCGCAGCGAGGTCACCGGCCGCGTGCTCGAGGTGAAGTACACCGAAGGCACGTCGGTGTCGGCGAACGCGGTGATCGCCGTGCTCGACGACCGCGACGTCCAAGCCCGCATCACGTCGAAGCAGGAAGAGCTGGCCGTCCTCGACGCCGAGCTGCGGACCCAGGCCGAGCGCATCGCATTAGTGGAGAGTACGTGGCAACGCGACGTGAGCGCGCGGCACGCCGAGCTGCGCCAAGCGGAGTCGGCGGCGGGTCTCGCCGAGCGCACCTTGTCCCGCGAGCAAGGGCTGGCAAAAACTGGTGCCAGCACGGCGCAGCAGCTGGACGACAACCGCGCCCGGCGCGATCAGTCGCGCAGCGGCCTCGACCGCGCCCACGAGATGCTGGCACGCACCGAGGCGGAGGAGCACACCGTCGCCCTGGCGCACCACGAGCTCGACACGCTGCGCCAGAAGCGCGACCTCACCGAGGCGCAGCTCGGCGAGCTGCAGGTCGCGCACTCGAAGTACACGATTCATTCACCCGCCGTTGCAACCGTCGTGCAGACCCAGTTCATCTGGCCCGGCGAGCTGGCGCAGCCCGGGAGCGCCGTCGTCTCCGTGCTCGATCCCACCGACAAGTACGTGCAGATCTACGTGCCGGTCACCGACGTGGGTACGGTCCACGTCGGCCAACGCGTGGCGATCGAGCTCGACAGCCAACCCGGACAGCGCGTCCCCGGCGAGATCAGCTTCATCGCCGACAAGGCGAACTTCACCCCCGAGAAGATCGAGACCCGCAGCGATCGCATGGGGCAGGTGTATCGCGCCAAGGTCCGCATCCTCGAAGGCGTCGAGCGCTTCCAGCCGGGCACGGAAGGAAATGTGTACCTGACCGCCGACGGGAGCTGAGGACGCATGGCTCAGCCATTGATCTCGCTCCGCGGCTTGGAGAAGCACTACGGTCGGCGCCGGGCGCTCGCCGGGATTGATCTGACGCTGGACGGCCAGCAGATCGTCGGGATCGTCGGCCCGGACGGTGCCGGCAAGACGACGCTGATCCGTTCGCTCGCCGGTCTGCTGGAGATCGAGGCGGACGACGCGACGGTGCTCGGCTACGACCTGCACGGCGACGTGACCGAGCTGAAGGCGCACATCGGCTATGTGCCACAGTCGTTCAGCCTGCATCGCGATCTGTCGGTGATGGAGAACTTGCGCTTCACGGCGCGCCTGCAGCGGTTGCCGCCGGCAGAGTGGGTCCAACGGGCGCAGGAGATCCTGGCGCGTACCGGCCTCGCCCCGTTCGTCGATCGGCCGGCCGGCGCGTTGTCCGGGGGCATGAAGCAGAAGCTGGCGGTCGCCAACGCGCTGCTGCTGAAACCCGAGCTGCTGCTGCTCGACGAGCCGACGGCGGGCGTCGACGTCATGGCGCGGGCCGAGATCTGGTCGATGCTGGAACGCGAGCGCAGCGCCGCGTTGGTCGTCATGAGCACGAGCTACCTCGACGAAGCGGAGCGCTGCGATCGTCTCGTCTACCTCGACGGCGGGCGCGTCGTCGCCAGCGGCACTCCGGGCCAGCTGCGCGCCGCCGTGCCGATGGAGCTGTATCGCGCCTGGGGTGACGATCCGCGCGCCATCGCGCGCGCCGCGCGTCAGCTCGCGTACGTCGACGGCGCCCGCGCCACCGGCCGCTTCGCCCGCGTCGAGGTGCGGGGCGCCGCGACGCCGGGCCGCGACCGTGTCGTATCCGATCTGCAGCAGCTGGCCGGCGCCGCGGTGCGCTTCGCCGAGCCGCGGCCTCTCGACATGGAGTCGGCGCTGCTGGCGCTGGCACGCGGAGTCGTCGCATGAGCCCGCCGATCATCCGCGTCCAGGGGCTGACAAAACGCTTCGGCGACTTCACCGCCGTCGACAACCTGAGCATCGCGGTGCAGCCGGGCACGATCTTCGCGTTCCTGGGCGCCAACGGCTCGGGCAAGAGCACGACGATCCGCATGCTCATCGGTTTGCTGCGGCCGACAGCCGGAGCGATCGAGGTCGACGGCGTCGACGTGATCCAGCAGCCGCGCAAAGTGCGCGACCACGTCGGCTACATGGGCCAGAAGGTCAGCCTCTACGCCGGGCTGTCGTTGCGCGAGAACGTCGAGTTCTACGGCGGTCTCTACGGCCTGACGGCTGAGCAGTTGGAGCAGCGCTGGGGGGCGCTGCGCGAGCGCTTCTCGCTGGGCGAGACCGAGCACGAGAAGACCGAGGACCTGCCCGCCGGCATCCGGCAGCGCGCCGGCCTGGCGTTGAGCACGCTGCACCAGCCGCGCGTGTTGTTCCTCGACGAGCCG
>CAZCGA010000036.1:0-40762 GCA_964498075.1 uncultured Binatia bacterium (SeqCode) | reverse complement strand
CGTCGACGTGCACAACCGCGGGCTGTTCTGGGAGCTGATTCAAGACGAGGCGCACGCCGGGGTGACCGTGTTCGTGACCACGCATTTCCTCGAAGAGGCCGACTACTGCGACTGGGTGTGCTTCATCGACGCCGGCCGCCTCGTCGCCAACGCCGAGCCGGAGACGCTGCGCCGGCGCTACTCGGAGGGGTACCGCATCGACGTCGCCCTGCCCGCCGAGCAGCCGGCGGGCTGCACCGACGCGCTCACCGCCATCGGCCAACCCTTGGAGTGGACGGCCACGGGTGTAAAGGTCGTGGTACCGAGCCTCGACCCACCCGTGCTCGCCGCGATCGCGCGCGCCGCCACCGCGTGTCCGCACGCACGCATCCACATCGAGCAGGCGCAGATGACCGACGTCTTTCGACGCGTGCTCGCCGAAACCGGAGCGGCGGCATGAACTGGCGACGGCTGCGCACCCTCATCCGTCGCGAGGTGCTCGCCACCTTCCGCGATCCGTTCACTGTCTCGATCTTGATCGCCGTGCCGCTCGGCGCGCTGCTCATCTTCAGCTTCGTGCTGTCCACCGAGGTCAAGGGGCTGCCCCTCGGGGTCATCGACGCCAACAATACTCGGGTCAGCCGCCGGCTGATCGCCGAGCTGACCGCGAAGGGTACGTTCATCGCCCGCACTTACGCCACGCGCCAAGGGCTTGATCGCGCGCTGGTGGCGGGCGACATCAGCGCCGCCATCGTGATCCCGCCGGACTTCGACCGCGACCTCCGCCCGGCGACTGTGCGCCCCGGGGATGCGCCGCACGAGCGGCCGCAGGTGCAGCTGATCTACGACGGCGGCGAGGCGATGCTCGCCGGCAACGCCGAGGCCTTCCTGCGCACCTTGATCGCCAACACCACCGCCGATGTGTTGCAGGACGGCAGCCGGCGCGCAGCCGGTCGTGGCATCGCGGTGGTGCTGCGGGCGCCGTTCAACCCGAAGCTCGACGGCACGCCGTTCATGGTGGCCGGCACCTTCGGCTTCGTGCTGTCGTTCCTCACCGTGCTGATCACCGCCGTCTCCATCGTGACCGAGAAGATCACCGGCACCTTCGAGCAGCTGCAGGTGACGCCGGCGACATCGGTGGAGATCCTCCTCGGCAAGATCCTGCCGTTGGGCGCCGTGTTCGTGCTCGACGTGGTGCTGATGGTGGTGGTGGCCGGGCTCGTGCTCAATGTCTGGCCGCAAGGCAGCATCGTCTTCTTCGTCGCCGTGTCGTCGTTCTACGTGCTCGTGTCACTCGGGCTCGGCCTGATCATCTCGGCGACCTCGGCGACGGCGGCGGAGGCGGTGCAGAAGAGCGTGCTGTTCAGCATCCCGCTGGTGCAGCTCAGCGGCTTCGCCTTCCCGATCCGCAGCATGCCGCGGGTCGTGCAATGGGTGGCGGAGATCTTCCCGGCGACGCACTACATCCGCGTCAGCCGCGCCATCTACATGCGCGGCGAGGGACCGCTCACCTTGCTGCCGGAGCTGGCGCTGCTGGCGCTCTTCGGGGTGCTGCTCGTCGGCTACGCACTGCGCACCATCGAGGCCCGGCGATGACCCACCGGCGGCGCAGTTTCTGGTCGAACGTGGCGGCGGTGGCGTACAAGGAAGCCAGCGTCGTACGGCACGACAAGGCGTTGCTCGCCACCGTCTTCGCGCAGCCGGTGATGATGTTCTTGTTGATGGGCTTCGCGCTGTCCAACAAACCCGCCAACGTCTCGTGGGTGGTGCTCGATCAGAGCAACAGTGCGGTGTCGCGCCGCTTGCTGCAGGAGATCCAAGCCACCGGCTACTTTGTGGCACCGCGGGCGGTGTGGAGCCACGACGAAGGCGAGCGGCTGCTGCAGCGCGGCGACGCGCTGGCGTTCGTGGTGATTCCAAGGGACTTCAGGCGCGCCATCGAACGTGGGCAGCCACAGGTACAGGTACTCGTCGACGGCAGCGATCCACTGCAGGCGGCGCGCGTCGGCGGGTACATCAGTCAGGTTGCCGCCGTCTTCGATCTGCAAGCGGCAGCGATGCCGTCGCGCGTGCCGTCGGCCGAGCGCACGGGCGGGCCGGTCGACATGCGCCAGCGTTTCTGGTTCAACCCGACGCTGCTCGATCGCACCTTCTTCCTGGCGGCGCTCGCCGGCATGCTGCTCACCAACCTGTGCATGTCGGCGACCAGCGGTGGCCTGGTGGCTGAGCGCGAGAGCGGCACCTACGAACAGATGCTGGCGTTGCCGACGACGCCGATCGAGCTGGTGCTCGGCAAGCTCGTTCCGTACGTCGTCATCAGCTACGCGGTGTTCTTCTTCGCCACCATTGCGCCGGGTGTCGTCTTCGGCCTGTGGCCGCGCGGCAGCTGGCTGGCGCTGTTGCTGGTGACGTTGCCTTTCGTGCTCTCGTCGCTCGCCGTCGGCGTGTTTGTGTCGACGCTGGCGCGCACCTCGGCGCAGTCCGTGTTCATCACCGTCTTCTTCATCATGCCGTCGTTCGTGCTGTCGGGCGTGATGTTCCCCTACCAGCTCATGCCGCACGGCGTCCGCGAGATCGGCGGGCTCTTCCCGTTGCGGTGGTATCAGATCGGGCTGCGGCGCATCATCGAGCGCGGTGCCGGCGTCGCCGAGGTGGCGGTGCCGCTGCTGGTGATGTGCGCGCTGTTCGCGGTCATCTTGATCGCCATCCGCTGGCGCATGAAACCGCGGCTGGGATGAACTCGTGCTCGTGTTCGGATTGGTGACCAGCGCAACTTTGCCTGCAATTTCATCTGCCCTCCTCGATGACCAAGTGACCCAATTCCTCGAACCGGTCGATGATGAAGTCTGGGCGGAGCGCCCGCAGCGCTTGCGCCGGGTGCATCCCATAGGTGACGGCGCACGTGGCGACGCCGGCCGCCTGTCCCATCTCGATGTCGAAGGGCGTGTCGCCAACCATCAACGTCTGCTCCGCAGGGGTGCCGAAGAGCTGGCGTGCGCGCTCGACCATCTCGGGGTGTGGCTTGCCGCGCGTGACGCAGTCGCCGCCGATGACGTCGTCGATGAGGTGATGAATCGCGCAATGCTGGATGATGTCGAGCGTGGTCGCCCGTCCCTTGCTGGTGCCGACGACGAGCCGCAACCCACCTGCGTGCAAGGTCGCCAACGTCTCGCTGACATCTGGGTAGAGGCGGAACTGCCGGACGAAGTCGACGGCGTCGGCACGCTCGCGGTAGGCCACGCACAGCGCGGCAATCGCAGCATGCGCCGCGGATGGCAGCGCGCGCTGAAAGACTTCTTCCAGGGGCAGGCCAATCGTGGAGGCCACCGCCCGAGGATCGGCACGCACGTATCCCAGCGTCTCCAGAGTGTGATTCACCATGCCGACAAGGATGGCTTCGCTGTCGACAAGGGTCCCGTCGAGATCGAGCACCAGGAGATCAAATCCTGAGACGTGGTCCCGAGCCGTGCGCGTCCTCATAGAGCGTCGAGACGGAGCCTGGCCAGCCTCAGCCTTGTGCCGCGCTTGCGGTCGCCGGGCCCATCTCGTCGTCTTTGACTTCCACCGAGCGCAACAGATGAGAGGTCGGCAGCCTCGATTTCGAAGACCGGGTTCCCGAGCTCAGGCGCCGCGAGGTCCTCGCAGCTCTGTGTGTCGGCCGCGGCTCCGGCCTGCGGAAAGCTGGGCGCTCTGCTGGTCATGACGGACACCTTCCCTGGACGGCAACCCCGGAGCCGGAGGCTCGCACACCCTCTCACGCATCGTCAAGCGCTCCACGCAGAACCTGCGCTGCAAGTGGCAGCTCGGTACGATACCGGGCGCAGCGCGGAGTGCCGGCCGCATTGCAGGCAGAACTTCGAGTCTGCGGGGTTCTCAGCGCGGCAGGCCGTGCAGTTCATCGTCAACGCGCAACCGTGGTAGCGGCAGCTGCGCCCGCAGGCACGTGCCGGCACCGGGTGCCGACTCGATGCTGACGTGCCCGCCCAACAACGATGCGCGCTCGTGCATCCCCGCGATGCCGGCGCCGGTGCCCGCTGCGCGCTCGCTGCCCGGATCGAATCCCTGACCGTCGTCGGTGATCTCCACGATCAACTCCGCGTCGGTGGCGATCGCGGCCACCTGCACGCCGGCGACAGCGGCGTGGCGCGCGACGTTGGTGAGCGCTTCCTGGATGATGCGAAAGGCGGCGGTCTCCGCCTCGGGCGTGAAGCGGCGGTCCAGGCCGCGATGCTCGAACACCACCTCCACTTTCGTCTGCTTGGAATAGCGCCTGAACAGCCACAACAGCGCGGGCAGCAGGCCGAGGTCGTCCAGCATCGCCGGTCGGAGATCGAGCGACAGGTTGCGGATCTGGGTCACCAGATTGTTCACCAGGGTTTGTATCTCTGCCAGTCGAGCGCTCGCCAGCAGCGCTGGCGAGCGCTCGAACGTGTCCAGCATCAACTTGACCCCCGTCAACCCTTGTCCGATCTCATCGTGCAGCTCGCTTGCCAGATGGCGACGCTCGGCTTCCTGCACCCGCATCAACTGCCGCGACAACAGCTGCAGCCGTTCGTGACCGACGCGTACTTGTTCAAAGAGGCGGCTCTTTTCCAACGCCAGCGCGACAGCGTTGGCAATCTGCTGCAGCACAGGCAACGGCGCGTCGTTGCAGGCACCGATCGCGTGCCAAGCGAGCGTGAGCATGCCCGACACACGATCGGTGCCGAGCAGCGGGAGGATGAGCACCGAGCGGACGCCGTCCTGATAGAGCTGTTGCACGATCGGAGAAGTCAATTCAGGGGTCAAATCGGGCACGACATGCGGTCGCCCCGCCAAGATGTCGGGGACCACTGGGCTATCGGCCATGCGCACGCGCGTGCCCGGCCGCGAGAATTCGCGCGGTTGATCGAGCGCCAAGACCGTCGCCCACACATGCGGCTCGTCGAACAGGAGCACGCTGGTGCGATCACAGTGGGCCAACGCCCGCAACCCCGCGGCGACCGACGAGAAGGCCGCCGCCACGTCGAGATGCGCGTTCAGCGCTGCGAGAATGTTGCTGACTTGCGTGCGTTCCGTGACGTCGGTGAGCGAACCCACCATCCGAAACGGTATGCCGTCGGGACCACGCACCACCAACCCGCGGGTCAGTAGCCAACGACAGGTGCCATCGCGTTGCTGCAGGCGCAATTCGCGTTCGTAGTGGTCGATCTGTCCGCTGAGAATGAGCGTCAGGTCCGCGCTGGCCTGATCACGGTCGTCGGGATGGAGCAGGGAGAGCCAGGCTGACCGGACCAGTGGAGTATCTTCATTGCCGCGACCGAGGATGCGCCGGCACTGCGGCGAGAAGTACAGCGCGTCGGTGCGCAGATCCCAATCCCAAATGCCGTCGTTGGCAGCGGCCACCGCGAGGGCGAACCGTTCCTCGCTCGCGCGCAATTGCTCGTACAGGTGGTGTCGTTCCGTAACGTCTTCTACCTGACTGACGTAGTGCAGCGGGCGGCCGTCGATACCCCGCACCAGCGACGCCGCGAGCGATGCCCACACGACGTGCCCGCGCTTGTGTACGTAGCGTTTCTCGAACTGGCAGCTCCGTATTTCGCCGGCGAGCAGACGCTGCACGTAGGCGCGTTCGGCCGGGAGGTCGTCGGGATGCGTGAGCGCATCGGCGGACAACGTGAGGAGCTCCTCCTCCGTATAACCGAGCAGGTCACACAAGGCGCGGTTGACCTGAAACGGCACGCCGTCGAGGCCGACCAACGCCATCCCATTGGCCGTCTCACGGAAGGCGTTTTGGAAGCGCTCTTCACTCTCGCGCAGCGCGATCTCGGCGCGCTTGCCCTCGGTAATGTCTTGCGCGGCACCGATGATCCGCACGACTCGGTGCTGCTGTTCGTCCCAGACCGGGCGCGAGTAGTCCCGCAACCAGCGCACGTCGCCGTTGGGCAAGGCCAAGCGGTACTCGGTGACGGCCGGCTCGCCCGACAGCAGGAGCCGGACGCGCTCCAGCACTCGCGGGGTATCATCCGGGTGGACGAGACTGAGAAAGCCGGCAACCCCGATCTCCTCCGGCGCCAAGCCGGTAACGCGATGGAAGGCACCCGAAACCCATTCGAACGCACCGTGGCCACCAGGTTCAATGCGCATCCAGTAGGCGAAGTCCGAGGTCAGTTCCGACACCAGCCGGTGGCGTTCCTCGCTGACTTGCAACGCCGCCGTGCGTTCGGTCACCCGGCGTTCCAGCTCGACGTTGGCCGCGCGCAGGGCGGCCTCAGCCTGTATGCGCTGGGTGATGTCGAGGATGAAGGCGACCCCGTCCTCTGCGCCTCTCTCGAATGACGCCCCGCCCATGACGATCGGCATGCGAGAGCCATCTTTGCGAACGCATTCCTTCTCAAACGGTGGGCTGACGCCGGTCGCGCGGATCTGCTCGAGCGCCTGCGCGTCCAGATGGGCGTACTCCGCTGGCGTGATGTCCGTCCAGCGGACGGTTGCTGCCATGAACTCGGCGCGAGTGTAGCCCAGCATCTCGAGGAGACGGTCGTTTGCCTCCGTAATCCGGCCGTCCATGTTCCAAAAGAGGATGCCTAGCAGGTCGGAATCGAACAGGCGCCGATAGCGCCGTTCCGCCTCGGCTGCGCGCTGCTCCGACGTGCGTACCTTGGTGGCCATCCAGCAGGTTGCGGCCGCGAGCACGACGAACATGCCGATGCGGGCTGGGGTGAGCGGATCGCTGAGCGGCTGAAAGAGATAGGCGTCGACTGCCACCGAGAGTGCGGTGGCGATCAGGCCAGGCCCCAATCCGCCCACGAGCGCGCTCGCAAAGACGGCCGCGTAGGCCGTGACAAAGGCGCTCGGCACGATCAGCGGCGCGAGCAGCAACTTGAAGACGGCGGCGAGTACGGAGAAGAAAACCGCGAGGCCGTAGCGTAGCCCCGCTGAGGCGGTACGGATGCGGAACATCGGGCGGGGCACCGAACTGCTGCGTTTGTCGGACACGTCACTGTGCCTGCACCAGCACTAGCACCCCACCGACGCACCTGGGAAGGGCTGCTCTACATGCCGATGATGTCGCAACCAACAAACGCTGAGCCATGATCGCCCGTCTCCCTTTCGCCGTGCGGCGCTTCGCGGTATGTGGGGTCAGCAAGTGGAGATAGGCTATGCGGGAAGCGCTTGTGGAACGTGTCGGAGACGCTCGTGGGTGAGCGCTTCGCCCTGAGTTGAAACCAGGAGGGGTCGACCATGATTGTCGTCGCCGGAGAAGTGAAGATCAGGCCGGACGCGAGGGAGGACGCCGTCCGCGCGGCACAACGCATGGCGGCAGCGACGCGCGCCGAAGCCGGCTGCCTGGCGTACCGTTTTTCTTTCGATCTCGCCGACCCCGCCTTGATCTACATCTTCGAGGAGTGGGAGAGCGAAGACGCGCTCGCGCACCACTTCCAGACGCCGCACATGGCACAGTTCCGGGCGGCGATGCCGAGCCTCCTCGCCGCACCGCCATCGGTGAAACGATATGTGGTCGAGTCGGTATCGCCGATGAGCTAGTGGCGGTGGGGCATCAGAGCGGCCGGGTCGTGGTGGCGATCAGCCACTGGCTCTCGAGGCCGGCAGCCCGATCCACACCGATCTCGCGCACCCGGTCACTCTGCGCGATCTCGAGGAACTTCTGACGCGAGGGGTACTCGACGATCGCGACGACGTGGAACTGGGCGGCGTCTGCTTCGCCGATCACCACCGCATCGACGGATCCGGCCCACAGCAAACGACCGCCGTGTGACTCGACGACCTGGCGCATCGCGTCGGCGTAACGCTGGTAGGCGTCCTCACCGGTCATTCCCCGAGCCGGCGCGTCGGCCTGCGGCTTGAAGCGCAGGAGATTGACCATCACCACCGGCTGGTCGGCCGGGCCGGCCAGCAGGGCCTGAATCTGTTCGGAAGTCGGGTAGATTGCCATCACTGGTGCCCTCCTTGGCAGTGCTCTGGGCGGCAGACCGACGTTGGCCGTTCGCCGAACACTTGTTTTGTCATTCCTCATGACATAATGCGAACCAACGCGCGCGGCGGCAGCGACGCCCGGCGACGGAAGTGTGGGATCGGCTGCGCAGCGAGCAGCGCCTTCGATGCGAGCGTGCACGTGCGGTAATGGGACAAACGTTGCCCTCGCGACCGAGATCTCGGACTGAACAGGAGTCCCCATGAAAAGAGAGGAGCTGCATGAAACTGGGCAAGCGCGGCGCAGGTGTTGTCATCGGTCTCGTGGTCCTCACGGTATCAGGCTGGCTGGTCTTCGAACGTTACTGGTTCTATCTTCCCGGCATCATCGCGATCATCCGTGACCCGATCGGCCCGACTCGCGAAGTGACGTGGGCGGCGGGACCGGACGCCCCGCAAGAGGCGGCCGGCAAACGCGCCCCGAACATCCTCCTCATTTTGGCCGACGATCTCGGTTACAACGACCTGACTTCCGGCGGCGGCGGCGTGGCAGGCGGCCGTGTGAGAACGCCGAACATCGACGCGATCGCCAAGAACGGCGTCACCTTCTCCGATGGATATGCGGGCAACGCCACCTGCGCCCCATCGCGCGCCTCGATCATGACCGGCCGCTATGCCACGCGCTTCGGGTTCGAGTTCACTCCCGCGCCAGGCGCATTTCAGAAGCTGTTGGGCCACTCCATGCCCGGCCCGCGCGAGCCGATCTATCACGCCGAGCGCGAGCCCGACGTGCCGCCCGTCGGCCAGATGGCGGTGCCGATCACTGAGACGACCATCGCCGAGCTTCTGAAGAGCCGGGGCTACCACACGCTGTTTTTCGGCAAGTGGCACTTGGGTGAAACGGCCTCCGCACGGCCGGAGGCCCGGGGCTTCGACGAGACCCTGGGTTTTTTGCCCGGTGCGTCGCTGTACTTGCCGAAGAACGATCCGCAGGTGGTCAATTCCTTCCAGGACTTCGACCCCATCGACAAGTTCCTGTGGGCCAACTTGCCCTTCGCCGTCAGCCACAACGGCAGCAAGCGCTTCACACCGGGCGGCTACATGACCGACTACCTCGCGGACGAGGCGGTCAAAGCGATCGCCGCCAATCGCAACCGCCCGTTCTTCATGTATCTCGCCTTCAATGCGCCGCACACGCCGCTGCAGGCGCTCAAGTCCGACTACGACGCGCTGCCGAACATCGAGGACCACCGGTTGCGCGTCTATGCCGCCATGATCCGCGCCCTCGACCGCGGCGTGGGCAAGGTGCTCGGCGCGCTGCGGCAGAACGGGCTGGAGGACGACACGCTGGTCATCTTCACCAGCGACAACGGCGGCGCCAACTACATCGGGCTCCCCGACATCAACCGGCCCTATCGCGGCTGGAAGGCCACTTTCTTCGAGGGTGGGATCCACGTGCCCTTCTTTCTGCAGTGGCCGGCCGTGGTGCCGCGCGGTACGACCTTCGTCCCGCCCGTCGCGCACGTCGACATTTTCGCCACGGCCGCAGCCGCAGCCGGTGCGCCGCTTCCGACCGATCGCGTGATCGATGGTGTCGACGTCATCCCGTTTCTCACCGGCAAGACCCAGGCGCAGCCGCACGACTCGCTGTTCTGGCGCTCGGGCCCGTACCAGACGCTTCTGGCGGGCGACTGGAAACTGCAGGTCTCCGAGAACCCCAAGAAGAAATGGCTTTTCAACCTGAGAGATGATCCGACGGAGCGCAAGAACCTGGCGCAGAGCAATGCAGACAAGGTCAACCTGTTGCTGGCTCAGCTCGCCACGCTCGATGCGCAGCAAAGCAAGCCGCTGTGGCCCTCGCTGCTCGAGGCGGCGGTGGCCATCGACCACCCGCTGAGCCTGCCGGACAGTCCGGACGACGAATATGTGTACTGGGCGAACTGAGGCAGGCGTCGAGCCCACGCAAGTGGAATGAGAGGAGTCACAATGAAAGAGCTCAAACTCGTCGGGGCCTACGGTTCGCCATACAGCCGCAAGCTGCGCGCCGTGTTGCGCTACCGGCGAATTCCGTTTCGGTGGATCCTGCGTGGCTCCGCCGATGACGTCGGGATTCCGCCGGTACCGGTCGCGCTGATTCCTGTGCTGGTGTTTCCCGGAAGCGACGGTGACACGGCCATGATCGACTCGACCTTTCAGATCCGTCGGCTCGAGTCGTTGTACGGCGAACGCGCCGTCATCCCCGATGATCCGGCGGTCGCCTTTCTGGACGCACTGGTCGAAGACTACGCCGACGAGTGGCTGACGAAAGCCATGTTCCACTATCGCTGGGCGTACGCGCTCGACATCGCCAAGGCTTCCCACGTGCTGCCGTGCGATCAGCAGCTCGCCCTGCGGCCGGATGCGCTGGAGCGGGCGGCGCAGGCCTTCGCGCAGCGACAAATCGGCCGACTCGCGGTGGTCGGATCCAACGAGACCACCGCGCCGTTGATTGAAGCGAGCTACCGGCGTTTGCTCGCCGTGCTCGATACCCATCTCTGCGAGGCGCCGTTTCTCTTCGGGCAGCGACCCGGCGCCGGCGACTTCGGCGTCTTCGGCCAGTTGTCGCAGCTCGCGCAGTTCGATCCGACACCGACAGCGATTGCCACCGAGGTGGCACCGCGGGTCATCGCCTGGCTCAATCGCGTCGAGGATCTCAGCTGGCTGGATCTCGAAGCGAGCAGTTGGATCCCGCGCGCTGCGATGCGCTCGCGGCTGCACGCACTCTTCGTCGAGATCGGCCGCGTGTATGCGCCGTTCCTCTTGGCGAACGCGGCCGCGTTGGAATCCGGATCCGAGCGGGTCGAGTGCCGGATCGACGGCACGCGCTGGGTGCAGCAGCCGTTCCCCTACCAGGCGAAGTGTCTGCGTTGGCTCCGCGAGCAGTACACCGCGCTCGCGACCGCGGACCGCGGGTTCGTGGACTCCGTGTTGGTTGGTACGGGCTGCAATGATCTTCTAGCATCTTGCTGCTGACATGACCCCTGGTTGCTCATCGCGCGCCGGCCGGGCACAATGCGGGCAGTCGCAATCACAGGAGCACAGCATGGCCAGCAAGCAGGTCAAATATTACTTCGCATTTCAGTCGCCGTTTGCCGCTCTCGCCGACTCGCGCATCGACGACCTCATCGCGCAGGCCGGCGCCGAGCTGGTTCCCATCCCGGTAGTGCCGCCTCCGAGTCAGCCGCCCACCGGCATCGCCGCGCAACTCCAGGAGTTCAAGGTCAGCTATCTGCTGGAGGACGCGACGCGGTGGGCAAAGAAGCTCGGCCTGCCGTGGCAACCGCCGTCGTCGGTCGCCGTAGACGCCACCGACGCCGCCGCCGGCTACTACTTCGCACGCGAGAAGGGACGCGAGCGCAGCTACCGCAACGCCGTGTTTCGCGCCCGCTGGGGTGAGGGACGCGACATCGCGGACCATGCGGTGCTCGCCGACTGCGCCGAGAAGGCCGGCCTGTCGCGCCGCGAGTTCCTCGACGCGGTCACCAGCAAGCGCTTCCACGACGAGGTACCGAAGACGTTGCTGCTGTGCATGCAGGACAAGATCTTCGGCGTGCCCATCTTCATCGTCGGCGGCACACGCATCTGGGGTAACGACCGGCTCGAGGTCCTCGCCGACGAGCTCAAGAAGCGGTGACCGCCGCGCCGTGGACGCCACCGATGCGTCACGACGCTTTGCCGCTCGGACTGTGGCGCAATAGGTACACCGCCATCCCTGCTGCCGCGATGGCGTTCCCAATCAGCACGTCTTGGATTTGGACGGCGTTCAAGGCGACGGCGGAGAAGGTGATGGCGAAGCTGAAGAAGCCGAGGCCAAGGACGGCAAACAGCAGTACGATACCGAGGGTGAGGTTGGGTCCGCGTTCGATGAGACTGAGCAGGCGGGCCCCCACCACACCGATCAGAATGAAGACCAGACCATGCACGAGGGTGAACATGAGCGTCAACGGGATCGATGTGGGCAGCGTCTCGGGCGAGGTGAGGCCTTCACCTCCCCGGAACAGCGCCGTCCCCATCACCGTCGGCGTGTACAGCGGCTTGCCCCTGCTGAAGTCGAGGAAGAAGAACCACAGGGCGAGCAAGGCCGCGCCGAAGAGCCCCGCGCGGGCGCCTTGCCAGTAAGGCGAGGCGAATGCCGAGACCTGGCCCTGCGGCAGGCTCGATGTAGACGGTTCAGCCGGAGCGGTCACCGGGACTCCTTTCCGGACATCTTCGAGAACGTTGCCCAAGCATGGTCAAGAAACCCGCGACGTGTCAAACCCGCGTGATCCGCAGAGCGCAAGAGGAGTCGCATGAACCGAGCCGAGCTGAAGCAACAGTACAAGAACGAGACGCGGCAGATGGGTGTGTTTGCCATCCGCAACCAGGTGAACGGCAAGCTCCTGATCGGCGCCAGCCTCAACCTACCGGGAAGCATCAATCGGGTGCGCTTCCAATTGAAGATGGGCATGCACGAGAACAAGGCGCTGCAGCAGGACTGGAAGACACACGGCGCCGACTGCTTCTCCTTCGAAGTGCTCGACGAGCTCGCACCAGTCAAGGAAGGTGAACGGCGCTACGCCGAAGACGTGCGCGCCCTCGAAAGCCTGTGGCTCGAGAAGCTCAAACCGTACGGGGAGGCCGGATACAACACCCCGCCGAAGCCGGCGCAGCCTCGTCGCGCGGGGGCCGAGCTCGATTGACCGATTGGCATCGCGCTGCGCTCGCATCGAGCGGCACGCGATCTGCCGCCCAAAACGTGGGCGAGGCGGCCCAATGTGTGGGCACCGGCTCGGGCTCGCTCCACCCCGCTTCTTTCGATGCACCGATTGCGCAACTGGCACCAGCGTTGCTCTCGCCTGCGTACGGCCGAGTCGAGATGAACAAACCACGCTATGAACGCCTATCCGGCCTCGATCAGGCGTTCCTCCATTTCGAGACGCCCAACACCTACATGCACGTGGCCTTGACCGCGGTGTTCGACCCCGGTTCGTTGGTCACACCCGGTGCGGGGATCGACATCAAACGCATCCGGCGCCACATCGCCTCGCGGCTGCATCTCATCCCGCGTTACCGCCAGAAGCTGCAATTCGTTCCGGTGACCAACGACGCGGTGTGGGTGGACGATCCGCACTTCGACCTCGAGTATCACGTGCGTCACACCAGTATCCCGAGTCCGGGGAGCGACCGACAGTTGCAAACGGCGGTGGCGCGGCTGCTCGAGCGCGCACTCGACCGCAGCCGTCCCCTTTGGGAGACGTGGTTCATCGAAGGCCTCGCTGAAGGCCGCTTTGCGATGCTGAGCAAGGTGCATCACTGCATGGTCGACGGCATTGCCGGCGTGGACCTGCTGGCCGCACTGCTCGCGGTTGGCCCGCACGCCATCGACGAGAAGCCGGTCCGCTGGCATCCGGTTGCAGCCCCGACGACGTCGGAGCTGCTGAGGGACGACGTCGGCCGGCGGGCACGAGCCGGATGGCAGCTGCTCAAAGGGCTTCCGAGCCTCTGGCGTAACAACGAGCCGGTCACGAGCGACTTCAGCAGTCGCCTGTCGGCATTGTGGGAGCTATTGCAGACGGGCTTGCCGGCGGCGGCGCAGACACCGTTCAACCAACCGATCGGCCCGCACCGGCGTGTGGTGTGGTTTCGTCTTCCGCTGGCCGACCTCAAGGCGGTGAAGGCGCGCCTGGACGGAACCCTGAACGACATCGTGCTCACCACTGTGGCGGGGGCCTTGCGGCGCTACTTGCGTCAACACGGGCACGACACCAGCGGGATCGAGCTGCGCACGGCGGTCCCCGTCAGCGTACGCAGCGACCGCGAGCGTGGACAGACGGGGAACCGCGTATCGGTGTGGCTCACGCCGCTGCCACTCGATGAGGCCGACCCGCGCCGTTGCTTCCGTCTCATTCACGCGATGACCGCCCGCTCTCGATCGCAGCAGCACGCACTCGGGGCTGAGATGCTGACGCAGACGGCAGACTGGACGACGTCCCTGGTGGTCGGTGCGGCGGCGCGACTCCTGACTCGCGCGCGGCTCTTCAACCTGATCGTCACCAACGTACCGGGGCCGCCGATGCCGCTGTACCTGCTCGACGCACCCTTGGTCGCGGCTTACCCACATGTCCCGTTGTTCGAGAACCAGGGACTCGGGATCGCACTGTTCAGTTACGCCGAGCACCTGTACTGGGGACTGGTGAGCGATTGGGACGTCGTACCGGACATCCACGAGCTCTCTGAGTGCGTGCAGAGTGCCTTTGCAGAGCTGCAAACCGCCGTCGGGCTAGCGCCACCGCGAGCCGAGGCCCGCAAGCGGCGCGGTCCGGCTCGCGCTGCGTAGGTTTCGTCTCCGAGTTGTTCCCTTCAGGGCCGCTGGATCACCCGGAAAATGAGCAGCATCCCGCCGGAGATTGTGCTAACTGCGTGGCACCATTATGTTGCCGCCTGCCGATCCGGCTTCCGGGTTTCTGTCCCGGACGTTCCGCGCCATCATCGCCAAACGGTGGTGGGTGATCGCGTTCTATGCGCTGCTGGTGCCACCGGCCGCCTACTTTGCCGCGAAGGTCGGGCAGGACAACTCGGTCGATCGGCTGATCCTGCCGACGGATCGGGAGTACATCGCCACCCGTGAGTTCGAGGAAGTGTTCGGGGCGGGCGAGTATGCGCTGTTGCTCGCCGACGCCGATGACCCGTTGGCCCCCGAGGTGGTGGAACGCGTCGATCGTATCGAGCGCGCGCTGCAACCGATTGCGCACGTCACACCCAACTCCGCCCTCTCCGTGTTTCGGCGTGCCCAAGCCGGCTTCACCCCGACGGCCGAGCAGATGGCTGCGTTCCGCCGGTTCGTGCAGGGCACCGACCTGTTTCGCCGCCAGGGCCTGGTCGGCGACCACTACTTGGCGATCGCGCTGGTCCTCGAGGTAGACGGGCCCGCGACGCGGCGCACAACACTGGCGGAGATCGACAAAGTCATCGCCGTCGTCGAAGCCGATCCGGGGCCGCTGCGCGGCGTGCACCGGCTCGGTCAGCCGTACGTGAACGTCTACCTGGACGAGACGCAACGCAGCATCCCGCTGTACTTCGGGCTCTTCATCGCGTTCGTCATTGCCCTCAACATCCGCCTGTACCACTCGGTGCGGACGCTGGCGGCCTTCATGATCACGCTCGGCGTGTGCCTGGCGCTGTCGGTCGGCTACATCGGCCTCGTCGGTGGCACCTTCACGTTGGTCTCGCCGATGGTGCCGATGACCATCTTGGTGACGGCGACCGCGACGTTGGTCTACCTGCACGGGCGCTTCGTCGAGTGCCCGGCGGATCGGCCGGCGGACGCGCACCAGATCTTCGCGCTCACCAACAAGTTTGTGGCGTGCACGGCATCGATCTTTGCGACCGCAGCCGGCTTCGGCGCACTGACGGTGTCGGACGTCCGTGTCATCTATGAGATGGGGTTGTGGGTGGCGGTGGGGCTCGCGCTCACCTGGGTCACCGTGTTCACGTTGTTCCCGGCGCTCCAACGGGTCCTGAAGACTCCCACGCAACACGAACGGCCCACGGCAGCGGAATGGTTTGTGCGCTTCGCCGGGTGGTTGCCGGGATTCAGCTACCGCTGGCGCTGGCCGCTGGTTGGATCAGCGCTGCTGCTGAGCGCCTGTGGCGCCGTCGCCTTGTTCGGCATGCCGGGGCTGATCACGCCGATGCGCCCGATCACCAACGCGATCGAGTACGTGAGCCATGAATCCACACTCTATCGGGACATCAAGCGCTTCGAGAAAGTGATCCCGGGACTGTCACTGACGCACGTATGGCTCAAGGGAACCGTGGTGGGGTGCGTCTCCGATCCCGCGGTGCTCAACGGCCTCTACGAGTTCCAGCAGTCACTCGAAGCCGAGCCCGACGTCGGTGCGGTGATCGGGCCAACCACGATCCTGCGACTCATCCGCTACATCGGCGGTAAGGGCGACGGCTGGCCGAACGACCCCGAGGGCGTCGAGCAACTCGCCAACGACCTCGATGGGCTGATGCCGGTGGAGCCGATGCTGCAGCGCTTCGTGCAGAAGCATTCGCAGGCACAGACGCAGTTGACCGTGGTCAGCCGTGCCACAGAAAACGAAGCGTTTGAGCAACTACAAGCGGACATTCGGCGGCACTGGCAGGCGGCGGTGGCGCACACCCCAGCCCTGCGCCAGTTCGAGCTGAAGACCGTGGGGCTGTCGCCCTTGTTGGCGCGCGTCTCGCAGAGCCTGGTACCGACTCTGGTGCGCAGCTTCGCGCTGACGGTGGTGATCATCTTCGGCACGTTCCTGGTCGTGTTCCGCAACGGCACGGCGCGGCTGATGGCGATGATCCCGTCGCTCTTCGCAATCCTGGTGATGTTCGGGGTGATGCGGCTGACCGGCATGACACTGAACCTGGCCACGATTCTGATCGCCTCGACCGTGCTGGGTACGTCGGAGAACGACCAGATCCACTTCTTCTATCACTTCCTCGAAAAGCGCAGGGACGGAACGGTGGAGGAAGCGCTGCGCCACACGCTGCTGGTGGCCGGGCGCGCGATCTTCTTTGCCACGCTGATCAACGCCGGCGGCTTCCTGGCCTTTGCGTTGAGCGACCTGCGGGCAGTGCGTCAGTTCGGGATCCTATCGGGGATCGCCTTCGTGCTGTCGATGGTGGCCGACTTCACGGCGCTGCCGGCCGCTTTGTGGATCCTGTTTCGCGAGCGACCGGACGCGATGCGAGGCGCCAGCACATCCCGGACGCGGTGACCCTCACCCCGCGCTGCCGCGCTCCGCGCATTGGAGCGGCCCGGCTATAGCGACGAGCTGATTCAGCAGCGTCTGATCATCCGGGCGAAAGCGCATTCGGTGGGCCAGGCACCAGCAGAGATGCGGTGCCGCCGACACCGGGTCGCTGAGGGCGATGTACGCCTCAGCCAGCCGGAGGTGATTCTCAGGGATGTCGGGCCGCTCTGCGGTGAGGCCTTCGAGGAGCTCCACACCGACTTCGGAGTTGCCGTGCCGCAGAACTGTGGCCGGTGCAATCACATACAAGGTGCCGAGCAGCCGCGTCGCCGCACCGTCGCGGAACGTCGGGTCGAGCTCGCGGCTGCGCCACGCATACCGTTCGACCTCCGGAATGAGGTAGGCTCCCAACAAGCCCTTCTGCTGCACCAGTCGCCCGGTGACTGCGGCGCGCGCAAACGTATAGGCGGCGCTGTCTTCTTCGTAGAGGCAAACGGCGCGGTAGGCGTACTGGCGGTCGGCGGGCGTGTCCTGGCCTGTGGCGATCTGCGCTTCGAGCGCATCGTGAACCGCGAGGGCGTCCGGGCGGTCCCCTAGCACCGTCAGCTCGGGATGAACCGGAGGTCGCCGGGCGCTGCACCCGGCGACCAGGACAATCCCGATAAGACAGACCGCCCTCCGCCAAGCCGGCCGTCGATTCTCCCCGAAACCGAGTTTGCGAAGCCGAACGGCCACAGCGCCGGGTAACGAATGACCCCGCCGAGTGCTACTCGCCATACGCGGCCACCACAGCGGCGTAATCCGCATCGCTCGCGGCCTTGAGCGCGGTGATTCCCACTTCGGCGCAGACGGTTTGCCCATTGCCGTCACAGACGTCGGCGAGGTTTTCCTGAAACTTGCGGCGCTCGGCCTTCGGCGCGGCCGGGAAGGCGACCACGGCCATCTGTGGCAGCTCGGCGCTCTTCCACACCGAGCGGACGCCGTCGACGCCCTCGATGTGGGAAAGCTCGGAGAGCTGGGCCTCGTCGACCAGGGCGCAATCGGCTTCACCGGTGACGACCTTCTGGATGGTCTGCAGGGGCCGCTGCGTTTGGACGAGCTTGAAGTCACTCAATTTGAACCGCCCGGCGGCCACCACCCGCTCGATGAACTTCGCGTCATCGGTATGATCGCTCGCCAACCGCTTCCCTTTGCACTCGCCGAGGCTCGCGGCCGTACTACTGATGAGATGATACTGCCGACCGCCGGCGAGCGCCGAGGTCACTTGGCCGAGCACATCAAGGTGATCGACGCGGCGCAGCGCCAGGAAGGCGGCCAGCGAGAGGATGCCGTAGTGAGGCGGCTGGGCTTGAATGAAGGCTTCCGCGCTACTGCGGCTGGTCAGGTATTGTCCCTTCGCGGCGCTCCAGCCGTTCTCCTGGGCGGCCATGGTGACGAAGCGATCGACATAGGGCTGCGCCAGGGCCGGGCTGCCGACGCGATGCTCCATGAGCACCAGGATGCCGACGCTGCCCTCATCCGCATCGGCGGCAGAGGACGCGGCGACCTGAAGAAGCGATGCGACCGCGGTCAGGACGAACGGGACGAGTGGTGGGCGCATGAACGGATCTCCTGGAGCCCCCTTAATTCACAAACGCACGCAGAACGCCAGTACGTGTTTACCGAAGAGCCTCGTCGCCCGCACAGAGTCACTGGAGCGACACGGCTCACTCAGCTTGCTTACCGCAGAGCTTCGCCGCCTCTCGGTTCTCGCGGCCGCAGCTCGGGCAGGTTTGGGCCGTTTGCTTCATGCGTCTCTGTGCTGACCGCTGATCGCTGACAGCGGGCGGCTGATTCTCTCCGCGTGCCCCGTCGCGCCCATCTGCGTGAGCTCGGGACCTCGCGTCCGCAGTGAGGGCAAGTAGGAGCGAGTGTGGTCCCACAGCCGAGGCAGAACCTGGCGTCACTGCGATTGTCTCGGCCACATGCAGAGCAGCGCATATCGCGTCCTATCACAGGTCGATCGGAGGCGAGGAAGGGCGCCCGCCGGCCACTTGTGCGGTCACACCGTCGGCTTGATGTTCTGGTTGAGGCGGAAGAAGTTGGTGGAGTCGTACTTGTTCTTCAGGGCGACCAGGCGGTCGTAGTTGACGCCGTACGCGGCTCTGGCGCGGCCTTCGCCTTCGTCCTCCAGGTAATTCGAATACACCGCGGTGCGCAGGAAGGGTTGCATCGCGTCCCAGAATCCTCGCCCCCATGCGGTTGCCAGACGCGCCTCCGCAGGGTCTTGCCACAAAGCCCACACCGCGAAATTGAAGCCCGGCTCTCTGGCGCTGAAGGCGGTTTCCGTCGCGCCGACACGGCAGGCGGCCCCGCTAAACCGCTCGATGAAGAACGTGCAGCTCGGCGAGGGAGCCCGCGCCGCGTTCTCCACGATCACGTCGATGGCTCCGTCGCTCAGCTCACGAAGGAAACTGCTCCGGATATACGTGGAAAAGTGTCCCGGCGGGACACCGAAAAGTGCTTGGATTTGAACGTACGGCATGGGGCGGACGGCATCTGCGAGCCGCGGAGCATACGAGCGGAGCGGCGTCAGCAACCTCTCGCCGGCATCCAGATCGCCGCTGCAGCATAGCGCGATATAGGCTCCCGCGTTGTCCGACAGCTGCTCATTGCCGATATCGACGCGGATCTCGTCGGGGAGGGCCCCTGTGAACTTGCGGTAGAATCGCAGGACATCCTTGAGGCGCGGCGCCGGGTAAGTCACGGCACCGGCCAGCACTGGGCCGACCGGGTGGAGCTGGTACTCGAACGAGGTGACGATGCCGAAGTTCCCCCCGCCGCCGCGCACACCCCAGAACAGGTCGGCGTTCTGCTCGGCGTTGGCGGTCAGCGTGTGGCCGTCCGCCGTGACGACTTGGACCTCCCGCAGGTTGTCGCACGCCAGCCCGTACTTCCCCATCAGCCAGCCCAGCCCGCCACCGGTGGTCAAACCGGCGATGCCCGTCGGCGGCGCCGTGCCGAGGGTCGTCGCCAAACCGAAGGCTTGCGTGGCGTGATCGAACTCACCCAGCAGGAGTCCCGCGTCGGCGCGTGCGATCTGCTTGGCGGGATCGATGTCTATCCTCTTCATCTCGGACACGTCGATGACCATCCCGCCATCGCACGTCGATTTTCCAGCCAAGCTGTGACCGCCGGCGCGGACGGCGACCAGCAAGTCGTGGTCGCGCCCAAAGTCCACTGAGCCGACGACGTCTGCTGCACTGGCGCAGCGCACGATCATCCCTGGATGCTTGTCGACCGCCCAGTTGAATACGTGACGTGCCGACTCGTAGTCGGAATCGCCGGGGAGAATCACGCGGCCTTGCAGTCCCCCGGCGAACTTGCGAATCGCTGCAGGATCGATCTCGGCCACGTTCTTCACCTGGGCGGCCGCCTGGCGCCTTGTAGGACGTGACGAGCACCCGGCGAGCGCCGGAACCGCCAGTGCGGCTCCGGCCAGCACGCTTTGCTTGACGAATTCCCTGCGACTGATGTGACGTGTCATCTGTCCCTCCTCGTTGTCGCGCGATGGCAACCGCAATCACTTCTTCCGTGGTTTCTTCCCCGATGCCTTCGACCCCTTCAAAGCCTTGTCGGCCGGAATCTCTTTCATGGCGTCGTCAACGTGCTGGATGTCGAACACGCCGTCAGCCGACACGAGCAGCGTGCAAGCGCTCGCATGCGGGACTTCCTGGTTGAGGCTATTCCATAGGCTCCCGTCTCTTCGCGCATGCTGCGCTCATGCTAGATCGGCGCACAGCTCTTCGAAGCGCGCGAGCGCCTGGTCGGCGTCACCGACCTCGAACAGCTCGAAGTGTCGCAGGCGATCACCGTCAATCACCATGACACGGAGGGCAACGTTCTCGAACGGTCCGGCGTCTCGTATCGTTCCGAACACTCGGCCCACTTCGACCACCCCGTGGCGGTTCCATGCAATGGTCCAGAGCGTCTCCACGTCCACGTCGGGCGCCAGATCGGCCTGTGCCCGCAGCGACGCAACCCATTCGTCGCGGCCAAGCTGCCCCTTCAGGCCCAGCGTGCGCTGGTCGCGGAACTGGAAATCATGGGCAAGACATCCTGGCACCGCCTCCCAGTCGCGGCGCGTGACCGCGCGGCCGAGCGCGTGTAAGGGAGCCAGCCCGCCGACGGTAGCCGCCTCCCCGGCGGCGAAGCGTGCCTGCGCTTCGGCGAACGCGGCGTGGCGATCGTCCAGATCGAACAAGATCAACGCACGCACCCGCCCATCGCCGTCGACCTCGAAGAGCCGCATATGCGGAGTCTCGAACGCGTCCCCATCGGGTCCCCCGGTCCACACCATGCGTTCGAGCGCGATCCGGTCCCCGAGCGTGGCGATCAGCTCGATCTCGAATTGGAACCCCGGCTGCGACGTGAGGAACTGCATCGAGGCGATCCACGTCTCGACGTTGCCGCTCACCAGCGCACGCTTTCCGCGATCCTCATAGGTGAAGTCGTCACTGACGAGTGCGTGCACCGCGGACCAGTCGCGGGCCACAAAGGCCTCGCCCCACCGATCGCTGGCCCGCGTCGTGGCGTTCGGCGGGATGCGCAGCGGGTCCGGCCGCAGCTCCTCGAAGCGCGCCCGCGCGCGATCGAGGTCCTCCACCTCGAACTGCTCGATGCGGGCGAACCGGTCGTCGCGGTAGAGCGCGAGCCGTACGAAGACGGATTCGAACTCCCCACCCTCGGCGAGCGTGCCGAAGGTGCGGGCGATCGCGAGCGTGCCATGCGGCTCGATCGCGACGTAGTACAGATTGTCGGTAAAGAAGTCGGGCGCGCCTTCGAACAGCGGCCGAATCGAGGCGACGTAGTCGTCAGCGCCCTCGATCCGGCCGACCCCGGTGCGGCGATGGTCGTCGAAGACGAAGTCGTCATGCAGCGTGGCGCGGAAGCGGTCGAGGTCGTGGTCGTTGATCGCGCGGAACCCTTCGAACACCGCAGCCGGTATCGATCGCCCCTCCTCGTTGCGCGCATGGCGTTCGAGCAGCTCCGTGCTGGCGGCGCGGCGATCCTCGGGGTCGAAAAGGATCACCGCAACGTGCTGCCCGGTCGCATTGATCTCCCTCAGCAAGAGAAACTCGACCTCGACGGCGACCCCGTCGGGTTGGCCCGTCAAAACTGAACGCTGGAGCGCGACCCGATCGCCAGCCGTGGCAATCAGCTCATGTGCGAATTCGCCTGCAGAGAGATAGAACTTGAGGCTCTCGGTCCAGAGATCCACGCCGCCAGTCAGCAACGCGCGCCTGCGGCGATCCTCGTAGACGAAGTCGTCGGTGGCAAGCGCGCGGAGCGCCGGCCAGTTGCGTGCCCGCCGGGCTTCGATGACTCGATCATGTGCCCGGCACGCCGCGTTCGGCGGGACGCGTAACGGGTCGGGCCGCAGCTCCGCGAAGCGCGCCCAGGCCTCGTCGAGCTGGTCGAGGTTGTAGAGGTGCATGCGCCGGGCTCCGTCCGAGCCGTGCAGCGAGACGACGACGACCGGAATCTCGAACCTCCCTTCCGCCTCGCCGCCCGTCCAGCCCGTGACGTTGAGCAACCGCCGATCATCGAGGGCGAGGACGTGGTCCGTGCGCAACGTGGCGTCGGGTCGGAGGTCGACGAACGCACGGACGCTCGCCACACACTCGTCGCGCGAGCGCAACATCGGGAGACCGAGCGGACGATGGTCCTCGAGGACACAATCGGGGGCGTACGTCGCAGCGATCCCTTCCCAGTCGCGCGCCGCAGTCACTCGCAGGTTGCGCAAATACCTTTCCCAACTGGCAGCGTACGGGGCGGCTTCGCCCGCGCCGTACCGTCGGTCGAGCTCGGCGGAGGCGGCATCGAGCGCGTCGGGGTCGAAGAGGACGTTCAGCACGCGCTCGCCGCGTGCATCGACCTCGACGAGCGTGAGCACCTCTCGCTCGCTCGGTCCCATATCGGCATCGGCGACCTCAACGAGCACGCGGGCGAGCGCGAGCCGGCCGCCGCGCGTCGCCAGCACCTCCGAGGTCAGGCGAGACCAGCGCATGTCCCATGTCGCGCGCAGGCCCTCGATCGCCTGCCGCCGACCCAGTTCGAGCAGAATCAGCCGGCGCCGGTCGGACTGCCAGAAGCCCGGGGCGTAGAGCGCAGCGACGGTGTCCCAGTCGCGGGCTTCCCATGCCGATTCCATGCGCGCGAGCGACCGCGTCGCGCCGTTCTCGATGCGCAGCGCCCGCGGCGCCGTCGTCAGCTCGGCGAAGCGTGCGCGCGCCTCGTCGAGTTGGTCGAGGTCGTAGAGGTCGACCCGTTCGGTGTGCCCGCTCGAATCGAATCCAGTCACGGCGACGGCGGGGATCTCAAACGCCCCTTCCGTCTCGCTTCCCGTCCACACGGTTACAGTGAGCGACCATCGGCCCGTGAGGGCGAGGACGTGGGGCGTACGCGACCTCGCATCGGGTCGCAGCTCGACGAACGCGCGGACGCTTGCCACGCACTCGTCGCGCGAGCGCAACGTGGGGAGGCCGAGCGGACGATGGTCCTCCAGGACGCAGTCGGGAGCGTACGCGGCACGGAGCTGCTCCCACTCCCGCGTCGCCATCGCTCGTGCGTTGCGCAGATACGCCTCCCAGGTGGCAGCGTACGGCGCGGCCTCGCCTTCGACGTAGCGCGCGTCGAGATCGGCGTACGCGGCGTCGACCGCGTCGGCGTCGAACAGCACCATCGTTACGTGGTTCCCGCGCGCATCGCCCTCGATGATCGAGAGGTATTCTCTCTCGCTCGGGCCGACGTCGGCGTCGGCAACTTCGTGGCGTGTCCGTTGGAGCGCGAGCCGGTCGCCGCGGGTTGCCAGTACCTCCGAGGTGAGGCGAGACGAGCGCATGTCCCAGGTCAGACGCGCCCCCTGCAAGTATTGCTCGCGATCGAGATCGAGATGGATGAGGGTACGGCTGTCGATCAGGCGGAAGTCGGGCGGGTAGAACGCGGCGACGCAATCCCAGTCGCCGGCATTCCATGCCTCCGCCATCCGCTGCATCGAGCGCGTCACGCTGTTGTCGATGTGCGCGGAGGTCGTGATCGCCCGCCGTTCGCCGGAATCGCGAACAAGTGCGTCGAAGCGCGCGAGCGCCTCGCCAAGGCGATCGCTGTCGAACATCTCCATGCGCGTCAGGAGGCCATCGGTTCCGAACATCAAGATCACGTGGAACTGCCTCTCATAGGCGCCGCCGCCGACGCGATCGGTGCCAGAGTGGGTCTGATGCACGAAGTACGTATCGGACCGCAGGTCGAGGATGTCGTCCTGGCGTATGGCGACGTCGGCGGCGACATCGCGCAAGGAGCGGAAGTGCTGCAGTACCGCTTGCGCCCCACGCGCAGACCAGGTCCCTAAGGTCCGGTGGTCGACTGTCTCGATGGCAGATGCGTACGCGGTGGCGTAGCGCTCGGGATCGAACGGTCCCAGCAGCGCCGCGACCGAGCGCGCCGTCGCCACGGCACGGGTGCGCGCGGGGCCGCCGGGGAGAAGCTCGGCGTAGCGCTCGTACAAGCGCGCGATGGCATCGCCCAGCCTGTTCTCTGCGAAGATCTCGATCCGCCGGCGTCGCCCCGCGGCGTCGACTTCGACCAGAACGATCTGCTCTCGTTCGTAGGGGCCGACATCGAAGTTGCCGCGGGCGACGCCACTTGCCGACAGTGAGTCTCGGTACAGCGCGAGCAACTCGCCGAGCGTCGCCAACGGCTCGTTCGTGACCGTCAGGTTCTCTGCACTGAGGAACGAGCGCCAGTCGCGGAGCACTTGCGGTCGGTCGAACTCCGCGCCAGTCGTATGGTCCACACTCGCCACGTTGTCGGAGAGCAGGGTCACAAACGCGTCAGCGTCGCGTGCGGCGACTGCGGCTTCGACGCTGCGAATGTTCGCGGTCGCGGCGTTTGCTCGCACCCGGCGCGTGATCGTCTGCGCGCGTCGGGATGGTAGACTTGACTGGGAGGGCGAGGCCTGTCCTGAGCCTGGTCGAAGGGCTTCCGCCGAGCCGCTCTTTCCAGCCCACGGCTCGCCGGAAGGCTCGCCCTCCCGCCGGACGACACTCGGATTCATGGAAAGTTCGTCGAAGCGGGCCAACGCCTCCTCCTCGCGATCGGCATCGAAGTGCTCAATCCTCGTTACGAGGCCGTCGCTCCCGAAGACAAAGAGAGCGACAACCTCCCTCACGAAGGCGCCGCCGCCGGCGCGATCGGTGCCCGAGGTCGTGAAGCGATCGAGGAGCGCATCGGATCGCAGGCCAAGGATGTCGTCGACATGAACGGCGACGTCGTCGGCGAGCTCTACGAGAGTGCGGACCCAGCCAAGGAAGACGTCGGCCCCACGCGCCGATCCAATGCCGACGCTGCGATGGTCGGCGAACTCAACGGCAGGGGCAAGCACCGTGGCGAGGCGCTCGATGTCGAACGTTCCCGGTCCCAGCAGCGCGGCGACCGAGCGCGCCGTCGCCGCGGCGCGTTCGCGTTCGGGGCCGTCGGGGAGGAGGTCGGCGTAGCGCTCGTACAACCTGACAACGGCGTTGCCCAGGTGGTCGCTGGCGAAGACCTCGTAGCGCCGATGTCGCCCCTGCGCGTCGGCCTCGATCAACTCTATATCCTCTCTCTCGTAAGCGCCGACATCGAACGTCGCGCCGGCAAAGCCGCTCGCTGACAATGACAGGCGGCACAGCGCGAGCGAGTCGCCCAGGGTTCCAAGCGGCGTGTGCCGGCACGTCGGGTCTCGAGAGCTCAGCAGCCAGCGCCATGTGGCGAGCAATCCCTCCCGGCCGTACGTGGTGCCGGTAGGATGTTGCACAGTCTCCACGCGCTCGGCGAACAGGGTGGAGAGCGCGTCGACGTCTCGGGCAGCGATCGCGGTGTCGATGCGGGCGGCGCTCGCGGTCGCGGCGTTTGCACGCACGCGGCGCGCGGCGCGGGAGGGCGACCCCTCTTTTGTTCTCCCCTTGGCAAGGGGAGATACAGAGGGGTTGCTCCCGACAAGTTCATCGAAGCGGGCGAGCGCCTGGTCGTCACGATCACCCTCCGACTGCTCCAGGCGCGTCAGGAGGCCATCCGCTCCAAAGATCGCCAGCAGGCAAACGGTGCGCTCGACAGCGCCACCGCCGGTGCGATCCGTGCCGAAGGTCGTCCAGCGGAAGAGGAGCGCATCGGATCGCAGGTCGAGGATGTCGTCGAGGCGCGCGGCGACGTCTGCAAGGAGCTCGAGCATCGCGTGGCTACTCCGCAGCAGTGCTTCGGCTCCGTGCACAGACCCCAAGCCGACGATCCGGTTGTCAACGTACTCGATGGTTTGTGCGAACGCCGTGGCGTAGCGAGTGAGGTCGACCGGTCCCAGCAGTGCTGCGACCGAGCGCGCCGTCGCAGCAGCACGGGTGCATGCGGGGCCGTCAGGGAGAAGCTCGGCGTAGCGCTCGTACAAGCGGGCGACGGCATCGCCCAGCCGGCTGGCGGCGAACAGCTCCCTCCGCCGCTGTCGTCCCTGCGCGTCGACCTCGACCAGGTCGATCTCCACCTTCTCGTAGGCGCTCACATCGAACGTCCTGCCGAGGAACCCGCTTGCCGACGTCGACTCGCGGTACAGCGCGAGCGAGTCGCCGAGGCTAGCGAGCGTCTCGCGCACAACGCTCGGATGCTCGGCTTTGAGCAACACGCGCCAGGTGGCGAGGTATCCCTGCCCGTCGTAGACGACGCCGGTCGTATGGTCCAACACTTCGAATTCGTCGGAGAGCAAGGCGAGGAGCGCGTCCGGATCTCGGGCAGCCAGCGTGGCGTCCGCGCGGGCCTCCAGCGCGGTTGCGGCGTTTGCACGCACGCGGCGCGCGGTGTGTGCCGGCGACCCCTCTTTTGTTCTCCCCTTGGCAAGGGGAGATACAGAGGGGTTGCTCCCGACAAGCTCGTCGAAGCGGGCGAGTGCCTCGGCCTCGCGATCGGTGTCGAACAACTCGCTGCGCGCCATGCGTCCATCGTTGCCAAAGCAGACGAGCGCGAGGTTCGACCGCTCGTAGATCCCGCCGCCGGCGCGGTCGGTGCCCAGGTGCATGCGGCGCAGGAGAAATCCATCGGGCCGCAGGCCCAGGACGTCGTCGTCCCGCATGGCGAGGTTGTCGGCGAGTTCGCGCATGGAACGGTAGTGCTGCAGCAGGGCGTCCGCTCCGCGCGCGGACCACGTCCCGAGGACGCGGTGGTCGATGTTCTCAACGTCGGGCGCGAATGCCACCTCAAGCCGTTCGAGGTCGAATGATCCCAGCGCCGCCACCGAGCGTGCCGTCATGGCCGCGCGCTCACGTGTGGGACCGGCGGGTTGCAGCTCGGCGTAGCGCTCGTACAAGCGGGTGATGGCGTCGCCGATCCGCTCGGCGGCGAACAATTCGTCCCGCCCGCGTCGACCCTGCGCGTCGACCTCGATCAGAAAGATTTTCTCTCGTTCGTAAGCGCCGACGTCAAGCTCGCCGTCGCCGATCCGACTGGCGGACAGTGACTGGCGGCACAGTGCCAGCGAGTCGCCGAGCGTTGCCAGCGGCTCGTGTTGGCATATGGGATCTTGAGCTCTCAGCAGAACGCCAAACGAGGTGAGCACTCCGTGCCGGTCGTAAGTAACCCCGGTGGTATGGTCCACGACTTCGTCGGGGGCCAGGTTGGGGAGTGCGTCGGCGTCTCGGGCAACGAACGCGGCGTCGAGGCGGGCAACGGTCGCGGTCGCGGCGTTCGGGCGCACGCGGCGGGCGGTGCGGGCGGGCGACCCCTCTTTTGTTCTCCCCTTGCCAAGGGGAGAGACAGAGGGGTTGCTCCCGACGAGCTCATCAAAACGCGCAAGCGCTTCGGCCTCGTGATCAGCCTCGAAGCGCTCCGAGCGCACCACGAGGCCGTCGGCGCCGAAGACCTCTAGGACGAGGAGATGTCTCTCATACGTGCCGCCGCTGCTGCGGTCGGTACCCGAGGTGATGCGGCGCAGTAGGAACGCGTCGGAGCGGAGATCGAGGATGTCATCGGAACGCATGTCCGTGTTGGCGGACGTTTCGGCCAGGACACGGATGCGGTGAAGGAACTGTTCGGCGCCGCGGGCGTACCCCGAGCCGACCAGGCGGTGGTCGAAGAATTCGATGGTGGGCGCGATCGCGGTCCGGTAACGATCGAGGTCGCCTGGCGCGAGCATCACCGCCACCGAGCGCGCCGTCGCGGCGGCACGGGCGCGCGCGGAGCCGTCGGGGAGGAGATCGGCGTAGCGCTCGTACAAGCGGGCGACGGCGTCGCCCAGGCGGTTGTCGGCGAAGAACTCGCCCCGCCGACATCGGCCCTGCGCGTCGACCTCGAAGAGATTAATTCGCTCAGCCTCGTAGGCGCCGACGTCGAAATTGCCGCGGGCTATCCCGCCCGATGACAGTGACAGGCGGCACAGCGCGAGCGCGTCACCGAGGGTAGCCAATGGCTCGTGCCGGCGCGTCAGGTCCTGGGTCCTCAGCAACCTGCCCAGTGAGGTGAGGTATTCCAGCCGGTCATGCCTGGCGCCATTGGGGTGGTCCACGACCTCTACATCGTCGGCGAACAGAGTGGCGAACGCGTCGCCGTCTCGGGCAGCGAACGCGGCGTCTTCGCGGGCCGCGTGCGCGGTCGCGGCGTTCGCTCGCACGCGGCGGCTGGAGCGGGCGGGCGACCCCTCTTTTGTTCTCCCCTTACCAAGGGGAGATACAGAGGGGTTGCTCCCGACAAGCTCGTCGAAGCGGGCGAGCGCCTCGGCGTCGCGATCGGCCTCCGATTGTTCCCAGCGCGTCAGCAGGCCATCGGCTCCGAAGGTCCACAGAATGCAAAGGTTGCGCTCGAATGCGCCACCGCTCGCGCGGTCGGTGCCGAAGTTCGTCCAGCGGACGAGGAGCGCGTCGGATCGCAGGTCGAGTATCTCATCGACGCGCGTGGTCCAGTCTGCCGTGAGCTCGAACAGAGCGCGGACACCCGGCAGCAGTGCATCCGCTCCGTGCACAGATCCCATCCCGACGGTTCGGGGATCGCAGAACTCGATGGCCGGTGAGAACGCGGTGGCCCAGCGATCAGGCTCGAACGATTCCAGCAGCGTCTTCGCCGAGCGCGCCGTCACCACGGCGCGCTCGCGCTCGGGGCCGTCGGGAAGAAGCTCGGCGTAGCGCTCGTACAGCCGGGCGACGGCATCGCCCAGCCGGTCGGCGGCGAAGCTCTCGGTCCGCCGGCGCTGCTCCTGCCCGTCGACTTCGATCAGAAGGACATGCTCCATCTCGTAGGCGCCGACGTCGAACATCTCGCCGGCTGCCCCGCTCGCCGACGTCCATTGGCGACAGAGCGCGAGCGAGTCGCCGAGCGTTGCCAGCGGCTCGATCCTGTACGTTCCATCCTCGGCCCTCAACCACGAGAGCCATGAGGCGAGCGATCTCTGCCGGTCGTAGACCGCGCCGGTGGTATGCTCTATGACCTCGCCGCTGCTCCCGACATGGGCAGCGATCGCATCGGCGTCTCGGGCAGCGATCGCGGCTTCGAAGTGCTCAGCGTTCGCTGTCGCGGCGTTCGGGCGTATGCGGCGGCGCGTTCGCTCCGCTCCCTCGCCCTCTGGGAGAGGGCTGGGGTGAGGGCTCCTTTCATGTGACGCCGCCGGTTCTTTACCCTCACCCCGACCCTCTCCCAGAGGGAGAGGGAAGCCGGAACGGGCGGTCTGCGTTTCACGCGCCCGTTCGGCGAGCAGCGTGGCGCCTTTGGCTTCCCACAACTCGATCGCGCGCGCCTCCTCGGCGTCGGCCTCGTTGATCTGACCCGCGGCGCGCAACGCCGCCGCGAGCGCCATGCGGGCGTCGGCGTGGAGCAGCAGCGCGTCGGTGCCGGCGACGATGTCGACGGCGGTGCGGGCGACCTCAACGGCGGTCCGATGCTCACCGCGTTGCGCCAGCGCCTCCGCCCGCACGCGGCGCCAGGCAATCGCCGCTTGCAAGTCGTCGCCGGCGAGCGCCTCGCTCTCGTGGCTGAGGGTTTCGGCTTCTTCGGTCTTGCCCTGCGCGAACAGCGCGCGCCCCAGCAACGCCGCCGCCCGCGCCGCGTCGATGCCGAGTCCGTGGGTGCGCAAGCCCTCGTAGGCCGTGCGCAGACTGCGCTCGGCCACCGCCGCGTCGCCCTCGAGCAACTCGATGAGGCCGGCGAACATGTCGGCCTCCAGCAACCCTTGCGTGATGCCCAACTCCTCCACCATGCGCCGCGACGACGCGATCATCCGCCGCGCCGCCTCGGTGCGCCCGCGCAGCGCTTCGAGCACCGCCTGGCAGCGCAGCGCGACGGCCTCGACCGCGGGCGCGCCCTGAGTGATGCGCAACACGCGCACGACGTCGAGACAACGGCCGCTAGCGCGCGTCACTGGGCTCGGTCCCCACAGCGCGGCGAGCGGCGCGCCGGCAAGCACCGCATTCGAGCGCCGCCGGTCGTCCGCCCGGCGCGCGGCCGCGAGGGCCTTGTCGAGTGCGGCCTCACAGGCGCCGATCTTGCCGAGGCGCTGCAGCGCGGCCGCGTGTACCGAGTGCGCCTTCGCCTCGCCGGCGGTGTCACCCGCCGCCGCCAGCTCTTCGGCTGCCGCCGCGACCGCGTCGGCGGTGGCATGCAGTGCCTGCGGATCGGTGAGCACGGCGAGCTGGCCGATGAAGCAGGTGTGCCAGGCGCGGAGACGACCGCTGTCCTCTCCCGCGCGTTTGCTCAGCGTGGGAGAGGGGAGGGTGAGGGTGCCAGATGGAGACGGAACAGATCTCGCGTCGCCCTCACCCCGACCCTCTCCCACGCTGAGAAGATGCGTGGGCGAGGGGGCACCAATTTGGTCTGCGGCATCTTCGCCGATGAAGCGACCGAGCTCCGCGATCGCCTTCGCCGCCGGGCCAACCTCGCCGGCGCAAAGCAGCGCCTCGCACCAGTCGAGCGCCAGCTCGGCGCGCGCGGGATCGGAAGCGTCAAGCCGATCGAGGGCGCGGCCGAGCAGGTTGGCCGCCGGTGAGAGATCGTCGCGCGCCAGCGCGCGCCGGCCCGCCGCGGCGAGATAGCGCGCCGCGCGCTCACCGAGGGCGCGCCCGTGCGCGTCGATCGGACCGAGCTCGCGCAGGTGCTGGTGCGCCTGCTCGAGATGCCAGCCGAGCGTCTCGTCGTGCTCAATTGCTTCACCGACGCGGCTCTCGATCCAATCGGCGAAGCGGCCGTGCAACTCCGCGCGCGTGCCCTTCAAGATACGGCGGTAGGCCGCATCGCGGGTCAGCCCGTGATGGAAGCGCAGCGCTGGCTCACCGAGGAACCAGGCGGCGTCGGGTTCGATCAGCTCGCTGCGCCGCAATGATTCGAGTCGCGCGTCGAGGTCCGTGATCTCGCGCGGCAGCAAGTGGGCAACGGCGGCGCGCGAGAACTGCCGGCCGACGACGGCGGCGCGCTCCAGCACCAGGCGGTCCTCGGGACGTAGCCGCTCGATGCGGGCCGCGAGCAGCGCGTGAATGGTGGGCGGCATGTCGAGCGCGGCGAGGTCGACCGTCGTGGTCCAGCGATCGCCGTCGCGTTTGAGCGCGCCGTCGTTGACCAGCATGCGGACTAGCTCACTGAGGAACAGCGGGTTGCCTTCACTGGTAGCGAGCACGCGCCCGGCGACCGCGGCGGGTAGCGCATCCGCCCCGATCACATTGGCGGCCAGACGCGTCGCGGCACCGGCGTCGAGACCGGTGAGCGTCACTACGTCGGTTACGAGACCGCCAGTTGATGACAGCGACGAGCGCGAGTCGCGCAGCTCGGGCCGCGCCGCGGCCAGCACGAGCAGCGGAACCTCTTTGCTCCACTGGATCAGGTGCTCGACGAGATCGAGCAGCAGCGGCTCCGCCCACTGCAAATCGTCGATTGCCAGCACCACCGGTCGGGTGGTGGCGAGCGCGGCGAGGAAGCGCCGGATTACGAAGAAGGTTTCCTCCGGTGACCCCGGTGTCCCGGCGAGCAACGCGGTGATCCCGTCGGCGATGCGGACATGGTCGGGATTGTGGCCGGGGAGCGCAGCGGCGATCGCCGCGCGCAGGGCGTCACCGCTAGCCGGCTGCTGAAGAACGACGCCCCATGCTTCCCCCTCCTTTCCAAGGAGGGGGCTAGGGGGAGGTAGAGTCGACGGCATGCAAACCTCCCCTGACCCCTCCTTGGTAAGGAGGGGAACCTGTACGCGTCCTGCCGTTGGTTCAATGGCAGGCCCTCGCAGGGCGTCACCCCTGGTGGCACTGTCGATCCGCAGGAATGTGCGCACCGCCTTGGCGATCGGTGCGAAGGTGGCGCCGCCGGCGGAATCGCAATGCGCGGTCAGCACGGTGGCCGCGTCCCCCAATCGGCCACCGACCTCGTCGAGCAGGCGTGACTTTCCCAAACCCGGCGATCCCAGGATCACCGCCAATCGCGCGCGGCGCTCCGCGACGGCCGCGTCGTAGACCGCCATCACGCGCCGCAGCTCGTCGTCGCGTCCAACGAACGCGGTGGCCACCGCGCCGGCCGGCCGGTCGAGCGACACCACGCGGTACGCCGCCACCGTCTCGGACCGACCCTTCAGAGTGAGCACGCCGAACGGCGCCAGCGTCACCAACTCGCTGACTAGGCGCCGCGTCGACTCGCCGATCAACACATCACCGTCGTGCGCCTCCTGTTGCAGGCGGGCCGCGACATTGACGGGATCGCCGACGACATCGTCGTTGCCTTCGCTGACCACGACCTCGCCGGTGTTGACGCCAACGCGCAGGCCGAGGTCGCCGACCGCGTCGGATTGCGCGCGAGCGAGTTCGCGGAAGCCGAGCTGCATGGCGATGGCGGCGCGCACGGCGCGGATGGCATCGTCCTCGGCCACGCGCGGCACGCCGAAGGCGGCGATGACGCCATCACCGAGCAGCTTGACGACGGTGCCGCCATGAGTTTCGACGGCAACGCGCAGCGCTCGGTAGTAGCGGTCCATCAGTCGGCGGGCGGACTCCGCGTCGAGGCGTTCGTGCGTCGACGTCGACCCGATGAGGTCGGCGAAGATGATGGTGACGACCTTGCGTGCTTCGGCCTTGTTGCTGGCGCGGGCGACGAGCGCGGCACCGCAGGCGCCACAGAACCGGTGGTCCGGAGGATTGACGTGCGCGCACGCAGGACAGGCCCAAGCGAGCACAGCACCGCATCCTCCGCAGAAGCGATTGGTCGCCGGATTCTCGTGGCCACAGGATTGGCAGTTCATTTCCTCTCGCCCCGCGTTCCCTAACACCCTAACAGCGTTACCCCCTGACGCCCTAGCTCCTTCGCCAGCCGCTCGGCATGCACCGTGGCGCCCATCTCAGTGAAGAGGCGCTGCGCCTCGCCGATCTCGCGCCGCCAGGCTGCTTCGTCGCCGAGCAATCGGGCGAGCTCGGCGCGCTCGACGTGGACGAACGGCGCGTAGCTCTTGGCGCCGGTCGCCTCGATCGACGCCTGCGCTGCCGAGAGTGTCGCCTCAATGACTCCGGCTGCTCCTGCGCCTTCGGTCTGCATCAGAACTCTGGCGCGAATCAACTGCGCATGATGTTCCCAGAGCCGAGTGCCGCAGCGCCGCGCCACGGTGAGCGCCTCTTCGGCCGCTTGCCGGCTTTGCTCGTAATCGCCGAGACTGAGGTAAGCCCAGGCGAGCCGCGCCAGTATCCCCGCTTCCCAACAGAGAGCGGTGTGGCGCTCGCGCGTAATTGTGAGCGCGTTATCGAGCGCCGAGACAGCTTCCTTCCACTCGCCGTCGAGAAGATACGCAAGCCCGAGCGCGGAATACGCGGAGACTCGGGCAAGAGGGTTCCCGGTCTTTTCCGCGGCATCAACAGACTTCCGCCCATGCTCGAGCGACATCTGCGTGTCACCGGTCACCTCCGCAAAGGTCACGAAGTAACCGTGGGAACCGAGGAGCGGCGTCAGGTCGTGCTGTTGGTAAGCGAGGTCGATCGCCCGCTGGAGGCAGGTGGCACCATCATGCGGCTGTCCGGCGTAGATCAACGCCCAACCCTTGAACGCGAGCTGTAGCAAGTGCGGGCTGAACCCGATGAGTTCCGCGCCGAGAGTCGGGCTGTCGCGACTGAAGGCCAACCCATCGTCGGCGTGTTTCAGGGCTCTGCTCAGTGCTCCACTGAACACGCTGGCGACAGTCAAGCTGAAGCGCACCACGGTCTTCAACCCACGATCTTCAGTCTGGTCGGCTTGCGTGGCGGCTTCGGACAGGGTCGCCAGGGCGTCATCCGCCGAGCCCGAATAGAGCTTGTAGATGCCATAGGCGTTCAACATGAGCGCCTGGGCCCCTGGATTCCCGCTGCGCTCGGCGAGCGCCTTCCCTTTCGCGAACAGCGCGGTCGCTTCTTCCTCCGCTACTCCCCGGCGGGCCTCGTACCAGAGGATCTGCGCGCATGCCGCCGCACTCTGGCTGAGCATTCCCGGCGATTCGGGCATCGCCTCGGTGAGCGATTGAACCTTCCGCCAGTGACGCAGCGCTGCGTCGAGATTGTTGAGCCCGGTCCACTCGGCGGCGCGCTGATGCCAGCGTGCGGCCTGCGGGACATCTCCCGCGCATTCCCAGTGATGCGCGAGGAGCGCCGCGCGCTCGTCGAGCTTGGCCGGATTCAGCCGCTCGATCGTGCGCGCGACCGCGGCGTGCAGCCGCGCCCTTCGGTCGGCGAGCTGGGCGCCGTAGGCGACTTCCTGGGTGAGCGGGTGTTTGAACGCGTATTCGATCTCCGGATACAGCGCTTCCTCATAGACGAACTCGGCGGACTGGAGTGAACGCATCGCTTCGACCAGCTCCGGCTCCGGAAGCTCGGCCACGGCCTTGAGGATCGATTCCGGAAACGTCTTGCCGATCACCGCGGCCGCCTGCAGCGCGCGCTTCTCGTGCTCGAGCAGCCGGTCGATCCGGGCGGCGAGCACCGCCTGCACGGTCGGCGGAACGACGACTTGCTCGACGAGCGTGACCAGCCGGTAGGCGCCCTTCGTTCCCTGCAGACTCCCGGATTCGATCAGCGACTGGACCACTTCCTCGATGAAGAACGGATTGCCGCCGGTGCGCTCGCGAATGAGCGCGGCGACACCCTGGAGCGACGGATCGGTCCCGAGCAGATCGCTCAAGAGCTCGGTGATCGCCTCTGGGCCGAGCGACGCCAGCGGCAGTGACCGGTAGTGGGACTTTTGCATCCAGCCGGCGCGGTACTCGCGGCGGAAGTTGGCGAGGACGAGGGTCCGGCTGCCGCTCGCACCCGCGACCCAGTTTTCCACAAAAGCCTCGCTCGCGCCGTCGATCCAGTGGAGGTCTTCAAGCAGCATCACGGCCGGCTCACGCGCGCTGCGCGCCCGCATCATTCTGCGGATCGTGTCGAAGAGCTGGCGCTGCCGCGCTTCGGCCCCGAGCGGCAGCGCCGGCCGCTCGGGATCGGGGACGCCGAGGAAGTCGAGCATGAGCGGCACGGCGTCGGTCAGGGTCACGTCGAGCAGGACCATCCTGCCGGCCACCTTGTCGCGCGCGGCGCGCGGGCTGTCCTGGTCCGTCACGCCGAAGTAGGCGCGCGTCATCTCGAGGACCGGCAAGAGCGGCACTGCCTTGCCGTGGGCGACGCAGTGCGCCTCGTAGACGGGAATCCCGCGCGCCCGGCAGCGCTGCGCGAACTCGTAGCAGAGCCGGCTCTTGCCAACGCCGGCGTCGGCGACGACGCCGACGACCTGACCATTGCCGGCGATCGCCCGCGAGAACTCCGTCTCGATTGTCTGCATCTCATCGACGCGTCCGACGAAGCGCGAGAACCCTCGTGAGCGCGACACATCGAGGCGGGTGCGCAGCGTCCCGATGCCCTCCAGCTCGTGGACGTGGATCGGCTCACTCGCGCCGTGGACCTTCGACGCCCCGAGATCGCGGAGCGCGAAATATCCCGCGACCAGCTTTGCCGTATGCTCGGTGAGCAGCGCCTTGCCCGCCTCGGCGATGTGTTCCATGCGCGCGGCGAGGCCGACCGTATGCCCCTGCGCCGTATAGTCCATGCGCAGGTCGTCGCCGATCTTGCCGACGACGACCTCGCCGGAGTTGAGGCCCATGCGGACGGAGAAGTTGAGGCCGCGCTCGAGACGGAGCTCGTCCGCGTAGCGCCGCAGCTCCGTGGTCAGATGCAGCGCCGCATAGCAGGCCCGCTGCGCGTGGTCCTCATGCGCGATCGGCGCGCCGAAGAGCGCCATGATGCCATCGCCGGTGTACTGGTTCACCGTCCCCTCGAAGCGATGCACGCCGTCGCTGAGGATCTGGAAGAAGCGGTCCATGATCTTGTGCCACTCCTCGGGATCGACCTGCTCCGCCAGCTCCATCGAGCCCTTCACATCGGCGAACAGCACCGTCACCTGCTTGCGCTCTCCTTCGAGGGCCGACTTCGATTGGAGGATCTTGTCGGCGAGGTGCTTGGGTGTGTACTCGCGAGGCGTGGCGTGCCGGTCCGCGGCGGGTGGCGCCGTGTCAACCGCGCGCCCGCAGCTCGAACAGAACTTTGCCGCCGGCTTCAGGTCGTACCCGCACTCGGCGCAAACGCGGGCGAGCTTGCTGCCGCATGCCTCGCAGAAGCGCGCGGCGGCCTCGTTCTCGTGCTGGCAGGCTGGGCACGTCACCGTCATTGTCCTCACGATTGGTGCGCGAAACCGTCAGGAGGGTCACGACTCATAGCCTTGCTCATGGCAGGCTCCTAGCTGGGAAAGGGCCAGAAGGACAACAACGACGCCAAGGACGCTGTCCAGCAGTGGCCGTCCTTGTTGTCCTTGGCGTCCCTGGCGTCCTTGCGGTCCTTTGACGGCCCGCAGGCTGAGACCTGACATCGCCGGCCAGGATTAGATCACCGCCACAGGGCGCACCGGTGAGCCTGAAAGAGCCGCACCAGCATTTCAGGCGTCACATGATTCATGGCGCCGATCTGGTCGTTATCTCCCCATGGTGAGCGCCGGTTGTGTCGCTTCTCCATGGCTGCCCTCCTCTCTGGCTATGGTCGTTGTCGATCCAGGGATTCCGGTCAGGGTCATGCATCAGGCAGCGGTGTATCCGCCGTCGATGTAGAGCTCCTAGCGCCGCGGGCGCGGCGCGACGCGGCGCCGGGACGCCGCCAGTGGGGCCAACTCGATGACGCGCGCAGACGCGTCCTCTTGGCCGTATGCCAACCCCGCCTGCTGCAAGGAATTCACCAGCCGTTGCAGCGGGGCCGCGTCGCGGTAGGGCTGCGAGGCGGAGAAGCGCGTCAGCGTGAAGCCCGGATCAATCGACAGGATCTCCCGGCCGGCCTCTTGCGCCGCGTCTAGGCGCTTTGTTTCGATGAGCGCGGCCGCCAGCACGAGGCGTGCATCCACGCTATCGGGTGCGAGCGCCAGCGCCTGATTGGCGGCGGTGATCGCCTCCTCGAAACGCCCGGACAGGTAATAGGCCTTCGCGAGAACTTCCGGGAACCAGGTTTGCGATACCGGGCTCAGACGGATCGCCTGTTTCGCCAGGGCGATGGCTTCCTGCGGCTGCGCGCAGTAGTTCAAGACGTTCGCCTTCAGGGTGTAGGCCCCCTGACAGCTCGGGCGTTCCTTCAGGGCCTGATCACCCAAAGCAAGCGCTGTGTCGTGCTCGCGCTTCATCAGGTGCATGTGGGCGAGCATAAGGGAGGAAAACCCGGACACGTCTCCGAGTTCGATGGCCCGGCGGGCGAACTCCGCCATCTGCTCCAGGGACTCCGTGGGCGCCGCGCTCCAGCGTCGCTCCACATCGAAGTAGTGGGTCCACGCCACGAAGACGTAACCGAACGGACAGTCGGGCGCGAGCCGGATCACGTCCTCGAAGAGGCCGCGCGCCTTCGCCATATCCTCGCGGGTGAAACGATACATGAACTCCCACCCCTGGTAGAGCTGCGCCAACGCGTGTGGATCGCGCAGATGCTGCCGACAGGTTCGCGCTCCCTCTCCTCCCACCAGCGCGACATCCATCGCGGTCACGACCTGCTCGGTGATCTCATCTTGCACCGCGAATACGTCCTCCAGACTGCGGTCGTAGCGCTCGGCCCACACATGTCGGCCGCTCGCGCCGTCGATGAGTTGAGCCGTGATGCGCACCCGGTTCTGCTCCCGCCGCACCGTGCCTTCGAGGACGTGCCGTACCCCCAGCTCCTGTGCCACCTCACGCGGCTTCGCGCCGCTCGACTTGTAGGTGAACATCGAGTGCTGGCCAATCAGAAAAAGGCCGGGAAGGCGCACCAGCTCCGCCATGATGTCGAGGGTGAGACCGTCGCTGAAGTAGTCCTGCGTGCGATCGCCATTCAGGTTGAAGAACGGAAGAACCGCGAGCGACGGCTTGTCGGGTGGCGAGAGAGCGCCCGGCGCTGCCGCCCGCGCCAGGGGAGTCTGCGAAGAGAACGACCCGGACCCGATCTGATAGACACGGACCGGAGCGGCGATGTTCTTGAGCCGCTTTTCGCCGAGATCCGTCGCCTGCAGATCGAGGCGCCGGCGCACCTGCTGGTAGACGAGATCGGAGACGCAGATCGTGCCCGACGCTGCCAGCCCCTCCAGGCGCGCGGCGACATTGATGCCGTCGCCGTAGATCTTCGCACCGTCGACCATCACGTCGCCCAGGTGGATGCCGATGCGAAAGAGCATGCGTCGATCGGCCGGAAGGCTGACGTTTTCTTCGGCGAGCGCGCGTTGGATGTCGATCGCACAGCGCACGGAGCCCACGGCGCTCGGGAATTCCGCGAGCAGGTTGTCGCCGGGCGAGTCGACGACCCGTCCGCGGAAGGTGTCGATCAGTTGGTCGATCCGTTGCCGGCAGGCGCCGAGGGTGCGAACAGTGGCCTCCTCGTCCTCGCCCATCAGCCGGCTGTAGCCGACCGCGTCGGCACTAAGGATGGCAACCAGCTTGTGTTTTACCTCGCCCGATGTCACAGAGGAGGCTCCTCCCGTGAACGTGTAGCACATCGGCCAGTCGGAGAGGAAACCTCGCGGGAGGCAGCGGAGGAGTCGCCATGACCCACGAGCCTTCATCTCCCGGGAGACAGCCCGGAACCGCGCATTCAGCGAATTCCGCGGTTGCAGCGCTTCTGGACGCGGTGGATCGCATCCGACCGATCATCGAGGAGTATGCGGCGCCATCGGAAGCCCAGCGAGCGCTCGCCGCGCCAGTCTACGACGCGATGCGCGACGCCGGCCTCTTCCGCACGCTGGCGCCGAAGGTCTTCGGAGGCCTCGAGCTCCACCCCACCGAGGCGTACCGGATCTGGGAAGCGCTGGCCCGCATCGACAGCGCGGCGGCTTGGAACCTGCAGATCAGCTCCGCGGCCTCCAGCTTTGCTAGCTGGCTTCCAAAGGAGGGCGGCGAGGAGGTCTTCGAGAGGGGACCCGACACGATCTTCGCCGGAGCATTGTTCCCGCCCGGGCCCTCAGTACGCGTCAACGGGGGCTGGCGCGTGACCGCACGCACGGCCTTCGCGAGTGGGTGCCACCGGGCCCACTGGTTCTTCGTACCAATCGTGGAGGTGGACGACGCGTCGAGCAAGTTCGACCCCACGCGAGAGGACCCACCGAGCATTGGCGTCTTCATCCCCCGGGACGAGGTCGATCTCATCGATACCTGGCATACCGTCGGCATGCGCGCCACCTTCAGCGCTGATGTCAGCGTCGACGATGTCTTCGTGCCCGATCATCGCGTCGCCCACCTCGACGCGCCCAAGGATCCGGCGCCCGCCTTCTCGGGGCCGCTCTACGCGACGATGCCGTGGCCGGCCATCCACAGCGAGGCGACGGTATCGCTCGGCATTGCGGGAGCGGCGATCGACAAGCTCGTCGACCTCGCCGCCCGCAAGACGCCGGGCTACAGCCGCATCGCACTGCGCGACCGCGAGATGGCGCAACACCACGCGGGGAGAGCGCGCGGCCTTCTAAACGCGAGCCGGGATTCGCTGCACGCGGCGATCTCGGAGGCCTACTGCGATGCCGAGCGCGATCGTCGGCTCTCCGAAGCCACGAAGATGCGCTGCCAACTCGCGGCGTGCTTCGCCGCAGAGGCCTGCGCCCAGGCCGTCGATCTCGTCTGCGAAGCCGCCGGGACGACGGCGATTCGGATCGAGCACGGCATCGAACGCCACCATCGCGACATCCACGTATTGGCGCTGCACGCCAGCAAATCGTACGCGCGCTACGAAGACGTCGGCAAGATGATGTTCGGGCTGCCGCCGGGCTACTTCGTACTGAGGGTCTAGGGAGCGTATCTCGTCGTTCGTGAAGCGTATCTCGTGGATACTCGAGCTGCGAGATACGAGGAACGAGATACGAGATACGCTGCACGGGCGCGACGGAGAATAGGAGGAGACCATGGTACGGTTGGTTGTTGTCGGTTCCCTCGCACTACTCGCAGCTGCAACGACGGCCTGCACGACCGGGGGTCGACACCGCTGCGCGGAGTTCCAGCGCGGACAGGTCCCGCTCCACGTCATCGACCTGAGCCACAAGCTGACGACGTTTCGCCCGATCGCGAGCACTGCTACGGACAAACGGTTTGCGGCCGATCTGACGCAACCCGTCGGCGCGAGTCGGCCGGTCAGCGCGTTCTCGGATCAAATGGTGCTGATCGAAAATCCCGACCTCCGGACGGGAGACGGTGTGTTCAAGCTGAACACGACGGTGCTCGCGGAGAACATCGGCACGAGCATCGACGCTGGTGCCCACTTCGTTCTGGATCGCCCGGAGGTTCCCAACCCGGATCACAGGGGACTCGCCGAATCTCACGGTTGAAGACCTGTCGGGCCCGGTGGTCGTCATCGACATCAGCGCGCGGGTTGAGGCGGAACTCAAGAAGAACAATGGTCTCCCCGGTCGTGTCGAGGTGACCAACTTCGGCGACGCCACCGACTGCGTCGTGACTGCCGCGGACATCGACGCGATCGCCGATCAGATCACGGATCGGTCGTTCATCGTCGCCCATACCGGATGGTCCAAGTTCTACCCGACATCGGGTCCGGGGCTCGACGGGCCGTACGTGAACGGTTTCAACTACCCGGGCTTCTCTCGAGCGGCGATCCTGCGCTTGGTCGAGGTGGAAGCGA
>CAZCGA010000035.1:1999-50581 GCA_964498075.1 uncultured Binatia bacterium (SeqCode) | reverse complement strand
CATGCGGGTGGCCAGGTCGCGGTCCGTGATCGCCTGCGCCAGCGCCGCCGCGAAGGCCTCCGGGGTAGGAGGACACAGCCATCCGGTTTCGCCGTGCCGCACCGTCTCCGGCACTCCGCCGCTGTTGACGGCGATCACCGGACGGCCTGCGGCCATGGCCTCGAGCGGAACGATGCCGAAATGTTCGTTCGCGGGCGGGTACACCACGCAGCAGCAACGCGCCAGCAACGATAAGCGTTCGACCTCGGTGACCGAGCACCGCACCGCGACGTGATCGTCGAGATGCAACTGCCGGACGCGCGCCTGTAGGCCGCGCAGCGTCTCACGGCTCTCGCGCCATCGGTCATCGTAGCCGCCGGCGATGATCAATCGCACGCGCGCGAACAGCGGCGGTGCGACGCGCTCGCGCAGCTGCGCGAGCGCGTCGATCGCCAGCGCCAGGTTCTTCTCGGGAGCGAATCGGCTGAGGGCAAGAATGGTGACCTCGGCGTCGTCCACGGCGCCGTTGCAGGCGTAGTGCGCGACGTCGACGCCGGGATACACGACCTCCGGCGTCACCGCGCGCAGCTGCGGAAACGCCTTACGAAAGCATGCTGCGGTATACGCGCTGTTGACCAAGACCCGGTCCGCCAGGCCCGTACTCGTCGCTTCCCAGCGATCGATCGGCACTCGATAGAGGTCGTACAGCGCGCGGCGCGACGGCGTGAGCAGCAGATCGGGGAAGTGGCAGTAAAAGACGACCGGTGCCCGGCCGAACCACCGCAACAGCGGGATGGCGTGCGCGACCAGGTCGCAGACGATGACGTCACACGGGCCACCGCGCAGCAACATCGCGCCGGCGAGGTAGCACATCCGCGCGATGGCGCAGGGGGCACGCAGGCGCTGGGCCACCTGCGTCGGCAAGAAACGGCCGAAGACGCGTACGTGCAGCGTGCCGTCGGCGGTTTCCTCGAAGGCGCGGCGCGGATCGTGATGCGCAGTGTAGATGGTGACCCGGTGCCCGGCCGCCTGCAAGTACAGCGCGGCGTCGACCACCAGGCGGTCCGCTCCGCTGAGACCGAGGTCCGGATGCATGAAGCTTACGGTCAACGGGCGATCTCCGGTGGCGGTGCGAGGCGAGACGCCGGACAGCGCGGGCTGGTTCATGACCCCGCCTCTCCTTGATCCTCAGGTCTTCGCCTGGCAAGAAACACGCGCAACGCCTCAGCCCTCCACTCATCAGCCCAGCGAACCCCCCGGCTGGCGACGACGTTGCGCCGTAGTTGGTCGAGTCGCGGGGTCTCTTCCGGAAAGTCTTTGAGCAGATCGTAGAGCTGATCGGCAAGCTCCGCGGCGCTCGAAAAGAGCAACCCGTTCTCCCCGTGGCGCACTTGCTCCGCGAGACATGGTCCGTACTCCAAGGCGCAGACCGGCAACCCGGCGCCGAACATGTCCGCCACTTTCATCGGCAAATCGAGTCCCGACGCCGAGCGGTGCAGACACAGGCCCAGGTCGGCGGCGCCAAGAAGGAGCGGATAGTCCTCGGGCGGCACCCACAACGTGCGCAGCTCGACGGCGTGCAACGACAAGCGGCGCATGCGGTCCTCGAAATCCGCCCGCAGCGGACCGCTGCCGGTGATGAGGAACAGGAGACGCAGATGATTGGACGCCTGCGCCGCACCGGCGCCGAACCGCGCATCGCATCGCGATACCGCGTCGAGCACGAGTGCGAAATCTTCGTCCGCCGTCCAGCTGGTTGGGCTGATGATCAGCGCCGGCCGCGCCGGCATGTCCGGATCATAGCCGCTCGCCGCATCGCCGAGGCGGCGGAACAGATCGCGCCGCACCGCCGACGGCGTCGGGGCGAACAGGTCCGCCGGGCGATCGTAGAGCACCGTGGCGTGGATGCCCCAATGGGCCAGCAGCTCAGACTGCATGGCGCGGGAGACACAGAGATGCGCGTCGGCCCGCCGGCCTACGGCGCGCTCATACCAGCGCGCCAGGCGCACGGCGGGATGCCCGTGCCCCAACGTCAATGCCAGCATGGCGTATCCGAAGTTGTGCCAGTCGATGATCAGCTGCGCCGACCGCAGCCGCGCCGCGAGCAGCGCCACAATCAGCGTCGGGATCGCCGGCGGGTTCTGGACGAGGATGAAGTCGGGCTTTGGGATGACGAACAGCAGAACGCCCACCACCTGGAAACATCGATAGATGACCTTCACCCCCGTGTAGCCGAGAAACAGCAGACGTGGCAGCCGCTGTGGCCGGGTGAGTCGCGGTGGACGCAGCAAGTGGCAGGTGATCGATGCATGCTGGCGGACGGCGGAGTAGGCGGGGCTGCCGGAGTAGCCCACGAGGTCGACGTCGGCGCACCGATCGGCCAGCGCGAGGGCGTGGTACTGCATGCGCGGACTGCGGCCCACGTCGCCGAGCACCACCACGGCGCCTCGCATCCTCTGGTCGCGACCCATCACCTCGTCACCGATACGGCATCGGCCTCCGAAAACCTTTGCCTCTGGCTGCAGCCGCCGATAGACTTCCGGCGCGGTTCCGTCAACAGAGGGAGGTGATGCGCTTCTGGGAGAACAAGCGAGTGGTGGTCACCGGCGGGGGCGGCTTTCTCGGGTCGTTCGTCGTCGACAAGCTACAGGCCAGAGGTGCGGCGGAGGTCATCGTACCGCGCAGCCAGGACTACGACCTGCGAGACATCAAGGCGATCCGGCGACTGCTCCACGCCGCCACGCGCGCCACCGCCATCGACGTGGTCATTCACCTCGCGGCGCGGGTCGGCGGCATCGGCGCCAACCGCGCCCGTCCGGCAGAGTTTTTCTACGACAACCTGATGATGGGTGTGCAGCTGCTGCACGAAGCGTGGCGTGCCGGCGTGCGTAAGCTCGTTGCCATCGGGACCGTCTGCGACTATCCGAAGCTCACACCGGTGCCCTTCAAAGAGGAAGATCTGTGGAACGGCTATCCGGAAGAAACCAACGCCCCGTACGGTCTCGCCAAGAAGATGCTGCTGGTGCAATCCCAAGCGTATCGACAGCAGTACGGATTCAACTCGATCTTCTTGCTGCCGGTGAACCTGTACGGCCCGCGGGACAACTTCGACCTGGAGACTTCACACGTGATTCCCGCCCTGATCCGCAAGTGCGTCGAAGCGAAGGAGAGCGGCCGTTCCTCGATCGTCGTCTGGGGTACCGGCACCGCGACGCGCGAGTTCCTCTACGTGGACGATGCCGCCGAGGCGATTCTCCTGGCTGCCGAGCACTACGACGAGAGTGCGCCCGTCAACGTCGGCTCCGGCATGGAGATCAGCATCACGGAGCTGGTCCACACGATTGCACGTGCGCTCGACCTCGACGTCGAGATCGTCTGGGATCGCAGCAAGCCCGACGGCCAGCCGCGGCGTTGCCTGGACATCGGCAAGGCGGAGCGACTCTTCGGGTTCCGGGCCCAGACCTCACTCGACGAAGGACTGCGGCGCACGATTGCGTGGTACGTGGCCGGCCGCGGTGCGCCGGCCGCGATCATCGCTGCGCCCGCAACCAGCTCGCGCGAATGAGGATGGTGAAGAACTGCGCGTCGCGGAAGGAGCGGAGGTTGCCCGCTTGAACATCCGCGGCGGTGACCTTGTCGATCAACCGCAGGGCATAGCTCTTCTGGCCGCGCTCGAAGTTGGTGACGATGACCCAGTCGGCATGCTCCAGCACCGCCGGCAGCGCGCTCTCCTCGGGGAGGTCGATGGCGCGCCGATCGGCGTACCAGAAGATCTGCGGATAGTTCGCGCCCACGAGGACGGCGCCGCGCGCGGTGTGCTCGCGCAGGAACTGCATCGCCGGGAGGAAGGACGGATAGCCGAGGGTGACCACCTGGCGGAAGACGTAGCGGGTTGCGAACCAGTTGGCGACCAAGGCACCACCCAGCAGGACGGCCAACAGCGCATGCGAGCGCCACGTGCGGCGCGCCAGGAACAGCGGCTGCGTCAATCCCAGCGAGACGAGGATCGCCACGAAGGGGAGGACAAACGTCACCAGGCGAATCTCCTTGTAGCGGTAGCTACTCACCGAGGCGACGATCCCGACGGCGACGGCCAGGCAATGCAGCCCAAGACGGTCGCGCGTCCAGACCGTCCAGACGATTCCCAACACCAAGAAGGGCGTCAGCATCGAACCGATCATCTCGGGGACACGCGCCACGTAAAAGTGCCAGGGCATGGAGATGCCCATTTGATATACCTGCAACTGTGCGGAGGCCTGCTTCATCCCGATCAACGCATCGCCAAAGGTGAGCTGCTCGCGGATGAACCACGGGGCGAGGATGGCCAGCCCCAACAACGGGCTGAGCCGGAACGACCGGCTCCGCACTCGGCGACGGACGTCCGGCGCGCCGGACACCAGCGCGATCGCCAGGAAGACGATGCTCACCGGGAAGAACAGGACGGCGTTGTAACGGGTGAGCAGCGCCAGCCCGAAGCACAGCCAGCTCCACCAGAAGCAGCGCGCACTCCGGTACAAGCCGAAGTAGAAGAGGAGGATCGCAGCGCACAAGAAGGCCATGAATGGGATTTCGGTCAGTGCATGCGGGGTGGCCACCCAAAACGCCGGAAACATGCCGAGCGCCGCGGCGGCAGCCAAGCCGGTGGTCCGGTCCCGTTGCGCCTGCACGCCCCAGTAGACGGTGAACAGCGCCAGCAGGCTGAACACGATGCTTGGGGCCCGGAGCACCACGTCGGCGCGGCTGCCGCTCACGAGCATGCTGGCGGCGCCGGCGAGCGGCAGCACCGGCGGACGTAGCCGATTGGGCGCACCGCTGATCGAGAAGCCTTCACCCATGAGCACCGAGCGCGCCAGTGAGGCGTACTCGGCCTCGTCCCACATGAACATGCCGTACGCGCCCAGCGCGGTCGCGTACACCGCGCCGAAGACGACGAGCAACAGAACGATCGGGCCGTGTGTCCGTAGCCGACGCATCGGGGCGAGCCGGATCACGGCGCGCTGGTTCGCGCAAAGCGCCGCCCGAGAAACACCTCGCGCAGCAGGAACCAACCGATGCGCCAACCCAGCGTCAGCGATGCAGCAGTTTCCTTGCGCACTCCGCCCATGCGGCGCAGCTCACGTGTCGGGAACTCCTTGATCTTCATGCCCAGCTTGGCCGCGCGGATCGTGCTCTGGATCTCGATCTCATGGAGCGGTGCATCGAGCCGCAGCCGCCGCAGAGAGACCAGCTGGAACGCCCGATAGCCGTTGATGGCATCCCACACACCCGTGCGCCACAGCGCGCGCACGATCAGGCTGGTGACAATGTTCGCGGTCTTGCGAATGCGGATCGGATCGTCGCTGTCGTCGCTGGCGGACCCCGGCAGGATGAAGCGGCAGCCGATGACCAGATCGTGGCCAGCGTCGAGGTAGCGCAACATCGTCGGGAGGTCGGCCGGGTTCTCGTTGCCGTCGGTGCTCAAGAAGACGACCCGCTCGGTGTCTACGAGCTCAGTCGCGAGTTGCAGGGCGTTGCCGCGTCCGCGGACCGGCTGCAGCACGTACCGGATGCCGTGCGCCCGGTAGAGATCCAACGTCCCGTCCGTCGAACCGGCGTCGATGGCGAGGACGCGGTCGAAGAGCTGGAACGGAATCATCGGCAGCAACGTTTCGAGTGCTTCGCGCTCGTCGTAGGAGAGCAGGACGAGCGTAGTTGAGCCGGGCTTCACGGTGACGCGCTCCTGTGGAGCAAATTTGCCTCGCGACGGGGCCACCGATACAGTCAGCGCGCCCAGTGCGCAAACGGATGATCGAGGTCGGATCCGCAGAGGCCGCGCAGCGGCGCCGCGTTGCCATCGTCGGCGGCGGCACGGCGGGGCACGTGTACCCGGCGCTGGCGATTGCGGCGGCGTATCAGCAGGCGGTTCCCGAAGTCGATCTGCTGTTCATCGGCACGCCCGGTGGCTTCGAAGCACGGCTGGTCCCGCAGCGCGGCTACCGCATCGCGCTGGTGCCGGGCGCGCCGCTGTACGGCGTCAGCCTCGCCGGCAAGCTGCGGGCCGCCGTCGAGCTCGTACGCGGCGTGACCGCGGCGCGCCGACTGTTGCGGGTGCACGGTACGCAACTCGTCATCGGCCTCGGCGGCTACGCCTCCGCCGGTACGTTGCTCGCCGCGCGCAGCCTCGGGGTGCGCACGGTGATCCATGAAGCGAATGTCCTGCCGGGGCTGACCAACAGACGACTCGGGCGCATGGTCGACCGCGTCTACCTCGGGTTCGACGCCGCGACAGGAGTATTCCCATCCGGGCGCTGTCTGGTGACCGGCAATCCTGTCCGCCTCGAGATCGCGGCGTTGAGTCGAGAGCCACGCAGCCCGCCGCCCGGCACCGGCCGGCCGCGGCACGTGTTGGTCACCGGCGGATCGCAGGGGGCGCGCTTTCTCAACCAGCGCGTGCCCGATCTGCTGCGCCGCGTGGCGGAGCGCGGTGTGGCGATCGAAGTGCAGCATCAGCTTGGTGAGGCGGAATCGGAACCTGTCGCCGCTGTTTACACGCGTGCGCGGGTCGGCGCGTGCGTGACGCGGTACATCGACGACATGGCGGCAGCATACCGCTGGGCCGACTTCGCGGTCACCCGTGCGGGAGCAATGACGATTGCCGAGCTGGCGGTGGCCGGACTGCCGGCGTTGCTGGTGCCGTTGCCGACGGCGTCCGATGACCACCAGACGGCGAACGCCCGGGCGTTCGCCGACGCCGGTGGTGGATGGTGCGTGCGGGAGAGCGAGTGGAACGCGGACGTGCTGGCGCAGCGGATCGCGGCAGTGCTCAGTGACGCCGATGCGTGGGCCGCAACGTCGCGGGCTGCCGGTCGCCTCGCCGCACCCGACGCGGCGCGGGCGATCGTTGCGGATTGCGAGGCGATGGTTCAAGGGCAGTGACCAGAGGCCGGTGATGAGTGACCAGTGACGAGTCATCAGTTATTCGATTGCTCCAAGTGCGGCGAGGTGGCATGAACCGAGCATGACGATCTGCCGCGCTGGGCGCTTGATGCTGCCCGCGGTTTTCCTCGCCGCTTGCGCGCCTCGGGCGGCGCTGCCGCCTGCGCCGCCGTTGGTGCCGCAACTGGAGCCGCTGACGGGGGTCAGCGTCGCGTTGGTGTGGGACGCGCCCGTCGATCTCGACCTCTACCTTACCGACCCCACGTGGGAGACCGTCTACTTCGCCAACACCCCGAGTCGCAGCGGGGCACGCTTGCTGCGCGACACGCGCTGCGACGGACCGGCGGTCGGCGCTTCTATCGAACGGGCCGAGATGGCCGTTCCGCTGGCGGGTCGCTACCGCGTCGGCGTCGACTTCAGCGACCTCTGCGGCGCGCCTCGCGCCCCCGTGAGCTTCCGCGTGGTCGTTGACTACGCGGGCAGGCGCGCGGAAACTATCGGGCACGTCCGGCTGGAAGAGTTCCAGCCGATTGTCGTAGAATTCGAGCTGCATCGTCCAACCGCAGACGGACCACTGGTCCTGTTGCAGGAGGGGCAACCATGAGACGGACACAGACACTCGCCGCCGCACTGATCCTGTTGATGGCGGCAGCGGCCGCACCCGCAGTGGAGGTCGAGACCGGCGTCTTCACCGGCACGGTGCACGACCAGGACGGTCGTCCGGTCGCCGGTGCGATGGTGACCGCCACGCACCGCGCCCTGCAACGGGGGACCACGGTGTACACCGACGCCGCCGGTGATTTTCGTTTGCCGGCGATCGAGGCCGGCGCCTACGACCTGCGCGTGCGCCGTGTCGGCTACAAGGATCTGCGCGATGGCGGCCGGCAGCTGCGCGACGGCACCACGCTGCTGGACCTGCGTGTGCAGACGGAGACCGATGCGAACGAGCTGGCGTGGCAACTACCGTCGAGCCGCTGGCTGCCCTTGCTACTGGCCAAGCTGTCGAGCGACGAGAAGCGCGAGGAGTTTGTCCGCCAGTGTACCTTCTGCCACCAGCAAGGCAGCTGGGCGACGCGCGTCGAGCGCAGCCGAGAGGACTGGGAGAAGATCTTCAAGCTCATGGCCCGCATGGGCGGGATCATCTCGAAGGACCTGCGTGCCGAGCTGCCCGACGCTTTCAACGCGGCCTACGCCGAAAGCGCCTACTTGCCACGGTTGACGCAACCGACGTTCGTACCGCCTGCAGTGCCGCAAGGCGCGGCGGCGACCGCCGTGATCACCGAGTGGGACGTCGGGCATCCGGCGTCGATGCAGCACGACCTCGCCGTCTATCCCGACGGCACCATCTACTCGGTCGATACCAATCAAGACCAGCTCTATCGCCTCGACCCGCGCACCAACGAGCGCAAGTCGTGGGCGATCCCGCGCGGCGACTCGCCGCTGGGTGGGGTGTTCAACAGCACCGGTACGCTGCTCGCGCCCAACACCAACGCGCACGTGGCGCCGCACAGCTTGCAGGTCGGACCCGACGGCTCGGTGTGGGTGACGCTGTGCCTCGGCAACAAGGTCGGGCGCTTCGATCCGAAGACCGAGCAGTGGCGAATCTGGGAGCAGAAGTACGGGCTGTACCCGCACACGTTGCGCTTCGATCGCAAAGGGCGGGTCTGGTACACGCTCGCGGTCAGCAACCACGTCGGCATGATCGATCCGCGCACCGGCGAGCAGTACACGATCCGCCTGCCGGCGCGCACCTGGGGGCAGGCGATCGCAGTGAGGGCGATGCCGTTGATCTTGTGGGCGGGGAAGTTCATCAACCTCACGGATGCCAGCAGCGGCAACGAAGGCGTCGAGCTGCCGGTGCCGTACGGCATCGACATCGCGCCCGACGGCGGGGTGTGGTTCAGCCAGCTGAACGTGCGGCGCATCGGTCGCATCGATCCGGACAGCGGCTCGATCAAAATGATCGACACACCATTCCCCGGGCCGCGCCGCATGCGTTTCGACTCCAAGGGCAACCTCTGGATCCCCGGCTTCAGCGCCGGCCTGATCGCGCGCTACACCGTCAGCAGCGGCGAGTTCAAGACATGGAAGCTACCGATCGAGGGGGTGGAGACGCCGTACGCCCTCAACGTCGATCGGCGCACCGACACCGTGTGGGTCTGCGGCACCAACTCCGACTCGCTGATCAGCTTCGAGCCGGGCAACGAGCGCTTCACGATCTACCCGCTGCCGACGCGGGTCACGTACACGCGCGAGATCGACTTCGACGAGCACGGCGGGGTGTGGGCGTCGAACTCGAACTTCCCCACCTGGCAGATCGAAGGTCCGGGCCCGAAGATCATCCGCCTGCAACCGGGTGTGGCGCCGCTGCCGGAGCAGGTGGCCAGCGGCGCGCCGCGTGGTTAGAGAACGACCTCTCCCACCCCCTCCTTGCGGGACTGTCGATTTTCGCAGAGCAGCGCCCTTCGAGACGCCGCCAAAGGAAGGCGGCTCAGGGCGAGCGGAATTCTACTTTGTTTTGAATGAAACGAATTCTGATACCGTTCGTGCTGAGGCTCTCGAAGCACGCTCTTCGCATTTGTCGACAGTCCCTTGCCCAGGGAGGGGGCCAGGGGGAGGTTCTTGTTCAGAGGACCAGAAGCGCGGTGCGCACCGCCCGGCATTGCAACCGGGTAGGCCCGGCGCCATAGTTGCGGTGTGAGTGAACCTCCTGTGTACGAGCGCGAGTTGCGCGCCTCCTTGGATTTTGCGGTGCGCGAGGCCGGCGCCTACTTCGGCAAGGGCGGCCGCCTCGTTGAAACGCTGCGCCGGCTCGCGGCACGCCTTGATGCGGAGGGTATCCCGTATGCACTGGTGGGCGGGATGGCTCTCGGCGAGCACGGGTATCTGCGGATGACCGAGGATGTTGATATCCTCCTGTCGCCGAGCGGCCTGCAGCGTTTCTGTGATCGCTTTGTCGGTTGGGGTTACGTGGCCACCCCCACCGGGGCGTCGCGGAGCTTTCGCGACACGGAGTCCGGAGTGCGCGTCGAGGTTCTGGTGAGCGGCGAGTACCCCGGCGACGGCAAGCCGAAGCCGGTGAGCTTTCCTGATCCGGTTGGGGTGACGGCCGGTGCCGATGGACTGCGCGTGCTTTCGCTGCCCCGTCTTGTTGAGCTGAAGCTCGCCTCAGGCATGACCGCGCCGCACCGTCTGCGTGACTTGGCCGACGTGCAGGAGATCATCAAGGCCCAGCGGCTCGACGAGCGGTTCGCCGAGCAGCTCGACCCCAGTGTACGCGCGACCTTCCTCGATCTGCTACGCGCGGTCCGCGCCGCGGGTCCCGAGCATACGGAGTGAGCGGCGCCTCCTCGGACTGGATTGGCTGGTGCTTGCGGGAGACTGTGCTCCGAGCAGATCGTCAGTTCCACCGCACCCGCCACGTCACGATGCGGTCGCCGGCGTAGTTCGTCCGCTCGTCGAACTTCTCGTAGTGCGATGCGTAGCGGCCGTCGAGGAACATGAGATGGACGAACGTCGAGCGCACCAGAAGCGGCGTGCCGACCAGAATGCGCTGGTGCGGGACGTCGACCAGCACCGCGAAGTCGGGATGTGTCGGGGACGGTAGGGTGATCTCTTCCTCGTGCTGTGCGCCGGCGAGGATGATGGCGGCGGGTGTGCCGTCCGTGGGCTGGCCACCACCCAGCGCGTGGGAGCGCAGCCGGCTGTTCTGTGGTGCCGCCGGGTCGTAGATGAAGGTGTCGAGGACGCGCCCCCCTTGAGAGTCCCCCAGGTTCACGATGCAACGCAGCGTTGCCTCACCGGCGGCGGCCGGGCACGGATGCCACTGCGGCGAGAGGTACCAGGTACGCGGCGCAATGAAGGTGTCGCGCTCGCCGTCGGACGTGAAGGCGCGCGCTTGAGCGTAGAGCGTCGTCGCGTCCGCCTTGCTGTATCCATGGTGCTGGACGAGATCGGCGACGGCTTCCGGCTCGGGTAGCCGGCTGGCCTTCCGTGCCACGTAGGCCTTGCGAAAATCCCACTGGCCGAGCTGCATCCATGAGGTCGCGCCGCGCAGCTGCTCACCGCTGAGGATGAGAAAAGCCTCCGGCGGCGTGCAGTGCGTGGCGCGCAGCACGTCGCTCTGCGCCGCCTCATCGAAGCCCCGGTCCGCCAAGAAGGTGCGTGCTTCAGCAGCATCGAGCTGCACGAGCTGCAAGACCATGTCGTGGGCGGCGATGGGATCGCGCAGGCGCGCCAGGAGCTTTCCATATGCGCCCTGCTCGCCTTCGGGCGCCGGCGTGGCGTCGGAGCCGCAGCCGAGCATGCGCAGCACGCCGACACTCTCGCGTTCCGTCGGCGCGACCAACGCCCGCCCCAGCCAGTAGTGCACGTGCGAGGACAGCGTGCCGCCGTCGGTCGCGGCGCGCCGCTCCGCCACGTACTTCACCCAGTAGCCGTAGTCGGACCACGTGTTCACGATGGCGTCGGGCGGCGAGTGGTTGCGGAGGTGGGTCAGCGTGTCCCACCAGGCGTCACTCATGCGCGGCACGTAGCTGCGTGCCGCCGTGTAGCCGGCTCGTATCGGAGCGACGAGAATCAGGGCGAACAGCGCGAGCAGGCCGGCGCTCACGGCCGGTCGATATGGTGCGGCCCGCCGATCCATCCAGCCGCGCGCCGATTCGTAGAGCCGGCCGGCAGCCGCCGACAGTGCAAGGCTGAACGGTGCGACCAGCAGCAGAAGGAAACGGACGCCGCCGTAGGCAATGAACAGCCCACCGAGGAACCACACGCTGATAACCAGCGGGCCAGCACGATCGATGTCGCCCGGTACGGGGTCGCCGAAGACATACACGACGAGCGCGCCCGCCAGCGGGACACTCAAGAGACCGAGTGTCACGGCCTGGCTCAGGCCGCTGATCGAGCAGATGAGCAACGCGGAGACGCCGGCAGTGATCAGCACGCTCCAGTGGGTCCAGGCCCACCCGCGCTTCGGCAGGAGCAGGACGATCAATCCGATGAAGCTGCCGAGAAAGAGGAGCGGGCCGCCCATCAAAGTGATGATGCCGGCGCGGTCGGGTTTGACCAGCTCGGCCACCGTGCTGAAGACGTTGGGCCACAGGTCTGGATCGGCCGCGGCGGTGGTATGCTGCGGCAGAAGGACGCCCGCCGCGCGATCGAGCAGATTCGTGGGAATCCCAAATCGGACGTCCTCGACAGCGGCGAGAGACGTGAACAGTCCCGTCACGACCCAGAAGACCGCGGCGACTACGGCCGCACGCCGTAGCGCCGTCGCCAGCTCCACCCTGCGAGTGCGCCTGCGTACGGCGTAGTGGACACCGAGCAGCAGGATGTTGCCGGCGAGGCCACCCGCGACGGCCGCGTAGCTGAAGGGCCATCCGCGCCACGTGACCGCGTGCAGCCCGGCCACACATCCCCCGACCACGGCGAGCGCGGCGGCGCGGCGCTGGTTGCGCGCATCCACCGCCGCCGTCACGGCCCAGAGCATGAACAGCGGCAGGACCACGTTCCACACGTCGTTGTCGCTGCCGATGCTGCGGCTGAGGAAGGCGGGATGCACCGCGATGAGAACCGCAGCCAGTAGCCCACCCAGATCGCCGGCGAGCCGGCGTCCAATCCAAAAGCTGGGGAGCACACCCAGCACGCCGATGATGACCGGCACCCAGAAGGAGCTGGCCGGCAGTGGATACCCTGGCTTGAACAGCGTCAGCAGTCGGTGCAGCGCGACGATCGCCGCGATGTGCAGCGAGCGACCGTAGACCATGCGCGCGCCGACCGGCGCATTGACGTAGGTGTCGCGGCATTCGCCGCCGACGACCGCGTCGCACGTCGTTCCGGTGCGCAGGTAGTTGCGCGCCGTGCGCAGCCAGGCGTAGCTGTCCAGGTCGCCGAGGTAGACGTACGAGCTCCCGGCGGCCTCGTAGCGCAGCTCGGATTGGAGACGCGCGGCGACGGCGGACCGCTCGGCTTCGAATTGGGCGCGGTTGCGTTCGATCGATTGCGTGAGGCGTGCATCCAGCTGCGCCGGTGACTCCTGCATCAAGCGACTGCGAATTGCATCGCGCACAACGCGCTCCGCCCAGTCGTTGGTGATGGGAAGCGAGAGGGGCAGCGTGCGGAGCCACAGCGTCAGCGCCAGGACGCACGCCATGAGTGCCCAGCGCACCAAGCGCTCGCGGCCGGGGCCGGCCGCGCCACCGGAAGATACGGCCGCTCCGCCAGGCATATGTTCAGACGGCTTCGAACACCACGGATTCGGGCGTGCTGCCGCCGAGGCGCGCGAAGTAGGTTTCAACCGCGACGTGCGGGAACAGCTCGCGCAAGTGGGTTGCGGCGCGCTTGAGGTCGGCGAGCTGCCGCTGTTGGAGATCGAGCTTGAACGGACCGAGCTGGCGGCGGCGGTACCAGCCGCAGTCCTGGTGAGCGATGGCGACGATGCGGCGCGTCCCGTGACCTTCGACGACCATCTCGAGCCGGCGCCGCAGGAAGTTGAAGTCCTTCGGCACTAGATCGACGAGGGTGAGCGGCTCGATGCCGCCCGGCACGGCGAAGACGTCCGCGTGCGCGTCGACCTTGATGTGATGCTCTGCGAAGTCGCGGATCTGTTGTTGCCAGCGGCCATCCACACACGTGATGATCACCGTGTCCGAACGCGCCGGGTCCCAGGCAAGCGCGCTGTGGTAGACCGTCGCGTCGGCCATCGACGCGGCGCGGGTTACGCCCGCTCCCAGCGAATGTCCATCTCGCTGCGGTCGCCGAGCGCGGCGCGAAGGACGGCCACCAGGCCGGCGTCGGCGCCCTCCGATTCGAGGAGGTCCACCGTATCGCGAGTGATGTAGTAGTCGACGTCCTGCGGGCTCTCTTCTTCGAGCACATCGCAGAGGGCCTTGAACTGCTCGTCCGTCAACGAGCCGCAGAACGCGTTCGTGCTTTCATCGTACAGCTTGATCATGATGTCCGACCTTCTCCGCGCACCGCAGCTCAATCGGTCTGCGTCTTGCTCTCAGCCTGCGCCGCCGCCGCTTCGGTCTTTGCCTGCATGAGCCGGGCGATGTCGATGCCGAACTGATCCTTGAGCATCGCCAGCATGGCGGTCATGCCGCCGGCGACGGTGCCCATGACCTTGCCGATGCCGCCCGCGCCGCCGCCGTTACCCATCTCGATGATGTTGATCTTGTCGATGCCCGCCAGCTGCGTGGCGAACGCCTGCGCCAGCTCGGGCATCTTCTCGACGATCATGTTGAGCACGGCGGCTTGGTTGAACTGCTTCCACGCCTCGGCCTTCTGGCGCATGCCTTCGGCTTCGGCGAGCAGCTTCTTCTTGATCACCTCGGCCTCGGCTGCGCCGACGGCGAGCACCTTCGCGGCCTCGGCGTGTCCGATGCGTTCGATCTTGGCGGCTTGGCCCGAGCCCTCAAACTCCAGCTCCTTCTGCGTCGCCTCGGCGCGGATGATGGTCGATTGCTTCTCGCCCTCGGCGCGCAGGATCATCGCTTGGCGGTCCGCCTCGGCCGGCTTGATGACGGTGGCGAGCAGCTCCTGCTCTCTCCGCAGCGCTTCCTGCTCCTGCACTTGCACCTCTTGCTGCTTGCGCACCTGCTCGATGCGCACCTCCTGCTCGGTCACGCGCTGCTTGGCGATGGCAGTGGCCAGCGGTCCAGACTGCCCGGCCTCGGCTTGCTTGGCCCGGACGGCGGCGTCGAACTCCGCTTGCTTGGATTCCTTGTCGCGCAGCGACTGGGCGATGGTGACGTCCGCTTCGTAGCGTTTCGTCTTCCCTTCCTGGTCGGCCTGCGCCGATTTGATGGTCGCATCGCGCTGCGCCTGGGCTTCGCCGATGATGGCGTCGCGTTTGACCTCGGCGGTGCGCTTCTTCCCGAGGGCGTCGAGGTAGCCTTCTTCATCGCTGATCTGCTGGATCGTGAGGATGTCGATGTTGACGCCCATCTTCTTGAGATCGACGGCGGCTTCGTCGGTCATTTTCTGCGCGAAGGCCTGCCGGTCGGCGTTGATCTCCTCGACCGTTAGCGTGCCGAGGATCGCGCGCAGATGGCCTTCGAGGGTCTGGAAGATCACGCTCTTGATCTGCTCGACCGCCATGCCGAGGAAGCGCTCCGCGGCACTGCGCAGGGAAACGTCGTCGCTGGCGATCTTCACATTCGCCACCGCCTCGACGGTGACCGGGACGCCTTCCTTGGTATAGGCGCGCTGGATCTTCAGCAGGATCGACACCACGTTGAGCGACAGGTAGGCGACCTTCTCGAGGACAGGAATCTGCAGCGCCGCCCCGCCACGCACGACGCGGAAACCGACGGTGGAACGGTTACCCTGCTCGTCGACGATGGTGTGTTTGCGCCCGAAGAAGATCGCCACCTCCGACGGCGGCACTTTGATGTAGTTGCGCGCGAACAGCGCCATTGCGGCAAACAAGCCCAGCAAGCCGAGCAGCACGGACACCACCACGGCGATCGCTGACAATCCCAACATCATGACGCACCTCCAGGCGCCGGGGCGCCGCTGCGCGCGACGACGATCGAGTCCCCGCGCAATGCCGTAATCACGACATCCGTGCCGGTCTTGATGGCGCGCCCGTCGGACGAGCGCGCGATCTGCGTGGTCTGCTCGCCCTTGAACGTCAGGCTGACCTGCCCGACGCCGCCTTCGGGAATGCCGACGGTGACCTGCGCGGACTTCCCCACCAGTGAGGCCATGTGCACTTCGCTCGAGGCTTGCTGCGAGTAGAGGAGCTTGGCGAACTGGTAGACGATCCCGGCCAGCACGATGCCCGCGATTACGCCGACACCGGAGGCGGCCGGGTGCGAGAGCTGATAGTAGCGTGCCACCAGGCCGCCGACGCCGAAGGCGGTGAGGAACGCGGCCATGATGCGCGCGCTGAAGATGCCGGGTCCGCCGCCGTCGCCGAGGTCGCCGTGGTCGGCGGTGTCGACGTGCAGCTCGTGGTCGCCGTCGAAGATCTCGCCGACGAAAAGCATGGCGAGCAGAAACAACAGCCCGAAGGCGCCGATCAGCGCGTAGATGAGCATCGGATCAACCGGCGGGCGGAGCGAACACGACGCATCATCGGGGAGCGACCTGCTGCCTACTATAACCGCCTCTGACGCGTGTCAACGTGCCGCGAGTGTCCGAGCAGGGTCCCGGCAAAGTCGCGGACAGAGCCTCGATACGCCGCCAGAAGAAGGCGACTACTCGGCTCGAACGGGTTTTTCGGCTTCAACCAGGACCACAAGACCGTTCGCCCCGAGTAACGGCCCGTCTTTTTGGGCCGTGTATCGAGGGGCAGCTTGGTGTAATCGCTGCCGCCACCCTCCGCCAACGACTTTGCCGTAGCCCTGGGTGTCCGAGATAGAGCTCCGCAGCCGCCCGGATTGGCCGTCACGGCGGCGTCGGAGTCGGGGTGGCTGTGGGACGGATACAACGCTGACCGGACTCGTCGCATGTGCCGCCGGGGACGAGCACGCCGGGGCAGTTCATTGGTTTCGTCCCGGTCAGACACAGCGCTACCAGCTCTGTTTCGATTTCACAGCACGCACTCTCTCGGGGGCCCGTACGTGTCGGCGTGGGTGAGCGTGTCGTCGTGCTGGTGGGGGTGGGTTTGCGCGTGTTGCATCGTCCGCTGCGGACGTCGCACTCCGCGTCGGCGACGAATGTGCCGCCACGTTCCTTGCACGCCCTCTCGGTGATCGGCGAGACGCACCCGCCTCCGCTGAACGAGTCGCAACAGCCGAGGATGGGAGGAGCGTCGCCGCGCCGGCGCGTCGGTGTCGGTGTGGGGGTCGGCGGGCGGGTTCGCGTTGGCGTGGGCGTTCGGGTGGCAGCGACCGTCCGTGTCGGTGTATCGGAGGCTCTCGGGGTTAGAAGCGCCGCCGCCGGAGCAGCACACCCCCACGGAGATCGGCTTGCGATCCAGGCGAGCGTGGCTGCGGCGACCAGCCAATGAACCGTTCTCATGTGACCCTGTCCCCACCGTTAATCGAACGGGTCCGACCGACTGCCCTACTAGTGCCGGGTCGGGCAGGTTGTCAAGCCGTCACGTGAGCCCTGATTTTTTCGCGGGCCGTTTTTTCGCGGGCCGACCGCGGCACGATGGGCCTTCTACTCCATGCGCCGCTTCGTCTTCATGCAGCCCGTAATCTCGCGCACGATCAAACAGAGCAGAGGACGCGGCGGCCGGGCTCCAGAGCTGAACGGAAGAATGGCTGGATGGGCGGCAAGCCCTCCGCGGGCTACACCCGAAAGATCTTCTTCGTGAGCTCCAGCAACAGGTCCAACAGCGTCTTCGCAAACAGACCTCCGAGCCACGCATAGAAGATCAACGTTCGTGGGGACGTTCGCGGGTAAGTAAGGACGCAGCTCACGCATCAGGCGCACGAAGTCGGCGCGGCGCTCGTTGACAGCCATTCCTAGGGGACACAGCTTAGGCAGACACCCGAGTCACTCAGGTCACCGAGGAATACCGCGTCGCCCAAAGTGCCCACGTGCCCTCCTTCTGTGACCGTCCAGAGGCCGTGGCCGCTCCGTGTGGCGACCATCGAGGTGTAGCCGTCTCCCGACAGCGGAGCGGGAAGGTCGCCCGGTCTGGTGCGCTGCCGAGGCTCTGCACGTGGCCGTTGGCGCTGAACCTCCACAGGCCCTCGCCGTTCGTTGGGGCGACCAGTCCTGAGCAGCAGGTTCCACCCCCGGGGAAGTCACCGAAGTCGCGGACCCTTCCAAGGGTGTTCACGTGACCGTCACTGGTCACTGCCCAGAGTCCCGTTCCGTCTCGGGCGGCAACGAATCCTCGGATCAGGAAAATCTCGGGATCCTCGCTTGCAAAGTCACGGAAGTTGCGAGCCCTGCCCAAGCTCTGCACGTAGCCGTCCGCGCTGAACCCCCACAGCCCCATTCCGGTTTCCTGTCTGGAGCTGGCTATGAATGTTTGGCGGCCGAGTGAACATCGCCCTTTGCCGCGTCGCCAATCACCGCCGCGAGGCCGCAGCTCCGGCGTCACGATGTTTTACGGTAGGAGCGAGTCGCCCATCTGCCAGTTCTTGATGAACCTCTGAAATGTCGGCGTGTCTTTCCTTGCGTAGAACCCAAGCAAGACGTCGCCACCGGGGGAATCAGTGACAAAGGCTATCCGGACATCGGTCCCAATCAGCGGCAACCGAAAGTCCTCGACCCGGAGGAACCGAGCACTGTTCCAATCCACGTGGACATGGACACTGGGCTCCCCGGTCGGAGCGAGGTGTCCGGGCAGGACGTACGCGACCAACGTCTCACGGCCGGTCGCCCCCCAATCCTGGAGGACGAGAGAGAAGCGGCCGTGGGCGTTGACGGATGAGAGATCTCTCGGGCCTTCTGTGTCTCTCATCCCGTGCACTGTGTTCTTGACTCCCAGTACTAGGTCAAGATTCTTCAAGTCATCAAACACATGGTGGATACCCGGTCGTGCAATCGTCATCGGGACTGACATCTGGTTCGCTCCTCCCGGTTCATGGACACTTCGCCATTATCCCAGCTGCCCCTCCGTTGCCTGCAACTGGTTATTGGGCGGCGTAGTGGCAGATCAGAATGAGGTCCTCGATAACCTCGGGCTTCAGGTAATGGCACGTAATCCCGTTGGCGGTGACGCGGTTGCGCAGGGCGGCGTGCAGGTCGGCCGCTGCAAGCTTCTGGCCATCGATCTCGAGTCGCCACTTCCCGAGCGACGTCACTACGCCCTTTGCCTTCACGACGCCGTGTGGCAGTCCGGGGAGGTTGGGGTCGCGCTTGATCTCTCCGTCAGCAGCTACCGCACCCACCGCGATCACCACGGGCGGCGCGAGGCTTACCTCGATCTCGCTGTTGTCGAAAAGCTCCCAGAATGTCTTGATCTGCCCGTTGACGGTTACCGTATCGTCCCGGAACTTCAAGTATAGGTCGACCTCTTCAATGGTGAGGCTCCTGCCACGGAGTTGGTACGGGAATCGTTCCGGCCCGAGGTCGATCTCGATCGAGTGCTTGCCTGCAGCCGCCGGTGGAGAGAGGAAGCGGTTCCACTCCGTGGCGAACTCGTGCCGTAGGCTGAACATTCTCCGCAAGCTCGCCTGCGCTGGGAATGCGACGGCTTGCGCGGCCTTGAGGGCCTCGTCTCGTAGTCCATCGGCCCCCTTCGCCGTATAATCGATGCGGAGAATGACGTCGGCGATGGTGTCGAGATCGAAGGCGTTGCACTCCTTCGGCAGTTTGATCGTCCAGTCGGATATGACGCCGGCTCCCTCGAACGGTAGGTATCGTTCGTCGCGGAAGTTCAGCTCGAAAGTCCCCCGGTCGTTCTGGGCGTGGCTTGTGGCAATGGATTGTGGCTTCCGGAGGAAGTCATGCATAAAGCGCTTATCGTCGGCCTGTTCCTCGTACGGGAGCGCTTGGAGCTCATTGGTGGTGCGGACGCGGTTCTTCTCAAGTGTCAGCGCGCAGTTGACGCTCGTGTAGGGACCCGTCACGCAGGGGATGGTGAGCGCGACGCTCTTGATACGCCGCATGTAGTGGCCGGGGTAATCCATGTCGAAGAGCGCCTCGGGTAGGCTCACGGTGCACTTGCCGTTAGCCTTCAAGCGCACCAGTTCCATTGGGGCATGAAGCACGAGAGAGACGTGCTTGGTGATCTCGTACTCGCGCTCGTTGCGGTCGAGGTAGGCCAGCTCCATCCGCTTGAGATCATGCGACAGACGGTCCCCCGCGAGGAGCCCACTGCGTAGACTGTTCCAATAGCCGAAGCGGATGAAGTCGGACTCGGCGTCCCGAAGGCCGATCTCGAAGCGGAATGCCCTTTCGGCTCGCTTGGCGACGTCGTACGCGAGTTGGTAGGTCCGGAAGTATACGTCAGAGAGCTGGCCGACCATCCAGGAGTACAGCGCCTGGTTGGTGTACTTCTCCCGCATGAAGTCGTCGACGGTGCGCGCCTGTTCGGTTTGGCGGTCGTGGTTTTCCAGCTCGCGCTGGGCGATCGCGACCCGCAATTCAGCGGCGATGATCTGCTTGTCAATCTGCTGCAGTTCCCTCGCGGCAAGGTTGCTCTGGAAAGCCCACTCGTCGCGCCGCCGCTCGTAGCCGGCAAAGAGGGCGTCCCGGGTAGCGAAACCGCTCGCGTAGCCCGAAGCCGCGTTTAGGGCGCTGGCCGCGGTGTTGAAGAAATGGCCAATGCCCTGCGATTTCCTCGATACCGAGCCACTGGGTTCATCATAAATAGCACCCACGATGAACGCCGCCCCAGCCAAGGTGCTGGAGATTCCCGAGAATAAAGAGAACATCTGGGCTTCGATGAGCCGATCCAGCTGGTCGCTCTCGCTATGCGTGAGCGCCAACGTCTGTTGTTGGTCTTCCGCAGGTGCGAGGCGAAGGCTGAGGGTTTCCAGCGACGCCGCTTCGCCTTCTGGCGGAATGATTGTCTGCGTCCTTCCGAGCAGGCGCTGGTACTGGTGGTAACGATCGGCGGCGAGTTGTCGGCTTGCTCTCAGTGCATCCAGGTTCTTGCGCGCCTCCTCGAGCTGCTGCTTTCGGACCTCGCGCACGAGTTTGAGCAACTCCACTTCCTGACTCGACCGGAGCATTGCTAACTGCTCCGCGTCCCGCTTCTCCATCGCTGTGAGAATCGCAGCGCCAAGCGACTTGAGCTCCGCGCACACGCTGGCAGCTTGTTGGACGAGCAGGTTGAAGCGGTAGTGCGGGAGGGGCGCGTCTCGATCGTCGAGGACCGTCTGGATGTCCACACCGGCGGCGGTGGCCCGGATGAGGAGCTCGGGATCGATCGGCGGCTCGTACAGTGGAAGCTCGCGCTCTACCCCGTCGATGTCGCGGCAGTGGCGGATCTTGAAGAGGCGGTCCTCCACGCGGTTCCAGTATTCAAGCAGCTTCTCATTGTGGGGGACGCAGAAGTAGAGTGTGCCGATCGACGCGAGCAAACGGGTGTCGCCGTGGTCGCCGCTCTGCGGTCCGACGCCGCCGTGCTCTCGGAGCCACTCCATATGCTCCAGCCAGGCCTTGACCAGCGGATTGTCGGTGAACGCGTACCACGCATTCGCGAAGTCGTCCCAGGAGCCGGCGAGCGCACGGTAGGTGAGCGGCGGCGCTTGCCGCCGCGGCGGAACCGGGCGTGGACGCGGCCCGAGAATGTGCTTAGCAAGCACGTAGAGCTGCGTCGCATCGTTGAGCGACTCGCGCGTGCCGCGCCGGAAGAGCTGATCGCCCCAGGCGATGAGGTTATCGAGATAGTTGAACAGGACCCGCCACCGATAGGCACTTGGCCGTAGGCGGGCGATCGCGTGCGGGCGGAACGGCTGGCGCTTCCATGACTCGATCTGATTACGAAGGGCAGCCTTCTCTGGCGTGTCGACGTGTGGATTCGCCAACCACTCGAGCAGTGTCTTGATAGGTGGCCCGGCGTTGGGGGACCGGAACGGCACGAAACGCCAGAATCGCGCCACACCCGGCTCGTGCTCGTTCGTCGTCGGATCGAACACGAAGTGTAGCCAGCGCTGTGCGTCCTCGAAGCGTTGCTCCTTGGACAGGTGTTCCGCCAGAAGCAACGGCGCGTGCAGAAACACCTCCCAGTTGTAGATCGCATATGGGGAGCGTAGGTCGAAGCTAACGCGCTCCTCCTTGAGCGACTCAGATCGTGGGGCACGGGTGGGGGCGTGCAGGGCGAAGTGACCGCCTTGGTCGTTGGCCGTTTGCAACGAACGAGACGAGTAGAGAGATGCCAGGTCAGCACCGGCTACGGACCTGAACAGGCCCGCGTATGGATGGCCGTCCGTGATCACGGTCCACTGAGGGCTCGGCTGCACATGACCTGCGTAAAGCGACGGCAAGCCCGCCGCGCCCGAAGGCCTTGAGACGTCGAGTTGCGGATGGCCATCGGCAAGGCGCAAACGCCGAGAGACCTCGGCGCTGGCCGAAACGTGGAGGTAGTACCTCCCGACCTCATCGCGGTAGTGCCAGAGGCGGCCGGTGAAGTTGTTCGCCGAATCGCTCGGCGTAGCGGGTGCGATGAAGAACCGTCCCGGCGTCTGCGTGAACACGGTCGGCGCAAGCAGATCGGCGGCGCTTCCCAGCCTTAGTGGCGCGGGCTCGTTGCGGTTCGCTTCCTCCCGGTAGCCGTTGCCATAAGCGAACGCGCCGTCGACGGACTCGATGGGGCGCGCCGCGGCAACGACCAGCGTCGCATCGGCGTGCGACGACAGAACAAAGTCAGCGAGCGGCGACATATCGACCGGACGCTCAGGATCCACCGCCGCCGCCGGCGGCGCATCGCCGTGTGCGGGCGCGAACACAAACTCGGGGCACCAAAGACATCCCGGATTGTTGGCATCCAAGGACGTTTCTCGATACTGCTCCCTACTCGGGTCGTCGGGAGGGTACGTGACCCGCACTCCGTACGTGAGGCCCTTGAGATAGGCAGCCTGTTCGGCGTTCTGAGCGGTGAAGGTATAGACCGATCTACCGGCGTTGTTAGTCGGGAACATCGGGACCGTCCCCTCAACACGCAGGCCGCCCGGGGCCATCGCATTAACGACGAGCTCTACCTTGGCCCCGCGTGCGTAGTCGTACGACCCCTTTGCACCGAACTCGACCAAAGCATCTACGGCCACCGTCAGGTACGCAAACGGGTAGGGCGAATTTAGTTTGGAGTCGCCGCGTAAGACGATCCTGCTGGACGTCTGTGGATTTTGGGCCGCGTAGCAGTGAATCCTGACCTGTTCAGCCGGTATCGTGAGATCGCGTCCGTTCCCGTCCTCGGTTACCGGCAGCGCTATGGGCACACGGCTCGACTCGACCCGAAACGTGAAGCTAGCGTGCTCGTCCTTTCCTGGAAGGACGTCGGCGTACAGAACGTCAGCGTCGCGGCTCACCTTCTTCTGACTCCACCCACGCGTTGTCCGGCGCGCCCAGGCAAGCTTCACCTCCCACCGCTCGGTGTTCTCGTCCTTCCGCCCCTTGCTGATGATCGGCGACGCGATGTGGAGATCTCCTTCGAACACGAAGGGCATGACGTGATCGCCGGAGATATCCAGGTCGACGCGCTCCCACCCACTCCACTGCATCCGAGCGTCGCCGAAGGAGTCACACTTTCGCCAGAAGTAGCGATACGGCTGGTTCGGCGAGCGCCCGACGACATACAGGGTGCGGAGTACGTCCCCCGCGGCGCCCTGGGCGTCGTGCACGTCCTCGTACATGCCGAGCACCATGATCTGCGCCACCTCGTTGAGCTGGTCCAGATAGGTCAGCAGCGCGTCTTTCGCGTGCTCGTGGGTCGGCTCATTCTGGCTCAGCGCACCCTTCAGCTCACCGAAGAGCTGCGTTTCGTCGTCGCGTAGCTCGGGCGAGAGCCAGTTCTCCGGATAGAGGAAGACCTTGCGGTTTGCCTCCCACACCCGATAGCTCTTCATCCATTCCCAAAGCGTACGGTCGATGGCGTCGGGTGATACGCCGAACTTCTCTTCCAGGTTCAACAGACAGCGTTGCACGAAGAGTTGGACGGCACCGATGCCCTGGAGGAGCCGGGTGGTCAGCATGCAGGGCGCCATCTGCACGTCGATCAGGTAGTGTTCATAGAGGTCGTTGGCATCGCGCAGCCGATCACGGGCCACCAGGTAGTCTACGAGCGCGTCCTGCTGTTGGCGCCGGAGCATGTCGGAGACGGGCCTGAGCAGCTCGCGCCAGTGCTCCGCCCCGTACCTGGCGCGTAGAAGCTCGCGTGCCACCGCAGCATCCTCGAATGTGGGGGAGGGGCGGGTCAGTGCGGTCACTTGCTCGACGGTGGCCCCGAGCCGCTTCGCTGTGATGAGCAGGTCGAGCAGGTCCGAAAGGCGGAGCGGATTACGGTAGTCGTCAGAGATGTTGATGCCGAGGGTCTGCGCGGCGCGCGCGATGGTGTCGGCGGACAACGAAAGCGCGTCGGCAAGCACGGCCTGGGCGGCGGGCAGGTTTGCTTGGGTCACGGCGGCAACGTAGTTCGTGAGCATTGCACCAGCACCGGGCGCGCGACCGCGGATCCGGAGGAGCACGACAAGTCGCCGCCAGCCCTCGAACAGATCGTTCGCGCCGACTACCTGATCGACCGGCAGGGCATCGAGGTCCAAGGCCGCCATGGCATCGGGTGCGTGTCCGGCAGCGGCGAGCCATGCGAGCTCAATCGCACCGATTTCGAGTCGCGAGCACAGCATCCCGACCTTGTGCAAGCGATAGATGACTTCGAATTGCTTCGGGAACTTTGCGCTGGTCAGTGGTATTTTGGCTGGGTCGCGCTCGGCTTTCTTGGCTGGATCAGGCTCGTTGCCTTTGACAAAGTCAGCATCGATGAGAACGTCGGCCGCGTACTTCGCCGCATCGCCTGGGTGGCGAAGGTAGCTGCGTAGCAGCAGGTGCGCCGTCTCGCGGCTTACGCTGAATAGCTCCGCGACGTGAACCACTGCGACATTGGCCAGTCGGGCTACCAAGTCCTCGTAGCGAATGTCGGTGCCCGCTTCTCGCCATTTGGCGTAGAGTGCCGCCCGGATTGGCGCCAGCATCTCGGTCGCACGCTTGTCCGACAACGCTACCGGAGAGCCGGGCAGGACCTCATGCCGGAGAAGGTAAAGCAGCTCTTCGATCGTGAAGTGTGAATCTCGGATGAGGGCCGCCGCGTCGCAGAATTCGATCGCCGCTGCCGGGTTCGCAAAGGGGGTGAGGTCCCTGAGGTGTCGCAGGCCCGCAAACTCCCGCACCGAAAGGTTGAGCGCCGCTGACAGCTTGGCGATCCTAAAGAGCCGCGACAAGTTCTCGAAGGTGAGCTCGTCGGGGACGCGGCCGGGGGCGACCAGTTGGGCGAGGTCATCCTGACGGATGCCGAGGGCAGCCGCGATCAGCGGCGCTTTTTCGCTGATCTTCTTGCCGGCGGCACTGGGAACGAGTTGCGTGCGATCGGCATTGAGCCGGAGATCCGGGTCGGGCGGCTGCTGAACGAGTGGATTGAAGAAGACGCGATCATAGAGGGGAACGATCTCCGGCTGTCCTTCCTTGGTGTGAGCATGGTAGATGTGCGTCCCCAATCGGCCCCACCAGCTGGCGAGAACATCGATGGGCAGGCCCAGACGCTCTCGCAGCCGTTTGAGATGCGAGAGACACCGAAGCACTTCGTCAGCGTTCGCTGCCAGGGGCCGCACAGCTGCCAGCGCGATGTCGACCTCATGTACCTGCCACCCCAGCTTCCGCCACAGCCGAACGAAGCCGTGAATGCGATCCAGGTGCTCGGCAGTGGGATTGATCAGCCGCATCTTGCTCGGCTGGCACTCATCGAGCGGCTCGATGGTGACGGCCTGCGCATCGGCCGGGCTTACGTACCTGGTCTCGAGAACGTCGAGCAGCTCCGCGTAGCTCAAGCGCGCCTGCTGCATGAGAATCGACACGCGTGACAGCAATCTCAACGGCTCGTCGGTCACCTCCTCGTCGACCGAAGCATCGCGAATGGTCGCCCGGTTGTTGCCGTCGAGTCGGAGTCCCCAGATCTTCGCCCGGTCGGGAGGTTCCGTGATGAGACGTGCCTCCTCTTCCGAGAGCCCAAGCACCTCGCGCGCAATCGCGTCGTCACGCAGCCGCTCCGAGGGCTTGCACAGGTCCATCAGTTGCAAGCGCGAGGTTCCCGCACGGTTTAGGAACGCGCGGAGCTCTGCGAGCGGCAGGTGAAAAGGGAGCGACCACGGGAACGTGGCGGCGCGCAGCTGATCGTACGCCGCGGGGTTTCGGTTCTCAGGGCTTGCTTGCAGATCCTCCTCGATCTGATTCGAGCTCTGATACGCGAGGGCGGCGACCTCAAGGCGCTCAGAAACATACTGGAGCTCCAGCTCTTGGGGAGGAATTTCGATCATCCATCGACCACGGGCAGGCTCCAGGTCCTTGATGACATAGGGGCGGTTCAGCGGCAGATGCCCCGCGAGGACGCCGCCGATGGCGTGCTTCTCCAGCGCCCGCTCCGTGGCTGTAATCCCAGCAAGCGAGTACTCTTTGGGCTCGACGATCCGATCGCCGGTCACAGTCTGCAGCTCGAGTCTGCCAACCCTGTCGTTCCCGGTCACTACCGCGACGGCGGAGAGGGTGTAGGTAACCTTCCACCGCCTTCCCGCTTCAAGCCGCTCGACTTGATAGGAGGGGCGCAGCCTGCGGCCCTCTCCGGCAGGCGGAGCGAGCAGCGCTTCGAACTGATGCTTGGCGTCGTTAATTACCCGCCCCTCGTCGAGCGCTTTGATGAACGCTTCCACGTCGATGCCTTCAAGGGCCATCTTGCGCGACGGCAGCGGGGAGGGGCGGTGCGCGTAGAAACCTCTCGCGAAGTGGTGCAGTGTCCAGCGCCGGTGGCGATCCGTGACGGTCCATTGCGTCATGGTGCCGATGAGCAACTGGCGCGGCTCCTTCTCGGCCTTCAGGCGCTCCCCGAGATCGAGCGTCGTCCTCTGCAGAACGGTAGTGATTGCTGCCGGGAGTGGGTTCTGCAGCAGCGCCGCTGCGCCGTCCAATCCATCTGGTAGCTCCACGGTAAGGGGAAGTGCGACCGCGTTCTCGAGCACTTCGAGTGCCAGATCCATCAACGGCAGCTTCGTCTCGGTGTTCTCGCATGACAGCTCGAGGTCCACCAAGTCAGGACGGCGCGCCAGCAAAGCGCCGAGGGCTCCCGGGCTCCGTTTGAGAAACTCGAGAAGGTCGACGAAGTACGCCGCCGGGCTGAGGACCGAACGGCAGTGCCGGCACACACAGTAGTCGAGCGAGCCGAAGAGGCCCTGCAGTGTTGGGTAGTCACGCAGGGTCGAGAGGTCAGGCGCATCGTCCTTTGGTTTGAGCACCGCCGTGCCGTCGGGTGAAAAGCGGGGCAGAGCGTGAACCATCAGAGCGATCCCTGTGTCGTGCGCAGCCTTGGCGTGCTTGAAGATGACGTCGGCTCGCTCCGGCTCGATGCCACCGTCAACGACCTTCCGCAGCCGATCCGGACCGAGGTGGGCCACGTCGAGTGCGGAGCCCAGCCCGGCGTCGATTAGCACTCCGGCCTCGTCCCAAGTCGCGGAGAGACTCTTGATCCGCTGGAGCTTGCGCAAAGCGTCGACGACCGCGTCCCGGTTGCTGTCGAAGCGCGCCCGAGGCGCAAATGTTTCAATGTTGCTGGAGGCGATATCGAAGTCGGGGTTTCTGTGCAGGAAGGTGCCGACCTCCGAAAAGCCGGGCGACTCGATGTAGAGCGAGCCGTCGCGGAGGCGTCTCTCCAGCACAGCGGTAGGATGAAGCGCCTCCACCTGCTCCTCGAGGCGTCTTGCATACGCTTCGCCTGTAAGCTGCACGCCGCGTGGTGCGCCGTGCTCGAAAGCAAGGTCCAGCCACTGATCGCGCTCGAGCGTCGCGAGCGACCCCAGCGACACGTCTTCGTCACCCTGCGTTTTCTTCTGCAGGCTCTTCACAAGCGCCAGGTTTCCCATCGTCAGCTCAGCCAACCGCAACGTCCGGTGCACGTCTGTCACCTGCTTCGGGTCGAGCCCAGCGTCCTGCAGACGCCTCAAGAGTTCGTCGTCGCCCGCCCAAGTCTCGCTAACCGCTCTCGCGACCTCCACCTGTGCGCCGCTTGCGAGCGGGCGAGGCATCGTCCCAAGTAAGTCACCGAGGCTCGGGGGGTTGTCCTTCGGGGCGGACTGCAGCACCGCCGCCACCGTTCGGCGCTGGATTTCCTCCTCGATTATTTCCAGTCGATCGCGCAGCCGCGCCGGCACGATGTTTCGGTCGATGGCGCTCCGCAGGGCTGTCGTCAACGCGTCCGCCGGGCGTGACCACAATGCCCAGGCATCAGATGGCAAACCTTGGGTGAGCCATGCGTAAAAGACGTCGGCCGAGAGGGGGGACTCCACACCCACGTCATCGGTTACATCGGTCCTCGCGCGCGTTTCCTCCGACGCCCGTTGGGTCCCGCGCTCGAGCTTGGCGCTTTCCCTCAGCCACGCGAACTTCTTGCGGTCCAATCCTGTGTCGCCGGCGAGGAAGTCGAGGTCCTGATCGGTTAGCTCGTGCAGAGCGACTCCGTCGAGCAGCGGCGCCACCTCGGCGACCAGACGTTCGTACTCCGATGATCCACGGCCCTGTATGCCTACGACCAAGTCGACGGTCGTTACCGGTCCGGCGTTAAAGAGGATGGGAGACGCGGCCAGCTCGCGTCCCCGCGCATCGAGGGCGCGGACGACGAGGTCGGCGCTGGACTTTTCGACGCGGCGGAACTGTTCGGCGCCGTAGCGGATTTCGTAGCGGCCCGCGCCGTCGGTGATGGTCTCGCCCAGCTGCTCTTCGTGGCGTAGGTCGCAGTCGAAGGCGCGGACAATACCGTCGGCCAGCGGCTCGCCACTGGCGGCCTTCACGCGACCCCGGACCACGAAAGGTTCGTCCGATGGCGGTTGGGTCCTCAGCTCACGGTCGCGGTTCGGCATAATTTCCCTCGATCTCGGTCACGTAAGCCCCAGCCCCTGGCGCGCGCCGGCACCATCAACGGCTTGGCGTGACAACATCTACGTCTTCGATCATTTGAGCCGCAGCAAGTAGTGAAGCCCGTTCTGCGTCCTGCCCTGCTTCCAGTTCTGATACAGCTCCAAGCCGTCGATTCCGACATCCTTGGCAGCGGTCAGCGCTGCAACTCCGACAGCTACCGGAGTCGGATCCGGGAAGATCCCCAGGACCACTGCCGCTCCTCCCAAAACGAGACCGAGCGGCTTGAGCCACGAGGACCAGGAACGCCGTACCGGTTGGAGCGCTTCGTTCAATGCCGGAATCACTTTGTGATGGACCTCGTCTTCGAACTCCCTCGTCCAGGGTCGATGGACGATTTCGCGTGCCATCCACGCAAGCTTCTCCCGCGCCGGCTGCAAATCGGCCACGTGCTTGCGCCGGTATTCGAGGATTTGCTCCACGGTCATCTCGGGCGGGATGGCTTCCAGTTGCACGTCGGTCAGCGCCTGCGCGGCCAGCCGAGCCTGAGCGAACGCCTGTTGTGCCCCTCGACTCTCCAGCACGTCGCGAATCGCCGGGATCTGCGCAGCCTGCTGCAGCTTGTAACTGAGAATGCGGCTGTGAAGCGCATCGTCGGTGATCGGGATCGCCTCGGTGTGGAGCAGGCTTCCGACCAAGGCATGATTCAGCATGATCGCCTCACCCACAGGGAAGGGATAATCGGCGTATCGGTATTCGACCACGCCGCCGGCCGACTCACGATACTCGTCGTAGAGTTCCCTATAGCCGCTGGTCAGGACGTGCTTCATCGACTCGTCGAGCGGCCGGAAGGCAGGATCGCCACGCAGCGCCTGCGGCACCTTGGCCAGCGCCAGTGTCCAACTCCCTCCGCCCTTGTCGGCGCACAGCTTCACGAACTCCGGGTCGGCGAGATCGCGTCGAATGGCAGCAGTTATCGTTAATTCATACTTGTGCAGGACTTCTTCCGGAGCGATTCGCTGCAGGATCTGCTCCTGCTCCAGCAGCCGGACATCGTGCTCCATTGCGCCGATGCCGATCCGCCCCCAAGTCGCCTTGGTAGGGTCCAAGATGTAGAGCTTGTCGAACCACAACGCGGCCGCCTTGAGGAGGAGCGACTGCTCCTCGGTCACCGACGCATAGGGGTAGTAGAAGATGGAGTGTTCTAGCATGGTCCTGGCCCTCCAATGAGCTGTTGCTCGAGCGCGGCTGATCCCCGCGCCGGTTCCGGCCCCTCCGAATCGCGGTTCCGTTTTCTTGCCGACCACACGATGGGCTGCGGGTACTCCTCCTCTGATCCTCGATCGCCTTGTGTGCCTCTGTCGACCAATAGCGTTGCCGCGCTCGTCGTCCAGCACTGGGACTCACCGTCAACATCAGCTTGTCTCGCAGCCGCTTCACGGCCTCGCGGGCGACATGGTCTGCGCCGACGGTGTCCCAGCTCGCGCCGACCGGATCGAGGATGACCAGCTTGTCGAAGTACAGCGCCGCAACCTTCAGCAGCGGAAGTTGCGCGTTCGTGAAGGATGCGTAGGGGTAGTAGAAGAGATTGTGCTCAGTCATGGTTCTGATCCTTGCCTATGGCACAGCCGGAACTCGCGCTCCGCCTGCATCCACTCGTTGTAGTTGTCCAGCCGGGCGGCCTCGCGCAGGAAGTCGTCGGCGGCAGCGAGCAGCAGGAGGTCGCCCAGCCGGATGATCACCATGTTGAGCGTCGTGTCGATCAGGCGATAGGTCTCGTCCAGCGTCTGGCGCATCGTCTCCCGTTCCGCTTTGGGCAGGTTGACGATGGCCTTCAGCCCGCCAGCCACTTTGCCGAGGCCGTCAATCAGGTCGGTGAAGAGTTTGAGTTGCATAGTTGTGGTCTGTCCCCTAATTGCTCTATCCCCTATTCCCCTATTTCTCCTTCACTATTTCGTCTTTCTTCTGCGGCCAATACATGACCTTCTTGTCGTCATTAGTCGGTTTGAGATCACCCGTATACGGAAGCGACGTATTGAATCTCACCTCCGACAACTGGTATTCCTGATTGATATACGACTCTCCCTCAGGTCTTTCCTCGACCGGCTTCGTTATTGAGCCGTTCAGATTGACAATGAATTTGACCTCGGCAGTTCCCGACACGGCATTGTCCTTGGCAAACAGCGCCGTGATATTCCCGCGTATGTCGGTTTCGTAGCCGTAGATGGCGACGAAGTGATCCGTCACTGGCTGTTTCTTCGTATCAACGGCACCAGCCGTGCTCGGCTCATTGACACCGGCCACCACAGCGCGTCCAGTATCAACGTGACGCCTTATCTGGCTGAGCGCCAGGTCGCTCGCCGTTTTATCTGTTTTTATTCTTCGTGCGACTGCCTCGTACAGAATCACGCCTCCGCCGCCGGTGGCGGTTTCACCGGCCTTGGTCGTCATGTTGGCTCCACTGCAAGCCAGTGCGAAGCAGGCCGCTTCATCCCCCCCGGATTGTTCCCACCCGGGGGGGATGAAGCCCTCCAGCTTCACGCTCCTTCTACCAAAGAAATCCACTCGTTCCTTGAACGATTCGATTATGGGATCCCGAACACGCCAAAGGGAGCGATCGGACTCTTCGAAGGATTTCATGTAACCCGGGGCCAGCTCGCTGAACCGTTTCTCCGTGAGGGACATGTTTCCCTGTTCTTCGATAGATGCTCGTAGTAACTCGCGAAAGTTATCCGTGGTGGTAGTGGTCAGCGTATCCATGCCGGACACATCGAGACGGGTGATGGGGTTGTTTCTCGTGTACGCGAAGACGTTTATTCCGTCTCCGATCCCAATCGGATCGGCGCCGGACCACCGCCCCAGCCACGGCGCGTAATACCGTGCCCCGTGGTAATACAGACCGCTCTCCTCATCACGTTCTTGCCTTGTATACCGGTAGCGCTTCGGCGTCTCGGTCTGGCTGCGCACCGCCTGGTACGACGTGCTGCCGTATGGCGTGTACTCCTCGTACGAAATAATCTGCCCCTGATCGTCCAACTCCAAGCTGGCCGAGCCGAGGTGGTTGCCGAACTGATAGCGGATGAGTTGCGGCGGCGCAGGGTCGTTGCCCTGGGTGCGGGTCTCCACCAGAGCGATGCGTTGCTTGTCATCCATGATGTGCAGCGTCTCGCGAATCAGCGGATTTGCTCCGTTCTTACGGTAGATCTCGAGACCGCCGAGGTAGATGCGCTCGTCCTTGACCTGGCCAGCGGCCACTTCGGTGACCTTGCGCACGCGCTGTCCGGGGGAGTCGTAGACGTACCAGGTGCGCTCGCCCTGGTGCTGCATGCCGTCTGCGTCTGCGGCGTTCACCGCCTGACGCTGCGTCATCTGCAGTTGGTCCTTGAAGTCCCACTGCATGACTTGCAGGTGCGGCATGCGCAGCATGTTGCCGTGGGCGTCGTAGCCGTCGCCTAAGGTGCTGTAAGTCTCGGTGGTCCCGCCGATCGTCGTGCTAGTCAGACGGTTGCTCTGCTTCCCGGGCTCGAGAGGGCTCTGTTCGTTGTAGGCGTAGGCGCAACTCCAACCGGGGTTCGCCGGATCGGTGCCGCGGTGCTGCATCGAGAGGAAGTTGCCAACGGCGTCGTAGACGTAGCGCTCCAGGTAGCGCCCCATGGCATTGCCGTCTCCCGGATGTAGTACACCGACGCGCGGCGCGTCGTTGTAGGAGTGCGGAACCGGCGGTCCGCCGACCTGTCCCAGGTGCTCGCGGCCGGTGGCCTCGATCAGCCGGTAGACAGCATCGTAGGTGTATTCCGCGCTCGGGTCGACGCGCTTGTTCTTGAAGTAGATGGTCTGCTGGGCGTCGTCGCGGATTTGGGTGATATTGCCTGCCGGGTCGTAGGTGTAGTGCAGGTTCTGCAAGCCGCACGACTTGCCCTGCGGCGGATTCTCGGGCGCCGCAATGGTCGGCGGCGGGGGCTGGGGGTTGTCACAGTCGTCGGTGAACGACGCCCCTTGTGCCGTTAGAGGGTCCACTCCCCGCCGCGTGTAGAGGTGCGTCAGGCGGAAGGTCTCTCGGTCGTAGGCGTAGCTCGTCCTGATGACCTTCCCGTCTTGCGTGCGATGGTCGATGCGGGTTCTCTGGCCCTTGGCGTCGTAGTCGATATCCGTCACCGCATGCAGGTTCGCGGTGACCGGATCGAGCCAGCCCGCAGGCTCGGCGTTCTGGTTGAGCCACGCGTTCACCTGCTCCAGCAGGTTGGCCTCGTTGTAGCTCGGCTGAATGACGTTGACTTTCGTGCCAGGCTGGTCGCTGTGCGGCGCGATCAACTGGGTCGGGCGGTTGAGTGCGTCGTATCGTGTGCGGCTGTTGTAGGTCTCGGCTTGCAGCGGCACGGCGCCAGACCAGTCCAGCGTGGTCTTGTACGACTGGGCCAGCTGGCGCTGGCTGCGCAGCAGGTTGCCTTTGAAGTCGTACGCGTCGCTGGTGACAACCCCGGCCTGATCGAAGAGCTGGACCACCTTGCCGCGAAGGTTGCTCGCCTCCGGGTTCGGGCGGGTCTCGCCATAGATGCTCCGCCCGACGACGATCTCCGCACGCGCGCCTTCACGCAGGAAGGAATCGGTTGCCCGCCGCAGCGGGTCGTAGGCGGTGCGGAACCGGTGGTCGCGGCTGTCCCAGGCGTAGAGCGGCTTGCCGGCCGCGTCGTTCAGCATCCGGCGCTCGCCCGCCTCCATGCTCCCCTGATGGACGCGGTTGCCGAGCATGTCGTAGTCGTAACGCATGACGGCGCGGTCCTTGGCGTCGACGACTTCGCGCTGGTTGCCTTCGATGTCGAGGATGATGCGGGTGCGACGGAACTCCTCGACGGGCGGAGCGGCTGGGGGCGTGTCGCCGTACTTGAACTTGTTGTGGGCGACCGTGAGGAAGGTGCGGCCGAGCGAGTCGGCGTGGGCGACAGTGGGTGTCGCCGCATGAACGGACGCCTTCTCCGCCGCGCGTTTCTCGGCATCGCGGGTCTTGGGATCGGGCCAGCGCTGCGTCGCCGCGACGGCGAGGGTTGGATCCGTCCGCAACGCATGCCAGGTGGGCAGGTATTCGGTATTCGCCAGGCGGCCGAAGAAGTCGCCCACGTCGGCGTCGGTCTTGGGGTCGGCCACCAGAACGGTGTCGTTGGCATCCCAGGTTTCCTGCCGCCACGGGTCGAAGATCACCTTCTCCCAGGTGTGGTTGGGGTGGAGCGTCGCGACCACGCGTTCGACGGGGTCGTAGAAGAGCACAGGGCTGACGCCGATGCGGACGTCGAACTCGAAGCGGTGGGTGTCGGTGAAGAACGGCTCGTACTGGCGGACGGGCTTGCCCTTGTTGTTGAACACCGTCCAGCCGCTCCCCACCCAGCGCGGGCTGACGTCGTTCGGGGTCGGGACCGGCTGGCCATCCGCTCCCACGATGATCTTGCCTGCGGCGTCGCGCGTGGGAACGGGTCCGGGCTCGGCCTGGATCTTCTTCTGGATCTCGCGGCCGAAGCCGTCGGAGTAGGAGAGGCTGGCCTGGATTCGCAGACCGCCAGCGGGCACGGGTTCGCTGGCGTGTGTCTCGCGGGCCAGCGTCGCTGCGACGGCGGGTGGCTTCTTCGCCGGATCGGGCTCACGCCAGTAGGCCTTCAGGTCATAGACGACGCGGGTGGTGGCGTCGTCGAGCAGCGTGGCCGCCATCGGCCCCTTGGGATTCGCGAGGAACTGGTCGACCTCGGCCTGTGTGAGGTCGGCCTGGAACGCGGCGGTCAGCCGATCACCGGGTCTCGGGTTCTCCTCCGGCTTCCCCATCACCGCGGTGCCGACGACCATCCCGAGGACGTCGAAACGCACCTCCGAACAGTTGCGGTTGGGGTCCATGACCAGCACCGGCTGCAGGACGCGATAGTCGTTGCGCCTTGTCTCGGGCAGCACCGTGCCATCGGGGAGAACCCACCGCCTCTCGCCGACCGTCACCTGATTGCGCAGCGCATCGGTCGTCTCGTAGACCAGGAGGTCGTAGCGGTCGTAGGTGACGAAGCTCTCGGTGCTCACCGCATTGGTGTGGAACGGATCGCGGTAGCGGTGCGGCAGGGAGAAGTGCTGGCGGGCGTAGGCCAGCTCCTGCGGCGGCGTATCGGCCGGGTCGGGGGAGTAGAAGATCCGCCCGGAGGGAATCCACCAGTTGGCGTCACCCTCGGTGTGAACATAGCGGCCTTCGTCCTTAATCATGGCGTCGCTGGCCCGACCGCCGTACACCTGCGCGACCAAGCCCGGCGTGAAGGCTAGCTTGTAGCTCTCGAAGGGTAACGCCAGCGACTGCAGTTCGCCGAGCGGCAATGGGCCGGTGAGGTCGTTGCGCCGGTAGTAGGTGCGCACGTGTTCGATCAGGCGCTTCTCGCGCCGTCCGGCGGTCGGGTCCTTCTCGTAGTCGAGCGCGATCGCCGTCGTTCCGGCATCGAGGACGTCATCGAAGGTGAAGCGGTCGCTGCCGGCCGGCAGAGTCAACCCGGTGAGCTCGTACGTGCGCGACTCGCAGGGCAGCGGGGTGCGGTAGTCGTTGTCCTCGTCAATTGCATCGTTGCCAGTGTCGTGATCCTTGGTGAGGCCGTTCTCTGTGTAGGTGATGAGGATTTGGGTCTGCTTCGTCTGATCCGCCGGGGACAGGTCCACATCCGGCTGACGTCGCCCGTAGCCGATGGCAGCGGACTTGAGGACGTTGCCGTAGCTGTCCACCTCCAGCGTCAGCGCATGGCCGACGCGCGGGTCAGCGGGTTCGCGCTCGTAGTGGTAGCTGATCGCTTCACGCGCGTGCGTGAAGAACACGGCGTGGCGATTGCCTCCTCGAGGCTGCAGCGCGCGGATCGTGAGGTTCTGCTCGGCGACGGTGTAGGGGCGCTTCTCCTTGTCGGTGCCGTCCAGGGCGTAGACCTCCTGGCGCAGCATCGAGCCCTTCAAGGCGCGGCAGGCTTCGCGCTCCTCCTCGACTTTCAGGTCGGACGGGAGAACGGTGTCCGGAAGCAACGTCTTGAAGAACGCATCGAACTTGGCTTCGTAGTTCGGGGTGGTCCTCTCAGGAGCGCCATAGTACTCGGCGGCGAAATGCTGACTGACCTCGTCGGTCTCGTCATAGACTCCGGTATGGAACCAGGTCCTCGTGAGAACCCGTGAAACATGGGAGGACGCCTCGATGTTGGTCCCGGCGGGCCCCTGGCCGCCGGCATGGAGCGCGGCGAACTCCTCGGTGTCCCACTGCTCCACCATGCCGAACCCGCGGAACTCCCGCTCGATGCCGTCGAAGTAGCCGTGGTGGTAGGCGTAGCGGGTGACGAACTGGTTGCCACTGACGCGATCGTGCGTGACGACGCGCTCGACGACATGCACGGGAAAAGGCAAGCGCGTCACCCAGGGCCAGCCGTCGCGCTTGTCCGCCAGGTAGAACCGGGTCGAGGGCGCGTAGTGAACTTGCGTCTCCGCGCCGAGATTGTTGACCGTCTTGATCAGAAGGTGCGGCTTGGTCCTGCCCATCAGATCGACGTAGCGCAGCGGCCGGCGTGCATCGGCAGGCAGGGGAGACGACCACACCAGGCAGGCGGTGCCGTTGCCCAGAAGGTCAGCCGTCATGACCGAGGAGACGTTGTCGACGCGCGGGAACTGGGCCAGGCGGCGCGCTTCGCTCAATCGGTTCCCCGACTGGTTGAAGTAGAGACGCACGCCGTCGCGGGCCAGGTAGATGATGTCGATGGTGCCCGAGCCGTCGATGTCGGCTAGGCGGACGCGGCGCTGGTCGAACTGATCGGGGTTGTCGAACCATGGCGCGTTGTCCATGGTGACCTTGGCGCCGAAGCGACCATAGCCCAGGTTCGGCCAGTAGCAGACCTCGCCGTTGCGGATGCGCACGAGGTCGGTGAGGCCGTCGCCGCACATGTCGGCGAGGTAGATGGACTGCGTGCCGTCCGCCAGGACGAGCCGCGGGCCGCGTTCCTCGTCCAAGGGTTGGCGGACGCTTCGGGCCGGGCCAAACCCCTCTTCCGCCAGGGACGGGTGCCAAGTAAAGACATCCTGCTCCGTGATCAGGACGTCGGCGTGACCATCGCCGTCCAGGTCGACGAACCGGAGGTTTGGTTCGTCCCATGGGATGTTGGGCATCTGGCGGAATGCCCGGAACGGTTCCCAGTCTTCGTCGTAGGTGCGTTCGTAGAAGCCAGGAGTGGGACTGGCGAGATCCACGAGGTCGAGTTGGCCATCGCCGGCCAGGTCGAGGAGTTGCTGGCGCCCGCTGCTCAAGGCTGCCAGCGACGGTTTGGAGACCACGGTCTGCAGTGGTCCAAACTCACCATCCCCAAGGTTCGGCTTGTAGAACCAGGAGCCCGCCTGTTCCGTCAGGATCCCGGAGACGCCCTCGCCGTCCAAGTCGACCCACTGATACGTCTTGCCGTCGAGACCTGCGGGAAGGTTCTCGAGGCTTGCAGCGTCGAGTTCGAGAACCTGATCCTGGATGGCTGCCTTGCTGTACTCAAACTCGAGCGGCGGTAGCGACTTCTTGAGGTACGTGGCGTATTGGACGCCGTTGTGCACGACCACCGGCTGGGTGTCGTCCCGCACGTAGCCTGACTGCGTGACAGCGCGAATAAACGACGCGAAGCGGGTGCTGCCCTGATGGGCGAGTTCGTCTTCGATCGCGACGGGCTGTCCATAGTCAAGGTCGGCGTAGTCGAACTCGGTGGACCGCACCAGGCCGTCGTAGCCCTTCTCGCCCGTGGGAAGGTCGGGGATGTGATGGAACATCAGGACGCGACGGCAACGGCGATACGTGTGCACCTCGAACCCGGCGCGATGGGAGGAGAACGGGTCGGGGCGAACCGCCCAAGACCGTCCCACTGACGCTGACGCTCGGGCAAACGGGTGCTGTTCGGCCTCAGGCCGGGCTGGGTCGAGATCGACCTCCTCGTAGTGGGTCTCGTCGTAGTCAAAGACCACTTCGAACATCCAGGACGCCTGGGTCAGGTCCGGCTGGATCAGGCGCGAGACACGGTTGCCGTACCTGATGCGCTTCAGGTGGCGGTTGGCCGTGCGCACGCGGTTGCGCTCATTGGCCTGGCCGCGATCTACGTTGTCGGCGTTCTCTGCTGCGTACCCGTAGACGATGGCGTTGCCCTTGTCGTCGTAGCTCTCGCAGATGAGCCAGCTGAAGACGCGCGTCGGATTGGCCGGAGACGGGTCCGCGGGATCGAAGATGCGGGAGTTGTTGTCCTTCCCGTACAGCGTGGTGACGTTGTCGCGGGTGATCGATCGCCAGTGGATCTCGCCGGTTGCGACCTTGGTCCAGCGCTCGATGCGGGCGAACAGGCCCTCGATGCGGGGGCGGTAGCGGTCGATTACGTAGCCCGGGGCGGTCGTGTCGTCCTTGAATCGTGTGCCGTTCGGCTCAAGAACCGGGACCAGGTCTTCAGCCCCCGAGAGGACGCAGACGTCGGACTCCTCGGCGTCCCGATATTGCGGCAGCCCCTTGTCCGTCTTCCGAGTGATGGCAGGAAGGGAAAGGCTCCACCCGAAGCCAAACGGACCATTGCCTGATCCGGAGTCGTAGGAGAGCGAGAGCTGGGGACCGAATCCCGACCGCCCGGGGCTGGTCGCAAGCGGTACGGACATGGAGCCCGTGCCCGTGACGGGATTGGCAGCGAACTTTTCGCCGATCCCGCGGATGGCCCCGCCGCCTTTGGGGAGCGATATGGCGGGCGCTTGTAGTGAGCTTCCGTCGAAGCCGGCGGCACTGCGCTGCGCCGTCGACGGCTCGTTGGCCGGGCGACGGTCGGGTGTCGATCGCCGCATGGGCGCGACCATGGCCCCTCTCAGACCACACTTCGCGGCGCGGCGTCAAGGACTGTCGGACGGCGTTGGCCAACGCCGGTTTAGCCCTACTGCGATCTTGCCGTCTACTTACACCGCCGCCGCTGGGAACAGAGATCAAACCTTGCGCGTGCGACGTGCCAGCCGTGAGTTATCTCTGCCCCCCGTCGGTCCGAGAACAGCGACGGGGTGTCTATACTCCTGGGGACACAGAAAACCTACAGTCAACCATTTTCAGGGGACGCAACTCAAGCACGCGCCCGAATCGCTGAGATCACCGAGGAAGACCGCGTCGCCCACGGTGCCCACGTGCCCGCCCTCAGTGACCGCCCAGAGGCCGTGACCGCTGGGGGTGGCGACCATCGAGGTGTAACCGTCTCCTGACAGCGGAGCGGGAAGGTCGCCGAGATCCGGTACCCTGCCTAGCCTTTGAATGTGACCATCGGCGCTGAACCCCCACAGGCCTTTGCCGCTCGTCGGGGCGACTAAACCGCGACAACACGTTCCACCGCCGGTGCTGGCAAAGTTACCGAAAGTGCGAGCGCTTCCCAGGGTCTTCACAGCGCCGCCCGCCGTGACCGCCCAGAGTCCGCGGCCGCTACGCGTAGCGACCAGCGAAACATACTCATCTTCTGGTAGGGGAGGCGGAAAGTCACCGAGATCAGACACTCGGCCCACGCTCACGAGTTGGCCGTCCGAGGTCAGCCCCAACAGGCCTCTGTCGGAGGTGGGTGCGACCAGGCCCCTACAGCAAGGGCAGCCACAGCAGCAATCGGTAAGGCCGAAGTCGCCGAAGTCGCGTGCCATTCCGAGCGCATGGAGGTGGCCGGCCACACCTGCGGGACCCACTGTGATCGCCCACAGGCCCTTGCCGTTTTGCGTGGCAACCAGTGAAGCATATGCGCCTTCTTCGGTCGGGAAGTCACCGAGGGCGAGCGCGTCCCCGAAAGAGAACACCTTCCCCGAGGCATTCATTAGCCAGTAACCGTGTCCGCTCGGCGTTCTCGCGATCGCCACGACCGAGGACGGGCCCACAGCGCCAGCCTGCGCCCGCAGGGAAACCAGAGCCAGAACCATCAGCAGGGCCACGAGCGCCCGCTTCATTGGAAGTTTCATTGCGTTCACCCCCGTCTCGGACCAGACCTGTTTCACAGGTTCGTCTACTATTAGTGAGCGGATGCTGCCACGGCACAACAGTCGGTGTCAAGGAATTTTTGGGCTCGTCACGTGAGCCGTCACGTGAGCCCCGAGACCACGGATGGTTACTGCAATAGTCTTCCGCGTGAGACGCGTAACCTTGTGCAGCGGATAGCTTCCTAACCACCACGCCGCAACAACGCGGCGGATGCGGCGCTGGCTTCCGACGTGAGCCAAGACTCCAGCGCGGGGTCAGTGCCGCGCGCCAGCATCTCGTTGATGCGATCGATGGTCGTGGCCCGCAGCTGGTGCTTGATCCCTGCGTAAGCCTCACGTGGAATATCGGCGAAGTCGTGGGCGACCTCGATCGCCCTGGGCAAGACGCGTTCACTCGGCTGCAGCTCGTCCAGGAGGCCCGACGCCAGTGCGGCTTGGGGACCGATGTTGTGCGCGCGCAAGGTCATGACCCGTGCCACGTGTGGCGGCAGCTCCGCCTGCAGCGCGGCCATGGCGGCAGCAGGGAAGGGGATCCCCGCGCGCACTTCGGTGATGCCGAGCTTGCACGCGCCGCTCGTGCCGACACGGTAGTCGCAGGCGAGCGCCACGATGAGTCCTCCGGCGATGGCGTGCCCGTTGATTGCGCCGACGACCGGCAGGGGGCAGGCGTAGAGCTGCGCGATCATCCGATTGATGGCGGTGACCATGGCTCGCTGCTGATCGGGCGCATACTGTGGCACGACCTTGAGGTCGAGCCCCGCCGAAAAGCAGCCGCCCGTTCCGGTCAGCACCAACGCACCCGCCTCCGCGGTGGCCGTGACGTCGGCAAATGCGGATTCGAGCTCGGTCACAAACGCCAGGTCGATGGCGTTGGCCGGCGGACGGTCCAGCCGTAGGACGGCGACGGCCCCCTCTCGCGTGACCGCGATGTGCTCCATTACATTCACCCCGAGACGACCCGTTGGCGTCAGCGGCAACAGCCTCCTCCATGGTGACCGGTGAAGCAACGGGGTTGGCGTCGCGCAGCAAGCCGCGGCGGCGACGACGCATCCAACGCACAGCACTGGAGATTTCTGCCGATTTGTGAATGATGGGTGCAGGGGGGGCGTCCTCCGAAGAATCTCCGGTGGTGGAGCGCGTTGATGGGGTGGAGGTCTGAATGAAACACGGAGGAGGAAGCCGGGGTGGTCTGGCTCTCGTCCTGCTGCTCCTGGGTCCGGCGTACCCCAGTGCAGCGCAGGTGCTGCTGGATGATTTCGAGGATCTGTCGGGTTGGAACGCCAGCTCGTCCGAGGGAACGGACGTGTGGATTCTCCCCGACGCCGGCCACACGGGCCAGTGCATGCGCATTGGCTTCGACCTGAACGCCGGCGGCGGCTACGTCATCGTACGCAAGGAGCTCTCGCTTCCGCTGACGGCGAACTACGCGTTTACCTTCTACCTGCGTGGCGAGGCACCGCAAAACAATCTGGAGTTCAAGCTCATCGATTCGTCGGGGAAGAACGTGTGGTGGCGCAAGCAACGCGACTTCAACTTCCCAACGGAGTGGCAACGGGTCACCATCCGCAAGTCTCGCATCGAGTTCGCCTGGGGTCCCTCCGGGCGTGAGCTGAAACGGGTCGCCGCGATCGAGTTCGCGATCTCCGCGAGCACGGGCGGCAAGGGCTCCATCTGCATCGATGATTTGGAGTTCGAGGAACGCGAGCCGTCGGCCCCTGACGGGGTCACGCCCAGCGTCACCGCCTCCACCTCCCTCCCAGGCCATGAGCCGGCATTGATGCTCGATCTGGACCCGAGCACCAGCTGGAAGAGTGAGCCGACTCCGGACGCACAGTGGATCCGCATGGACTTACTCAAGAACCGCGAGTACGGCGGCCTGGTCATCGACTGGGATCCGGAGGACTACGCCACGTCCTATCAGGTCCTGGTCTCCAATGACGGAGAGCACTGGGGCACCGCGCACGCCACCACCTCGGCAAAGGGCGGGCGCAACTACGTCTACATGCCGGACGCCGAGTCGCGCTACGTGCAGCTCGATCTGCGCAGCACTAGCCGCGGGCAAGGATGCGGTATCAAGTCCCTGGCCGTGAAGCCGTTCGAGTTTTCCGCTTCGCCGAACCAGTTCTTCGCCGCGATCGCGCAGGATGCGCCGATGGGCAGCTATCCGAAGTACTTCTACGGGGCGCAGACGTACTGGACCGTGGTCGGCGTCGATGGCGACGACAAAGAAGCCCTGTTGAACGAGGAAGGCATGATCGAGGTCGACAAGAGCGCGTTCTCGATCGAGCCCTTCCTGTACGTGGATGGACAGTTCGTGACCTGGAACGCGTTGCAGCGCGTTCAGTCGTTAGAGGACGGCTACCTGCCGATTCCTTCGGTGACGTGGCGGTCCGACTGGCTCACGCTTACGGTGACCGCATTCGCCGGCGGGCCGCTCCGGGAATCCACGCTGTACGCCCGCTACCGCATCGAGAATCGCGGCGACACGGAGATTCGCGGCCAGCTCTTCCTGGCGATCCGCCCGTTTCAGGTGAACCCGCCCTGGCAGTCACTCAACACGACCGGTGGCGTCACCGCGATCCGCGAGCTGCGACTCGATGGACACACGGTCTGGGTGAACCGAGACAAGGCGGTGATCGCGCTGACCGCCCCCGACGGCTTCGGCGCGGCGACCTTCGAGCAGGGGGCGGTCATCGACTTTCTGAAGGAGGGTCGCCTCCCGCCGCAACAGCGAGTCGCCGATCCATTCGGCTTCGCGTCCGGCGCGCTGCAGTACCACTTCGATCTCGCTCCCAAGCGACACCAGGAGGTGTCTGTCGCCGTACCGTTCCACGAACCGTACATTGCCGCAGAGGCGGGCTTGGACGCCGAGGAGGCGCAGGCTTTCGTGGTCAAGCAGTTCGACGAAGTGCGACGCTACTGGGATACCATTCTGGGACGGGTCGATCTGCAACTGCCCGCGGATGGGGAGAAGCTGCGCCAAACCTTGAAGACGACGCTGGCGTACATCCTGATCAACCGAGACGGCCCGGCGCTCCAGCCCGGATCGCGTGCCTATGCCCGCTCCTGGATCCGCGACGGCGCCTTCACGTCGGCCGCCCTGCTGGCGATGGGATGCACGTCGGAGGTTCGCGACTTCATCCGCTGGTTCGCGCACTATCAGCTCGCCGACGGCAAAGTGCCCTGCTGCGTGGATCGACGCGGCGTGGACCCGGTGGCCGAGAACGACAGCGGCGGCGAGTTCATCTACGCGGTCGCGGAGTACTATCGCTACACCCACGATGTGGGGTTCCTCCAGGACATGTGGCCGCACGTGGTGCGCGCAGTCGACTACCTGTCGGCGCTGCGCCGCAAGCGCATGACCGCCGCGTACCGCACTTCGGAGAAAGAGGCCTACTACGGTCTCCTCCCGGAGTCGATCAGTCACGAAGGGTACATCGCGCATCCCGTCCACTCCTACTGGGACGACTTCTTTGCGCTCCGCGGGCTCAAGGACGCGGCGATGCTTGCCGTCGTCGTCGGCGATGACGAGCGTGCCGCGAGCATCGCCACCTTGCGCGATGATTTTCATCGCGACCTGTATGCATCGATTCCCAAGGCCATGGCGATGCACGGGATCGACTACATCCCGGGCTCCGTCGAGCTCGGCGACTTGGATCCCACCTCCACCGCCGTGGCCGTGGACCCCGGCGGCGAGCTGCCGAACCTGCCCGAGCTGCCGCTGCGCCGCACGTTCGAGCACTACTTCGCGGATTTCGAGCAGCGGCGGGACGGCGGCGGCGAGTCCGAGGCCTACACACCTTACGAGCTGCGCAACGTCGGCGCGCTGGTGCGCCTCGGGCAACGCGAGCGTGCGCTGCAGGTCCTGAGCTTCTTGGTTGGAGATCAGCGGCCGGCGGCGTGGAATGAATGGGCGGAGGTTGTGTGGCGCGATCCGGCGGCGCCGAAGTTCATCGGCGACATGCCGCACACATGGGTGGGGTCGAGCTACATACGTTCGTTGCGCAGCTTGTTTGCATACGAGCGCGAAGCGGATGGCGCGCTGGTGCTCGCCGCCGGGTTGCCGAGCGCCTGGGTCATGAGCGAGTCGGGCGTCGCGGTGAAGCGGTGGCCGACCTACTACGGCGTGCTCACCTACAGCCTGCGTCGTGACGGCACCAATGCCCTGCGGCTCAAGCTTGCCGGCGACCTCACCCGGCCGCCCGGAGGCATCGTCGTTCAGCCGCCGTTGCCCCAGCCGCTGCGGGCCGTCACCGTGAACGGCAAACCGGTGGGTACCTTCACCGCCGATCGTGCGACGATCACCGAGTTTCCTGCCGAGGTGGTGCTCGAATACTGATCCAAGTCCAACGAAGGATAATGGAACCGCCGATGCACGCCGATACACGCAGATGTTGGACGGAACTTGTTCTCGGAATCGGCGTGCATCGGCGTCTATCGGCGGTTTCGCCTCCTGTGCTTGCATGTCCCTGGCGCGGCTGAACGACCCGGCGCCGCATGCGCGGCTGCTGTCCAACGGGCGCTACGCGGTGCTGATCACCGGCGCCGGGACGGGCTACTCGACGTGGAATGGATACGCGCTCACACAGTGGAGCGCCGATCGCACCGAGGACGCAGACGGCGTCTTCATCTACGTGCGCGACCTCGACCGCGACCTGCTCTGGTCGGCGGGACATCAGCCGGTGCGCCGGCCGCCCGAGAAGTACGAGGCCGCTTACCAACCCGGCCGGGTCCGCATCGCGCGTCTGGATGCCGGGATCGAGACGTGCCTGGAAGTGTGCGTCGCCGCCGACGCCGACGTGGAGATCCGGCGGGTCCAGCTGCGTAACTGCTCCAACCAGCCGCGCCGCCTCGAGCTGACCAGCTATGCCGAGGTCGTCCTCAATCATCCCGCCGCACATGCCGCGCATCCGGCGTTCTCCAAGCTCTTCGTGCAGACAGAGTATGTGCCCGAGCACGACGTGCTGCTGGCGCAGCGACGGCCGCGGAGTGCAACCGAGCAGCACCCGTGGATGGCGCACGCGCTGGTGGGAGCCGGCGCGCTGCAGCACGAAACGGACCGCGTGCGCTTCCTCGAACGCGGCCGCAGCCTGACGCGACCGCGAGCGCTGACCTCGGCTGCGCCGCTCTCCGGCACGACCGGCAGCGTGTTGGATCCCATCTTCAGTCTACGCTGCGTGGTCGAGCTCGGTGCCGGGGAGCGTCGCGAGCTGGTCTACCTGCTCGCAGCCGCGCCGACCCGAGAGACCGTGCTGGAGCTGGCGGCGCGGTGCGTCGAGCCGGATGCGGTGGACGCCGCTTTCGAGACCGCCGGCGCACAGGAACGCGCGCACCTGAGCCGTCTCGGCATTGCGGAGGGGCGCGCCGAGTATTTCCAGGATCTCGCCGGCGCCATGCTCTACGGCCATCCAGGGCTCCGCGCCGATAGTGAGATCGTCCGACGCAGCCGCGGCGAGCTGTCGACGCTGCGGAAGTACGGTGTGAGCGAAACGGGGTTGCTCGCCGTCGTCAGCGTCGAGCATCGCCATGAGCACACCCTCGTGCGCGAGCTCTTACAAGCCTGCGCCTACTGGCAGACGAAGGGTGTGTCGGTCGGCGTGCTCGTCCTCTATGCGGAGCCGGCGTTGCTCACCGACGAGATGCGGCGCACGCTTTCGGAGTGTGGCGACACGACCGCTTGGTGCCGCGCCGAGATCCCTGCGACGCACCTCGACCTCATTCACGCGGCGGCACATCTGGTGGTGGCAGGGTCGCTGCCCGTCCTCGAACCGGACGGCGGTCCGGACCTGGAGACGGACGCGGGCAGCGCCGGACACGCGAGCGCACCGCAAGCCGATTCCATATCGCCGTTGCTCTTCTTCAACGGACATGGCGGCTTCAGCGCCGATGGACGCGAGTACGTGATCCATCTCGGTCCGGGCGGACAACGTCCGCCGATGCCGTGGATCAACGTGGTCGCCAACGAGGTGTTCGGGTTCCTGGTGAGCGAGAGCGGTGCCGGTTACACGTGGAGTTGCAACAGCCGCGAGAACCGTCTGACCCCATGGTTCAATGATCCGGTGACCGATCCGCACGGCGAAGCCTTGTACATCCGGGATGAAGACGCGGGAGTGTTCTGGTCGCCTCTGCCCGGCCCAGCGCCGGACGCCGCGCCCTACGAGGTGCGACACGGTTTCGGCTACTCGCAATGGCGCCATCGCAGTCAGGATCTGGACCAGGACGTCGTGCAGTTCGTGCCGCCGCAGGATCCGGTGAAGCTTACGCGCCTGCGTCTCACGAATACCAGCGACCGCCGCCGGTGGCTGACGATCGTTTCGTATCATCGCCTGGTCATGGGTGTGCTGCCGTCGGAGAGCAGCCGCTTCGTCGTCACCGAGCTCGACGGTGACTTGGCAGCCATCTTCGCTCGCAACCGGCTGAACAACGAGATCAGCGACGCAGTTGCCTTCGTTGCGGCGGTGACAACGCAAGAGGCAGGGCGCGTCAGCGCGAGCGGCGATCGCACGGCATTCATCGGCCGCAACGGCAGCCCCGCAGCACCGGCAGCGCTCACGCGTTCCTCCGAGCTCGATGGCCGCACCGGCGCGGCGCTGGATCCGTGCGCCTGCTTGCAGTTCAGTGTGGACCTGCAGCCGGGGAGCAGCGCCGAGTGCTCCATTGTGCTGGGTGAAGCAACCGATGCGGCGGAGGCGCGCGCCTTGATCGAACGGTATCGCCAACCTGAGGCGGTACAGCGCGCGCTGCAAACGGTGCGTGAGCTCTGGAGTGCGACGTTGACGGCGGTGCAGGTGGAGACGCCGTCACCGGCCCTCGATCTGATGCTCAACGGCTGGCTGCTCTATCAGACGCTGAGCTGTCGCCTGTGGGCGCGAACGGCCTTCTACCAATCGGGGGGAGCCTACGGGTTCCGCGATCAGCTGCAGGACAGTGCCGCGTTGATCTACTCGCGTCCGGATCTGACACGCGCCCAGATCCTTCTGCACGCCGCGCACCAGTTCGTCGAGGGTGACGTCCTGCACTGGTGGCATCCGCCGACCAGCCGGGGCATCCGCACGCATTTCTCGGATGACCTGCTGTGGCTGCCGTTCGTCACCGCCTTCTACGTGCGCACGACCGGGGACTGGAGCGTTCTCGATGAGTCGATCGGGTTCGTCACCGCCCGCGCGCTCGCACCGGGTGAGGACGAGGCCTACCTCTTCCCAGCCCGAGCCGACGAGCGCGCCGATGTCTACGCGCATTGCTGCCGCGCCCTCGATCGGTCCCTCACCACCGGCGCGCACGGCTTGCCGCTGATGGGCACCGGCGACTGGAACGACGGCATGAATCGCGTCGGCCGCGAGGGGCGCGGTGAGAGTGTGTGGATGGGGTTCTTTCTCTACCGTGTCCTGGACGAGTTCATTCCCAACTGCGAGCGGCGCGGGGATCAGCAGCGCATCCGGCGCTACCGCGCCCATCAAGCGTTGCTGCGCGCGGCGCTTGATTATGCCGGTTGGGATGGGCAGTGGTACCGGCGCGCGTACTACGACGATGGTACGCCGCTCGGTTCGGAACAGAACGCGGAATGCCGCATCGACGCACTGGCGCAGGCATGGTCGGTCTTATCCAAGGCCGCGCCGCCGGCGCGCGCCGCGCAAGCCATGGATGCGGTCGAGCAACAGCTGGTGTCGCGCGACGCCGGCATCATCCGGTTGCTCACGCCGCCGTTCGACCGCGACCCGCACGATCCCGGCTACATCAAGGGCTACGTGCCCGGCATCCGTGAGAACGGCGGCCAGTACACCCATGCGGCGATCTGGGTGGTGCAGGCGCTGGCAGAGCTGGGACGTCGCGACCGTGCCGCAGCCCTCCTCGAAATGCTGAGCCCGATCAGCCACACGCGCACGGCGGAGCAGGTGGCGATCTATCAAGTCGAACCGTACGTGGTGGCCGCCGACATCTACGGCGTCGCGCCGCACCTCGGCCGCGGCGGCTGGACCTGGTACACCGGCTCGGCGGGCTGGATGTATCGCGTTGCGTTAGAGTCAATCCTCGGGCTTCGTCTGCAAGCTGGCGATACGCTTCGGCTGAAGCCGTGCGTTCCGGATGACTGGCCGCAGTTCCGCGTGCGACTCCAGCTGCCGGAGAGGAAGACTTGCTACGAGATTGAGGTGCACAACCCGACGGGCATTGCCGCGGTAGTGCGGTCAGTGACCATCGACGACGTACCGGGGGCAGTCGACGACGGCGCTGCCTGTGTTCCGGTCGTCAAGGATGGCGCCACCCATCGGGTCAGCGTGACCCTCGGGGCAGCGTGAGTCAGGCGCTTGCGGTGAGCGCGGAGATCGCGTCGATGATCTGCGGCCACACGGGGCGCGGCAGGTCGTGGCCCATGCCGTCGATGAGCAGCAACCGCGCGTTCGGAATGGCCTCCGCGGTATCCTTCCCGGCTTCGACCGGCACCAGTGGATCGTCCTTGCCGTGGATGACGAGCGCCGGCGCGTGTACCGACTTGAGCGCTTCCTTGCGGCTGCCGGAGGCGAGGATCGCGACCATCTGGCGGACGACGCCGGTCGGGTTGAAGCCGCGGTCGTAGGAGCGTGCGGCCAGCTGGCGGATCTCGGCCTCGTCGAACGGAAATCCCGGGCTGCCGATGGCGCGGAACACCATCACGCCGCGCTCGATGCTCTGCTCGCGGTTCGTCGGCGGCGGCGCCAGCAGGGCGCCCATCGCTTCGGGCTTCGCTTGCGGTAAGTTGGGGTTGCCGGTGCTCGACATGATCGACGTGAGGCTCCGCACCCACGCCGGGAACTCGATGGCCAGCGCTTGCGCGATCATCCCGCCCATCGACGCGCCCACGACATGCGCCTTCTCGATGTGCAACGCGTCGAGAAGCCCGGCAGCGTCCGCAGCCATGTCGCGGATCAGGTACGGCGCCGTGATCGGCTGGCGGGTGAGCGCGGCGGTGAACGCGGCCATGACGTCGGGAGTGCCGAGATGATCGCATGAGGAGGATTTCCCGACGTCACGGTTGTCGAAGCGAATCACGCGGTGGCCGCGTGCCGCGAGCTGCTCGCAGAAGTCTTCGCGCCAGAGGATCATCTGCGCGCCGAGCCCCATGATCAGCAGCAGGGGCCGGCCGTCGCGGCTGCCGAATTCTTCGTACTCGATGGTGATCCCGTTTGCGGGTAGATTTGGCATGCCGGTCGAATACCAGCTTCTGCTGGGATGACTCAAGCGACGGACCCGACGGGCCCGACGGTTGGAGCC
>CAZCGA010000035.1:0-1989 GCA_964498075.1 uncultured Binatia bacterium (SeqCode) | reverse complement strand
CACGGCAACGAAGTGCGCGAAGCCCGCGTGCGTGTGCTGGGGAGGGGGAGCCCGCGCTGCAGACTGTCGATAGATCCCGTCGTTCCAATACTTGGTAGTGTCGTGACTCGTGGGGAAGTGTCCTGGTCTGGATTGCGCCGCCGCAACCCGGGGCGCTGCCCCGGGCTCAGCTCTTGCCGCCCCGTTCGGGGCTGAGAACCTGAATCGGTATTCAATTGAAATCACTGAAGCCCTGAAAGGGCGACCAGATCTCAGCCAGGGGCAACGCCCGGGGCTGGGGGGAGCCGCCCCTTCGACCTGGCTCAGGGCAGGCTCCGGGCGGCTTGGGCGCCTCTTGTTGCCGCGAGTTCACTCGCCAGGCTGCGAGTCGGCGTCAGCGCTCGTTGCGCCGTGCCGACGCCAGTGCGAGCCGGGCGCCCTGAGTTTCGGTTGGAGCGTCGAAGATTGAACGTCCGGAACCAAGGATTTCTTCCGCCTCCTCCAGCAGGCGCAACCAGCGGAGGTTCTCATACCTCGGGTCGTTGAAGTCCTCGATTTTTCGGTCCCGCAACCGCTCCACCATGTCGCGCACAGCGTCTTCAACGGAGATCATCGCCTTGAATCCCAGCACCCGCTCGATCTTGCGGGTGGAGACGCGATAGCTGCGGACGCCGCGGTAGGCGTAGTCGGGCCGGATGTCGACCGCCACACCCAACTCCCGCAGCGCGGTCCGCACCCGTAGGGCCAGCTCCGAGATCCGCATGTTGCAGTAGGCGACGTTGAAAATCTGGCCGCTGACCAGCGTCTCGTCCGCCGCCACACAGGCGATGTAGGCTCGTGCCACGTCGCGTACGTCGACCAGCGGCCGCCACATCTCGCCGCCGCGGAAGAGGACGATCGTCCCGTTACCGAGAGCGTCCTTCACGAACGTGTTGACCACCAGGTCGAAGCGCAGCCGCGGCGAGAAGCCGAAGACCGTGCCCTTCCGGAGAACCACCGGGCAGAAGTCCGGGCCGGCCATCGCCAACAAACGCTGCTCGGCTTCGTACTTCGACGTGGCGTACGCCGCCCGCGGGTGGACTTCGGCGTCCTCGTCGAACACCACGTCGCACTGGTCGTCGGAGACCCCGAGGTCGTAGATCGAGCACGACGAGGCGAGCAGGTAGCGGCGCACTCCTGCGGCTCGTGCCAGCTCGGCGAGCCGCACGGCCGCCGTGGTGTTCATCTCGTAATTCGCCGTCGGGTTGTATTCCGCCGTGGGATCGTTGGAGAGTCCCCCGACGTTCACCACCGCGTCGACGCCGGCGAGATGCGACGGCTCCACCCGGCGCATGTCAGCGACAATCAACTCGACGCGATCGCGGATGCCCGTCAGGCCCTGGTCACCGTAAAAGAGGCGGTCCAGCACCCGTACCGCATAGCCGCGCTCGAGCAGCTCATGGGCCAGGACGCAGCCGATGTAGCCGGCGCCGCCGACGAGGAGGATCTTGTGCACGTCAGCGGCCTTTCACTGCCCACACGTCGCCGAAGCTGTCGGGTGCTACGCGCACCTCGTCGGGTCGCTCACGTTTGTAGACCTCGGTGGCCGTGCTGATCATCTGCGTGTCGTCTTCGAGCGACATCCAGCCGTGGAAGACGCCCGGCGGCACGACGATGAGCGCCGGGTTGCGGGCGCTGACCACGTGAGTGTTCATTTCCTTGTAGGTCGGGCTGTCGGCGCGGTCGTCGACCAGCACGAACTTGGCGGCGCCGTGGTTGATGAAGAACAGGTCCCACAGCTCCAGGTGCTTATGGAAGGCGCGCACCGTTCCCTTGGCGAAGTTGCCGACCAGGTACACCTGTCCGAACTTGTTCAGAAACGGATCGGTGGCGCGGACGATCTCGATGAGATATCCGCGGTCATCGACCCGCGCCAACAGGTTGACGCTCTGTACGCCGTCAATCACGAGCTTCAGACCTGACACAGCCTCCGTGCCTTTGCAATCAAAAGTTCGGGGCGCTGGTGGTACG
>CAZCGA010000034.1:46413-52196 GCA_964498075.1 uncultured Binatia bacterium (SeqCode) | reverse complement strand
CGTGAGCAGCAGCGTGCGGATGTGCGAGCCGTCGACGTCCGCGTCGGTCATGATGATGATCGTGTGGTAGCGCAGCTTGGAGAAGTCGCGGTCCTCCTTACCGATACCGGTGCCGAGGGCGGTGACCAGCAGGCGGATCTCCTGCGACGAGATCATCTTGTCGAAGCGCGCCTTCTCGACGTTGAGGATCTTGCCGCGCAGCGGCAGGATCGCCTGATTCTTACGATCGCGGCCTTGTTTGGCGGAGCCACCGGCGGAATCACCCTCGACGAGGTAGAGCTCCGAGAGCGCCGGGTCGCGTTCCTGACAATCGGCGAGCTTGCCGGGCAGTGAGCCCGAGTCGAGCGCACCCTTGCGTCGCGCCAGATCCTTGGCCTTGCGGGTGGCTTCGCGAACGCGCGCCGCGTCGAGGCCCTTCATGGCGATCTTCTTGGCTTCGGTCGGATGTTCCTCCAAGTACTCGCCGAGCTTCTCGTTCACCAGTTGCTCGACGAAGCCTTTGACCTCGCTGTTGCCGAGCTTGGTTTTCGTCTGGCCTTCGAACTGCGGCTCCTGCACCTTGACGCTGACGACCGCTGTCAGCCCCTCACGAACGTCCTCACCCTGCAGGGCTTCGGCTTCCTTCTTCAACAGGCCGTTCGCGGTGGCGTAGTTGTTGATCGTGCGAGTGAGCGCCGCTTTGAATCCGATGAGGTGCGTGCCGCCCTCGATGGTGCTGATGTTGTTTGCGAAGGAGTAAACGCTTTCGGCGTAGCCCTCGTTCCACTGGAGGGCGACCTCGACCTCGAAGCTGTCGCGCTCGCCCTTCAGATAGACGACGTTGGTGTGGATCGGGGTCTTGGCGCGATTCAAGTGTTTGACGAACTCCTCGATGCCACCCTTGTAGTAGAACTCGTGCTGCTTTTGGGTGCGCTGATCGTCGATGGAGATGCGCACGCCGCGGTTGAGGAACGCCAGCTCGCGCAGCCGCTGTGACAGGATATCGAAGCTGAAGTCCAACTGCTCGAAAATCAGCGGGTCCGGCTTGAAGGTGACCTTGGTGCCGCGCTGGCGGGTGGTGCCGATCTCTTTCAACGGTGCGTCGGGTTTACCGCGCTGGTAGCGCTGCGCATACACCTTACCCTCGCGCTTGATCTCGACCTCGAGGTACTCGGAAAGGGCGTTGACCACGGAGACGCCGACGCCGTGCAGCCCGCCCGATACCTTGTACGCGCCCTTGTCGAACTTGCCGCCGGCGTGCAGCTTGGTCAACACGACTTCGGTGGCAGACACCCCTTCGCTGGCGTGGAGATCCACCGGAATGCCGCGCCCGTTGTCCTCGATGGTGACGGTGCCGTCGATGTGTACCGTCGCCTTGATTTCGTCGCAGTAACCGCCGAGCGCCTCGTCGATCGAGTTGTCGACGACCTCGAAAACCAGATGGTGCAGCCCACGCTCCGCGGTATCTCCGATGTACATTCCGGGCCGTTTGCGGACCGCGTCGAGTCCCTCGAGGACCTTGATCTGCGTCGCATCGTAGTCGCTGACGCCGGTCGTTTCGGCGACCATTTTCTCGATGATTTCTGACACTTCACACCACCCCATCTCGCTACAAAAGCAGTGAAGAAAACCGGCTGCGTTGGCGGTTCGGATACTAGCAGATGGTGGCCCATCTCTCAAGGTGGAAAGGAAAGTAGTTCTTGTTTAATTCCAGTAACTTATGATGATTTTTCGGCTGCGGACAGCGGCTGGTTTTTCGCTCCAGAAACCAACCCTGTGCGGCGCTTCCGAAAGCTCACTTCTCAGAGCCGCATCGGCATCACGACGTACAAAAAATCCGGATCGGTGGGGCATCGGATGACGCCTGGGCTCACCTCGTCGTTGAAGCCGACCTCGACTTGGCTCGACTCGGGCAGCACGCCCAAGATGTCCATGATGTACTTCGCGTTGAAACCGATGCTCAGAGACTCGGCGGCGTAGTCGACCGCCAACTCCTCGCTAGCTTCTCCGACGTCCGGGTTGATCGACGAGATCTCCAACTTCCCGGCGTCGATCTGCAACTTCACGCCGCGGGTCCGCTCGCTGGAGACAATCGAGACGCGCCGGAGCGCTGCCAACAGCGCATCTACGCCCACGCCCATCCGCCGCTCCGACTTCTGCGGGATCACCTGATTGTAATCCGGGAACTCCCCTTCCACCAAGCGCATAGAGAGCTCGACCTGTCCGCGGGTGGCGTGCACGACACCATTCTGGATACTGACGGTAACCGGCTCGTCACCCGTCTCGATGACCTTGGAAATTTCAGCAACTCCCTTCCGGGGGATGATGATGCCGCCACCCGGTGTGCCGCCATCCACCGCACGCGTAATCAAGCTCAATCGATGGCCATCGGTCGCTACCATGCGGAGCTTCCCAGCTTCGGGACGTTCGAAAAAGATGCCGCTGAGGTTCAGTCGTGTGTCATCGGCCGACACCGCAAACGCGGTCCGCCCGATCATCTCTCTGAGCACCTCGGACGAAACAGCGATCGTCTGCCGATCACGCTCTTGTCCCGGGCTTGGCATCGCCGGAAACTCCTTGGGATCCAACCCGACGATCTTGAAGCGTGACCTATCAGCCGAGATCTCGATCCAGTTGTTCTCGAGCGAGCGCAGGACGATCGCGCCGTCGGGACACTCGCGCACGATCTCGTACAGCTTGCGCGCACTCGCCGTCAGCGCGCCCTTCTTCTTGACCTTTGCGGTGCAGCGCCGGCGCACGCCCACCTCCTGATCCGTCGCAGCTATGGCGACGCCTTCTCCGTCGGACTCGATCAGGACGTTCGCCAGGATCGGGATGGTCGTCCGCCGTTCGACAATGCCTTGGGTGAGATACAGTCCTTGCAGCAGCTCATCACGCGTGATGGTGAATTCCATGGCTTGCCCACCTATTCCTTCTTTAGTTTCTCAGTAATCTAGCAGTAGTAGTAGGGGGTGTGGAAACATGGCAACGCGCTCCCCACACGGCTGTGCGACGACACGATCCGGGTGCTCGTCGGCTGGCGTCGTCGGCCTGGGCTCGTCTCTTCCCCAGGTTCAACCGTGCTGTCCGCAGCCGTTCCACACCTTATCCCCCGCCTTCCAACATCCGCTCCAGGCGTTCGATTGTTGCACGAAACGTCGGGTCTTGCTTGAGCCGCTGATCGACCACCTGAGTGGCGTGGATCACCGTCGAATGATCGCGACCGCCGAAGCGGTCGCCGATGACTGGAAATGACGCCTGCGTGTACCGCCGGCACAGGTACATCGCCACCTGTCTTGGGCCGGAGATGGTGCGGGTGCGCTTCTTCGATCGCAAGTCGGCGGCGCGGATATGGAAGAACTCGCACACCGCCTTCTGAATCGACTCGATGGTCACAGTGGAGTCCTTCTCGCGCAGGATGTTCTGCAGGACTTGGCGCGCGAAGTCGACGGTGATCTCGCACTTGTTCAGCGAAGCGAACGCCCCGAGTCGAGTCAGGGAACCTTCCAACTCACGCACGTTCGAGTCGATGTTCGCGGCGAGGAACAACGCGACGTCGTGCGGCAGGTCGATGCGTTCGAACTCCGCCTTCTTCTGCAGGATGGCGACGCGTGTTTCCATGTCGGGCGGTTGAATGTCCGCAATCAACCCCCACTCAAAACGGTTGCGCAGCCGTTCCTCGAGATCGGGGATCTCCTTCGGGAACTTGTCCGAGGTGAGCACGATCTGCCGATGCGCTTCGTACAGCGAATTGAACGTGTGAAAGAACTCTTCCTGCGTGCGCTCGCGACCGGCGAGGAACTGCACATCGTCGAGGATCAGCACGTCGATCCGCCGGAACCGTCCCTTGAAGTCGTCCATGTGATCGCGCCGCAGTGCGTTGATCAGCTCGTTCATGAACGACTCCGACGAAAGGTAGATCACGCGCTGATCCGGATGCTGGCCGAGGATCTGATGGCCGATCGCGTTGACCAGGTGAGTCTTGCCCAACCCGACACCGCCGTAGATGAAGAGGGGATTGTAGTGATCGCCCGGCTGCATCGCCACGGCCTTGGAGGCAGCATGGGCGAACTGGTTGCTGGCCCCAATCACGAAGTTGTCGAAGGTGTACTTCGGAATCAGGCTGGTTCGCTTCCGATTGACCGGTAGGCTCGCCGGGCTGGGAGCCGCGAGCGGGAAGAGCTCCTGCTGGACCGCACTGGGCGGCTGCAGCAAGACGCGAACGGGTGACCCGTAGCTTTGCGATAAGACCTCTTCGATGAGGTCCAGGTAGCGCTGGTTCACCACATCGACCGCGAGCTTGTTGGGCGCTTCAACAAGCAGGTTGCGCCCACGGATGGCAACGGGCGAGAGCCGGCGGATCAGGGTCTCGTAGTCAGCCGGCCCGATGCGGTCGCACAGAATCTCCAGAGTTCGTTTCCAGGCCTGCTGCATGGGCGCTATTCCACAGGACTATCAACAGGTGTGAATATCAACAATCCGCTTTTTATTTCTGGTACTTGCGACGCCCCAAAACCCCAGGTCCACAGGTTTTCCACCCCACCTCGGCTAGGCGCACCGCAGACGGACTTGACCCCGTGCCAATGTGGTCGTCTGCGAGCTAGGAATGCGCCTCGAAGGGAGCCGAGGTGGGAGGTGGTTTAGCCGGTTTCCCAAAAGGGTGCAAGAAAATTCTACACACCGAAGGTCAGCACATTCCGTTTCTTGACTGCGCTCCACGGCGATGGTAGCGACAGCCAGCACTCCTCCGAATCGATGCCCAGCACCACACTTTCGCAGCGGCTCTTTGAGCGCGCCGTCCGGCTCATACCCGGAGGCGTCAACAGCCCGGTCCGTGCCTGGCGCGCCGTCGGTGGGAGTCCGGTCTTCGTGCAGCGCGCACGCGGCGCGAACTTAATGGACGTCGACGGCAACCTGTACGTGGACTACGTCGGCTCATGGGGGCCGATGATCCTCGGGCACGCCCATCCCAAAGTCGTCGCGGCGGTGCAAAGCGCCATGCGCGACGGGACGAGCTTTGGTGCACCGACGCCCCGCGAAGTGGAGATGGCGGCGGCGTTGATCAAGGCGATCCCGTCGATGGAGATGGTGCGGCTGGTCAGCTCGGGTACCGAAGCCGCGATGGCAGCGGTACGCCTCGCACGAGCATTCACCGGACGCACCAAGATCATCAAGTTCTCGGGGTGCTACCACGGCCATTCGGACGGCCTCCTGGTGCGTGCCGGATCCGGTGCAGCGACGTTTGGGGTGCCCGACAGCGCCGGCGTGCCCGAGGCGGTCGCGAGCCAGACGCTGGTGGCTGAGTTCAACAACCTCGGCATGGTCGAGGCATATCTCACGGCCGAAGGTGCGCACATCGCCGCGGTCGTCCTCGAACCCGTGGTCGGCAACATGGGAGTCATCCCGCCGGCCGACGGGTTTCTCAAGGGGCTTCGCAAGGTGACGCGAGCGGCGGGTGCACTGCTGATCTTCGACGAGGTGATCACCGGCTTCCGCCTGTGCTACGGTGGCGTGCAGAGCCAGGTCGGGGTCGACCCCGACCTCACGTGCCTCGGCAAGATCGTTGGCGGCGGGTTGCCGCTCGCGGCATTCGGCGGCAAACGCGCTATCATGGAGCAACTGGCGCCGCTGGGTCCCGTCTATCAAGCGGGGACGCTGTCGGGAAACCCACTTGCCGTCGCCGCCGGGTTGGAGACACTCGAGCTGCTCTCCAAAGCCGGCACCTATGAGCGCCTCGAGGGGCAGAGCGCGCGCCTCGAAGCGGGCCTGCGTGCGGCGCTTAGCGCGCACAAGAAGCCGGCCTG
>CAZCGA010000034.1:34196-46403 GCA_964498075.1 uncultured Binatia bacterium (SeqCode) | reverse complement strand
AACCGCGTCGGCTCGATGTGGACCCTGTTCTTTGGCGTCAGCCGCGTGCATGACGCCAGCATGGCACGGGCATGCGACACCGAGATGTACGCGCGCTGGTTCCGCGGCATGCTGGAGCGGGGCGTCTACCTGCCGCCGTCGCAGTTCGAGGCGGCGTTCGTTTCGCTGGCGCATACCGAAGAGGACATCGACGCCACAGTGCGAGCGGCGCGCGCGGTCCTGGCGGAGCTGGCGTGAGCCGCGGAGGAGCCGAATTACGCCGAGCCGAAGGGACCTGCGCGCGATCGTCAATGCCAGCCGGTATGCGGCATTCGGGTTCGAGTTCGCCGGCACGGTGGTCGCCGGTGTGTTGGTCGGCTACTACCTCGACTCCTACCTCGGCACGCCGCCGCTGTTCACACTGGTGCTGACGTTGGCAGGCATGGGCGGTGCGCTGTACCGCTTGCTTTGGAGCTTGAAGCGGTCTAGTTCGCAGTCGGCCAATGGCGGTTGATCTGACACGCATCGGCAAGCTGCACGTCGGCCTCGTGGGCGCGAGCAGCAGTGTCGCCTACGCCACGCACTGGGCCGAGCCCGGCAGCCTGCTGCTCGGCGGCGCGGTGATGGGCGCCAACTTCTATCTGCTGCGGCTCATTACGAACCTCTTCCGCCCCGATTCGTTCGATTCGACGAAGCGCGGCCGGGCCGCATTGGCCGTGGCTGCCTTCGTGCTGAAGTTCGGGCTCTTCCTTGGGCTGCTGGCCGCACTGTTCTGGCGGCTGCCGATCGAGGGAATGAGCTTTGCGTTGGGCGTGACGTTGCTGTTAGTAGCCTGTGTGCTAGAGGTCGCTCGCAACGAGTTGTTGACGACGAAAGGAGTCGGTTGAAGTGGAACATCCCTTCACGTGGGTGTCGGTGATTCCGGGGCTGAGTCTCCTGCCCGACCATACCGCGACGGCGACGCTGGTCATCGCTGCCCTGCTGACGTGGGCGTTCGTGGCGCGCCGCCAGATGCAAGCGGCGACCGACGCGGTCGTGCCCGACGCGACACTGACGGCGCGCAACACCCTCGAGATCTTCGTCGAGTGGTTCGTCGGCTTCATTGAGGGCCTGCTCGGTCACAAGGGCCGCCAGCTGGTGCACATATACGCGACGTTCTTCCTGTTCATTCTCGCCGCCAACTTGACGGGGCTGCTGCCCGGCGTCATACCACCCACCAGCAACTTCAACGTGACCTTCGCGCTCGGGGTCACCTCGTTCCTGATCTATAACTACTACGGGTTCCGGGCGAAGGGGGTCGGCTACTTGAAGCACTTCCTCGGGCCGATCTGGTGGCTGGCCTTCCTGATGCTGCCACTGGAGTTGATCGACAACTTGGTGCGGCCGGTCTCACTGGCCTTGCGTCTCTTCGGCAACATGACGGGTGACCACTTGGTGTTGGAGATTTTCACGGGCCTGACGAAGGTCGGAGTCCCGGTCATCTTCTACGCGCTGGGTGCATTCGTGTCGTTGATCCAGGCGTTTGTCTTCACGATCCTGAGCATCATCTACCTGTCTCTGGCGCTGGCGGAGCACGAAGCGCATGCAGAGCATCACTGAGGTAAACGTGTATCGGCAGGGCTGACCCTGCGTCGCAAAGCTAGGAGGCACGCTGCCGTGGAGTGGTGAGGAGGACAGAGAGGCGTGGCGAGGCGGTCTCTTAAATCTGACGAAAGGAGGACCAGAGAATGCGCAAACGATGGATGGCACCGTTGCTGACGATGCTAAGCGTGGTGTTTGCACACACGCCGGCCATTGCCGCCGATGGCGGCGCGATGGGCGATTCCAAGGGCTTGATTGCGGTCGGCGCCGGCATCGCGATCGGCGTCGCGGCGGTAGGTGCCGGGCTAGGCCAAGGGCGCGCGGTCGCGGCCGCCATGGAATCGATCGGCCGCAACCCGAACGCCGCCGATCGCATCCAGACCCCGATGATCATCGGTATCGCTTTCATGGAAGCGTTGGCGATCTACGCACTGGTGATCGCGTTCTTCCTGCAAGGGAAGATCTGAATTCTGAACACAGTCACTGAACCCGAAGGGCGGGAGGTCAACTCTCGCCCCTTCGGCGTTTCATCGCTTCTAGGCGCCGCTGCGGAGTCGGCGCGCGTTGGCCACGACGGCCAGGCTGCTGCCGAGCATCGCCAGGGACGCGATGAGCGGGTTCAACGCCCCGGCCGCCGCCAGCGCCACGGCCCCGGCGTTGTACGCACAGGCCCAAAACAGGTTCTGCCGGATGACGCGACCCACGCGCCGTGCGTACGCGATGAGCCACGGAATCCTTCCCAGGTCATCAGCGACGATGGCGACGTCGGCGGTCATGCGGGCCAGATCGGTGGCACTCCCCACCGCAATCCCCAGGTCGGCCGCGGCGAGCGCCGGCGCGTCATTGATGCCGTCACCGACCATCGCAACGCCGGTGGACGACCGGCCGTCGTGCGCCAGCCGACGGTGTCGGCGGAGCTGCGCCACTTTGTCCTCGGGAAGCAAACCGACCTGCGCTTCCGAGGCTGCGATCAACGAAGGGACGAGTACCGCAGCCGCCGTGTCACCTGACAGCAAGCCGACGCGCACACTCAGGCGGCGCAAGGCCGCAATCGCACCCGCGGCGTCCGCCCGGACCGTCTCCGTGAACCGCAGCATCCCGAGGAGCTGGCCCGACGTCCACACGGCCACGACGGACTCCCCGCCATCGGCGGAGCTCGCCGCCGGCAGCGCGGCGGGCCCAAGCTCCGCGGCCGCGAACCGCAGGCTGCCAACCGCCAGCGCTTGCCCCTCGATCACGCCGCGCACCCCGCGCCCCGGCTGGAGACGCACCGCAGTCACTACCACCGCCCCGTCCGTTGCTCTGCGAGCGGAATCGCAAGCCGCGACGATGGCGCGCGCCACCGGGTGCGGGTTCCCGGCTTCCAACGCCGCTGCGCGCGCCAGCAACTCGTCGGCGGAGAGCCGGCAGGCGGCGGCGGGCTCCACGGCCACGAGGCGCGGCGTGCGCTCGGTCAGCGTACCGGTCTTGTCGAAGAACACGCCGCCGATTGATGCGGCGCGTTCCAGCAACGGGGCGCTGCGCACAATCACACCGCGGCGCGCCGCGGTGGCCAGACCGGTCCACACGGCGACCGGTGTAGCGATGCCGAGACCGCAGGGACACGCGACGACGAGAACCGCCAGACCCACCAGGATGCCGTGCGCGGCATCCTCGTGGAGCATCCAGACGATGGCTGCGCCCGCGGCGACCACCATCACCAGCGGGACGAGAACGGCGGCGACGCGGTCGGCGACGCGCTCCGCCGTGGTGCGCTCGCGCCGTGCGCTCGCCAGCAGTGCAGCGATGCGCGCCGCCGCACTGGCGGCCGCCGGCGCCGTGACGCGGACGCGGAACAGCCCGTCGAGGCTGCACGTGCCGCCGGCCACTGCGCTGCCCGGCTCCTTTAGAATCGCCCGGCTCTCACCGGTCACCGGTGCTTCATCCACGCCGCCGGTGCCGTTCAACACAACACCGTCGGTCGGAAACGCATCACCAGGGCCAACCCGTACGACATCGCCCGGGACCAATGCGTCCGGCGCAACCGCTTCGGTCCGTCCGGCGGTTCCGTACAGGCGCGCCGCCAGTGCCGGTGCCGGCGCCAGCGTCGCCTGCAATGCGGCACCCGCGTCGGCCTTGGCACGCGCCTCGAGGTAGCGGCCGAGCGTGACCAGCACGAGCAGCATTGCCGCGGTGTCGAAGTAGACCGCCCCGCGACCGGCGATCGTGTTGACGACGGACAGCGTGTACGCCGCCGTCGTGCCCAGGACGATCAGCGCATCGGTATTCGCCCCGCCGCTGCGCACGCCGCGCGCCGCGCTCGCAACGATCGGCCAGCCGAGCAAGGCGATCACCGGCGCTGCGAAGACCAACGCCAAGACGCGCAGCACCTGAAACAGCGGACCGTCGATCGAGGCGGCGTCGCCGCCGTACACGTAGGGCACGTAGGTCGGCATGCTGACCATCATCACGTTCATCGTGCAGAAGATTGCCAGCCCGAGGCGGATGAGAACGGAAGACGCCGCGCCGCTCTCGCCGCGTGCCCGGGTCACCTGCTGCGCCAGCAGACAGCCGTAGCAACAGAACCGTCCATGTTCCCCGTCGACGGTTCCGGTGACCGGACGGCGCCCGAGCGGCAGACCGCAGTGGGTGCACTCGCGGGGAATGGGCTCGGCGAGCGGAAGAATCCTCTCCATGTTCGATTTCAAAACCGTTCGGGCTGAGGAGGCCCCGTCTTCTCAGGGGCCGTCTCGAAGCCCTGTTCGCGAGTTCATCGACACGCGCTACTGCAGCAAGTTCACAATGAGGTAGGTGACGCCGAAGATGAAGAACGCCGCCCAGATGAGCGCAATCCACCAGGGCGCCGGGTTGCTTTCGTAGATGTGATAGCGCCCGTCTTCGAGCGGCGTATCCGGGCGGCACGCCTCCGCGGCACTCGCGTCGCCCGGCGCGATGATCGGCCCGGGCGCGACCGGCCGCTCGTCAGCCACGACCGCCTCCGCTCCCGAGCTCGCCGCCGCGCTCGATCTCACGGTCGAGCTCCAGCAGCCGGAACTTCGGCTGCTCGATGTCGCGGAACTTTCCGGTGAAGACGGCCCACAGCGTCAGAAACATTATCGGGACAATACCGATCAAGTACACCGACACCGCGGCGGCACCGAATCCCTGCACGTCGTCGTTCACGATCGTCATCGCAAACTCGGTCATCTTGTACGCGAAGCCGAGACCCGCGACGACCAGCACGACGACGGCAAAGGTGATCACTGCGACGTTGCGTAGCGACCAACCCTGCCGGCGTCGTGCACGCTCCGCGCGCCGGCCGGCAGCGGGGCGCAAGCGCTGCGCCGGTGTCCTCATTGACCTCCTCGCATCGCGTCGACGTTGTAGATCGTGGCGGGCACCTGACTCACCCAGCTGCCGAGCCACTGCACATAGGCAACCAACGCCAGGCCCCGATCGTTGGGCCGCCGCTGGTCATCGAAGAACCACGGATACGCCGGCATCACCGAGTACGGAGCGACGCTGCGCGGGTCATAGAAGTGCGCCACGTGCCAGTCGTTCGAGTGCTTGCCCGACTCGCGGATGAGATCGGGGCCGACGCGCCGCGTCCCGAACAAGTGCGGCAGGTTCATCATGTTCTGGTACTCCGCCGGCGTCGACACCGGCCCGAAGCGCAGATCCTCTTTCGATACCGGACGCACGAACTGCGAATGGCAGTGCCAGCACGCCTCGGCGATGTAGACCGCCTTCCCCGTCCGCAGCGCGTGCGCGAAGTCGGCCGGGGTCACCTCACCGAAGTAGCGGTGAAACTCCTCGGGGTAATCTTCCGCGAGCTGGTAGAACTCCGGCGGGATGGTCTGCGCTACCTCCTCCACCGTCGCGACCGGCAGCTTGCGCAGGGTGATCACCGGCATCAGGCCCTGCAGAAAGAACCCGAGCAGGAAGGTGATCACCCCTGCAATCAGAAAGCTCGCCCCGAATCGTTCCATGCGAGATCGCTCTCACCCGGCCGTCGCCGCGACGGGCTCGTGGCCGGTCGCCACGACTGGTTGCCGCGCCGTCGCCCAGAGCGCGTAGAAGAACAAGCCTTGACCGGCGATGATGAGCACGCCGGCCACCGAACGCGTCCACCAGAACGGCATCGAGGCAACGACGGACTCGCCCCAGTGGCTGAGATGCGCCCAGCTGAAGCCCTGGACGAGGCCCGCGGCGGTGAGGTCGACGACCATCAGCACCAACCCCACCAGCGTCAGCCAGTAGTGCGCCGTGAGCAGCTGCGGCGACGCCCACGGCTTGCCCACCGCGCGCGGCCACAGCTCCAGGAACATGCCCATGATCCAGAACCCGAAGACGCCGAACATCACCATGTGCGCGTGGCCGACGACCCAATCGGTGAAGTGGATGATCTTCTGGAACGTCAGGGTGACCTGAAACGCGCACTGGAAGCAGGTCAGCGCGTACATCACCATGCCGGTGTAAAACCAGCGGATCGCCAGGTTGCCGCGGAAGGCGTCGGAGCGCCCGTGCAGCGTGCCGAAGAAGTTGACGATCACGGTCAGCACGACGACCTCCACGGCGATGGTCGCCACGACGGCACCGTACTGCGCGTACATCGGAATCGGACTGTACAGGAAGTGGTGCACGCCCTGCATCGGGTAGAAGAAGGCCAGACCCCAGAAACCAATCAGCGATAGCGCGTGGCTCCAGATCGGCTTGCGCAACAGCAGCGGCACGAAGAAGTACATCAGACCCCATCCGATCGGCGTCACGAACAAGCCCACCAGATCGTGGATGAACAGCCCGGTGATCGCCGCGCCCGCCGTGCCCGGCACCCAGAACTGCGGCAGGTAGTTGCCCATGAAGTACACCAGCCCCGTCCACGCGAACGCCGCCAGGAAATACCACAGGCTCACGTACAGCCCTTGCTCGCGCGTGCGCAGGATGGGTACGGACATGTTCACGACGAGCAGCACCAGCCCCACCATGATGAGCGGATCGACGAAGATCGGCGTCTCGCCCCACTCGATTCCCTGGCCGTAGCCGGCGAGCTGACCGATGATCGTGGCAGTCATGAAGAGCTGCCACGCACCGAAGATGAACCAGCCGAGACGATCCGACAGGATCGGCTGCTTCGTGAGGCGGGGGATCGCGAAGAGGAGGCCGGCGATGAACGCGTTGGCGATGAAGCCGTACGCCGCCATGTTGGTGTGCGTCATACGCACCCGTCCCGGCGACAGCCACTCGATGCCGGCGAACGGGTAGAGGTTGTTGAACTGCATGGCGTACGACAGCCCGCCGAGCAGCGAGATTCCAAAGAACACCGCACTGGCGAGCAGGTGCCAGCGCACCAGGTCGAGATTGACCAGCGGGCGGCGACCGACGGTGGCGATCACGGCTGCGGCTCCTTTCCTGCGACCGTGGCAGACGCCGCGGCGCCCGCCGGTACACGCAGCGAGAGAATGTAGGACACCAGGTTCCAGGCGTCACCCGCGCGGATGTTCTCGCCGTCGGGCGGCTCGAAGATGTCGGCGAAGGATGGCATCGCCGTTCCGGACACCCCGGTCATGAAGGTGCGGTAGACGTCTTGGGGTGTTGGCCCGCTCTTCAGACGACCCTTGGTGAAGTCGAAGGGCTTTTGCGGGTTGCCCCACAGGTCGGGCGCCAAGGTCTTGGCCGACGGGCCGTCGCCGCGCCCGCCGTCGCCGTGACAGGCGGTGCACTCCAGCATCGCGTACAGCTCCTTGCCGCGCGCCACCGATTCCGGCGCGCCCAGCGGCGCCGGCGGCTTCGGGATGTAGATCGGCGTCCCCGCGCCGCGCGCTTTCCACTCCGGATAGAACCCTTTGATGTACTCGATCACCGCCAGGCGCTCGCGCTCGCTGAGCAACGACCAGTCCGGCATCGACGTGCGGTACACGCCGCGGCTGATGATCTTGTAGAGATCCTCGTCGGTAGGCAGCGTGCCGCTCGGCGTTGAGCGGAACTTGAAGATGCCCTTGGTGAAGTCGCGTGGCTTGACGATCAGCATCTCGGCCGCGGCTCCCTTGCCGTCACCGGTGAGGCCGTGGCAGCCGACGCAGTAGCGCGCGTAGATCGTTTCGCCCTCGGCTTTCAGTGCGTCGAGTTGCTCGCCGCCGAATGCGGAGGTGGCGAGCGTCACCGCGCTCAGCGCGACGAGGAACAGCAGCCGGTTACGCATCCGCCACCGCCGGCCGATAAGGGACGAAGCGTCCCAATGGCTGGAGCAGACCCAGCGTCAGTCCGTAGATCCCATGCGTCAGCGCCGCCACCCACGCGGGCATGAGCTTCAGGACGAATGCTTCACCAACGAGGTGCGGCTGCAACCAAGAGATTACCAGATAGAAGTTGACCACCCACATCAGCAGCCCGTACAGCGCGCCAAGCAACACCTGCAGTCCTGGCCAGTCGGGAACGAACCAGTTCACGAGCACGTGAAAGACCGCACCGGCGCTGGCGCCGACGGAGAAGTGGACGACGGCGACGAGCATGAAGAAGTTCAAATCGTCGGTGGTCAGAGCCTTGGCTCCCAGGAACACCGTGCCGTAAACACGCAGGAAGAGCAGCGGATCCTGATTCACCACCAGCGAGCCGATGACGTTGAAGAGGAAGCTGGTGACGCTTCCCAGAATGCCGATCGTCGTCCCGGCCACGATGTAGTAGGTGAGGTAGAAGCCGACCGGTGGCCAGCTGTGCGTGACCGGCTCACGCAGCTGCGCCTCCAGCTCCACGATCGCGGCACGGTGGCGCGCGATGTCCTTCAGGATCTCGTCCCGATTGGCAATCATCGGCTCGCGGCCCAGCCTGGCAATGCCTGTGCCAGTGGCGCGTTGTGGAAGCCATCGCGGAAGGGTCACCGCGTCTTTCCCGGCGGTGAGAACAAATCGCGTGCGCCATTCTCGATTCGAGGAGCGCAGATGTCTGGCGCAGCGTCAGCTCGATCGGTACAACGGCCGAATGGCAGAGCAGAGGACAGGAGGCGGCAGTCCGCTCTTCGGCCCGCTGCCGACGCACGGAGTCTGGACCCCTTTGGCCCTGACGCGGGATCAGTTCCTCCTGATCCTCGCCGTTTCGATCGCTCTCTTTCTCTTCATCGACGGCCCGCTGTGGCGCCATCTGCACGCCAGCCACTTCAAGCGGATCGCGTTGAGCTACGCCGCAATCCCGATCGCGGTCGCGACGGCCCTCGTGCGGAACGGGAAGGGGCGCGTGCTGCCCATTTTCGTAGCCTCGGTCGTGATCTCACTCATCAAGCTCGTGCTGACCGCCGCCTTGCTGGTCGTCATCGGCGTCGCGCAAGGGTGAACGGGCGTTGGAGGTTTCAGTGAAGATGATGCGAGAGTAGATCGAAGCCGCGCAGCAGCGTGACGATCCCGAAGGCGATCACCAGGAGCCCGGAGGCGAGCGACAGACGTGCGCGGGTCGCGGGGCGCGCGATCGTCCGGGCAACGCCGAGCGACAGCATCGCTGGCACCGTGCCGAGCCCGAAGCACAGCATGGTCAGCATGCCATCGACGATCGACGCGGTGCTCGCTGCCTTCGCCGCGAACGCGTAGATGAGCTGGCACGGCAGAAACGCGTTGAAGACGCCCAGCGCAACCGGTGCGGCGAGTGAGCGTGAGCGCATCACGCCCGCGAGCAGGCGGCCGACCGTCGCCTGCGCGAAGGCGGCGCCGCGTGTCGTCAGCTGCGCCAGAACGCCCAGCATCTCCAATCCCACGACGATCATGAACGTGCCGGCGGCAATTGCCAGGATGCGTTCGACGCTGCGCACCGGGCCGCTGGCGACGAGCGCGGCGCCGGCGGCGCCGGAGAACGGGCCGATGAACACCAGCGTGTTCAAACGCCCGAGGTTGTAGAGCAGCTGGCGCGTCAGATTGCGGTGCGGGGTTGCACCGGCCAGCGCCAGCGGGAAGCCACCGCACATGCCGACGCAATGCAGGGAGCCGGCGAAGCCGCCGAGGAAGACGAGCACGTAGGTCATGCGGCGCGCGTTGCACCCGCAGCTTAGTCTTGTCACCGAGCCGGCGGCAAGCAGCGTCCACCACTTGCACGGGTCGGGTTGATCGCGTATTTCCTACCGAGGCTGGGAAGCGGACGAGGGGCGATGATCCCCGCCTCGTAACCGTCCGGCACGTCCAAACATGGTGGGTGTAGCTCAATGGTAGAGCACTGGACTGTGGCTCCAGGGGTTGAGGGTTCGAAACCCTTCACTCACCCTCTTCGAGAACGCAGCGGATGGGGCGATGTCCGAATCGCCCCGTCCACTCGCTCAGTCGGAGTAGGTGATGAGCCGGGCCACGGGCACGGGGCTACCCTTTCTCCGCCGCGGCCAGCAGGCCCTTGCCGGGGACGTGGTTCATTTCGATGCGGATGCCGTCGGGGTCTTCGCAGAGCACGGAGTAGTAGCCCGGCGCCCAGGCGCCCTCTTCGGGCGGGTGGATGATCTTGGCACCGATCTGTTGCAGGAAGGCGTAAAAGGCGTCGACGTCGGCGCGCTCACGGGCGCGGAAGCTGACGTGGTGCAGGCCGACGCGCAGCTGCGCGAAGCGTTCGTTGCGATAACGCTCCTCCGCTTGCATTATGCCCACGGCGGTGCGGCCGCCGACGCAGTACAACATGCCGTCGGCTTTGATGACCGGCTTCAGGCCGAGGAACTGCAGCATCTGTTCGTAGAACGGCAGGCATTTGTCGAAGTTGCTGACGGTCAGCATGAGGTGCGCGATCCCGTTGATCTCCATCGGCGGTCTCCCTTCAGGCGTTCGCATTTGTTCACCACGCCATGCGTGACGCAAGCGGGGTGTGGCGCGCTGGAAGCGTCGGGATCAACGGCGTAGGATACCGCGCTCATGAGTACCTCGTGGTTTGATCTCAGCGGACGGATCGCACTGGTCACCGGCGGCAGCAAGGGAATCGGACGCGCGATTGCCGGCGCCCTGGCACGCGCCGGCGCCGACGTGGCGATCACCAGCCGCACCCAGACCGACCTCGACGCCGTCGCCGCCGAGCTGCGGGACACCGGCCGCCGCGCGCTGGCCGTGTGCGCCGACGTGAGCGACGACGACAGCATCCGCGCCATGGTGCAGCGCGTCCTCGATCACTTCGGGCAGATCGACATCCTGGTCAACAACGCCGGCATCGAAGGCGCCGGTGCCGTCGTGGAAATGAACACGGCGCACTGGGACGAGGTGATGCACGTCAACCTGCGCGGCCCGATGCTGTGCTGCAAGCACGTCGGGCCGCACATGATCCAACGCCGCTCCGGCAAAGTGATCAACGTCGGCTCGGTGCTCGCCTCACGCGTGGCGCGCTACATGTCGCCGTACACAGCGAGCAAGGCGGCGCTCGTGCAGCTGACGCGCACGCTGGCGCTGGAGTGGATCCGCTACAACATCCAGGTGAACGCCCTCTGCCCCGGCTACTTCCTCACGCCGATGAATCAGGAATTCTTCGGCTCCGACACGGGCCGCCGGTTGATCAACAGTCTGCCGATCGGCCGACTCGGCGAGGTCCGCGAGCTCGAAGGCGCCGCCGTCTTCCTGGCCTCCGACGCCACCAGCTACGTCACCGGGACGACGCTGTACGTCGATGGCGGGCATTCGCTGGCGTGAAGTCAGTTGCTCCTGTCGCCCCAGAGGCTAGAATTTCTCCATGCACTCGACCGAGACGGTTGATCCGGACCAGGTGAATGCCTGGTTGGAATCCTTCGATGCGGTGCTCGACGGGCAGGGTCGCAGCTCCGGTGAGCGGCTGCTGGCGCGGCTGCTCGAACACGCGGGCGCGTTGGGCCTCGCGCTCCCGCCCAACCTGAACACGCCCTACATCAACACCATTCCCCTGGAGACGCAGCCGCCCTATCCCGGCGACCGCGAGATCGAGCGGCGCATCAAGAACGTCATGCGCTGGAATGCCATGGCGATGGTGGTCCACGCCAACAAGCACTACCCGGGGATCGGCGGCCACATTTCCACATACGCCTCCGTGGCGACCCTATTCGAGGTCGGCTTCCACCACTTCTTTTACGCCCCGCACGACGGCCTGCCCGGCGACCAGGTGTACTTCCAAGGGCACGCCTCACCCGGGGTGTATGCGCGCGCCTACCTCGAGGGGCGCCTCTCGGAGCAGATGCTGCACAACTTCCGCCGCGAGCTGGCACCCGGCGGGGGCCTGCCGTCGTATCCGCACCCGCGGCTCATGCCGGACTTCTGGCAATTTCCCACCGTATCGATGGGACTGTCGCCGATCTCGTCGATCTACCAGGCGCGCTTCAACCGCTACCTGCGCGCCCGCGAGCTCATCGATCACGACGGCGGCCACGTCTGGGCCTTCCTCGGCGACGGCGAGATGGATGAACCGGAATCCCTCGGCGCACTCACGCTGGCGGCGCGCGAGCAGCTCGACAACCTCGTCTGGGTCATCAACTGTAACCTCCAACGCCTCGACGGCCCGGTGCGCGGCAACGGCAAGATCATTCAAGAGCTGGAAGCCGCTTTTCGCGGCGCCGGCTGGAACGTCATCAAGGTGATCTGGGGCGACGACTGGGATCAGCTGCTGGCCCGAGATGACGAAGGACAGCTCGTCCGGCGCATGAACGAGGTCAACGACGGGCAGTACCAGAAGTACACGGTCGAGGACGGCGCATACATCCGC
>CAZCGA010000034.1:32205-34186 GCA_964498075.1 uncultured Binatia bacterium (SeqCode) | reverse complement strand
TTCTTCAGCGTGCACCCCAAGCTGTTGGCGATGGTCGAAGACCTCACCGATGCCAAGCTGCACAAGCTGCGCCGCGGTGGCCACGATCCGGAGAAGGTCTTTGCCGCGTACAAGGCCGCCGTCGAGCACCGCGGCTCACCGACGGTCATCCTTGCGAAGACGATCAAAGGCTACGGCCTCGGCGAGGCCGGTGAAGGCCGCAACGTCACTCATCAACAGAAGAAGTTGAACGAGAAGGAGCTGCGCCACTTCCGCGACCGGCTTGGTATTCCGATCGGCGAGGCCGAGCTCGCAGAGACGCCCTTCTATCGTCCGGGCTCTGACAGCGAAGAGATGGAGTACCTCTTCGAACGCCGGCGTGCGCTCGGCGGCTTCGTGCCGCAGCGCCGCGTGGTCGTCGCGCCCTTGCCGCCACTGCCAGCATCGATGTTCTCCGAGTATCTGACCGGTTCGGGTGATCGCGAAGTGGCCACGACGATGGTGCTGGTCCGCCTGCTGCGGCAGCTCATGAGCGATCCGCAGATCGGCAAGCTCATCGTCCCGATCGTTCCCGACGAGGCGCGCACTTTCGGCATGGACGCGTTGTTTCGCAAGTTCGGCATCTACTCGTCAAAGGGCCAACAGTACGAGCCCGTCGACTCCGACGTGATCGCCTACTACCGTGAGGCCACCGACGGCCAGCTCCTCGAAGAAGGTATCACCGAAGCCGGTGCCATGGCCTCCTTCACCGCGGCGGGCACGGCGTACGCCACGCACCGGGTGAACACCATCCCGTTTTTTTTCTTTTACTCGATGTTCGGCTTCCAACGGATCGGCGACTTGATCTGGCAGAATGCCGACGCGCGTGGCCGCGGCTTCTTGATCGGCGCCACGGCCGGCCGTACGACCCTCGCCGGCGAAGGGCTGCAGCACCAGGACGGCCACAGTCACCTGCTCGCCAGTACCATCCCGAGCGTGCGTGCCTACGATCCGGCATACGCGCACGAGATCGCCGTGATCGTCGAGGAAGGCATCCGCCGCATGACGGTCGAGCAGGAGGATTGCTTCTACTACCTCACGGTGGCCAACGAAATGTACACCCACCCGCCGATGCCCGACGGGGTACGCGAGGGCATCCTGCGCGGCTGCTACAAGCTAGCCGCGTCCGACGCCCCGGCGGCGTGGCCGCGCCTCCATCTGTTCGGCAGCGGCGCCATCCTGCGCGAAGCGTTGCGTGCCCAGGGCCTGCTCGCCGCGCGTCAGGTCGCGGCGCACGTGTGGAGCGTGACCAGCTACACGGAATTGCGTCGCGACGCCCTCGCCGTCCAACGCTGGAACATGCTGCATCCGCTGGCCGAGCCGCGCGTGTCGTACCTGGCGAGCTTGCTCGCCGGGGAGCGGTACCCGATCGTGGCGGCAAGTGACTACATGAAAGTCGTTGCGGACCAGATCGCGCCGTTCGCACCGGCCGGGTTGTTCGCACTGGGTACCGACGGCTTCGGCCGCAGCGACGAACGTGCCGCGCTGCGGCGCTTCTTCGAAGTCGATGCGGAATGCATCACGGTGGCCGCCCTCTACACGCTCGCCAGCCGCGGGCAAGTCGAACGCCACCGTGTCGCCCACGCGCTCAGCGACCTCGGCATCGATCCGGACAAGGCGAACCCGGCCTAGGTTCTCGCGTTAGCGCATTCCGAGTTCGACAGAGTCCTTTTTCGCGATTTCAGCCTTCACAAGAAATGTGGTAGTAACGGCACGCCCGTGAGCTGCCCCCGGGGAAGGCGCGGGCGTAGTTACGGAGGCCGTCATGTGCAGAGCGAATGTGAGGTCCCGTTGGCTGGTGTTGGCGGTGGCTCTTGTCTGGTACGCTGTGCCGGCCTCGGCGCAGACGGAGTGCACCGGACAACCTTCCAGCACGCCGTGCACGGACACCGACGGCAACGCCTGCACCGAGGCCGGCTGCGACGGCTTCGGGAACTGCGATCAGAACCACGTGCTGCCGGAT
>CAZCGA010000034.1:0-32105 GCA_964498075.1 uncultured Binatia bacterium (SeqCode) | reverse complement strand
CGAGGCCGGCTGCGACGGCTTCGGGAACTGCGATCAGAACCACGTGCTGCCGGATAGCAAGCCGTGCGGCGCGGATACTGAGGAATGCGCAGATCCGGGTTGCGATGGAACGGGCAACTGCGACCCCAAGCACTTCCCCGTGCCGGGGAGCGTCCCGTGCACCGACAACGACGGCAACGCCTGCACCGAGGCCGGCTGCGACGGCTTCGGGAACTGCGATCAGAACCACGTGCTGCCGGATGGCAAACCGTGCGGAAACCCGAGTGCGGATGAATGCGCAGGGGATCCCGGTTGCGACGGAGCGGGCAACTGCGACCCGAAGCACCTCCCCGTGCCGCCGAGCGTCCCGTGCACCGACTTCGACGGCAACGACTGCACCGAGGCCGGCTGCGACGGCCTGGGCAACTGCGATCAGCGGCACGTGCTACCGGATAGCAAGCCGTGCGGAAACCCGAGTGCGGATGAATGCGCAGATCCCGGTTGCGACGGAGCGGGCAACTGCGACCCGAAGCACTTCACCGCGCCGCCGGGCGTCCCCTGCACCGACTTCAACGGCAACGACTGTACCGACGCCGGCTGCGACGGCTTAGGCAACTGCGATCAGAAGCACACGCCCACGTGCATCGACACCACCCCGACGGACTGCTTCGCGGCACAGTGCAATGACAGCGGCATGTGTAGCCAAACAGTCGCCCTCCAACCGGCCGGCTTCCTCTGCGGTGACCAAACCGCCACCGAGTGCAACAACCCCGACACCTGCAACGGCAGCGGCCAGTGCCAGCCCAACTTCGTGGGCGCCGTCGCCGCGTGCACGGACACTACACCGGCGGACTGCCTCGCGGCACAGTGCAATGGCAGCGGCACGTGTGACCAAACCGCCGCCTTCCGGCAGGCAGGCTTCCTCTGCGGCGATCAGACTGCCACGGATTGTAATAGGCCTGACACCTGCGACGGCAGCGGCCAGTGCCAGCTCAACTTCGTGGCCGCCGGCACCGCATGTACAGACACCGAGGTGAACTGCTTTGCCGCGCAATGCAATGACCAAGGCCAGTGCAACCAGATTGCCGCACCGGCCCCGTGCCCGGTCCCCATCGTATCGGAACGGGGTCTGCTGGCAATGGTGGCGTGCCTGACCCTCGTGGGTTGGTTGGCGCTGCGGCGCTGGCGAGCCACAGGCAGATAATCGACAAGCTGGAGATCCAGCCAAAAAGTCCGGCGAGAGCGGTCACCTCTTGGTTTCGAGGGGCGCTGCGCCACATCGCGATCAGCGGTGGTGCACCTCCTCAGGGCGACAGCAGCATGTGGAAAGTAGCACTGATCGCGTTCAGTGCCGCCACCATGGTACCGAACGCCTTGGCCGCGACGTATTACGTCCGCCAGACCGTCGGCAAAGACACCAACGACGGCACGGCGCCTGAAAAGGCATGGGAACACATCGCCAGGCTGTCGATGCTGATGCACGCGGGCGATACGGTGTACATCGGCCCCGGGCTGTACCGCGAGGAGATCACCGTGGTGAACAGCGGCGAACCCGACAAGCGAATCACCTTCATCGCCGACAGCACTGGCCAGCATACTGGCGATCCGCCCGGCGTGGTCATGATCACCGGTGCCGAACCTGTGGACGAGAGCATCTTCCAGCCCTCCTCCGCGCCCGGCGTGTACTCCGCGCAGCCCAACTACCTCGTCGGCAGCGTCGTCGAGATGGACGGTGACCAGTACCGCTATCACCGCGCCCGCGACACCAAGGAGCACCTGATCGACAAACTCTCCGAGCTGGACACGGTGCGCAAGCTGCCATCGTCGTTCTGGTTCGACGAAGCCCACAAGATCGTCTACATCCACACCAGCGACGGCAAACCGCCGCCGACGCACGAGATCGAGCTCATCCGCCGCGGCAACGGCATCAGCCTGTACGGGAAGCACTATGTGACCATCGTCGGCTTCACCTTCCGCCACATGGGCGACGCGGGCATCGTCTTCTTCCGCGAGTCGTCGAACGTGACCGCACTCAACAACACGTCGTACGGCAGCCGGCAGGGGATCCGCGTCTACAACGCCACCAAAGCGTTCATCTACGGCAACACCCTCTTCCGCAACGACAACAGCGGCGTCTACTTCGCCCTGCGCTCCGCCGACGGATGGGCGGTCGGCAACACGTGCTTCGAGAACATCAAGGGGGTTCGCTGGAGCAGCCAGTCGGTCAATGCGCTGGCGGTCGACAACATCCTCTTCGACAACCACGAGGCCGGGGTCGCCATAGAGGATGCCGACGGCGCCATCATCCGCGGCAACTCGATGGCGAACAACGCGAAGTACCAACTCATGGTCGAGCGCAGCGCTTACTCCTCGGAGAACAACTGCTTCGAAACGAGGAAGCCGGAGCAGATCGTCGCTGACTTCGTCTTCGTCGACCACTACAAGACGCTCGCCGACTATCAGAGAGGAAAACACCAGGATCTGAATTCGCGTGAGGGCCGCTGCCGGCGGGGGGAGAAGGTCGACGTCCACAGGCTGCACGCCGAGAGCACGGGCTACACCGAGCGGGCCCGCAAGATCCTCGCAGGCAAACTCGCGGCACGACGTGCACGGGTTTCCCTCAAGTCTGTAATCCTCAATCTGAAATCTTCTTTACGACCTTCCGCTTCCCCGCGTTGATCTCCTTCAGATAGGCGATGCCCGCCTCGGCGATGTCGTCGCCCACCATCCGGTCGCCTTCACCGGCCAGCTCGTCCATGTCGACCCACACGGCGTAGTGCGCCCGGGTGCGCTCGGTGATGATGGCGGCCTTCAGCAGCGTCTTGATGAGCACGCGGAAGATGTTGGTCGACTCCTTCATGAGACGCCGGCGCTCGCTGTCGCCGAACACTTCCATGACGGCGCTGCGCACCCACTGCCAGTCGAGGCCGAACTGCTCATAGATGATGCGCTTCTGCTGGGCGTTGACCAGGTTGAACAGCAGCCGGTTGAAGCATTCGAGCGCCCAGTCCTCCACGGCGTTGCGCTCGGCCTCATTGAGCTGCGGCATCGTGGCGTGCGCCCAGATCTTGCCGAACTTGTGATGGAAGGCCTCGTCGGTCAGGGTGAGCTGACACAGCCGGCGCAGCAGCGGATCGTTGGCGCGCGTGTGCAATGTGGCGAACGCGCCCATGGCCAACCCCTCGACCAGCATCTGCATGCCGACGAGCTTCTTGTAGACGACGTCCGACTGCACCAGGTCATTGAGCAGCGACCCCAACGTGTCGCCCACCGGCAGCACCTGTCCGCCGAAGCGCGCCCGCATGTAGTTGGAGAAGCCGTGTACGTGGCGCGCTTCTTCGCGCGCCTGATTGGCGGCGTACTCCTGCGCGGCGGGATCGATGAACATGTCGCACAGGCTGGTCGACAGGCTCAGCGCGCCCTGCTCGCCGTGCAGGATGCCGGACAGCGTCCAGCGCGCGCTTTCGTTGGCCAGCGCGATCTTCTGCCCGTCATCCAGGCGGTCCGCCACGGCGCTGTGCAGCTCGGGAATCATGCCCAGCGGGAAGAGTGACTGCTGCTCCGGCCAGGGCTCGTCCCAGCGGATGTAGTCGGGGTCGTCGGGGTTCCAGAAGTGCTCTTCGGTGCGCGCGATGATCTCGTCGAAGTGACCGGAGCGCTGCCCGTAGCGATTGACGTCGATCATCGCGGCGAAGTCGTCACGGCGGACGGTGTTGTATGCGGGATCGAAGCTCTGCGTGCTCACAGCCGGCCTCCTCGGTGAATCGAGGCGACCTTAAATCGCTCCCGCCGCTCGGTCAAGCTGAGGCACGCCCCCGCCGCCACGTTTGGAGAATGATCTTGACGAAACCCCGGCGGATTCCGTATCGTGCACCCATATCGCATGCACGACTGGCGGCTCCGGCGCGAGGCCGGAGCGTCCCGATCCTCTCGGGACACGTGGAACTGACCACGAGGGAGTGCAGACTTTGGAGGGCCGAACGCCTGGGTTCTCCCGCAAGGAAGCACGACGCGACGCGCGCCGCGCTTCGACGGGAGGGCAAGATGGACTTTCGTGACCTCGATCCTGAAGCGGCGGCAATCCTCGCGGCGGAGGAGGGCCGGCAGCGCGACACGTTGATGATGATCCCGTCCGAAAACTACATGAGCGGGGCCGTCACCGCCGCGCAGGCCACCGTGTTCGGCAACAAGTACGCCGAAGGCATGCCGGGGGCGCGCTACTACAACGGCTGCGCCAACATGGACGCCATCGAGCGCCTGGCCGCCGCCCGCGCCAAGCAACTCTTCGGCGCCGCCTACGCCAACGTGCAGCCGCTCAGCGGCGCGCAGATGAACATGGCCGTCTATCACGCGCTGCTGCAACCGGGTGACACGGTGATGGCTCTCGATCTGAATCAGGGCGGCCACCTCACGCACGGCAGCGACGTCAACTTCTCCGGCCGCTTGTACCGCTTCGTGCACTACGGCGTGGAGCGTGACTCCGAGCGTCTCGATCTCGATCGCATCGCCGTGCAGGCGCGCGCGGTGCGGCCGAAGCTGATCGTCACCGGCGCCACCGCCTACCCGCGTCTGTGGGACTTCGCCGGCTGGCGGCGCATCGCCGACGAGGTCGGCGCGTATCTGCTCGCCGACGTGTCGCACATCGCCGGGCTGATCGTCGCCAAGCTGCATCCCGACCCAGTGCCGTACTGCGACGTGGTGACGACGACGACGCAGAAGACCCTGCGCGGCCCGCGCTCCGGCCTCATCCTGTGCCGCGCGGAGTTGGGCGCGCGCATCGACAAGGCCGTGTTTCCCGGCACTCAGGGCGGGCCGCACATGCACACGGTCTTCGCAAAAGCGGTGGCGTTCAAGGAAGCGATGAGCGAAGGGTTCCAGGCCGTGCAGCGGCGCACCGTGGACAACGCGCGCGTGTTGGCGGCGGCGCTGACCGGCCATGGCCTCCGTCTGGTGTCGGGCGGTACCGACAATCATCTGATGCTGATCGACCTGCGGCCGCTGAATCTCACCGGCAAGGTCGCCGCGAATTTGTTGGAGGAGGCCGGCATCGTCGTCAACAAGAACACCGTCCCGTACGATCCGAGGCCGCCCGCAGTGTGTAGCGGCATACGTCTCGGTACGCCGGCGCTGTCGACCCGCGGCATGGGCGCGACGGAGATGGAGCAGATTGCGGACTGGATCCACCAAGTGCTACGCCGTCCCGACGACGCGCAACGCCGGTCTGCGATCGCCGACGCGGTCCGCACGTTGTGCGCGCGCTTCCCGCTGCCGGCGTAGGCTCTTGGTTCACTCGACGGTGGCACCCGGCTCCTAGCCGGTGCCACTTCTTGCGACCTGGCCGGATGTGATCAGTAGCGCACGACGCTGCGGATGCTGTCGCCGCGGTGCATCAGGTCGAAGGCGCGGTTGATGTCTTCCAGCGGCATGGTGTGGGTGATGCACTCGTCGATCTTGATGCGGCCGTTCATGTACCAGTCGACGAACTGCGGCAGCTGCGTGCGGCCGCGCGTCCCGCCGAAGGCGGTGCCGCGCCAGCTGCGGCCGGTGACCAGTAGGAACGGGCGGGCGTGAATCTCCTCGCCCGCGCCGGCCACCCCGATGATGATCGACTGGCCCCAGCCCTTGTGCGCGCAGGCCAGCGCTTGCCCCATCACCTCGACACTCCCGATGCACTCGAAGGAGAAGTCCACGCCCCCGCCGGTCATCTCCACGACCGCCTCGGCGACGCTGGCAACCGCCGTCGGATCCAGACAGTCGGTTGCGCCGAGCTGGCGCGCGAGGATGAACTTCTTCGGGTTGGTGTCGATGCCGATGATCCGTTCGGCGCCGGCCATCACCGCGCCCTGCACGACGGAGAGCCCGATGCCGCCGAGACCGAAGACGGCCACCGTCGCCCCGGGATACACCTTGGCGGTGTGCAGCACCGCACCGATGCCGGTGGTGATGCCGCAGCCGAGCAAACACACCTTGTCGAGCGGCGCATCGGCACGCACCTTGGCCAGCGCGATCTCGGGCACCACGGTGTACTCGGCGAAGGTGGACGTGCCCATGTAGTGGTGCAGCATCCTGCCGCTGTGTGAGAGGCGGCTGGTCCCGTCCGGCATCAGCCCCTTGCCTTGCGTCGCCAGCAGCGCGCCGCACAAGTTGGTCTTGCCGCTCAGGCAGAACCGACAGTTGCGGCACTCGGGGATGTAAAGCGGGATGACGTGGTCACCCGGCTTGAGGCTGCTGACACCCGGACCGACCTCTTCGACGATGCCGCCACCCTCGTGGCCGAGCACGGTTGGGAACAACCCGGACGGATCGCGACCGCTCATGGTGTACGCGTCGGTGTGGCACACACCGGTCGCCACCAGACGCACCAGGGACTCTCCCATTTGCGGTCCGGCGAGGTCGATCGTGTCGACTTCGAGCGGCCTCTGCGGCTCCCAGCAGATTGCGGCCCGGACTTTCATGTGCGGTGTCGTTCAGGACGTTGCCGTCCGGACCTCGCCCGCGACGCCGACGGCGTTCTTCGCGCCGCGCTTCACGCGGTACATCGCGGTATCGGCGGCGCGGAACAGCTGCTCGGGTGTCGCGGCGTGGTCCGGGAACGTGGCGACACCGATGCTGGCGGTGACGGTGGAGATGTCGACGCCGTTGCCTTCGAGGACGCTACACGCTTCGACGGCGGCGCGGATGGTCTCGGCGATTGCCTGTGCCGTGGGCGCGTCGGTGCCGGGAAGGACGATCACGAACTCGTCGCCGCCGAAGCGCGCGGCCAGATCGCCGGGCCGCACGAGATGCCCGATGATCTTGCCGAGATGGCTGATGGTGCGGCTGCCGACGAGATGGCCGTAGGTGTCGACGATGATCTTGAAGTTGTCGAGGTCGAGCACCAGCAACGACAGCGGCCCGCCACGCGCCACCAGCTCGGGCAACATGCGGTTGAAGTAGCGGGTGTTTCCCAAGCCGGTCAGGTCGTCGGTGATCGAGGCGAGGTATGCCTTGCGGTAGAGGGAGGCGTTCTCGATGGCGATGGCGGCATGGTCGCCGAGCGTTTGCACCAGACGCAGCTCGTCCTCCGTGAAGCTGGAGCCGTCGAGCTTGTTGATCACCTGGATCACGCCCAGCAACGTGTCTTTGCTGATCATCGGCACGCACAGCATGCTATGCGGGGTGAAGTGCGTACGGTCCTCGATGCCCGGGTAGTAGCGCGGGTCCTGCCTCGCGTCGGCGAGACACACCGGCTGACGGTGCCGTGCGACCCAGCCGGCGATGCCTTGATCGCAACGGATGCGCATCCCGTCGATGACACCGGACTGCAAGGTCCGCGAAGCGTTGAACACCAGCTCCCGACCTTCGGCGTCGTAGAGCAGCAGCGCCGCCGCCTGACTGGGGACGGCGGCCACCACCGTGGCCAGCAGCCGGCGCATCGCTTCGCCGTCGTGTGACAAGGTCTCGGGGTCAATGCCGACGGCGAGCTCGGCGGCCACCTGCTCGAGCTTCAATCGATCCGCGTCGCCGAAGGTCAGGCCATCGTAGCGATTCGCTACCTCGATGACGCCGATCACCCGGTCATCCCGCTTCAGCGGAACGGCCAGCAGGCTTTGGGTTGCGAAGTGCGACACGCGGTCGATACCGGAGTAGAAGCGCGGATCGTGGGCGACGTCGTTCACCAGTGCGCTGCTGCCGGTCTGTGCCACCCAGCCCGACACCCCTTTCCCGGCGGGTACACGCAAGCCGGCGATGGCGTTCTCGCGCAGCGTCTCGGTGGCGGCAAACACCAGCTCCTCGCGCTCGCCGTCATACAGCAGCAACGACAGCGCCTCGGCGTGGGTCAGCACCTTGATCCGGTCCAACACGGTATGCAGGATCTCTGGCAGCTCCAGCGTCGAGGTTAACGTCTTGATGAGCTCGTTGATCGTGGCGAGCTCCTTGAGGCGTTGCTCGAGTACGGATTCGGAGTCCAGCGTACCTATCCTTCGTCACCCGGTTAGCACAGACGGCGCCACACGCAAAAGGGGGATCGCGAATCGGAGTGCTGGCGCGAGGCATGACGCCGCAGTACACAGGGGAGCAGCAGTGGACCGCGACGCCGCCATCATTGAAGTTGGACTGAACGAGGCCACCACGCGGGCCCAGCAGCCGCACGTCCCGTACTCGCCGCGCGAGTGCGCCGAGGACGCCCGCCGCTGTGCCGCTGCGGGCGCCGCCGTCGTGCACTGGCATGCGCGCGACGCGGTGAGCGGGGCGCAGCGGCTGGGCGACGCAGCCCTCTACGGCGAAGCGCTCGACCTGATGCGACCGGCGGGCGTGCTCGCCTATCCCAGCTATCCGCTCGGCCCGGCGTCCGTCGACGAGCGGCTCGGCCACGTCTGGGCGCTGCGCGCACGCCACGGCCTGGAGATCGCCCCGGTCGACATCGGGTCGGTGAGCATCGTGGTCTGGAACGAGGAGGGGCGGAACTTCGACCTCGTCGATTTCCTCCGCACTGAGGGCGTGGTGGCGAACCCGCTGCCCTTCGTGCTGGAGGCGCTCGATCGTATCCATGGGCTCGGGATGGTGCCGAGTCTCGGCGCCTTCGACGTCGGCTTCACCCGCACGATGGTACTGCTCGCGCAAGCGGGCCGGTTGCGCCAGCCCGTGTTTCTGAAGATCTTCCTCTCGGGAGCCTGGGCGGTGGGACCCTTCCCCACGGAGGAAGCACTGGACTTCCACTTGAGTCAGATACCCCACGATCTCGACGTCGAGTGGGTAGCGGTGCCGTACGCGCTCGCCGACCCGTTGCTGGTCGAACGGCTCTGCCGACACGCGCTCGAACGCGGCGGCGGCATCCGCGTGGGGATCGGTGACAACCCGGCCGCCGACCCCGCAGCCAGCAACAGCGCTCTGGTAGAGCGCGCAGTCCGATGGGCCGAAGAAGCGGGCCGCTCCGTCGCCTCCTCTGCCGACGTGCGGCGTCGCTTCGGTCTGCCGACCTGAACAAGAGGCAACCGTGCGAAGCAGGGAGCGGCTTCGTCCACCGCCACGATGTGGTAGATCAACGCGGGCTCGCATGAGAGGCCGCCAGGAGGTGAGGACATGTCGCAGGTAACCACCAGCAAGATCTATTACGACCAGGACGCCGATCTCTCGGCGCTCGCGGGCACGACCGTGGCGGTCGTCGGCTACGGCAACCAGGGCCGGGCGCAGGCACTCAACATCCGCGACGCCGGCCTGTCCGTGATCGTCGGGAACATCGCCGACGCGTCCTTCTCTCAAGCCGAGGCCGACGGCTTCGCGACCTTTGCGATTGCCGAGGCGTGCGCGCGTGCTGGAGTGATCCTGCTGCTCGTGCCCGACGAGGTGATGCCGCGCGTGTTCATGGAGCAGATCAAGCCGCACTTGAGCGCGGGCAAGGTGCTCGACTTCGCTTCGGGCTACAATATCGCCTTCGGTCTGATCGTGCCGCCCGCGGACGTCGACGTCATCCTCATCGCCCCGCGCATGATCGGCCCGGGGGTGCGAGACTGCGTGGTGGCCGGCAAGGGGTTTCCCTCATTCATCGCGTTGCACCAGGACGCCACAGGTCAGGGGATGGCCCGGCTGCTGGCACTCGCCAAGGCGGTGGGAACGACACGCGCCGGCTGCCTGCTCATGTCGATGCACGACGAGGCTTCGCTCGACCTCTTCACCGAGCAAGCGTTCGGGCCCGCCTTCGGTCAGGTCATGATGTCCGCGATCGAGACCCTCATTGAGGCCGGCTATCCGCCCGAGGCGGTGCTCCTCGAGCTCTATCTCTCCGGCGAGCTGATCTACTCGTTCCAGAAGATCCTCGAGGTGGGCATGCTCAAGCAGATGGACTATCACTCGCACACCTCGCAGTACGGTACGGTGACGCGCAGCGCGAAGTTCGCCGACATCGACCTCAAGTCGCGCATGCGTGCGGTGCTGCGGGAGATTCAAGACGGCACGTTCGCGAGCGAGTGGTCGGACATGCAAGCGCAGGGCGGCGGCATCTTCGAGCGCGTGCGAGAGCTGCGCGCCCAGCTTCCCCTCAATGAATGGGAGACGCGCGCCCGCCGCGCCTTCAAGATCGGCGACGCGGGCTGAGCCGAGACGCGGCGCTCAGGCGGCCGGCCGGGAGGAGCGCGCCGCACCACCCCGCCCCGGCTCGATGCGGCGCGGCTCAACCAGCGTCGCCGGCATACGCCCGGCCTCCGCCGCGCGCAGCTGTGGCCAGAGGACCGCGGCGACGGCGGCCGCGGGCAGCCAGATAATGAGGCCGGCCGCTCCGAGCGTCGGCTCGTCGATGACCAGCGCCACAATCGAGACGTGCAGGGTCACGACCGCGAACGTGATCAGACACGGCAACAGGGGATGGCGCCGCGCCGAGGCGACGGCGCGGTTCGCTTCGTCTCGCGTCAGATAGGCGAGTAGCCCGCACAGTAGCGCACTCACGCACAGCCACCCGACCTGGCTCCCCAGCGGTAGGCCGAACCAGAAGCCGGGGCGGGCGTAGTGGAAGAGATCGCCGAGGTACCAGGCGGCGCCACGTTGGCTGACCGGATCGAGGGTCCACGTCGACCACGTGGCAAACACGACGGCGAGGCCGTAGGCCGCGGCGCGCGACGGCGGGACGGTCCGCCACGGTCCCGACGCCACCAGGCGCGCCGCCGTGAAGGCGAAGAACATGACGAAGCTGTAGCTGAGCGGGACCATCAACGGCACGTCCAGCAGCCACAGCTCGTGTCCCCGCAAGCCTTCATTGAAGGCATAGTGGGTGTAGGGGATGCCCCAGTGCACCGAGGAGTTCTCGGCCAGCGCTGCGAGCGCGAACGACAGCAGCGAGTAGATCAGCAGCTTGCGCCAGCCGAGCAGGCGCCAGCCGAAGTAGAGGAAGGCCAAGCCGAACAACGTCACGTACCAGCGCCCGATGACCGTACCCGCCACGAGATTCATGAAGGCCCCTTCCTGCCTCTCCTTGCTGTTGGAAGGCGAGGCGAACTGGAACGCTACACTTTCATCTTCAGCGCCCTAGGGCAAACCGACGGTTTCGACCCGCTCGCCGGCGACCTGTACTGCGAGTACGTCCTCACCGGCAGGGACGTGGAGTAGTTGGGGGGGGTTCGGGGCAGGCGCAGTGGGTGGGGGCCGACGCGGATCTCTGGGGAACGCCCCTTGCCCGACCCGCGTGCGTTGTTTAGCCTTAGATCGCCAAGTCTGAATAGGGTAGAACCTAATGAAGCTTCCCTGAACAAGGCGGCCGGGCGATGAAGCGTGGCGAGACGGGTCGATACGAGCTGACGACCGCGGGCGGCGAGACGGTCCGCGCCTTCATCCCCGCTCCGCTGCCGCCGGCCCCGCCGCTCGCCCTCGACGGCCGCCTCCAGCACCTCCTTGAGAACGCCGTCCTCGCCCTTGGGCGTCTCGACAGTCTCTCGACGCTCCTGCCCGACACCGGGCTCTTCCTCTACTCCTACGTCCGCAAAGAGGCCGTCCTCTCCTCGCAGATCGAAGGCACGCAGTCGTCGCTCTCCGACCTGCTGCTCTTCGAGCTGGAGGAAGCGCCGGGCGTGCCCGAAGGCGATGTGGTGGAGGTGTCGAACTACGTCGCCGCGATGGAGCACGGCCTCCGAAGGCTGAGCGAAGGCTTCCCCCTCAGCAACCGGCTTCTGCGCGAAATCCACGGTGTGCTCCTGGCGCGCGGACGTGGCAGCGAGAAGGACCCGGGTGAGTTCCGGCGAGCGCAGAACTGGATCGGCGGGAGCCGGCCGGGAAACGCCGTCTTCGTTCCCCCGCCGCCGCACGCGGTGGCGGACTGCATGTCGGACCTCGAGCGTTTCCTCCACGCCGAGAACGATCGGCTGCCCGTCGTCATCCGGGCCGCGCTGTCCCACGTGCAGTTCGAGACGATCCACCCGTTCCTCGACGGCAACGGCCGCGTGGGGCGGCTGTTGATCACCTTCTTGCTCTGCCACGCGGGCATGCTGCGGCAGCCGCTGCTCTATCTCAGCCTCTATCTGAAGCAGAACCGGGAGGAGTACTACCGGCTCCTCGATCGGGTGCGAACGGAAGGGGAATGGGAGTCGTGGCTCGAGTTCTTCCTGGAGGGCATGCGGCAGACGGCGCAGGGAGCGGTGTCGACGGCGCGCCGGCTCGTGGCCGTCTTCGAGGAGGACGCGGGCCGGATCCAGGCGCGCGGCCGCGCAGCGGGATCCGCGCTGAGGGTGCACGACGTGCTGAAGCAGCGTCCTCTGACGACGCTCCAAGAGATCCGGAGACGCGCTGGACTCTCGTTCCCCGCAGCGTCCGACGCGATGTCGCTGCTGGCTGAGCTCGGGATCTCCCGCGAGCTCACCGGCAAGAAACGCAACCGCGTGTTCGGGTACACCCGGTACCTCGCCATTCTCAGCGAGGGGACGGAACCGTGATGCTCGCGGGCAGGGCCGCACGGTCACCGCACAAATACGAAGACGCTGGCGAGTGGCTCCGACACTCGGAGACGAGGCGCTTCAGCATCTCTTCACGCCGCGCCGCGCCCACGATCGTGCTCCGCGCCGCGCGAACTCCTTCGCCACGTCGTAGCCGATTCCGGAGGAAGCGCCCGGAATGACCACGACCTTGCCTCGATAGTCCATGAAGCCTCCGCCACGAAAACGAAAGCCCCGCAATTCGTTCGAATCACAGGGCCTTCGGAAGTTGCGGGGGGAGGATTTGAACTCCGACCTTCGGGTTATGAGTTCCGATGGCCGCTGTCCGGCTGCATCCATTGCGTCGCGTTTCGTTGAAAATTCAAGCCTGGCGCTTCTGCCGCTGTCGCCCGATTCCGCCGCTGTCCATCCGCGTGGCTGTCAACTCGGCTGTCAAACGCTCGCGGCTGCGATCCGCTCGCGCCGCACCGGCTCGCGGGGGGGAAGACGCGGGATCACCCGCGCGGCATGCGTAGGCTCGCCCGTGGTGTCGCCGCGCTAGTGGCCGTTGCCTTTGCGGCTTGGTGGCTGTACGCGTTTGTGGGCAACGGTCGCTACCACGTCACCGGACGCTACCTCGTGGACACCCGAACAGGCTGCATGTGGTTCGCCGATGGTTACGGTCTGACGTACATGGGCTGTCCGCCGCAGTGAGCCTTGATCCCTTCAAGCTGACGGTTTGACGGTGATTCGGTGCCGGAAAATCGGAAAGTGAGATTCTTCAAACGATGCCGGACACCGAAGAAACGCTTGAAACGAAAAATCACGCGCGCCTCATATGAGCCTGTGGGACATTCGTTGTCGGGGAAGACAGCGGAGTAAACGGCACCGCATTCAACGTACGCCTGCTTGGGTATCGTTACTCCGACTTCGAGCAGTCTTGGCGGTTCGCTACCAGGAATAGTGAGCGTACGAGTCATCAGGCGTAGATGCTGCGATCTCCGCCACCGCCACCAGGGTTTCCATGCGGCGATTTCGGTGCCATAGAGAACGAGATCATCTTTTTCGTGGCTGTCCAACACAAACCACGCAGATATTTGGATCCGTATCCCTTCCGGGCGCACTATACACAGTGCATCGGGGTTTGGTATTTCTCCCAGGGAAACCAATTTCACGCGCATGACTGGCCCCCGAAATCGAGCAAGAACATCCGACACCGTGCGTAATGCCTGAAACGCAAACGAGAGCGATAGGTGTTCCACTGTGGCGCCAACCTCTGACGCTCATGGTGACACCGTCGGTGCGCCCAGGTCAACGGCAGCATGTCAGTCAGCAGTCTGCCCGCTGGCAATCAGCGAGTTGGCGCGGCCATGCCGTTTGTGCACGGTTCAATGATCGAGTAGAAGGCCCCGATCTCCGCATCCCCAAGTAGGTGTTGCTTGATCACGAAATTGCACGCGTCCGCCAATTGCAATCCACGTGATTCATGGGACTTCCCAAAATACACAGTGTCGACAATGTGCGCGAAAGTCTTTAGTGGGAAGTCCAGCCCGGAAGCGACGAAGTTCTGATATTCGCGCATGCTGGCCTTCATGGCGGTCGTGACACGGTTCTCGTCAGCAATCCACAAGCCCCGTTCATTTGGGAAGTTGGCCGAAAAGACCTCATCAACGACCGTCGCGCACATGACGAAGGCGAGATTCTGAGCGAGGCCCAGTAGGACGTTCCGTGGAAGCTCCTGCGCCGCAGTGGCGGCCGCTGCGGCGTCGTCACTGAGCCTCGTGAACAATGACCGCACAGACGGCCCGATACTAGCACGCGGCACGGCACCGTAACTCACCGGCAATTCGTGTTCTCGAATGATGGCTAGAAAACGCCGCAGAATCTCTCCGTTGTCGCCAACCCTACGTCGCCTGAACAGACGCGACGCCTTGAATTCATAGCGCCCATGCCGGCGAGGTGGTACAAGATCCGTCTCTAAGGCCCGTATGGCCGTTTCAATCGGTCCCCACTGCTCGTCTGCATGAATCAGCACAGCCGCCACTACGGTGAGTGGATCGTCAGCCTCTGAGCCAACCCCTGTTTCATCGGAATAGATCAACCGCACGACGGTAGGCGCCTTCCCGTTCGCTGTGGGTGTCGCGCACGTATCTCTCAAATTGACGATCATTTCAATTCCACCCACTGCGGCTCAAAACCGCCCAGCACCGAAGCCTTTGACACCTTGCGTCCATCTGTGAGATCACGGTGCGCGGGAAAGCAATCCCATGGAACCTAGGCGAAGCGGTCGGTTCTGGCTCGGACTCCTGTTCTCGCTCGGGCTGCTCGGGATCTCGGTATCAGGAGGCGCGGCTGGCCAGGGCGTTGTAGCAAGCGCGCAGTGTGTGGGCGACGCCAATGGCGATGGCGCCGTCGGCATAGACGAATTGCTCAAGGCGGTGAATAATGCCTTGAAGGGATGTCCCACGCCTGTACCCACACCTCCTACTACGCTGGAGGTAACGGGTGAGACGCAAGTGGACCTCATCCAAGGTCAATGCCCTAGTACTTCTCCCACCTCTACCGAACCCTTTGACTCGTTCTTTCGAGTTGTGGGGACCTTTGTCAACCCGACCAGGGAGGACTTCACACTTGACTCGGTCACCGTATCTTTGCCCGGCAGCGGCATCCCTGACTCAACAGTGGGATTCCACGACGCCTACTCCCGTTTCATCCCTGGCCCCAGTGGGGTGTGCGAGGGACAGCGCAGCGAAACTTCTTGCGGCTTATGCAAAGGTTCGTGCGTAAACCCGCCCCCGCGGTGTATTGGTTCCGGCTCCCCTCCCGCTCTAGGGGAGCCCTGCTTTTCGTTCGTTGATTGTCCATATGGCTGGTCCTGTGGCTGGGTCACCTCGCGCTGCGGCACTGACGCGCAACGGCGCTGCGACTCTGACGCTGACTGCCCCGGAAGCCGCTGCATTGATCGAGAGATCCCCTTTCTCATCTCGCTGAACGAAGTAAAGAACCGCGTGCCTCCCGGTATGCACACTGTGAATGCGACATTCGTTCTGACGAAAGTCAGCGACCCAACGGCCGGACACCTCACGCTGAGCGGATCCTACCTGGCGACATTCGGCAACTTCAACAAGTGCCCGTAGGGCGGGTACCTACTCGTTCGGGGCCGTGGGCACCTTATGGAGCTTCGTCAGACGCCGTCCGCAGAATCGCTCTGCATGAACGCCTCTGAGATCCAGCGCGATTCCTCGCCTAAAGCGGGCTTGTGATGGGTAACAATAGACTTGGCCAAATGAGCGTGGTCGCGAATCGCGATCAACTCAGATCCCCTCCCGCGAAAACAGATCATTGAGGCCAGCTACGGGGACGTGCTACCTTGGAAACCATGAGCAGCCTGAGTTCCTTGAGGGACCGCGGTCCGCGGCCCGATGTCTGCAGAGCGACATGCCCCTTTTGCGATGCGCCCTTGCGAATAGCGCAGGGCGACGACTTTTCCGGACCCCCAGAAATGGGGGCCACTCAATGCGAGGAGTGCAAAACCGACTTGTACTTCTGCATCGAACTCGACGCCGATGAATCTGCGAAACAGGGGATGCCCTGCCGGCGACTCGAATGGCTGCCGATTGGTCCTCCCTCGCGCGAACAACCAGACCGCCACGTGGCCTGAGGCGGTATGCCCAAGCCATCCCCGCGCACCGTGAGGACAACCGGCCCGTGGCTGTCAGCTCGGCTGTCAAACTAACTTGCTGCGAAGAGCAAAGACGCGAAGGCCCCGCAAGAGTCTCAGTCTCGCAGGGCCTTCGGAAGGTTGCGGGGGGAGGATTTGAACCTCCGACCTTCGGGTTATGAGCGGGCGAAGCGGTCTCGCAAGACATGAAAGATTCGGCGTTTCAAGGACTGCGTCGGACTGCACCGGCCTCCGGCGGACACAGCTCCGCACCCCAGACGCACTCGCGGCGCGTTGGGCGCGCGATGGCGCGCGCACGTTTCAAGAGGCGCAGGGATCGCGCTGCCAAGCGGAGCAGCAGGTACGAGCGCGGCACCCAGCGCGGCGAACGCGCTGCACCGAGGGCCCCAACCACACGCTTGAGCGCGATCGTCGAGCAGCTCGCCCCTGACGAGCTCGCAGTACTCGTGTTGAAGGCCGAGCGCCTGCGGAGGGGCCGCCGGCGCTACGGTGACCTGCGCGTCGCCACCGACCGACGCGACTTCGTACGCGAGGCGCTCGAAGAGGCGGCGGACATGGCGCTGTATGCCGCGGCGGGTTTGATGCGACAGCGCGCGCCAGCGCGAACCCTCGTGACCCCACGTAAGCACAACACGGGACGGAGGTAGGAGCGCAGTGTCTGCCACATCCCATCCAGGGCCTCGCGCGGGGCGGTGCCGGCACCCGCAGCGCCGGACACAAAACCGGACACCCAACCGGACACCTAAAAAAGGGCGTGCACTTTGGCGGCCGCGGTTTCTGCGCGAGCTGGGTGCATGGGCGAACATCTCACGCGCGTGCAAGCGCGCCGGCGTCCGACGGTCGACGGCCTACGAGGCGCGCGAGACCGACGCGGCATTCAAGGCGGCGTGGGACGAGGCCTTGGAGATCGGCTGCGACGCCCTCGAGGAGGAAGCGTGGCGCCGCGCTACGAAGGGCACCGACGAAGGTGTCTTCTACCGAGGGCGCAAGGTCGCGAAGCTGATCAAGTACAGCGACGTGCTCCTGATCTTCCTGCTCAAGGCGCACCGGCCCGAGAAGTTCCGCGAGACGATCCGGACCGAGACCTGGAACCTCACCGACGAGCAGCTCCGCGAGATGAGCGACGCGCAGATTGACGCGCTCGCCAAAGGCGTTCCGGTGCCACAAGTCTTGGCGATGCGGGCCGCCGAGGCGAGGCAGATCGGGTTGCTGCAGTACGGGGAGGCCCAAGGGTGTGGCACGACGTAGGTACCCCCATGGAGGTGGCGCGCGGCGGCCGCGAGGAAGTCGTCCGGTGTGGCGGCTGCGAGGACCCGGCTGCGTCTTGCGTGAACCTGCAGGAGCGCTTCGGCCGTCGGTACCGGGTGGGCTGGGAGGCGGACGGAGCGACCAAGGGTCTGTGGCCGAAGGACGACTGGCCGTGGCTGATGGAGATCCGAGGTCGCCATGGCGTCGTGTCCCCGAAGGGTGGCGATGTCCTGCAGGCGATGACGCCTCACCGACGCGTCGGCGCCAGGCTCCGAGCTCTGCCGTGGTGTGTCGCGATCGCCCGGGGCGAGGAAGAGACGGTCGTCACGTTTCACGTGGACGATGCCGCCGCCGTTTTCAAGCTGATCAGGCCGTATCGACGCCGGCGGGTGTCCGAAGCGGAGCGCCGTCGCCTGGCGGCACTCAGTGCCCGCTTCGGATTCGGTGCCGGCCACATCAGTGAGAGCGACTTCCCGGCGCTAGAATCGACGATCGCGTCTCGGTGCGACTCGGGCATCGACCACGGCGATTCGGCAACGCTGGCGAGCCGAGCGAGCCAGCTGCAAGGGCCGCTGCGGCCGTCCGTCGAGGTGCTGAAGCGGGGACGGAGGGGCGTGCATGGAAGATCATCGCCGGCGGCTGCGTGGATCAAGCGGTGTGGGCGGAGCTCTACGTGGTGATGGAGCAACGCCGCAAGCTCGCCGACACCGAAGGGAAGAACCAAGAACGTCTTCACCAAGCGATGACGGGTACTGTCCGTTAGACGGACAGTACCCGATGACGCAGGAGCAGGTGAGAGCGCTCTTGCGCCATATATACTCCCTCATCGTGCGACACGTGCCTGATGGTGAAACGCGACAGAAGATCTCGACGGGTCTCCGACTCGTGGCCACAGGACACGCCGGCGCCGAACTTCGCGGGCCATCGAGGCGAGGCAGGAGGGAGGAGAGCAACGATGAACAAGCGGGGCGATCATGATGGTGGCAAACGGCGCGATCTCCATGGTGCTGGTCGGAAGAAGGCTCGCCGACGAACGCCGCCGGCACCCCTTGCGGCGCTGACGCACCCCTCGCGCCGCCACCCGGGCGGCCGCGGTGCCAGCAGTGGGATCTCCGCGGCGGCGGACTGTGGCAGTGCTCGAAGGCCGCGCGCGCGGGCTTCAGTCGCTGCGGCAAGCACGGCGCGGGCTACCCGGCCCGCGAGCGCCGAGGCACGCGGAAGAACAAGAAGCTGGCGGGCCTGACCACCGGCCAGGCCCTGACGCCAGCGACGTGCCGCGTGCTGTTCGAGCAGTATCCGGAGCTCCGCGTGCTGTACGAGTGCGAGATCGAGAGCGGCGACATGTTCGACCTCCGGCCACAGCTCGCCCTGGCGAAGGTGCTCGTGCGCCACTACGTCGACCAGGCCGACCTCGAGAACACGGACAACAGCTTCGGCAAGATACCGCCGGCGTTGGCCGCTATCGAGGCGCTCAAGAAGGTCACCGAGATCGCCGAACGGATTCTCAAGATCGAGGCGCAACTGGGACCGATCACGCACGCGGAGTTGAGGCGCTACATGCACGCCGTCGCTTTCGGCATCCACCGCTTTGTTCCCGCCGAGCAGCTCGCAGCCTGTCAGGCGTTCATCAGCGAGAAGCTGTCGCCGGCGGCGCTGGACGATGGCGAACCCGACGACGGCGTGCCGTTGCAGTAGTCGGCGTCGGCGCTTCGCCGGCGCGACTATCTTACTTGGACTGCCACCGATGGAGAACCCGCCCAGGGGCCGTCGGAGCACTTGCCAAGCTTGGGCGAGGTGAAGTACCCGTCTGTCGTGAGAGGCGTCGTGCGCGATCGTTCGTCCGCCTTGTGATCGGACTCCGACGATCGGGCACGGCGTCTTTCTGACGGCAACACCCTTCGCTGGCGTGGACGGAAGACTTGAAGCTACGCGGCGTACGCCCTACTCTGCCGGTCCGAGGGAGCTCCCGCCGGCGGGGACATACCGGAATCCGTCGGCTTGTAGCCACGGTTTGGGATAAACCCGGCCGTGGCACCTCCCTCACACCTCACCGCACCCCTGGCCTTCACGCGTCACGACGCCCGTGGAACCGACCTGTGCACTCCGCAAGCCACTTGGTAGACTTCCCGCCATGGGTCATCGTCGACAAGATCATCAGCGACGGCCAGACCGGTGCCGACCGGGGCGGACTTGACCTGCAAACGCACTCCGCTTCTCGCACGGTGCTTGGTGCCCGAAGGGACGCCAAACCGAAGTGCATCGCTGCGCGCCAGCGGGCGAAGCGCGCGCGCCGCTAGGCATCGGGCGATTCGGTGGTGTTGGATGAACTACATACTGCGCAAGTGCGACCTCGCGTTGATGCGAGAGGTCATCGACCTGGGCGATCGGTTGAAGGCGATGCCGGAGGCGACGCCGGCGATCGTCCACAACATCGAACGCTTCCAGGCCGTACTCCGCCGCCTCCCGGAGGCCACGCCGAATGTTCGAGCGTCCTACGGCTTCGAAGTGGTGAAGCTCACGCCCGAGTTCGCCGGTGTGAACCGAGGGTGGGACGTCTAATCACGAGGTCTGGGACGGCAAACCAACGATCACGGTGGCGTCGACCTTCACCATCGTCCGGACCGAGATGAACACTTCGAGCGCGTGCAGGAGCATCACCACTCCGAGCAGCGGATCCTCGTTGCGATGCGGCGCTACCGCGCGCAGGGCCTCTCGCTGCGGGCGATCGGGGAGCGCCTGGAGGCCGCGAGCGTCGTCCCGCGGTCCGGCGGCCGCTGGCACCCGCAGACCGTCGCGAACATGCTCAACGGGCGACTGGCCGCATGAGCCGACGCACAGAATCGCCGCAGAAGCCGCGATCACGCCGGCGGGCGAAGCTCCCTACTGGCCGCACGTCCGCCTCGCAGGGCGCGCCAAGCCTCGCGCGCGAGCGACGCCTGCGGGCGCTTGATGCGGCCGTGAAGCGCGAGATCGCCGGCAACCCGGCGCTGGCGGCGCGCCTCGGCAAGCACCTCGCCGGCGAGCTCCCGGCGATGAAGCAAGACCGGACGCTTACGATCCGGCTGCCGGGGGCGCTCCTGGAGCGCGCCGAGGCGCTGATTCCCGCGTTGACTGCCGATCCCAGCGTGACGGCCGCGCGTGGTGGGAGCGCCGTGGGGCTGAGTGCGGTCGTGCGCATGGCCCTGCTCGAAGGCCTGGCCGTCTTGGAATCGCGTCATGGGCGCTGAGGGAGCGCTCGCCCTCGCATCCGATGTCCAACCGGGCAAGCAAGCGGCATCACTACCTCCCACGGTTCTACCTCCGCGGGTTCGCAGACCCTTCAAAGCCCAGCCACATCTGGGTCTACGAAAAAAGCGTCTCGAGGTATTCGATCAGCGTCTGCTGCCGCCGTGCCGCTTCGCGGCTGAACACAAGTCGTGCGGCTTTGAGAAAGTGGTGGTGTTCGATCTCGGCCTCGGTGGGGAGAGCAGCCTCTCCGACGTCGCGGCTGTGGCAGCGCGGGCAATCCTTGAGCCAAGGCGCGTACGAGCAGCCGCACGCTGCGCAGATCTTGCCGAGCGGCAGGCCAAGCGCGGTCGACCGGAGAGGCCCCGAGACAGCGGCGCGTGTCGATACCGGCCTCGTGCGGTTCTTCTTTGATCCTCCGGGTTGGTGTCGTCGCCATGATCGTCTCCTTCCTACGCCGCGTGGTGCGTCGCCGCCGGCAGACGTCGGCCGAGCGCCTTCAGTTCCTGCACGGTTGGCAGGCGTGCGCCCATCGCCAAGCGCACGATGCCGGCAAGGACCGTGTCCCACGGGAGACACGTTCCGGCCGCGATGTTGAACGCCAGGCGATCGCGGTTCGTGTGCGCCATCTGCAACAGGCGAGCGAAGACGTACTCCGTGGGCTCGTCCCAATCATCGACCGCCTCGAATCCCCGGTGTCGCAAGAGGAAAGGCGACGAGGCCTCGGTGTTTGCGCTGATCAGTCGCAGCAACTCGCGGATCGCGTTGGCGCGCACCTGCTCCATGTCGATCGGCGGGGGCGCCTCGCGCGCACTCGGCCTGCGGCTCCGGTGCTTCCTCGTCCGTGTCGTCGTCGTCATACGCGCGTCTCCTTTCGTCGCGGCGCGGGACATCACGCCACCTCGTCGACGAGCAGCATCGCCGCGACCGGTTCGGCCGCGCGCCACGCGTTGAACTCGTCGACGTCGGCCAGCTCGAAGGTGCCTCCCACGACGCGTGAGAGGAGCACGTCAAGCACGAGCCCCGGCAGCTGCATTGCCTCCGCCAGCTCGCGGTAGTCGTTGAGCCCGTCGTACTCGTACCCGTCATCGACCTCGTCGAGAAAGACCGCGATTGCCTCGACGGCGGCTTGCGCGCGAACGGACTGAACGGTCGCCGCGCCGTCTGCCGCCTCGTTCACGCAGTCGACGTTCGGGGCGGCCGTGCAGCGCGTCGTGGGTAGTCCGCTGACGTCACTCGCGACGATGTCCTGATCGACGCATTCGAGCAGCGCCAGGTAGGGCGCCCGCAGGCGCTTGGCAATCTTCCGGAGGTACGGCCGGATTTCGCGCCGACTCACTTCGCTGTGACCGCCGATGCCGCGCATGGCAACGCGGATCGCGTCGACCCGGTGCGCCGCGAGGACCTCGGTGCCTTGGCGGCCGCAGCGCTGACAGCTCCACTCGGCCGCCGCGGCCTGTGCCGGCGCGGTACCACGCTTGTTCCGTGCGCTGCTGGCCATCACGCCACCGCCCTTTCCGCCGTCGCGTCGCAGTCGATGCACTCCGACCAGTCGCCGTGATCGTTCCAGACGTGGACGTGACGGTCCGCAGCGAGCCGACGGGCGGCGAGGTGCTCTCCCTCGCTGGCCGTCGCAGCTCCGTGGTGCGGGTGGGGTGTGATACTGCTCGGTGTAGCCATGGCTCGAAGCTCCTTTCGAGGTGTGGTCAGAGCCGATTCGGTGTTGACGCACCGGGTCGGCTCGTCTGTTTGTCCGAAGCATGCCCGGCGCTGAGTATAAAGTCAAGAGGTTCATTCTCAGCGACGAGTATGGTATAGGGGCCTCCGATGACGTCGAAGCGAAAGAACCCCGCTGCGGTTGCCCTCGGCAAGCGCGGCGCACGCGCCCGAAACGCCAACCTGACTCCGGAGGAGCGCAGCAAGATCGCCCGCAAGGCCGTCCAGGCGCGCTGGAAGAAGGCGAAGGGCACGGAGAAGTAGCGGCGTCAGTTCCGACCGCGCTTCCGAGTAGTGTGAATGGCACTGGTCACGTGTGCGGACTGCAATCGAGAGATCTCTGACCTAGCTTCTGCATGCCCGCACTGCGGTAGACCTGCGACGCGGCCCCTGACCATCCTTCGAAGTGAGGATCATCCGAGGCGTCGCTCAACGATCATGCCGCTGACGGTTGGGGTGTTCATCGCAAGCCTGATCGTCATTACCGCCATCAACGTCCTACCACGATTGATCCCGACGCGGGTCTCACCAGCAGAATACGAGAAGCACCGCGACGGGTGGAAGATTCGACTCACGACGGCCGTTCTCCCGATGCTCAGCGCGGCAGATGCCGCGGGCGCGACTTGGGATTTCAAGCGCGTCAGCAACGCGTGCGGCGATGCGCTCTCCAACATTATCGTGATCAAAGACGAAATGCAGCGAGTAGTTCCCCCGCCAAGCTATCAACAAGGACACGAGCAGATGCTTTCCTCGCTCGTGCGAATGCAGCCGGCCCTTGAGGCATGCAAACGGGGAGACTTCGCCAGGCTGAGTGACCTGCGCCCGGGGCGCTAGGGCTCTTAAAGGCGAGGGGGGAAATGGCTAGGCGGTTGCTTCTCGTTGTCGCCATTGCGGTGGCGCTCTCGGTGAGCGGAGGCCTCGCATGGTTCTATGTCGCCGAGCGCACGCACGCCGCCTCGCTCGACGTCACGCTGCGCCAACTGAGAGAGACAGTTGCGCAGCAGGCGCAGGACCTTGCCAGTTTCAGAGAGAGCGAACGCCTCGCGTTCGAACGGACCATGGAGGGCACAGATGACTTCTATGCTGCCGCAGAACGGTCAGAGTGGTTCCTTCAAGTGTTCCCCCGCAGCGCGCGGCGCGATTCTGTGGAGGAGCACCTCGCGGATCTGCGCCGGAAAATCCACGCGGAGGATGAGAGAGTGACCGAGGCTCTGGCTGCCGCGAGAAACGCCGGCGATGCGAAGCAAGCCTTGGCGATCCTTGATCCCATTGCGGAGGGACCGGTGACCGATCCACGGATACTCGATGCAGTGGAGGAGTATCGACTGAAGGCGGAGCAGGAGCGCCGCGAGCAACGCGACCGAGCGCAGGAAGCGCAAGAGACCTTCGGACTGCATCGATCCCCAGGCTTAGCGGAGGCGCCCCAGTACGAACTCCGGGCGATGCGCCTCTTTCTCTCGGCCGTTTCAAATCCGCGAAGCGAAGTGCAGCAGGGCATTGAGCTGCGGGGGATTTCGGAACTCGTCAAGCAGATGAGCCCGGGCGAACTGCAGGGGTTTCGGCGAGCTACAGATCAGACGCTGAACCCGAAATCTGGGCTTGTCCCAGGTGGTATCGATCTGACTACCTACACCGGAATGACTGCGGCGATGCAGGAGTGCACACGACTCCCCCAACAGTACCGACTGCGGATCCTCCGCGCCCTGCTCGATGGGATACGGCGAGTGACCGGGAAGGGCGGTGAGGGCGAGGCGCAGTTCTGGAGGCAGGCAACTGGAGATGCTCTCGCCGCACTACAGATTGTCAAGCTCGCTGACGTGTGGGTAGGCGAACCGCAAGCCAACGAGTCGCGAAGATGACGGGTTGTTCACCGGCAGTCCTGCCCGCCGGCGATGTTCGGCACGCAGATCAGCGTCCGCCCGTCGGGCAAATGGTAGTCGAGGCCGCCTGAGATGTTCGGGCTCGATTCGATGACGTCGCCGTTTGGAAGGTGGAAGTCCTCACCGCCGAAGATGTTTGGGGACGACTCGACGCCCGGGCCCGTGACGAGCGGAGGCGCAACCACCGCGTCGGTCGTCGGCTCGAGGTCGGCGGCCGCCGCGGTGGTCGCAACGCAGAAGACGAAGAGCGCGAGTAGTTGTGCACGCACGACGTCGAGGATAGCACACTGAACGCGCGCCGCGGCTAGGGTCGCTCCCGAACGCCGGAATCCACGGCCGGCTGCCGCGGCGCTTCTTTCCCGTGGGCACTACGTGGAGGTGTAGGTACGAACAGCAAACGCCAACGCTGCGGCCATGAGAAGCCGACCGGACTCGATCCGCGCGCGAACGACCGTCAGAGCAGCTCGACGCGCAGTGCGAGATTGGAGGACCTTCGTTGCGCGGAATTCGAAGGCGACCGCGCTACCGAGCGAATGATCCATGACGCGTTGGCCTTGGCACCGCCGCTCGCGGACAAGCCCACCGCGGACCAGTTGCGTACCCATTGGCGGCATCTTTCTGAGAGGATCAAGCCCCCTCAACTGGACAAGGTGATGGAGCTCGCCGCACAAGTGGCCGCTTCAACGCCTGGCGCCGACAAGGATCAGCTCGTAAGGATCGTATATTCGCGCGGCGATCTTCAGACCTACGTCTCTGTCCTGATGACGGTGGAAGAGGACCGGATTGATCGACTCCGAAGAGCTAAGGCTGTGCAGGCAGTTCGCCGCTTGCTTGCGACTGCAGACTGGCCGTTTGACGGTGAGCCGCTGGTCGATGGCCCGCACCCACTTTCGCGTGCGACTGTCGAGGTGGTGGCGGCCGTCAACGACGTCGAGAAGGCCCGCGAGGAGCTGAACCAGATTCGGGATGAGCGGCGGCGCTTGGGAGTGATACAGGGACCGACGTCACGCTCGTTCCAGCGGGCCCCGGTGCTCAGGACGATTGCGCAAGAACTCTACAGGTATCTGATTGAGCGCGCCTACGCCGCGGCGGACACCAACCCCTTGGTGAGGGCGCGGGTTGTAGAGCTCCACGATATGGAGAGAATGGTCTCGCGCAAGGTCAAGGGCGACTTGATGAGGCAGTCGGTCGGGCTCGTAAACCTTGCATTTCCAGCGATCGCTCGGCTCACGCCACCCCGCGTGTGGGGCAGCGCGGCGCGCCGTCGTGACTAGATTCGTGGTTTGCTCAGATCGTCAATCTCGCGAGCGTGACACACTAGAAGATCTTTGTAGAGTGAGTCGCGGGAGACACCAATGCGACTCACGCAGATCAAACTCCGCCGACTTGAGGCGGGCCTGCTTCAGATTGACCTCGCGCAACGCGCTGGCATCGCACGTTGCCGTTTGAGCGAGTTGGAGAATGGGCACATCCAACCCAGCCCAGACGACTTGGCCCGAATCGCTGCCGCGCTCGGTGTAGCGATCGAGTCACTGTGCCAAGGCGGCAAGCCAGCGCAGCGGGTTGCCGAGGCAACATGATCGCCCGCCTCGGCCGCTTGCCCCACACGCGCACACAATCAGGCGTTCGACTCTACCGACTGGCCGACGTGGAGCGACTCGCGGAAGAGCGCCAGCGCCAGGGGTCACGATGATCAGCGCCGATCACCGCCGCGATCGAGTGCGACGCACCCTGGTGGGGTTGTGCCCCGTGCTACTGGCGCACGCGCTCGAGGATGCCACGGCGCTCGGCCGGAGCACGACCGACGTCGCCGACATGATCGAGCGATGCCACGCCGCAGCTGCGGCCGTCCGCGGTGCGCGCCGCCTCGCCAAGCTCGGCTCGGGGACCGAGTGATGGGTCGCTACCGCCGCGTCGACACTCGAATCTGGAACGATGAGAAGTTTGCCGCGTTGAGCGACCGGGGCAAGCTCGCGTTTCTCTTCCTCCTCACACACCCACACATGACCTCGCTCGGGGCGATGCGCGCCACGTTGCCGGGTCTCGCCGCCGAGCTCGGTTGGGATACGCATACGTTCAGCGATGCGTTTGCCGAACTCGTCGAGGGAGGGATGGTGCGGTACTACCATCAGGCCTCGCTCGTCTGGCTCCCGAACTTCCTCCGCTACAACCTGCCCGAGAACCCCAACGTCGTGAAGTCGTGGGGCAAGGTACTCGACCTGATCCCCGAGTGCGCGGGCAAGCGTGAGTTGCTCGCCACCGTGCGAGCTACCATCGAGACTCTTGGACAAGCCTTCGCCAAAGCCTTACCCGAACCCTTCTTGAAGGGTCCCCGCAACCCTTCCCGACACAAGTCGAAACCCTTTCGAATACCCGATCCCTTTCCCGATCCCTTTCCCTATCCCGAACCCATACCCAAGAAGAAGCCAGAGACTGAGACGGGTGCGCTAGGTGATTTCGAGCGGTTCTGGTCGCTCTACCCGAGGAAGCGCAGCAGGGAAGCCGCGCGGAAGGCCTGGCTCACTTTGCGCCCAACTGCATGGCAGGCGGCAGTCCTCATGGCTGCGGTCACCGCAGCGAGCGCAACCGACGACTGGGAACGAGAGAACCATCGGTACGTCCCGCATGCAGCGACGTGGCTCCGCGCCCGCCGGTGGGAAGACGAGATCAGCCCGGCGGCGAAGGGGGACGGCGCCGCGGATGACAACCCGTGGGAAGAGGGCCGGCGAATCTGGGAATGCAGCAACCCTGACTGTCCCGACGACCGGGTTCACGAATCCCCGAACAAGGTGAGCATCCCGCCCGGGCGCCGGTGCCCACACCTGGTTGCAGAGGCCGCCAATGCCTGAAGCGCACGACGACCTGGCGGCCGACGCCGAGCTGTACCGCATCTGGACGCAACCGCTGCCGGGCTCCCATGGGCCGACGTCTGTCGACGTCGGCGCGATCGTCTGGGTCGGCCGCTACCTGCACGGTTCCTGCCAACTCCACGAATGGCGCGAGCACGCGGAGGCGCTCGTGCCGCGCATCCAGCGGGTCCTGCAGGAGTACGAACGCTGCGACGAGCTGGGCGCCCGCCGGCGGGCCGCCACGATCGCCATCGAGGCCGTGCTCGCCGCGCAGGATCAGTACGACCTCGCGGCCGCACGGGCGGAGCACAGCGAGTGGTCGCGACGGACAGCGCAACCGCCGATGACCGGGAAGGCAGCCGCCAAAGCCCCGAAGGTCGAGCACATCTCCGCCGTCTCGCGCCGCGTCGTCGAGGCCGCGGAGCAACCGGGCGACGTCATCGTCACACCGTTTCCCGGCTTGAACTATCTGCTCCTCGGCGGCTTGCGCGCCGGCGAGCTCGTGTATCTCGGGGCGCGGCCGGCGGTGGGTAAGTCGTCACTCGCCAGCGAGTTTGCGCTCGCGGTCGCACGCAAGGCGCGGGCGACGTTGTTCGCATCCCTCGAGATGAAGTCCGAAGCCGTCGCCCGGCGCATGATCGCGCAGGATGGCCACCTCGACGCCGGCGCGCTGCGCGCGGGGCGCGACGTGAACTGGGACCAGGTCGCCCGCGCCGTGGCACGCCTCTACGATCTGCCGATCTGGCTCACCAACAGCGCCTCAACGCTCGAAGGGATCGCGGCCGCGCTCGACCAGGTGGAGCAACGTGTCGAGTTCCTCGTGGTCGACTACCTGCAGCTCCTTGAGGGTCCGAAGCACGTCCGCGATCGCCGGCTGCAGGTCGAGGCGATCAGCAGCGGGCTCAAGCAGATGGCGCTCAGCCGCAACCTCGTCGTGCTGGCATTGTCGTCGCTCTCGCGGCCCGGGCAAACCGTCGAGCGCAAGCCGACGCTCGCCTCGCTCCGCGAAAGCGGCGCCCTCGAACACGACGCCGATATCGTCCTGCTGCTGCACCGCGAGCGGGACGCATCGGAAACGGAGTGTCTCGTCGCCAAGAACCGCGACGGCCGCAGGGGCATCGTCACGCTGCTCTTTCGCAGCGAGTGGGTCGGCTTCGACGAGCGCGTGCGCGACAACGAGAGCGGCGAGGAATCCGACCAGGCGGAGGACCGGAGGTACAGCTCGTGAACCGGTTCCGCGCTGCCGTGATGGCCGCCAGCTTGCGCCCCACCTCACCCGTTCGCCCGCATCCGGCCTCGACGTCCAAGCGCCGGCCGCACAGCAGCCAGCTCCCGCTCTTCGACCAGGTCGCAACGCGCGGGTCCGCATCGCGCGCCGGCGTCGACGGGCGGCGGGAGGACCGGCGATGAACGCCAAACGCAAAGGCACGCGCAACGAGCACCGCTCGAAGGCGATCTTCGAAGCCGGCGGCTACGCGGTCTGCCGGGCGGCGGCAAGCCTCGGCGTGTGGGACCTCGTTGGCGTTTCGGCCACCGACGTCGTGCTCTGTCAGGTGAAGACGCGTGATTGGCCGGGCGCCGCCGAGATGGAAACGCTGCGCACGTTCCCGGCGCCGCCGAACGCCCGCAAGCTCGTACACCGGTGGCGCGATCGGCAGCGACTGCCGGACGTGAAGGAGCTGTAGCGCGGCCGCTGCACGCGAGGAGTGGAGGAGGGTCAGAGCATGACGCCAAAGGCATTCAACCCAGCAGACGCACACGGCTCCATCCGGGCCGTGCTCCGCATTCAGACGCCGCCGGAGTGGGATCCGCGCACCGGCACCGTGCGGCCGGGCAAGCTCTACGGCTTCGATTCGGGGGAGCGCGGCGGCCCGGCCGATGACTTGATCAGCCTGGTGACGAGCAAGCAGCTCGACCAACCGGCGGGGCGCTTCACGCTCAACTTCGTGCCACGCGAAGTGGAAGAGGGTCGCACCTGGGCGGATCTGATACCCGCCTACAGCCTCGTCGAAATATGGTTGCAGCGGTGGCCGGAGAATCCGCAACCAGTGCTGGTCATGCTGGGACTCTCGGGGCCGACAATTGAGTCCGAAGACTACAGCAACGCGGAGCCCGAGCGAACGATCCAGGTCACGGGGTGGGAGCTGAGCGTCATCTTCGCCGACCAGCGGATTCTGTACTTGCCCGTGCCGCCCGAAGAGCAGGCGTACGAGGTGCTGCCCGACCCCCTCGCGCGGCCCTTGAGCAGCTCGGTGGTCACGACCTCCGTGACCCCGCGCGCCACGTCGCCGGCGCAACGGGGGCAACCCGCGACGGCCACCCCGGAGGTGTCCCTCTTCGGCATGCTCGCCATCGATCCGGAGCTGGCGCAGGAAGGCGCGACGCCTGTCGATGCGATCGGCCGGTTCGTGCAGATGGTCACGACCGGGGTGGCGACGGACTACAACAAGCACGGGCTGCCGCTCCTGAACTTCGAGTTCCCGGATGCCACGCTGAAGGACCTGCTGTTCTTCGATGCCAAGCGGGCCCGGCGCGACTTGTTCGATCCGCAGGCGCAGCTCCCCGCATCGGCGCAGCTACCGATCGACCGGGCCGCGTTGTGGAGCCTGATGACCGCCTGGTGCGACCCGTACTACCAGGAGATGTTTCCGCTCACGCGGGACACCTCGCTGGACACCCGCGCGCGCTTCGTGACGACGCTGCAGCGCGCGGCCATCGAGATCGTGTTTCGCAAGAAGCCCTTTGCCGGGCGCATCAACAGCGCCGGCGAGGTGGTCGGTGTGGCGTCCAGTGTCGGCACGCAGTTCGATCCCGACTTCGGTGACGCCAACACGACCACGATCGCAGACAGCGACGTCGCCAGCATCAGCGTCGCCTGCGGCTTCGTCGACCGCATCTCCAACGTGTACCTCGTCTACCCGCAGGCATCCGGCATCGGCGGCCCGGACTGGCGGGCGATCCAAACGCCGTTGGCCGACAACCATCCGCTCGCGCCGTCGTCGGTCGTGCGGTTTGGTTCGCGGCCGATGGAAGTGCCGGACTACTACATCCGCCTCGACGGCGGTGAAGGTCCAATCAACTGGCTTGCCGTCGCCTCAGCACGCCAGCGTCTCCTATGGGCCTGGCACCGTTTCGAGCCGCTCTTCCGCCGCGGCAGCTACACACTGCGCGGCCACGCGGAGATCCAAGTCGGCAGCCGGCTTGTGCACGTCGGCCGGAACATGAACCGCGAGTACTACGTAACCGGGCTCACGCACAGCATGCTGCTCGGCGATCAGCAGCCCCGGTTCTTGACGCGCGTCGAGGTGGAGCGGGGATGGGACCTGGGATGAACCAACGGGCGACCGCTGGGTGACGGAGCTGTGAGGCGCCGACGATGGTGAAGTGTGGAGTGATGCCCGGCTTCCTTGACGATGAGTTCTTGAGACTCGAGGAGGCGGCGGCGTTGGCGAAGCTCAGCACGCGCACGCTGCGGCGGGCGCTCGCCGTGTCGACGCGGCCGCTGCGCCACTACCGCATCGGTCGGCGGGTCGTGATCGCCCGGCGGGACCTCACGGCATGGATCGAGTCCCATCGCGCGGCGCCGATCGTGTCGCCCGCCGCAGTGGCGGCGGCGGGGCCGGGCGTCCGCGAAATTCTCGCCCGGCTGAACCGCACCCCAGGCGCACCCGAGGAGGCCAAGCTGTGAGACTCGCACGGGTGACCGCCGGGTTGGTTGCCCGAGGACCGCACGCGGCCGTCACCACATGGTGGCTGCAGGCCCTTGATGCGCGCGGCTCGATCGCCAATGCTGCGGAGGCCGGTCGCCGATGATGGGGGTCACCGTTCGAGAGAAGAAGCCTGGCGAGTGGTGGGTCTTCGTGAACCACCGCGGCCGCCGCACGAGCAAGCGCATCGGTGACAAGCGCCAGGCCGAGAAGATCGCGAAGGATCTGCGCGCGGCGCTGGCGCGCGGCGACCTGGGTCTGTTGGCGGATGCGGATACGGCGCCGGTGCTGACCTTCGGCGCCTACGCCGATCGCTACCTCCGGGACGCCGAGCACACACTCAAGCGGTCGACCTGGATGGACTACGAGTCGAACGTCAAGCTGCACCTCAAACCAGCATTCGGCAATCGGCCGCTCGGACAGATCGCCCGCGCGGAGGTGAAGCAGCTCGCTCTGGCGCTACGCCGCTCAGGCCTCCGGCCGAAGAGTGCGCGCAAGATCGTCGGGACGCTGTCGACAATCCTCAGCGAGGCCCTCGATGATGACCTGATCGAGAGCAATCCGTGCTTGCAGTTGCGGAAGGTCTACCGGTCACCTGACTTCGCTGAAGGCGAGCCGGGGGCGGCCGTCAACCCGCCCACGCGCGACGAGCTCGCTCATCTGCTGGCGACCGCGCGTGACCATACGGTGCAGCGCGGCGACGTCGCCCTGCAACCGTTCCGATCGCACTACCCGTTGCTGCTATTGCTCGCGCGGACCGGCCTCCGCGTCGGTGAGGCGATCGCGCTCAAGTGGGGCGACGTCGACTGGCGCGGTGGCTTCATCGAGGTGCAGCGCGCCTACGTCCGCGGGCAGCTGACAACGCCGAAGAACCACAAGGCACGCCGGGTCGACCTCTCCCAGCAGCTCAAGGGCACGCTGGAGGAACTCTACCGGGATCGGTTCGAGCGCATCGTAGCCATCGACGCGGAGGCCCAGGCGGCGCTGGAAGCGGATCGCGCGGCGGCGCTCGAAGCGTGGATCTTCCCCGACACCGCCGGCGGCTTGATGGACGCCGACAACTTCCGCCACCGGGTCTTCATGCCGCTGCTGAAGGCGGCCGAGCTCCGGCACATCCGCATTCACGACCTGCGACACACCTACGCGTCGCTTCTGATCGAGGCCGGAAAGGAGTTGCAGTACATCCAGCAGCAGCTCGGGCACCACAGCGCGGCGTTCACGTTGTCGGTGTACGGGCACCTGCTGCCGCGCGATCGCCGCGGCGAGGTGAACTGCCTCGATGACCAACCCGCACCCATCCGCACCCCAGGCGCACCCGGCGAAGATGGGACCGAGAGCGCGGAAAACGAAAGGCCCCGTGACGCATCGGAATCACAGGGCCTTCGGAAGTTGCGGGGGGAGGATTTGAACCTCCGACCTTCGGGTTATGAGCCCGACGAGCTACC
>CAZCGA010000033.1:29821-53237 GCA_964498075.1 uncultured Binatia bacterium (SeqCode) | reverse complement strand
GGTAGGGTTTGGGCGCCTTCCAGCCATTGGGGTATTTCTTCTTCGCATCCTCGTCGGAGACCGCCGGCACGATGATCACGTCCTGGCCGGGCTTCCAGTTCACCGGCGTGGCGACCTGATGCTTGGCGGTGAGCTGGATCGAATCGAGTACGCGCAGCACTTCGTCGAAATTGCGGCCGGTGCTCATCGGGTACGCGAGCATCAGTTTGATCTTCTTGTCCGGACCGATCACGAACACGGTGCGAACCGTCGCGTTGTTGGCGGCGGTCCGGCCTTCCGACGTGGCGCCGGCGTCGGCCGGAAGCATGTCGTAGAGCTTGGCCACCTTCAGTTCCGGATCGCCGATCATCGGGTAGTTCACTTTGTGGCCCTGTGTTTCCTCGATGTCGACGGCCCATTTGCTGTGGCTGCTGGCCGGATCCACGCTCAGGCCGATGATCTTGCAGTTGCGTTTCGTGAACTCGGGCTGCAGTCCGGCCATGTAGCCCAGCTCCGTGGTGCAGACCGGAGTGAAATCCTTCGGATGGGAGAACAGGACGGCCCAACCATCCCCGATCCATTGATGGAAGTTGATGGAGCCTTGCGTCGTTTCGGCAGTGAAATTCGGGGCCTCGTCATTGATACGCAGTGACATGATTATCCTCCTCCATGGTATGGATTTCCGGCTGTTGCCCGGATTTTCTCATTATCGCCACACGCGAGGCCGTTGCAAGTGGGCGAGCGGCGAACATGGTGTGCCTATCGTGGCGACCGTGGTAGCCGTGGGGTTGCATCGGTCAGCATGATTTCATTTCCTGCTCCCAATTCTCCCAATTATCAACTGGCAAAAGACGCCGAACGTGCGCCCATATTCGCAATTTCACCCACTCGGCTTGAGTATCACCCAGCACCGAGGCGGCCGCGGGTTTGTCGGCCAACTTGCGCTCGTGTAGAAGGATCGACCTGCCTGGTGCCCTACAGCCAACCGGGCTAGCTGGATCGAGATGAAACCGATGTGGCCGTGCAATATCATCGACGCAGACGGGCACGTGTACGAGAGAGATGACGAGCTTTTCGAGCATCTCGAGGCCCCCTATAACGCCAAGCGTACGGTGTTCGGGTTCCCTTTCTGGCCGACTCTCGACGGCTATCAACGCGGCGCGATCCAGTCGCGCTTGGACATTCATCAAGCGCTCGAAACCAACGCCCGCATCTGGCTCGACTTTCTCGACGCAACCGGGATCACTCGCACGGTGCTGTACCCAACCGCCGCGCTGACCTGCGGCCTGATCAGAGACCGCGACTGGGCCGTGGCGTTGGCGCGCGCCTACAACAACTGGCTCTTTGAGCGCTATTTGAAGATCAGCCCGCGATTGCACGGCATGGCCCTCCTGGCGCTGCAAGATCCACTTGAAGCGGCGACGGAGCTGCGGCGTGCCGTCGTGGATCTGGGCATGCTGGGAGGCGTGCTGACTCCGATCGGCCAGCGCAAGCCACTCGGACATCCCGACTTCGATCCGATCTATCGGGAAGCGGCCCGACTGGATTGCCCGCTCGCCGTGCACGCCGGACCGTCACAGGGCTTGGGGCTCGACGTTCTGGACTACTTCGCGCAGGTGCACGCCCTCAGTCACCCGTTTGCGCAGATGATCCAGATGGCCAGCATCGTCATGAGCGGCGTGCTGGACCGATTTCCGACTCTGCGTTTCGCTTTCCTCGAGGCAGGCGCCAGCTGGGTGCCCTTCCTGATCCATCGGATGGATCGTTCGTACGCAGGTCGCAAGCACGCGGAGTATGTCGGCGGAGTCATCCGCGCGCCGTCGACTTACATCAAGGGCGGCAACCTCTTCTTCAGCGCCGAACTAACCGAGCAGTCGCTTCCCTATGTTGCTGAGATGATCGGTGCGGATACCTTGCTCTTTACGTCGGACTTCCCGCACGAGGTCAATCTGGCGCACTGCCAGGCCGAGATTGATGCCGTGCGGAGAAGGACGGATCTCTCGGACGATCTTCAGAAAAAGCTACTCGCCGAGAACGCCCGACGGTTGTACCGGTTCACGGACTAGCAGCGGCTCGCTGGACGTCCCGTCTGAGGCGTGACTGTTGCTGATCGAGCCATCGCCGCGCATGGTCGGGATAGAAGGCGAGTGTCACGAGGTCGTAGACGAGCCGCCCTACTTGCGTCAGCGCAAGCTGTCCGTCTGCCTCGTACACCAAGTCCGCGCTGAACAGGCGATCGAGCACGCCGCCGTAGTCATCTTCGAAACGACCTCCGAACGCCTGTTCATAGTCGCTCAACCCGAGGGGGCGCGCGTCGCCAAGCGTATGTGCGATGAACAGCGCCCGGCGGTCGTCGGGAGCGAACGGGAAGACGTCCTCGACCGGACTCTCTCCTGCCTCGACGCGTTGCACATAGTCCTCGAAGCCGCGGTAGTTACGGTAAACCGTCTCTCCGAGATGCGAGTACGCACTCGTCCCGATCCCGACCTCTCGACCGAACCCAAACGCGTTCATGCCGGGAGCCCGGTCGTGCCCCGGGTCGCAGTCGCGCCGCCGGAACATGTGCCAACGAAACTGCTCGAAGCCCAGGCCGGTCATCACCTGCTCGATCATTCGCCGCCAACGCATCAGAACCGGCAGATCGAGTCCCTGCATATCCTCGACCAGCTTTGCCAGCGGCGTGTGCTCATTGAGACGCAGGTTGTAGAGGGTGAACGAATGCGTGCCGCAGGCGGCGAACGCTTCGAGGTCGCGACGTAGACTGTCCTCGGTCTGATCGGGAAAGCCGTACATGAGATCGACGTTCACCGACAGACCGCTGCCAACGAGTTGGGCGCATGCATCGAGGGCCTGTTGCGCGCCGTGGCGCCGATTGACGGTTCTCAGAAGACCTTCGTCTAGCGTCTGCACGCCGAGGCTCATACGCCCAATGCCGCGGCCCCGCACCACGTCGATGTGCTCGGCGGTGAGCGACTCGGGCGAGGTTTCCACCGTGTGGCACGCCGTTGGATCAAGTGCCAGGCGCGCGGTGATCGCCATCAGGAGATCATCGAGCAGGTCCGGCGGCAGCGCCGTCGGCGTTCCACCGCCGAGGTAGAGCTGGCGCAACACCGTGTCGTCGCCGAGCCCATCGAGCTCGCGCCGCACGGCAGCGACATAGCGTTGCATCTGCGCGCGCGGCGCGTTGATGCGTTTGGCATAGAAGCAGAAGGTACAGGCATACCGGCAAAAGGGAATGTGAACGTACAGACGCAGCGGGCCACCGCCTGGAAACTCGCGCGGAGCACCCGGGAGAGGGGTGAACTCTGGCGCCGACAGCGGATACACATGCGCCGCCTCGTATGCGACGCGTGGTATCGAACCGACGGCGGCCGCGATCTTGTCCAAGTCCACAGTCAGATCAAATATCTGCTCAACGCTCATCTTACCCCACGCCCGCGTGGATCGAGGGCTTAACACTTCCCCTAAGTCCCGGCAATCGGGTTCTACTGCTTACCACTCCGGTCAACACCCACCGCTGCCGCACCAACAGTGTACCGATGAGCGCGGCGGGGTCATGCGTGTCCTCGGAGCCGGTCGTCGTCCTGGGCCTCATGACACGCGCGCTGAAGAAGGTCGCTTTCCCGTCCCAGTCCACTTCGATCTCGCGTGGCTCGAACGACCCAGCGCGTTCGCTGCCCAGGCATTTGTGGCTGCTCTCCTTGGCGCTGAACAACGCCGTGGCCAGCCGACGTGCGCGTTCTGCATCCCCCTGCCGACGCAGCCAGTCGAGCTCGTTCGGCGTGCACACGAGATCCCACATGGTCTCGTCGAGGCCGTCGGCTACTTCCACGTCGATCCCCACGCCGGCGACACAGTCGCTGCGCGCCACCGCCCCGACACACAAGCCGTCGGTGTGCGAGATCGACCCCACGAAGCCCGGCGGCCAAAGTGGTCTGCCATCAGCGCTCATCAGCAAAGGCACATCACCAACCCCAAGACCTGCGAGCAGACGGCGAGCGCAGACACGCCCGGCTGCAAATTCATACTGACGCCGCGGCGCCCAGGCCGCGATCGCAGCACGCTCGTCGGGAAATAGGTTGTCGAGATCGGCGACCGCCGGTGAGGCTCCCACCGACACGTCGGGTCCGAACAACCCGGCCACCAGCGCGTCCCAGCTTTCGTTCATTGACTCTCTATGATGTGATGATCTACCGATGGTAGCAACCCACCGAGCTGTCGCCGTCGATCCGACCGTGGGGGCGCTGATCGAACGACTGGCCAGGGAACGGCCGGACGCGGCGTTCCTCATCGATCCCGAATCCGACCAGGCATTGACCTTCGCTGAGCTGCGAACGCAAACGGCAGCGTTAGCGGTGCATCTCCAGCAGCTCGACCTGGTGCACGGCGATCGCGTGTGCATCGCCATGAACAACGGTCTGGCGGCCGTGTTGAGCAATCTCGGGGTGATGAGCGCTGGCTTCGTCGCGGTGCCGATCGACCCCGGCGGGGGTGCATCGCAGTTGCGCCATATCCTACGGCACTGCGAGGCGCGCGCCATCCTGGTTGCCGACGAGCGACGCGCGCAGATCGAACCGATTGCCGCCGAGCTGAACGCGCGTGTCGAGCACGTCGACGTCGGGACTCTCGCGCGTGCCCACCTCGACGGGTCAGAAGAAGTGCCGCTCGCTCTCTGCCCGAACGATGATGCTCTGTTGATGTACACGTCGGGCAGTACGGGTCTCCCCAAGGGGGTATTGCTGTCGCATACCGACGTGATGGCCCATGCTGCTGACGGCGCGTCGGTTCACGAGCTCAGCTCCGCCGACCGCCTCCTCTGCGTGCTGCCGCTGTACCACATGAACGCGCAGGACATGATGTTTGGGGTTCTCTACAGCGGCGGCAGCATGGTCGTACCGCCACGGTTCCAGGTCGCACGCAATTGGGGCTGGGTCATTTCACATCGCTGCACATGGCTGGGCATGGTGCCGACGCTCGTCGCCCAACTGTTACACTGGGAGGAGACGCACGCCGGGCCGCCGCCCACCGACCTGCGCCACGTTCGTTTTGCGCGCTGCTCCTCGTCCCCACTGAGCGACACCGCGCACCACGCCTTCGAAGAGCGCTTCGGTATTGTACTTGTGCAAGGCATGGGAATGACTGAGGCCGGCCCGATCTTTTTCAATCCACCGCACCGGGACCTGCGCAGAATCGGCTCGCTCGGACGCGCCAGGACCCTCGAGGTGAAGGTGGTTGACGTCGACGGGAACGATATCGGTTGCGGGCGGATCGGCGAGCTGATGGTGCGCGGGCCTGGTGTCATACGCAGCTACTACAAAGACCCCGAGGTCACAGCGACCGCCTTCGACGCCGCGGGTTGGCTGCGAACCGGCGATCTCGTCTACCAAGACCAGGATGGCTACTTCTTCCACGCGGGCCGCGCGAAGGATCTGATCATCAAAGGCGGTACGAACGTCGCACCGCGCGCAGTCGATGAAGCGCTGGAAAGCCATCCGGACGTTGCCCAGGCGGCGGCTGTAGGGGTGCCGGATCCCACTCTGGGCGAGGACATCGGCGCTTACGTAGTCCTGCGCGCCGGAGCGCGCTGCAGCGAGCGGACACTGCTCGACCACTGCGCGGCGCGCTTGGACGAGTTCAAGACTCCAAGCTGGATCACGTTTGTCGACTCGCTGCCGACGGGACCAACCGGCAAGGTCCGGCGAGCGCAGCTGGTCAAGCGCGCCGCTGGGCAGCTCCGTCCGGACGCTGACGCCTGGGTGCCGTCGACGGGAGACGCTGCATTCATCCCTCCGCGTGCCGCCGTCGAGCTCGCCATCGCAGCCGCGTGGACGGAGGTCCTCGGATGCAGACCGCCCGGCATCCACGACAACTTCTTCGCGCTGGGTGGGACCTCCTTGCTCGCCCTGCGTGTCACAGCGCGCCTGCGCCAATCGCTCGGGGTGCAGCTCTCCTTGGGAGCCATACTCCGAGCCCCGACCATCTCCGCCCAGGCAAAGATTGTTGCCGAACGCCAGCGCTGTATTGCCGCCGGCGACGCCAGCCGGGATGAGCGCGAGGCGAGCGATCTCGACGGCGCCGTGGCAACGCCGTTGACGCCGGCTGGCGAGAACCAGGGCGGCGTTCCCCTGTTCTGCTTCTATGACTATCCCAGGTTCTCCCGCTTGGCTGCCCTGCTGGGACCACAGCATCCGATCTACGGTGTCAGCATTGGCCCTGCCATTGGCGCCATCAGTGGCACTCAGCCGATCTCCACTTTCTCCACCTACACCATCGAAGAATTGGCGCGCGTTTGCCTCGTGGAGGTACGCCGCGTCCAGCCGGTCGGACCGTATCAGCTGGGAGGCTTTTCCTTCGGGGGCCGCGTTGCTCTCGAGGTAGCGCAGCAACTGCAGGCGGTCGGGGAGGAAGTCGAGCTCCTGGCAATCTTTGATACCTTCATGCCAGGTACATTTCGACGCCGCCCGCTGCGCTGGTTCGCCCATCACCTGGCTGAGCTGTTGCGCCGCGGACCGTGTCACATGAGCATCTCGGCACGGCGACGTTGGGCACGCTACCGGGGGTACCCCGACGCTCCACCACCCGTCACGGACGAGGCGGACGAAGGTGCCATGGCGGACTACCGTGGGGGAGCTTTTCGGCGGTCGCTGGGCACCCGCTCTCGACCGCGTCCGTACTCCAGCCACATCGTGTTGTTCCGCGCCACCAGGAAACCGGTCGCTTCGCACTACCGAATGGATCCGCTGCTGGGCTGGAAGCGCATCGCGCGAGGGAAGCTGAGCGTCCATGACGTCCCGAGCATCCATCTCGAGATCCTCGACGAGCGCCACACGCCAATCGTGGCGGAGGCATTGCGTCCGTACTTGAAAGTCTAGACGCCGCTGTTCAAGTCCCTCTCCCTCGCGACACCGAGTCCTGCGCGTCGCGCTCAGCCACGCTGCCGCTCGGACTCTGATCGCCTGACGCCGAACTGCGTGATCAGCAGCGCCGCCCCCGTCATCGTCACTCCCTTCAAGAAGAACGAGGTCTGGATCCCCTGCATCTGGGCATCCGGCGCGGTCATCATTCCGACGCCGTGCACGGTGATCGTCACGGGGATCAGGAAGATGGCGATCAACCAGCCGCCCAGACGCGGATATTTGTTGGTGACAATCAGCGTCGCACCGATCATCTCCACCATGGCGGAGGTCATCACCCAGAACGCGCGGAACGGAATCGCGGCAGGCATCAAGGCCACGTAGTCGCTCAGATCGGTGAAGTGCGTAATGCCCGACAAGAAAAAGATGAGCGTGAACATCACACGCCCGACAACCGCGATGGCCGGGTTCAGTACGACCACGTCATTCGCCTCGGTAACGTCCATGGACAGCCTCCGCACTCGCGCCGATCGCTTGCCAGTACCAGGAGAATCAAGCCTGACGCAACCGGATCGGGTCGGCAGCAGAGGAAGCCGGAGGCGCCGCGCCGAATCCTCAGCACCTCCTGAACGGTACCGCTTCCCCTACAACTCAGTCAGTATCGTTGTCCGCCGTTGTTGGTATTCCTCGAGCGTGATCAGCCCCTGATCGCGGAGGCGTTTCAGCTCGACGAGCCGGTCGGTACGCGTCTGGGCGGCCGCGGGCGGCTTCGGTACGGCCACGATGGCACCGACGCGTTGCCGGACGCGGCCGCGCGGCTTGCTCCAGCGACGTAACGACCCGTAGATGACCCACGAGAGCACCACAGCCCACAGCACACTGTTGGCCACGAGCAGCTCGTGGAAGTGGAGGTTTTGCGTCCGCCGCGGTACCAGCACAAACAGGGGAAACGAACAGACACCCCACCAGGAGTCCCCCTCGGAGTCGACCACACGCTCCTCCACCGACACTGCCTCGATGTGAACCTTCCACGCGTACCACTGCACGCCGAAGTGAACGACGAGCACGGCGAGAAACACGCCGCTCGTCACGAGATCACGCATCCGCATCCGGCGCACTCCCTGCCCACGCTGCCGCCATCGGGCTCGCACACCCCCTCCGGGGCGATTTCGTGACGGCTACAAGGGAATTTTTTGACGCGTGCGGGAGCCGAAACCCAAGTGCACAACACCCTGGCCTTTGAGCGTCCGTGCTTGTCTCTTCCACCGCGACCATGTCGCCTCATGCTCCGCTACACGTGGTGAAACGGTCAGCGAAAGGCATGCCAAGGTGCGGCGCGATTCTCTCGATACCGTGGGATGCCGGCTCCTCGTCTCAGGGGCCTACCATCGCGACCCAACTCCAGGTAACACTCTGTCCGCGCAGACGGGCAGCCAGGATGCGCACGAGGACAGGAACAGGAACCAAGGAGAAGGGTTGTGGCGAAGAAGAACGTCGGTGAGAAGACGGCAGGAGAGAAGCGCGCGCCCATCAAAGACGCGGCGGAGGGGCGGTCGCCCGAGAAGCGACGCCGGCGACGAACCCGGCCGCGATCGAAGGTCGCCTCCAGCCGCACCGCGGCAGACGCCGTCAGCACCCCCCGGGAGACCAGCGAAGCCAACCTCAATGCCCTGCTGGGCGAGGTGCGCACGATGAAGGAGATGGTGCGGAAACTGGTCACCCGCCCCAACATCGCTGGCGCGACCCCCGGCCGGGAAGCCGTGGCTGACGGAAGCGATATCGGTGCAAGCGATACGGACGCCGTCCTCGAAGGGGCGGTGGACTCGCTGCGCCGCTTGTTGAGCGAGCTGCTCGAACGGCGCATGGAATCGGTGCTCAGCGATCTGGTCGACATCCGGCGCGAGGCCCTGGCCGCAGCGAACGGGCAATCGCGCCGGGTCGTGGAACGTCTCGACCAAATCCTGGAGACCCTGGGGGCGGTGCGCTTCGACGCCGAACCGCTGGACGTCGTCGACCCGTTGATCCACAGCGTGGTGGACGAGCGCTGGCAGAAGACGGAGCCGGACGGCGTGATTCTCGAGACGATGCGACCCGGATACCGGACGGCCAGAGGCCTGGTGCTGTGCCGGGCGGCGGTGGCGGTGAATCGGAGGTCATGAGCGTGGCGCGACTCGGTATCGATTTCGGAACCACGAACACGGTGGTCGTCTGCAGCGACCGCGGGCGCTACCCCGTGATTCCGCACGTTGCGGAAACGGCAATCGGTCGCGTCGTGCGTGAGGTGTTCCCCTCCGTACTGGCCTGTGACCACGAGACCGGACGCCTGCTCTATGGCCCTGACGCCGAGCGAGCCTTGGCACGCGCCGGAGCGCCTTCGCGCCTGAGCGTCATCCGCTCGATCAAGCGGTTGCTGCGCGACTACGTCGGCGGAAGCCGCATTGGCTTGGACGTCTATCCCGGCGGCTTCGACACCGCCGAGGTGTTGACCGGATTCGCCACGACGTTGCGGGCGTCCGTCATGCACTCGGGCTTGTTTCCCGAAGCTGAGCCCTTGCAGGCGGTGATCACCTGGCCGGCGAACGCCAACGGGGCACAACGCTACGTCACGCGCCGCGCCTTCAAGGACGCCGGCTTCGAGGTCATCGGGACGCTCAATGAACCCACGGCGGCGGCGATCGAGTTCGCCGATCGCCTGGTGCATGGCAACCGCATCGCCGCCAGGAAGCTGAACGCGTCGGTGGCCATCTTTGATTTCGGCGGTGGCACGTTCGACGCCTCGGTGGTGAAGATCGGAGGTTCGGAGTTCACCGTCATCGACGCCGCCGGAATCGAGGAGCTGGGTGGTGACGACCTCGATCATGTCCTGGCGCAGATGTTCGCCGAGAAGCTGCACCTGGATTTCGAAACGCTGCCGCGCCTGCAGCGCGAGCTGCTGGTGCGGCACGCGTGCCAGCAGAAGGAGAGCATCTCGTCCGGATCGGTGCGCACGCTGACGCTGATACCGGCGGACATCGGCCTGCAGGGTGAGGCAACGACCGTCAGCGTGCGCGCCTACGGCGAACGACTGAAGCCGATCATCCAGCCGGCGATCGAGCGGCTCCGATCGCTGGTGAAGGGTGCCGCAGCGCGCGCCGCGGGGATCGGTCCCGCAACGCTCGACGCGATCTATCTCGTCGGCGGCTCGTCGCGGCTGCCGCTGGTCGGGCAGATGATCGCGGCGCGCTTTCCCACGGTCCGTCTGGTGATGACGGACAAACCGTTCACCGCGACCGCCATGGGAGCGGCGATCCACAGCGCCGAGCGCATGACGTTGCGTGATATCCTGTCGCGACACTTCGGGGTCTTGCGGCTGGCCGACCATGGTACCCGGGAGTACTTCGCACCGATCTTCCCAGCCGGCACGCGGCTGCCGCCGCGGGGCGACGCCCCGCTGGTGCGGCACGTGGAGTACTCACCGCGGCACAACATCGGCCACCTGCGCTACTTCGAATGCGCCGGCGTCGACGACACGGGACGCCCGGCCGCCGGCGTGCGGGCGTGGTCCGACGTCTTGTTTCCGTACGACCCCGGCATTCCGGTCGAGCGTCGCTTGACTTCGACGGAGATCGGCCGGCGCGACGACCTCGCGGCCCACGGCATCTGCGAAACCTACTCGTGCGACAGCGACGGCATCATCACCGTTTGCCTGAGCCGTCGCAGCGACGGGCAGACCCGTTCCTATGAGATCTTCCGACACTGATCTGCCCGTGATGCCCGCCCGCGTCGTCCTGCCCCTCATGACGCGCCACTGGACCGATCTTCCGCGCCGGCTGACACGGCGCGCCGCACGCCTGTGCAGCCGCTCGAACGGCAGGCTCTTCATCGAGCTGGTCCGGGCGAACGTCAAGACCAGCGACTACAACTCCGTGCTCGGCATCTTCTGGAGCCTGCTTGGGCCGCTCGTCATGCTGGCAGGTCTGTACGCCGTCTTCCAGCGCCGCTTCGGTCATGAGGTCCAAGCGTATCCGCTCTACCTCTTGCTCGGCATCGTCGTGGTGAGCTTCTTCCTCACAGTGACGCGGTTCCTCATCAACATCTTCTTCGCCCACAAGCAGTTGTTGCTGAACTCAACAGTGCCGCGCGAGACGCTGGTCGCGTCGCACCTCGCGGTACACGTCTACAAGTTCAGCATCGAGCTGCTGCTGTGCGCCGCGTTCAGCGTCTACTACGGACTGTTCTCGTGGCGCTCCGCCGTGTGGATCGTTCCGCTGCTGGTGTCGTACGTCGCCTTGGTGGCGGGCGTGGGGCTGATCTTCGCGCTCGTCTACTGCTTCGCGCGCGACGTGGAGCACATCTGGGGAATGGCATCGCGGCTGCTCTTCTTCGTCACCCCGGTGTTCTACGACTTCGGTAGCCTGTCTCCCGCGGTGCGTTTCTGGATCTACTGGGCCAACCCGCTCACGCCGTTCCTGCTGGCGTTCCGCAACGCCTTCACGAGCGGCGGTCCGGTGGACGTTGGGGTGTACGTGCACAGCACCCTCCTGGGCATGGGCATCTTGCTGGCCGGCTACTGCGCATTTCTGCTCCTCGAGAGCCTGGCGGTGGAGCGCGCATGAGCGCCGCGTGCGTCCGCGCCCAGGGCTTGTCGAAGCACTTTCTCGTCCCGCGGCGGCGCCGTACGGCGCTGCGTGCCCTGCGCGCCGCGGTACGGGGTGATCCGCTGAAGCAAGAGTTCTGGGTGCTCAAGGACCTGAGCTTCGAGGTTTTCAAGGGAGACAAGCTGGCCGTGGTGGGCAAGAACGGCTCGGGGAAGACCACGCTCTTGCGGATTCTGACGGGCATCTATGAGCCGACCGCGGGCACGCTGCTGGTCGACGGGAGTCCGAGCGCGCTGTTCAATTACTCGGTCGGCTTCATGCGCGAGCTGTCGGTGCTCGACAGCATCTTCCTGTTCGGCGCGGTGTGCGGCATGAGCCGGCGCTTCTTGCGGGACAAGGTGGAGGGCATCCTCGGGCTGGCGGAGCTGGAACACCTGCGCTACGCGCCGCACATGGATCTGTCGATCGGGCAAGTGCAGCGGCTGGCGCTCAGCGTCTTCTTCCAGACGCCGAACGACTTTCTCGTGTTCGACGAGGTCCTTGCGAACGTCGACCACGGCTTTGCGCGACATGCCGAGAGCTTCTTCCGGTCCCTCGCCGCGTCGAGCAAGACGGTCGTCATGACGTCGCACGACAGCGCCTTCCTGCAGCGCCACTGCAGCCACGCAATGTGGCTCGACGAGGGACGCATCCGCGCCGCGGGACCGGTGCAGGAAATCGTTTCCGAGTACGAGCGATCGTTCGGGTGAAGCGGAGGTCGCTTCCCTAATCCAACAGCGCGATCGCATCGATCTCGATACGCGCGCCGCGTGGCAAGGCGGCAACCCCGACCGTGGCGCGCGCCGGGAACGGTGCCTGGAAGAAGCGGGCATACACTTGGTTGACGTGGCTGAAGTCGGTGAGATCGACCAGGTAGATCGTCGTGCGGACGACCGCGTCGAGCGACGCTCCCGCTGCGCTCAGCACAGCACGGAGGTTCTCCAAGAGGCGGACGGCTTCGGTGACCACGCCGCCCGCAACCAGCTCACCGGTGGCCGGATCGAGGCCGATCTGGCCGGAGAGAAACAGCCACTGGCCGGCGCGCATTGCCTGCGAGTACGGCCCGATGGCTTGCGGCGCGGCGTCCGTGGCGATCGCATTCTTCATGATTGGCCCTCAGCTATCCGCGCGCCCGCGCCACCTTCATCACTCCGCGCACCTTGCCGATTGACCGCAGGACGCGGTTGAGCTGATCGGCGCTGCTCACCACCACCTCGAACTGGTTGAGCGCCTTCTTGTCCGGCACGCTGCGGACGTGGGCGCGGCTGATGTTGATCCCCGCCGAGCTGATCGCTTTGCTGATCGCCGCCAGCAAGCCGGGCTCGTCGACGCACATCACCTCCACGGTCACCGGCCGTGCCCCGGCGGCGCCGTCCTCCCACACCGCTTCGACTCGCCGTTGCGGATCGCTCTCGAGCACGCGCGGGCAATCCACCGCGTGCACGGTGACCCCGCGTCCCCGTGTCACGAACCCGAGGATGCGTTCGCCGGGCAACGGATCGCAGCATTTGCCGAAGCGGACCAGCATGTCCTCCACGCCGCTGACGCGGACGCCGGCGTGGTTCTGCCGCGCGATCTTGCGGAACAGGCGCTTGAGCGTGCTCTCCTCTTGCGGCAGCTGCTGCAGCGTCTCCGGTGGTAGCAGCTTGGCCAGCACCTGATGGGAGGTGATCTTGCCGTAGCCGATGCCGGCCAGCAGTGTTTCCTCGTCGCGTTGCGACAGCTCGTTGACCACGGTCGCGAGCCGGCCCTCCTTGCGGAGCTTGCTCAGATCAAGGTGGTAGCGGCTCAGGTCGCGCTCGAGGATCTCGCGGCCGACGGCGAGGCTGCGCGTGCGTTGCTGCAGCTTGATCCAGTTGCGGACCTTTTGCCGGGCGCGGCTGGTCTTGACGAAGTTGAGCCAGTCCTTGCTCGGCGTCTGCGTCGCCGTGGTGATGATCTCGACGGTGTCGCCGCTGTGCAGGTGGTAGCGCAGCGGCACCAGCCGACCGTTCACCCGCGCTCCGGAGCAGTGCTGGCCGACCTCGGAGTGGATGCGGTAGGCGAAGTCGATGACCGTCGAGCCTTCCGGGAAGTTCAGCAGGTCGCCTTGCGGCGTGAAGACGAAGACCTCCTCGCTGAACAGGTCGTCCTTCACGGAGCGCAGGAACTCCTGCGGATCTTGCACGTTCTGCTGCCACTCCAGCAGCTGTCGCAGCCAGGTGAAACGTTGGGCATCCTCCTCCGCCACGCGTTGCCCGCCCTTGTAGCGCCAGTGCGCTGCGATGCCCGACTCGGCCACACGGTGCATCGTGTGCGTGCGGATCTGCACCTCCATGCGCTCGCCGTACGGGCCGATCACGGTGGTGTGCAGCGACTGGTACATGTTCGCCTTCGGCAGCGCGATGTAGTCCTTGAAGCGGGACGGAATTGGCTTCCACTCGGCGTGGGTCACTCCGAGCGCCGCGTAGCAGTCGCGCGCCGTGTCGACGACGACGCGGAACGCCACCAGGTCGTAGATCTGATCGTACAGCAGGTTCTGTGCCTGCATCTTCTGGTAGATCGAGTAGAAGTGCTTCGGGCGGCCGGTGACCTCGGCCTCGATGTCGTTTTCCGTAAAGCGCTTCGACAGGATGCCGATGACTTCCTTGATGTAGCGTTCGCGCTCCGCCTTCTTCTTGGCGACGTTGCGCTTGAGCTGGTAGTACACCTCGGGGTGCAGGTAGCGCAGCGAGTTGTCTTCCAGCTCGACCTTCATCCAGTAGATGCCGAGCCGGTGCGCCAGGGGCGCGTAGATGTCGAGGGTCTCCTGGGCGATGTCGTGCTGGCGTTCGGGGCGCAACGATTCCAGCGTCCGCATGTTGTGCGTCCGGTCGGCGAGCTTCACCAGGATGACGCGGATGTCGCGCGCCATGGCGAGGAGCATCTTGCGGAAGTTCTCGGCCTGCTTCTCCTCGCGGCTGGTGAAGTTGATCTGACTGATCTTGGTGACGCCGTCGACCAGCGCGGCGATCTCGCTGCCGAACTTTGTCTCGATCTCCCCGAGCGTGGTCAGCGTATCCTCGACGGTGTCGTGCAGGAGCCCGGTGGCGACGCTGGGTACGTCGAGCTTCAGATCGGCGATCAGTCCGGCGACCTCCAGCGGATGCGTCAGGTACGGCTCGCCGGAGGCCCGCCGCTGGCCCTTGTGCACCGCGGCAGAGAAGTCGTAGGCGCGTGCGATCAGGTCGATGTCCGCGCCACCGTCGTAGTTGCGGATGCGCTCGATCAGGCCGTTCAGGTTCATGAACGTGCGGCGCGCCCGGTGGCGTGGCCGAAGCGCTCGTGGGCGCGCGCCAGAATGCGCTCCGCGAGCGCCTCCGGTTGTTGGTCGTCACTGGTGAGGATGAGGTCGTAGAGCGAGGTGTCGTTCAGGTCGAAGCCGTAGATCTCGCGGTAGCGCCGCGCATCGGAGCCCTGGCGGTCGCGGTTCAGCGCCAGCACCGTGTGCCAGTCCTTGCCCTCGCGTTGTGCCACCCGCTGGGCGCACACCGCGTCGCTTGCCGTCAGCCAGACCTTCAGCGCATCGACGTGTTCCTGCTCGGCAATGAATCCGGCCAAGCGGCCTTCCAGGACGACACCACCCTGCCGGGCGTACTCCGCCATCTTGGCGTCCAACGCCCGATCGATGGAATGGTCCTTCTCCGACAGCGCGTTGAACTGCTCCAAAGACACCCCGCGTCGCATCGCCTCACTGCGGTAGAGATCGCCGGCGTAAATGTGCGGCACTCCGAGCCGCTGCGCCAGCAGCCGGGCGACCGTGGTTTTACCGCTCCCAGGAAGGCCGGAGATCGTGATCAGCATGCACACTGATACTAGCGGGATCGCGACGACAGCTCAAAGCGGGAAAGCTGAAAGTTCAAAGCCAGACTAGTTTCGTCCCCGGCTTTCGACTTTCAGCTCTGAGCTTTGGGCTCATTCTATGTTCTGCACCTGCTCGCGCACCTTCTCGATCTCGCTGCGGGCTTCGAGGGTGAGATCCGTGATGTTCAGATCGTTGCTCTTCGACGCGATCGTATTCACTTCCCGATGGATCTCTTGCAGCAGGAAGTCGATGCGCTTGCCCACCGGCTCACGGCTGCGGCACAGCCCGGCCAGCGCGTCGAGGTGGCTCTCCAAACGGACCAGCTCTTCGGTGACGTCGCCGCGCGCCACCAGCAGGGCAACCTCCTGCGCCAACCGCTCCTCGTTGACCGTCGCGGTCTCCAGCAGCGCCTGCAGCCGCTGGCGCAGCCGCGCCGTCATCTCCGGCGCCGCGGCCGCGGCGCGCGTGCGCATCCGTTGCGCCAGACTGGTGAGCGACGTGACCCGTTGCCGCATGTCGGCAGCCAGCACGCGTCCCTCGCGCTCACGTTCCCGATTGAAGGTGCGCAAGGCCTGCCGCAGCACCCGCTGGACCTGCCGCAGCTCGCCCGCCGGTTCGCTGCGGCGCTCGCCGATGCGCACCAGGTCGGGGCGCCCGAGCAGGAACTGAAGGTCGACGTCGCCGCCGAGGTGCAACGCCTTTTGCAGCTTGCGCCAGCCATCGACGTAGGCGCGCCCGAGGCGCGTGTTGACCTCCACCACGAAATCGCTCGCCAGCGGGCCGGTCCGATTGAGGTTGACGTCGACCTTGCCGCGGGCGACTTCGGCCTGCACGACTTGGCGCAGCTCGGCCTCCCACTGCAAGTACTCGCGCGGCAGGTTCAAGCGGGCTTCGAGAAAGCGCTGGTTGACGCTGCGCACCTCGACGCTGATCTTGCACCCCTTGCCTTGCCAGCTGGCCTGCCCGAATCCCGTCATGCTCCGCATACACACCTCAGGTTGTCACGGGTCACTCTTCACTGCTTCCCAAAGCTCTGGTGCGCTGAGCGTGGCGGTGCCGAGCTTGCCGATCACCACACCCGCCGCGTGATTGGCGAGGAAGGCGGCTTCATCCAAACCCGCACCCGCAGCGAGCGCCAACGCACAGGTTGCCAGGACGGTGTCGCCGGCGCCGGTGACGTCGTACACCTGTCGCGCCACCGTCGGGAAGTGGCGCACACGGCCGTCCCGAGTGAACAAGGTCAAGCCCTGCGCGCCACGGGTCATGAGAATGGCCTCTGCGTCCCAGCGGTCGAGCAGGCGTTGTCCCGCGATCCGCAAGCTGGCAGCATCCCGGATCTCGACGCCCGCGGCATCCGACGCTTCGAGCTGGTTGGGCGTCGCCAGGGTGATGCCGCGGTAGTGCGGGAAGTTGGGCTTCTTCGGATCCACGATCAATCGAAACGGCCGCCGCTCCCGCACCGTGCTGAGCATTTTCAACAGCTCGGGTGTGATCACACCCTTGCCGTAGTCCGACACCACCACCGCGTCGAAGTCGCGGGCATGCCGTTCGAGAAAGCGGGCGACGCGTCCGGCGGCGCCACTGCTGTGGTCGGTCGGCTCGCGATCGAAGCGCACCACCTGCTGGTTGTGCGCGATGATCCGGGTCTTGCGGATGGTGAGGGCGCCGCGCGACGCCGTGACCCCGGCGGTCTTTGCCCCGATGCGCTTCAACTCGTCGACGACGCGCCGGCCAGCGGCGTCGCGGCCGACGACGCCGCACGCCGTGGCGTGCCCGCCCAAGGCGCAGATGTTGTGCACCACGTTGGCTGCGCCGCCCAGGTGAACGCTCTCGCGGGTCACCTGCACTACGGGCACCGGCGCCTCCGGCGAAATGCGATCGACCCGCCCCCAGATGAACTGGTCGAGCATGAGATCGCCGACGACCAGCAAGCGCACGGTGCGGAAGCGGCGAATCAGCGCGCTGGCGTGCCGGCGCGGATCGCGCGGCCGGACGGCAGGCCGGGCCTTCGGTGTCTTCATGACGGCAGGCGCATATCGGAGGGGTCCGCAAAGGTCAACGCGTTGGCGATGCGGGCCTTGACTGGCCCTTCGGCACCGCCCAACATCGCGCCGATGAAGGTCAGCGGCTTCACCTTCGTGCGCAACGCCATCGAGCTCTACTACCCGGTGGTGGAATCGATCACCTCGATCCTCCCCATCTGTGATGAGCTCGTCGTCGCCGCCGGCGATTCCACCGACGGGACCACCGAGCTGATCCGCCGGATCAACGATCCGAAGATCAACGTCATCGAAACAGTGTGGGACCCGAGCCAGTTCGTGCACGGCGCCAGCAACGCGCAGCAGACGAACATCGCGCTCGACGCCTGCACCGGGGATTGGGCTTTCTACGTCCAGGCCGACGAAGTGGTCCATGAGCGCGACTTGCCGGTTATCGTCGAACGGATGCTGACTCACCTCCGCAACCCGCGCGTCGAAGGCTTGCTCTTCGACTACAAGCACTTCTTCGGCGACTACGACCATTATCAGGCGGCACACGGCTGGTACCGCCGCGAGGTCCGCGCCGTGCGGACGGGGATCGGCGTCCGCTCGTGGAAGAGCGCGCAAGGGTTCCGCCGCAACGGCCGGAAGCTGCACGTCGCGTTGGCCAACGCCGAGATCTATCACTACGGGTGGGTACGGCCGCCGCGCCAGATGACCCGCAAGTCGTTCGCGCTCAGCTCGGTGCACGCCGGCGTCGAGGAAGCCCGCAAGGGCACCCCCGACCTCGACGCGGAGTTCGATTTCGGTCGGCTCTGGGGCCGGGCACGCTTCACCGGCACCCATCCGCGCGTCATGGCCCGGCGCATCGCTGAAAAGAACTGGCAGATACGGCCGACGCGCAGCTCGTTCCATCGCCACGACAAGCTCGGCAACCTCCTTCTCTCGTTCATCGAAAACCACATCCTGGGCTTCCGACTCGGCGAGCATCGCAATTACATTCTCCTGCGTTTGTAGGCTGAGGAGCAGCTGGCACAGGCGTCTCGGGCGTGCGCCGTCACCGTGGCCGCCGTCCAAGCAGGTCATCGTAGTAACCTTCGACGGCGGCGGCCATGGTCGTGCTCGTGAAACGATCGAGCACGCGCAGGCGCCCGAGCCGCCCCATTTCGTGCGCCGCGCGGGGATCGCCGGCGACGCGGCGGATCGCGGACACGAGTGCTGCCGCATCGCCTGCAGGAACGAGGAAGCCGGTCTCACCGTCGACGACGATTTCGGGCAGGCCGCCCACACGGCTAGCGATGACCGGCAACCCAGCCGCCATCGCTTCCATCGCTGCGATGCCCAGCCCTTCATGCAATGACGGCAGCACGAACGCGTCGGCGCCCGAGAGGAGCCGCGGCACCGCCGACGAAAAGCCGGTGAAGACGACGCGCGGTGCAAGGCCACGCGCCGCCGTCGCCTCCTGCAGCTGCTGGCGCAAGGACCCGTCGCCGCAGATGACCCAGCGCCGCGGCGCGCCGTCGCGGCAGAGCTCGGCAAAGGCGTCGAGCAGGACCTGATGCCCCTTGCGCGGCTCGAGCACGGCTGCGGTGAATAGCACCAGGTCGCTGACCGCGGTACCCCACTCTTTGCGCACGTCGTCGCGGTGAACGCGGACGTTCTCGAAGCGGCTGCAATCGATCCCCAGATGAATCACCCGTATGCGTCGCCGATCGACGCCCGCAGCTACCAGGACGTCGGCAATGGCCTGCGAGATGGCGATGACGCCGTCGACGCACTGGTTGTACAGGTAGCGTACGCGCGGCTTGAAGCGCGGCGCATAGTCCATCAGCCGCGACACGATGAAGCGGCTGCGCCGGCGCGGCAGCCACGGGGCCAAGGCGTGTGCCCGTGCCGTGTGGAAGTGCACGACGTCGAAGTGGCGCCCCGCCAGCAACCCGCGCAGCTGCCACGCCGCGCGCACGTCGATGTCGTTGCTGGTGCGCAGGTCGGACACCGCGATGCGGTGCGCCTGCAGCACCGGGCGCAACGCGCCGTCCGGTCGGCACGCCACCACCTGCTGATGGCCTCGTCCGGCGAGATAACGACTCAGTTCCACCAGCTGCGCCTGCCCGCCGCCCCAGGCGCGCTCCGGGTCGACGTGGAGGATGGTGAGCGGCTGGCGCGGAGGGATACAATTCCGTTCTTCTCCCTGGCCCTCTGGGAGAGGGTCGGGGTGAGGGCTGCTCACCGCCGCTCCGTCCCCCGCGGTTGCGCCTTCAGACGCTACCGTGGGCGCACCGTGTCGCCGTCGCGCTCGTAGGCGGCGCCACACTCGCTGCAGCGCGCGTCGGCGTTGTCGAACTGGAGCTGCACACCGCACGCACACATCCAGCCGATCCGGCGCGCCGGGTTGCCGGCGACGAGGGCGTAGTCCGGAACGTCTTTGGTCACCACCGCGCCGGCGCCCACAAAGGCGTAGCGGCCGATCGCGTGGCCGCAGAGAATCGTCGCGTTCGCTCCGAGCGTCGCCCCCTTGCGCACCAGCGTCGACTGGTACTCGTTGCGCCGCGACACGGCGCTGCGCGGATTGATGACGTTGGTGAACGTGAGGTTCGGTCCGCAGAACACGTCGTCTTCGATCACCACGCCGGTGAACAGGGACACGTTGTTCTGCACCTTCACGTTGTTGCCGACGCGCACCCCCGGCATGACCACCGAGTTCTGCCCGAAGGAGCAGTTGCTGCCGATCTCCGTGTCACTCAGGATGTGCGAGTAGTGCCAGATCTTGGTGCCGGCGCCGATCCGCGCGCCGGAGTCCACCGTGGCGGTGGGGTCGACGAAGTAGTCTCGCGTGCCGCCCAAGGCCATCGGCTGACCCTGCCGCGCCAGCGAGCGCTCGCAGGCTTCGAGCACGCGGATGACATTGGTGCCCTCCACCCCGTCGGTGAGCGGCCGGCGGCGCTCCGCCACGCAGGCGAGAAAGTGCTTGCACTCCTCCGCCAGCGGCTCGGCCGGCTCGAGCGGTACGGGCACCTGCGCCGCCGCTTCGGGGACGGGCTGGCGATTGACCCACTCGATGCGGTGCGGGAACAGCACCAGCTTGTGCGCGGCGCGGTCGTCGAAGACGGCCATCTGCTTGTCGCCGACGACCACCAGCTTCTGCTCCTTGAACGGATGCAGCCAGCTCACGAAGATGTGCGCTTTCACGCCGCTGGCAAACTCCAGCGTGCTGACCGTGACGTCGGCGATGTCGGCGTGCAGGTAGTTGCCGCCGTGCGCTGCCACCCGCGCCGGCGTCTCGCCGAGCAGCCGCAGAATCACCGCCACATCGTGCGGCGCGAAGCTCCACAGAATGTTCTCTTCGGTGCGGAAACGGCCGAGGTTGAGGCGGTTCGAGTAGACGTAGCGGATCTGCCCCAGCTCGCCGGCGTCGATCAGCTCCTTCAGCCGGCGCACGGCGGGATGGTACTCGAGCAGATGGCCGACCATCAGGATGCGGCCGCTCTGGGCCGCCTGCTCGCACAGCGCCTCCGCTTCGCTGGCGTGCAAGGCGAGCGGCTTCTCGACGAACGTGTCCTTCCCCGCGGCGAGCGCTTCGCGCGCCATGCGGAAGTGCTGCTCGGCGGGTGTGGCCAGCATCACCGCCGTGATCGACGGATCGGCCAACACCTGCGAGAAGCTCTCGGTGCTGCGCACATTGTATTTGGCCGTCAACGCCGCGAGGGTTTCGGGGTCGGCGTCGCAGATGCAATCGAGTGCACCGAGGGCGGCGACGTTGCGAATGAGATTCTTCCCCCAGTAGCCGCCGCCGACGACGGCGACGCGCACGGGGTGCGTCATCGAGTGCGCCGCTCCGCCCATTCCCGCACCGCGCCGCACACCTGTGCGGCGGCCTCTTCGCTCATCTCCGGGTACAACGGCAGCGCCAGCACCTCATGCGCGGCGGCTTCAGCCTGCGGGAAGTCTCCGCTGTGATACCCCAAGAAGGCGAACGCGGTCTGCAGGTGCAACGGAATCGGATAGTGGATGGCGGCAGCGATCTCCTGCGCCGCCAGGTGCTTCTGCAATCCGTCGCGTTCGGCGCAACGGATGATGAACAGGTGATACACGTGCTCGCGCTCCGCGGCCGGCTCGGGGACCTGGATGCCCGGCAACCCCGCCAGGGCGCGCCGGTAGAGGCTGGCCAACGAGCGCCGGCGCGCGTTCCAGCGCTCCAGGCGCGTCAGCTTGACGCGCAACACGGCGGCCTGCAGGCCGTCCAGCCGCGAGTTGAAGCCGACGAGGTCGTGCGTGTACTTCCGCGGTTGCCCGTGGTCGCGCAGCAGGGCGATGCGCTCGGCGAGCGCGGCGTCGCGCGTGGTCACCGCGCCGGCGTCACCGAGGGCGCCGAGGTTCTTGCCGGGGTAGAAGCTGAAGCAGCCGAGTGTGCCGATGCCGCCGACGCGCGCGCCCTTGTAGCGCGCTCCGTGCGCCTGCGCCGCGTCCTCGATGACCGCCGCACCGATCTGCTTGGCGCAGGCGTTGATGTCGTCCATGGCGGCGGGCTGCCCGTAAAGATGCACCGGAATGATGGCGCGCAGCCGCGGATGCCTGCGGATCACGCGTCGCAGCGCCTCGGGGTCCATCGTGAAAGTGCGTGGCTCGATGTCGACGAGGATGGGCTTCGCACCGACGTGGCAAATGGCTTCCACTGTCGCCGCGAAAGTGAACGGCACGGTCGCCACTGCGTCGTTCGCACCCACGCCCACCGCGCGCAGCGCCAGCGCCAGGGCGTCGGTGCCGTTGGCGACGCCGACGGCGTGCGGCACTTCGCAGTAGGCTGCGAACTCCTGCTCGAACGCCGCCAGCTCGGGGCCGCGGATGAACGCCGACGACGCGATCACTCGGCCGATCGCCGCGTCGATCTCGCTGCGCAGCTCGTGGTGCTGTGCCGCCAGATCCGTCTGCGGTATGCGCATGCGCGACCGATAGCGAAGCGCCTCGGGAACGTCAATCGACGCTCGAGGCTTTCGCCGCCGCCACCCGATTCCGTTTGACAGCAGCGCTCGCACTGTTCGATGCTCCCGCGGCCATTCAAAGGGGAGACACAGCGCGTGGCACGCACGGAGACGGTCACGGTGTTGTTCACCGATCTCGTCGGCTCGACGGAGCTGGCGAGCCGGCTGGGCCATGCCGCCTACGAGCCGCTGCGCACGGCCCACTTCGACGCCCTGCGCGCGGCGGTCGCGGCCCACCACGGGACCGAGGTGAAGACGACCGGGGACGGGTTGATGGTGTGCTTCAGCAGCGTCGGGGATGCGGTCGGCTGCGCGGTGGCCATGCAGCAGGCGGCGAACCGCGAGGCGCGGCGTGCGCCGTCGACGCCGCTACAGATGCGGGTCGGCGTGTCGGCGGGTGAGGCGACGCGCGAGGGGACCGATTTATATGGTCCGCCGGTGGTCGAGGCCGCGCGGCTCTGCGCTGCCGCGAAGGGGGAACAGACTCTCGCTGCCGACGTCGTGCGGGTCTTGTCGCGCGGGCTGGGCCACGCGTTCGCGGCAATCGGCGAGCTGACGTTGAAGGGCCTGGCTGACCCAGTGGCCGTCTGCGAGGTCGGCTGGGAACCGCTGGCCGATGAGACGGCCATTCGACTGCCGCCGCTGCTGGCGGCTGGCCAGCAATTTACCTTCGCCGGCCGCCAGGCGGAGCTGGATGTACTGCTCGGTTTCTGGAAGCAGGTGCAGGGAGGTGCGCGCCGGGTAGCGCTGATCGCTGGCGAGCCGGGGATCGGCAAGACGCGCCTCGCGGCGGAGACCGCCGCGGTGGCGCATGCCGGCGGCGCCACGGTGCTCTACGGGCGCTGCGACGACGAGCTGGGCGTGCCCTTCCAGCCGTTCGTCGAGGCGCTGGAGTACTTCATCGCGCACAGCCCAAGCGACGGCTTGCGCGAACGCCTCGGCCGCCACGCCGGTGAGCTGGTGCGGCTGGCGCCGGAGCTGGCGGTAAAGATCGCAGCCCTGCCGCCGCCGCTCCAATCAGACGCGGAGACGGAACGCTACCGCATGTTCGATGCGGTGGCAGGCTGGCTGGCCGCGGCGTCGGCCGAGCGTCCGCTCGTCCTCATCCTCGATGACCTGCACTGGGCCGACAAGCCGTCGCTGCTGCTCCTCAAGCACGTCCTACACGCACCCGCTGGTGGTGCAG
>CAZCGA010000033.1:0-29811 GCA_964498075.1 uncultured Binatia bacterium (SeqCode) | reverse complement strand
CCTCCTGCTCCTCAAGCACATTCTGCACTCGCCCGAGCCGACTGGTGGTGCAGGCGTCTCGCCTGCACACCTTCTCATACTGGGCACCTACCGCGATACGGAGCTGGACCGCACCCATCCGCTGGCCGCCATGCTCGCCGACCTGCGCAGCGACTCTACGGTGCAGCGCCTGGCGTTGCGCGGGCTCGAGCTCGCCGGTGTGGAGGCCTTCATCGCCGGGGCCGCCGGCCATGAACTGGACGAGGCGGCCCGCGCCCTGGCGCGGGCCGTGCATGCCGAGACCGAGGGTAAACCCGTTCTTCGTCGGCGAAGTCTTGCGCCATCTCGGAGAATCCGGCGCGGTCTATCAGCGTGATGGCCGCTGGGTGACGGATCGCAGCGTCGAGCAGCTCGGCATCCCCGAAGGAGTGAGAGAGGTCATCGGCCGGCGACTGAACCGCCTCTCGGCGGCGGCGAATCAGGCGTTGTCGCTGGCGGCGGTGATCGGCCGGGACTTCGACCTAGCTGTGCTGGCTGCTCTTCTCCCTCTCCCCTTGGGAGAGGGCCGGGGTGAGGGCTCTTTGGCAACGGAAGACGCAGTGATCGCTGCCCTCGACGAGGCAGTGCGAGCACGCCTGGTCAACGAGACCGGCGTCGTCGACGCGTACCGCTTCGCCCACGCGCTGGTGCACGAGACTCTGTACGCCGAGGTCAGCGCCAGCCGGCGCGTGCGCCTGCATCGCCGCATCGCCGACGCCATCGCGACGCGCCGACCCGACGACGTCACCGCTCTCGCGCACCACTATCAGCAGGCCGCGGTGGGCGGCGACGTCGAGAAGGCGATTGAGTACAGCACCCGCGCCGGCGACCAAGCCCGCGCGCGGCTGGCGTACGACCAGGCGGTGGTGTTCTACAGACAGGCGCTGGAGCTGCTGGGCGACGCGGGGTCCCTCCAGGTTCCCCTCCTTTCCAAGGAGGGGTCAGGGGAGGTTGGCATGCCGTCGACACTACCTCCCCCTGGCCCCCTCCTTGGAAAGGAGGGGGTTCAGCGCTGCGAGCTGCTGATCCGCCTCGGCGAAGCGCAACGCGACGCCGGTGACGCCGGCTTCCGCCAGACGCTGCTCGATGCGGCGCATCTCGCGCAACGCCTCGGCGACACCGACCGGCTTGCCCGGGCCGCGATCGCCAATACCAGCGGCGTCTATACCCCCATACAACAAGTCGACAATGAACGGGTGGCGGTGCTCACTGCTGCACTGGGCGCAATCGAGGAGGTCGACGGCCCCATTCGGGCGCGCCTGCTCGCTAGGCTCGCCTGGGAATTCACCAGCGCACCGGACCCCGACCGGGCCAGAGCCCTCGCTCAGGGGGCACTGGCCATGGCGCGCCGCCTTGTCGACCCTCGCGCCCTGGGACGCGCCATGGGCGCCTACCAAGTTGCCAATGAGACGCCCGACAAGCTTGCCGAACGGCTCAGCACCGCGGCCGAACGGGTCGGGGTCACCGAGCAGCTCGGCGATCCGGTGGAACGCGCTAACGCACACTGGGTGCTCGCGATGAATTTGCGTGAGGCTGGGGACACCGCCGAAAGCGACCGGCAACTTGGCATCTTTGCTGAACTGACCGACGAGCTTGGCCAACCCACTTGGCGCTGGGTCCTCAAACGAGAGCAGGCCTGCCGGGCACTGCTGGCTGGACGCACCGCCGACGCGGAACGCCTCATCACTGAAGGGTTCGAGATCGGCCAGGCCAGCGGGCAACACGACGCTCTCTTTGTCTACTACGCTCAACTGCTTGAGGTCCGTCGCATGCAAGGTCGCGTCGCCGAATTGGAGCCACTCTTGGCGCAAGCGCTCGCGGACAATCCTGAGTTGCCGGGACTTCGGCCAAATGCCGCCGCGCTGTACTGTGAGCTCGATCGCGATGCCGACGCCCGCAAGCTGTTCGAACGCGACGCCGCCAACGACTTCGCCGACCTACGCTACGACCAGTTGTGGCTACACGGCATGATGCACTACGCGCGCGTGTGCACCCACCTCGAGGCCCAGAACGCGGCGGTGGTTCTGTACGAGCGCCTCGCCCCCTTTCATAACCGGCTGGCATTAGGTTGGCTCCCCCATGGCTCCGTGGCGCTCTACCTTGGTCTCCTGGCCACAACCCTCGACCGCTACGACGACGCCGAGGCCCACTTCGCCGAAGCCCACGCCATGCACGAGCGCATCGGCGCGCCCTACTCGCTGGCGGTCACCCGTGTCGATTGGGCGAAGATGCTGCTGCGCCGCAACCGCGCTGGCGACGGCGACCGTGCCCGTGCGATGCTGGAGCAGGCGCTGGCGACGGCGCGCGAGTACGGCTTCGGCGGCGTCGAGCGCCAGGCTGCGCAGCTGCTCGAGCGGCATCTCGACTGAGGCCGTATGCAGTGCCCGCGGTGCCAGCAGGAAAACGACGCCGATGTCCGGTTCTGCGAATCGTGTGGCGCGCAACTCGCCCGGCTGTGTGCGCGCTGTGGCCAGCTGCTGAAGCCGCACGCGAAATTCTGCGGGAAGTGCGGCGCTTCGCGAGTCGACAGTCAACAGTCCCTCGATACGCGCCCCGAAAAGATGGGCGCTACTCGGGATGATCGGTTTGGGTCCACATCTGATCTTCACGAGCACGAATCACAAGCACGAGTCACGACTGAGGGCGAGCGCCGCCAGCTCACCGTCCTGTTCAGCGATCTCGTCGGGTCGACGGCGCTGAGCACCCAGCTCGATCCCGAGGACTACCGCGACCTCACCGCCGCCTATCACGGCGCGGCGGCCGCCGCCGTCGAGCGCTTCGGCGGCCACGTCGCCAAGTACCTCGGCGACGGCCTGCTCGCCTACTTCGGCTACCCGCTGGCGCACGAGGATGACGCGGAGCGTGCGGTCCGTGCGGGGCTGGCGATGGTCGAGGCGGTTCGGTCCCTCGATACGCGCCCTGAGAAGACGGGCGCTGCTCGGGATGATCGGATTGGACCTGAACCGTTCACCCCGAGTAGCGGCCCCGCTTTTGGGCCGCCCTTCGACCGGGCGCAGGACAGGCGTATCGAGGGGCTGCACGTCCGCGTCGGCCTGCACACCGGCGCAAGCATGCGCCGGCGTGGGACACGTCGTCCTCGTCACCGGCGAGGCCGGTATCGGCAAGTCGCGCCTGGTGCAGACGCTCAAGGAGCATGTTTCCACGGAGGCGCACACGTGGCTCGAGTGCAGCGGTTCGCCCTATCATCAGAACACGCCGTTCTTTGCGGTGACGGAGATGCTCCCGCAGGTGCTCGCCTGGCACGGCGATGAAGACCTGAGCGAGCGGCTCACAGCCGGCGATCATGCACAGCGCCACCCACAGCGACAGATAGCGCTCGAACACGTTGAGCCGCTTGGGCTCGGCACGGACGACGCCGGCACCGGCAATGCTTGTCATTGTGACTTCCTTCCCCAGATCACCGGGCGGTCCGGGCAGCACCCACCGGATCGCAGGACCGTTCGGGCTCGTTGTGTCGCGCCGTGACGAACAGCGTCCGGCCGAAGAGCGCAACGGGCGAGTTTTGCTGCCGGACGTTCTCCGTCGCGCCGTACCAGGCGCGCGAGCAGATGCGGATGAGTGGAATCAGCCAGGCCCAGAAACGCGATGAGGTCTGGAGCTTGTCCGTCGATACGGACTCGATCGTGAGACCGTACTGCGCCAGCAGGAACCGGTAGCGGTCGAGGGTGAACGGCGAGATGTGCGGCGGCGAGCCGTCGGTGTTTTTCTCGGCCGCCAGCGGGCCGAATGAGTAGAAGTAACCCGACAGCAGGAAGATGGCGCGCGACTTCAACGACAGGATGTTCGGCGTGGTGAACACGAAACGGCCGCCCGGTTTCAGGACGCGCTGCACCTCGTTGAAGAAGCTGCCCTGGCCGTCCATGTGCTCGACGACCTCGACGGCCAACACGACGTCGAAGTCCGCGTCGGCGAACGGCAAGGCCATGGTGGCATCGACCTTGTGGCACTCCACGCCGGCGACGCGAAACAGCTCGGGACGCAGCTCACACGCGACGACGCGGTGTCCCGCCTTGAGCAACCGCTCGCACAACGCGCCCTCACCCGCACCGACCTCCAGGATGCGCAGGCTGCCCTCCGGCAACGTGCGGCGCAGGCTCTCCATCACCCAGTCGTGGGTGCCGTGGATCGCCAGCTCGCGGTAGACGGCCGTCCGTTGCGCTGCGGGTGGGCCCGGTGATTCGCCGCTCGGTGACATGCGTGCCGTGGCTCGACCTACCCGATCCCGAACACCCGCATCCACAGCTCAAAGTTCGCTGCCCGCCAGAGCTCGCGGCGGGCGCGTGGCACGGGCTGGTCACGCGGAAAGAGCGCGGCACGCAGCTTCACCGGATCGATGAAGCGACCGGCGCGAAACGTGGCCGGCTCGGAAAGCTCGCGCAGCGCCTCTGCACCGGCCTCCATCCATGCGGCTTCGGGCGCAGCGAAGCCGATCTTGTCGGTGCGCCAGACAATGCTCGCGGGACACAAGTCGGCGGCACCGACCCGCGCTACGTACTTGCTCCAGCCGCGATGCAGCTTGACGCAGGGCGCCTGCGCAAACGCCCACTCGACCAGCCGGTAGTCGAGGAAAGGCAGCCGCGTCTCGACCGAGAACGCCATGGAATTCCGATCTTCATAACGCAGCAGCTGGGGCAGACTGAACCGCAACTGATCCGCCCAGAGGCGGGCTTGCAGGCTCCCCGTAGGTCTGGCGTGGTGCCAGGTGCGATGCCGGTGTGCCCGCGCGAGCTCGCCGTTGAGCAGGGCGAGCCGTCGCGGCGGTGCGGGCAGGTGCCGGCGCAGTGGATCGTAGAGCACCTCTGCAGCCTTCGCGGCGAGCCGCCACGGCGACTGGCCGATTCGCGCGGCGGTAGCCACCAGCTCTTTCCTAAACTCCATGAAGCAGCCGCGGCGCAGCAGCTCCTTGAGAAAGATCGGCTGGTACGTGGTGTATCCCGCGAACAGCTCGTCGGCCCCTTGGCCATCGAGCATGACCGTGATCCCACAACGGCGGGCGGCGCGCATCACGCACCACTGCCCGTACATCGAGATCGAAGCGCCGGGCTCGTCCTGGTGCCAGATGAGTGTCAGCAGCTCGTCCCAGACATCGGCCGTCTGGGGGAACGTGTACTCCGCCTGCGCTCCCGTGACGGCCACCACTTGTTCGGCAAACCGGCGCTCGTCGACGCGGGGATCTTCGTACGCAGCCGTGACCGTGCGCTGGCCCAATCCGCCTCCGGCAGGTGTGCCGAGCAGCTTGTTCATTGCACACACGATCGCGGACGAGTCGAGCCCGCCGCTCAAGCAGCTGCCCAGCGGCACGTCGGTACGCAGCCGCAGCCGCACCGCGTCCATGAGAAGCTCGCGATACTCTGCCCCCAGCCGGGCAATGTGCGCCTCATCGCAGGGCCCGGACGCCGTCGTATACGGTAGCCTGTAGTAGCGCTGGACGGTCAGCCGTCCGCCACCGTCGAACGTCAGCCAGTGGCCCGGTGCAAGCTGCAGGATGCCGGCAAGCATCGTTTCCGGCGTATGATCTAGCAGGTCGAACGCGAGGTAATCGTAGGCCGTGGCGTCGTTCACCCGCGGCGATTCGGGAGAAGATTCGAGCAGCGCTTTGATCTCCGACGCGAAGGTGAAGGTCGATCCATCGGAACGGTAGTAGAGCGGCTTGACGCCGAAACGGTCGCGCGCGCAGAACAGCTCGCCGCGGCGGCGATCCCACAGACAGAACGCCCACATGCCGTTGAAGCGACCGAGGCAGGCGCGGCCCCATTCCGCATAGGCCGCGAGAATCACCTCGGTATCGGAGCGGGTCTGAAACACATGGCCCTTCGCTTCCAGCTCGGCGCGTAGCTCGATGTAGTTGTAGATCTCGCCGTTGTAGACGAGCCAAGAGGTACCGGCGGCGTCGGTCATCGGCTGATGACCGGCAGCGGTGCAATCGATGATGGCCAAGCGCCGGTGACCGAAGCCCAAGGAGAACCCGCGCCGTGCCGCCGTTGAAACGTGCGGCTGCTGAGAGCGCAGCGGCGACACGGTCTCGTGACCCGCAGCGGCGACGGCTGCGCCCAGCGGGAACTCACCGAGGAGGTACCCTTCGTCATCAGGACCGCGGTGCCGGAGGCGCTCGCTCATGCGCTCCAGCATGCCGACGTCGACGGCCGCGCCATCGGCGTGAACGATCCCCGCGATGCCACACATCAGACGTGACTCTCTCTAGACGGATGTGTTCGGCAGGTCTATCGCGCAAACTGGCGCATCAGCTCGACGACTGCGGTTTCAACGGACGGCCGAAAGCGGGCGGACAGCGAGAAGGCTTCGAAAAAATCACCGGCTTCGTATCCCCCCTCTTCCAACATCTGATCGGTCGGCAAGTACCCGTACACCGAACCGACGCATCCGACGGGGATGGTTTGTACACCGGGAAACAGACGCTGCAAATGGCTGACGAACTCCACAACGACTTCCGCGGTCACCGCAAATAGCTGCACGTCGTTGGACAGCCCGAGCCGGATCATGCGCAGCTCCTGTTGTCCGACGTCGCCGTCGATCACCATACGCAACGGCAGGCTTCGCGTCTCGTATTGCAAGCTCGGGCCGATCTCGCGCAGACCGCTCGACGACGAAAGATCCGCCACCAGGGTCGCCAGCGATCCGGCCCACTGCTCGTAGGCCGAAATGGAGAAGCTGCCGAAGCGCGGACCCTGAAGCGCCTGCGCCAGCCAGCGCTTTGGATTCAACCCCGGTCCGACAACAGTCGGCGGTCGCAGGTTTCCGGCGAATCCTTGGAGGAACAGGACCGGAACGGTTAGGTCGTGGGTTTCGCGCAGCCTTCTGCGGGCGATTCCCGGGAATTCGGCACTCACTTCGAGGCGCCGCGGAAAGCCGACGGGGTGGCAGGCGTAGCTCCACAAGAAAGCCAGCAACCGACCGTCGGTGCCGTCAAAACGGAGCAGGTGCACGGTCTGATCGTTCCGCCCAGTCGGGTTGGCGCGCATCGCGACCGACCGGTGCGGGATGATACCGCGCTTGAAATGCCACCCGAGCCGCCGGCGGTTGATCGAGTGCGCCGCTTGCCCCGCGACGTAACGGATGCGCGCTTCGGTCCCCGGCGCGTCGAGCAGTTGATCGACCAACGCGCCGGCCTTCTTCACGTACGCCTCGCAGAAGAGCTCGTCACACTCGCCCAGCGCCGGCTTTTCGGACTCCACGCTGGGCGCAAAGTGAGTGTGGCTCGCCGCCGCCAGAACCAGGCAGTTCTCCAAGCCGGCCCTCTGCAGACGTTGCCGGAGCGCTGCCTCGATGCGCTCACCCACGTACAGCAGATCCGCCGCGAGAATCAGTGCGCATGCGCTTCCTTGCTTCAACAGGATCGCGTTGAGCTCGATGGGGTCGGCGATGCGAGCAAACGGGCTCGAGCGTCCGTCGAAGCCTGCCAACGAGCAGGCGCGTTGCGGCGTGATGTCGATCGACCCGGACGCGATCTCTAATCGGTCGCGCATGGCTGGCGGTCGCGCCTCCGCAGCGTCGCCCGTAACAAGCGGGGGAGCTTGTGGGGTCGCGTCGCGTAGTACCTGAGCATGCCGGGAACATTGAAGAGCTTCGTCCCACGGCAAGAGAAGCAACTGGGCCGGTCACAGAGCGCAGCTGTTGGGTCCCGGCTGATGACGTCGTACTCGATTGCGTAGGCGTCCCGGGCCTTGATGAGCAGCGACTCGGCATCGCCGACCTTTCCCGACACCAGCACCCCGCGCTGTCGGTACACGGGGTAGAGCTTTCCGAAACCCATCGAGCACCCGGGAACGTCCTTCTTGCTAAACCAGCGGATCTGCCCATCCTTCTCGTAGTACGATCCATACAGCCCGCTCAACGTGCTCTTGTCTGCCAGATTGAGATCCTCGTACACCAGATGAACGGTGCTGAACCCGGGGCTCGATTCGACGCAGCCCACCAAGACCATCTTGGCGCCGGCATCGACGAGCTTTCGCATCGGCCCAAAGCATGTGCTGGTCTCGTCATGATCCCGCAACAGCGACTCGGCATCGTGCCCGATCGCCACGATTGAATTGGTTGGGTGTCGGCTGCGATACGATCCCTTCCAGTCGAGCAACGCGGCCGCGAAGCCGCCGGAGACGCAGGGGGTGTCGCGCCGGAAGACAGCCTCCTTCTCGGAAGGCTTCGAGGTTGCGGTATGAGAGAGCCCGAGGATGGTTCCGGAGCCACCGATCACGTCGAGAAGGGCCCCAATCAGCGTCTGCGCCGGTATGCCATCGACGGCACCCGTGGCCTTCAATGCCGCGCGAACCAGCACGATGTCTCCGCCGGCCAGTCCCAGATTTCTGAGATCGTTGGCTATATCATTTCGCGTGTACATCCAGGCTTTGCCCGAGTGGGACACGAGAGCATAGCAGCAAGTACCACATCGCCGCGCCCCAGTTAATCCGACACCGGCGCATCGGCTCAGCTGATCCCAAACACCCGCATCCAAAGTTCGAAGCTTGCCGTCCGCCAGAGCTCGCCTCGCCAGCGCGTAGCCCCCCGGCCATCGGGAGAGAGCGCGGCGCGCAGCTTGAGCGGATCGATGAAGCGGCCGGCGCGAAACGCGGCGGGCTCCGAGAGCTGATGCAGCACCTCCGCACCAGCCCGCATCCACTGCGCCTCCGGGGTCGCGAACCCCATCTTGTCGGTGCGCCACGCGATGCTCTCGGGGCACAAGCCGCTCGCACCTTTGCGCGCGACGTACTTCGTCCAGCCGCGGTGCAGCTTGACCCGGGCAGGCTGCGCAAAGGCCCACTCCACGAGCCGGTAGTCGAGGAACGGCAGGCGCGCTTCGACGGAGAACGCCATGGAGTTACGGTCCTCATAACGCAACAGCTGCGGGATACTGAACTGCACCTGATCCGCCCACAGGCGCGCCTGCAGGTCGCTCGTCGACCGCGCCGCCCGCCACATGGCGCGGCGTCGACGGTGCGCGCCGGCGAAGTCGGCCTGCAGCAGATCGATGCCGCGCGCCCGCGCCGGTCGCAGCCGGCGCAGCGGCTCGTAGAAAACCGACGCCGACTTCGCGGTCAAGCGCCACGGCGAGCGGCCGAGGCCGGGAGCGCTAGCGACGACTTCCTCACGGAAGGTCGCCAGCTGTCCCCGGCGCAGCAGCTCTTTCAAGAAGATCGGATAGTACGTCGTGTAGCCGGCGAACAGCTCGTCGCCGCCCTGACCGTCGAGGATCACCGTCACCCCACCGCTCCTGACGGCGCGCATCACGCACCACTGCGCGTAGATCGACGTCGAGCGAAACGGTTCGTCCTGATGCCAGGCAATTGCCACCAACTCGTCCCACAGCTCGTCGGCACGCGGAAAGGTGTAGGTCGCCTGCACCCCGGTAGCGGTGACCACCTGTTCGGCAAAGCGTCGCTCGTCGTAGGCGGCGTCGTCGTAGGCGGCGGTGAAGGTACGTTGCTGCGTGGCCCCGTCGTCCGAGGCAGCAAGCAGGCGGCTCATGGCGCACACGATCGATGACGAGTCGAGGCCGCCGCTGAGGCAACTTCCCAAAGGCACGTCGGTGCGTAGACGCAGTCGCACCGCGTCGGTGAGCAACTCGCGATAGTCCGCTCCCAGGCGCTCGATGACGGCGTCATCGGCCGGACCGTCGTCCGTCGTGTACGGCAGTGTGTAGTAGCGCTGCAGCGTCAGCTGCCCGTGACCGTCGAGCATCAGCCAGTGCCCCGGCGGGAGCTGCAGGATGCCGGCGACCATCGTCTCCGGCGTGTGGTCGAGAAGATCAAACGCCAGGTAGTCGTAGGCGATCGCGTCGTTGACCGTCGGCGCAACCGGCGACGCGGCCAGCAGTCCCTTGATCTCGGACGCGAAGGCGAACAGCGATTCGTCGTAGCGATAGTAGAGCGGCTTGATCCCGAAGCGATCGCGGGCGCAGAAGAGCTCGCCGCGGCGACGGTCCCACACGCAGAAGGCCCACATGCCGTTGAAGCGATCGAGGCAAGCGCGTCCCCACTCGGCGTAGGCGGCGAGCAGCACCTCGGTGTCGGAGCGCGTGTGGAAAACGTGCCCCTTGCCCTCCAGCTCCGCCCTCAGCTCGATGTAGTTGTAGATCTCGCCGTTGTAGATGACCCACAGCATGCCGCTGGAGTCGGCCATCGGTTGATGACCCGCGGGCGTGCAGTCGATGATCGAGAGGCGACGGTGGCCAAAGGCGAGGGAGAAGTCTTGCGCCGCTGCAGCCTCGGATACCGGAGGCAAGCTAGCGCGCAACGAGGGCACCGTCTCGGGCCCTGCCGAGGGCGTGGCCACGCCGTCGGGAAACCGACCGAGGAGATACCCTTCGTCGTCGGGCCCGCGATGCCGCAGCCGCGCAGTCATCTGCATGACCCGTCTCACGTCTACGGCTCCGCCATCGACGCGGACCAACCCCGCGATCCCGCACATGCGGCATTGATAGGAGTTTGCGTCGCGCGAGCCAAGCCCATGTGCGTCGCACGCCGTGGAATGGAATTCCGCGGCTACGGTGCGAAGAAGTCCTCTGAAGAGGACTCGGGCGGAGCGATTTTTCTGAAATGAGTCGTCTTCAGACGACTTTCTAGGACAGTAGCCGGAGAATTCGATTCTCCGGCGTCGCGTCGTGCCCAGGCACCCGATTTTGACGCGACCCTGGAAGCTCCGCGCGGGCATTTGCAAAGCCCACGGCGTTTCTATACCCAACCACTCGCATGATAGTCGCGAGCATCGTCGGCGCGCGCCCGCAGTTCGTGAAGGCCGCGGCACTGAGCCCCATCCTTCGCCAACGTGTCACGGAGATCCTCATCCACACCGGACAACACTACGACTACGAGATGTCGCAGCTCTTCTTCGAGCAGCTGCCCCTGCCGGCGCCCGACCATCACCTCGGCGTCGGCTCCGGGACGCACGCGCGGCAGACTGCCGAAATGCTGCAACGCATCGAAGCGGTGTTGGCGACCATCCGGCCCAACTGGGTGCTGGTCTACGGGGACACCAACAGCACGCTCGCCGGCGCGCTGGCCGCCGCCAAGCTCGGCGTGGCCGTCGTGCACGTCGAAGCCGGGATGCGCAGCTACGTGCGCCGCATGCCGGAGGAGATCAACCGGGTGGTCACCGACCATGTCTCCACTTTGCTGTTCTGCTCCACGGCGACCGCCGTGGGAAACCTGGCGCGCGAGGGAATCACCGCCGGCGTGCACGACGTCGGTGACCTCATGGCGGAGTTGCTGGTCACCGAGCTGCCGCGTGCAGCCCGCGTCGCCGCGGTCGAGCGCTTCGGGCTGCAAGACGGCACGTACGTCCTCGCCACGATTCACCGCGCCGCGAACACCGAGTCCGCGGACGTGCTGGAGCGCATCCTGCACGGCCTGGCGGCGTCCCCGGATCCGGTGTTGCTGCCGCTGCACCCGCGTACGCGTGCGGCGCTCGAGCGTTTTCACCTGCAGCCCGCGCCGATCATCCGTGTCGTCGAGCCCGTCGGCTACCTGGAGATGCTCGCCCTCGAATCCCACGCACGGGTGATCGTCACCGATTCCGGTGGCGTGCAGAAGGAAGCCTACCTGGTGGGCGTGCCCTGCCTGACGGTGCGCGATGAAACCGAGTGGCCCGAGACCGTGACCACCGGCTGGAACACACTGGTCGGGACACGGCCGGATGCGATCGCCGACGGCTTGCGCGCGGCGCGTCCCAGCCGTGAACGCCCACCGGTCTTCGGCACCGGCAGCGCCGCGCGGCGCATCGCCGACGCCATCGCCACCTACGGAGTGCCGACCACCTCCCGGTAAACCGCCAGCAGCTTCTCGCCTTCGCGCTCCCAACAGAGCTCGCGGCCGGCGGCGATGGCGTTGCGGCGGAACGCGTCGCGATCCGCCAGCACGGTTCGCGTGGCGCGCACCAGATCGTCGGCACTGTTCGGATCGAAGACCGCACCGAGCTGGTAGCGCTCGACGACCCGGCGCATTTCCGGAAGGTCGCTGGCGATCAACGGCACGTGCGCCGCCACGGCCTCGAACACCTTGTTCGGCAGGGCACTGGCGTGGTTGGGATTCACCGGCTCGATGCAGGCGATGGCCGCATCGGCCGAGCGGATGTACGCCGGCACTTCATAGGCGGAGACGGGCGGATGAAAGCTGAGACGCTCGCGAGCGCCGGCACTCGATGCGAGGCGCGTCAGATCTCCGCTACGGTCGGCGATGCCGACGAAGGCGAGGTGTACGTCCGGCATGCGCGCAATCGCTGCGATGATCACCGGCAGGCTGCGGCCGATGGTGGTCGTTCCGGTGAACACCAACAACGTGGCCGTCGCGGGCAGGCGCAGCTCGCGGCGCAGATCGGGGACATTTGGTGGCAGCGCAGCGCCGACCAGCTTGCAGTTGCGGATGACGACGGGCGGCGGCACGTGGTAGTGGCGCGCCACGGCGTCGGCCAACGACGCATTGACCGTGGTCATCGCGCCGATGTACGGCATCGCCGCGCGCTCCGCTTCGACGGCGCGGCGTTGCTTCGCATTGCGCGGCGCCGCAGACCAATGCGGCGTGTCGAAGTCGCGCACGTCGTAGACGACCTTGGCACCAACGGCACGCGCGGCCGGGACCACGGTGCGCACGGTGTCGAAGCTGCGTGCTTGATATACGTCGGCGTGCACCCGCACGAGCGTGCGAATCACCATCCGTCGCGCCAGCGGCCGCGCATGCTTGTGCAACGCCACGAAGGTGCCCGAAAAGGACGCATCAGGCGCGGCGAGCCGGACCAGGCGACACGACCGCACCACCCAGTCGGGAAGCCGGGCATACAAAGAGGCGAGCCCGTCCGGTGGACGGGGAATGCTTTGATCGACCAGTGTCACCTGGTAGCCGGCGCGGCTGAGGGTGAACGCTTGGTTGAGCACCCGTCCGTCGATCACGAGCGGTGCCTCGGTCACCAGGCAGACATGCGGCGGACGCGACATCAACGCCTCTCCGAGCTGGCATTATCACATTTCTAGAAGTCTCGGCGCACGCGCGCTATAGGTCGCCGGCTGATGGCCTCGCACGTCTGCCTCATGACCAACCGCCACTGGCTGTTCGACGGTCGGGTCATCAACCATGCGCGCGCGCTCTGCGGCGCCGGGTTCCGCGTTACCATCGCAGATTGTGGCCGGCCGCCGGAGTGGTACCGCGCCCAGACCGGTGGCGTCGACCCGGCAACCGTCCTGCCCGAGACTTGTGTGGTGCGCCGCATCGCGGATCCGACGCGGGCACTGCCGGTGTCGATGCAGCAGCTGGTGCGGCGGCAGTTTCGCTGGTGGCTGCACCGCAGTCGCGTTCGACAGCTGGCAGCCATCGGCGCGCAGGTTTACCAGGCGGCGGATTTGCTGACGGCGCGTTATAGCGAGCGTGTGGCGGCGCAATCAGGAGCACGCGTGGTGTACGACATCCGCGACCTGTACTCGGCGGAGTGGGAAGGCGCGCGACCGTCACGTGTGCGGCGCCGGGCCATCGCGCAGGAAGCCGACGCCGTCCGCGGCGCCGACGTACGGCTGACCGTCTGCAACGGACTAGCGCGCCTGGTGGCCGAACGTTACGGGCTGCCGCCGCCGCACGTCATTCGCAGCTGCCGCGATCCTGTTCCTCGGGATGTTCAGGGAGCCGATTTGCGCAGCCGCCTCGGTCTCGACGCGGCCACCCCCTTGCTCGTGCACACGGGGCACAGCGAGCGTGGGCGCGCGCTCGACGAGCTGGTCAGCATTGCACGCGCGTTGCCGGACGTGCATCTGGCACTTGTCGGCCAACAAGAGGGCGCCGCAGCCGTGGAGGCTGCCGCCGCGGACACCCGCGTCGCCGATCGTGTCCACGTCTTGCCGGCGCTGCCCGCTCCGGAGGTCTCGGCATTCATCCGCACGGCCGACGCGGCCGTCATCTACCTTCACCCGGTCAGCCTGAACATGCGCTACGCGCTGCCCAACAAGTTCTTCGAAGCCATCGCCGCCGGCTTGCCGCTCGCAATCAGTGACGGCGAAGAGTTCCGCCCGCTGGTGCAACAGTACGGGCTCGGCGTCCTGTTCGATCCCGCCGATCCGGCCGCGGCGGTGGCGGCGGTCGCCACGGTCCTGCGAGACCAGCCACGATACCGTGCGGCGGTGGCGATTGCCGCCGAGCAGTTGAGCTGGCAGCGGGAAAGCGTGGCCTACCTTCAGCTCTATCAGGATCTCGCGGCCACGATACCGGAGTGACCTACAGCTCCAGCGGCCGCCCCGCCAGCAGCAGCTCGTAGTAGCGCAGGTACTTCCGCGTGCAGACCGTGCTGGTGAACTGCTCCAAGGCACGGTGGCGGCAGGCTTCCGGGGAGATGCCGTCGACGCGGCGCAGCGCATCCTCCATCTCGCGCTCGTCGCGACAGAGGAAGCCGACCTCGGGCGTGATCAGCTCCGGCATCGCACCGCGCGGTGTGGTAACGACCGGCGTTCCGCTGATCAATGCTTCGGCGACGACGATGCCGAAGGGCTCCTCCCAGCGAATCGGAAACAGCAGCGCCCGCGCACCGGCGAGTAGCTCGGCTTTGCGCCGGCCGCCGACCTCACCGCAAAAGTGGACGTCGGCCCGGAGGCTGTCCCACAGGCCGCCGCCCTTGCGCAACCCGAAACGCGTGCCCCCGGCGACGAGCAGGCGGAAGCCCATGCGCCGCGCCAGCCGCAAGGCGACGTCAACCCCTTTCACCGGCCGACTCGCCTTGGACAGGAACAGGACGTAGTCCTCCTTGCGCTCGCGGTAGACGTACTCGTCCGGATCGACGCCGTTGTAGACGAACGCCTTCGAGCCGGCGCGCTGCGCGTGGTCGCGGCTCACGTAGACCTTGTTCGGCAGGTACGCCATCTCCGCCGGAGAGTTGCCCTGCGTCGTGATCAGATGCGGCAGGCGCACGCCGGCCGAGCCGACACCGTGGAGGTGCGCCACCTGCGCGTCCGATGGAATAAAGTCAGCATAGGCGGCGCCGGAGGGGACCGCGATGACGTCGACGCCGGGGCAGTATGAGCCCGGCGGCGCGAGCAGGCTGACACGGTGACCGAGTTGGGCCTGTGCCTTCGCTTGCCAGTAGACGACCCGCTGGCTGCCGCCGTAGCGCTCGACAGGGATGCGCCAGGCGCTCAAGTGGGCGATGTGCATCGGGAGAGAAACCGAGGTGAACGGGGGGCGCGCGGCGGTCGCTGATCGACTATGTCTCGCTGCGCGTGCGGTAGGCCGCGGAGTCGATGGCGTACTCCGCGAGCTTGATCTGCAGGTGTTGGCGATACATCCCCATCTCCTCCGCCGCCTTCGAGATGTTGCCGTGATGGCGCGCGAGCGCCTGCAGAATGAACTGGCGCTCGAAGGCTTCTATGACACGCTGCTTGGCGTCTTTGAAGCTCATCGCGGCGGTCTGATCGTCCGCCGTAACCGGCGCTGCCGCCAGCGTGGGAAAGTCGCTGAGTTGGATCTGCGGTCCCGACGCCAATGCGACGGCTTGCTCGATGGCGTGCTCGAGCTCGCGGACGTTCCCCTTCCACTCATGCGTCAGCAGCGCGCGGTAGGCCTCCGGCGCCAGTGGCTTCGGCTCGCGCTTCAAGCGCCCCGCCACCGTCGAGAGGAGGTGATCGATGAGCAGCGGCATATCCTCGGGACGCTGGCGCAGTGCGGGCAGAACGATCGAGACGACGTTCAGCCGGTAGTAGAGGTCTTCGCGGAAGCTGCCGTCCGTCCGCTTCGCTTCCAGGTCCTGATTGGTCGCTGCCAGGATACGGACATCGACCTTGATGGTGCGATTGCCGCCGACGCGTTCGAGCTCGTGCTCCTGCAGCACGCGCAGGATCTTGGCTTGCGTCTCGACGCTCATATCGCCGATCTCGTCGAGGAGCAGCGTCCCGCCGTCGGCGATCTCGAACTTGCCTTCGCGGGCGGTGATGGCGCCGGTGAACGCTCCCTTCTCGTGGCCGAACAGCTCGCTCTCGACCAGCTCACGCGAGAAGGCTGCGCAGTTGACTTTGACCAACGGTTTGGTGCGCCGCGGGCTGTTGTAGTGGATGGCGTTGGCGACCAGCTCCTTGCCGGTGCCGCTCGCGCCGCGGATCAGCACAGTCAGGTCGGTGTCGGCGACCTTGCGAATGACGTCGAACACGCGTTGCATCGCCGCGCTCTTGCCGATGATCTTCTCGAAGCGGTAGGTGTCGGCGACCTTCTCCTGCAGCAAGCGCAGGTCGCGCCGCAGCGCCAGACCTTCCAGCACGCGCTGCACGAGCAGCTCCAGCTCGTCGTTGTCGAACGGTTTCGGAAGATAGTCGGCCGCACCCAGCTTCATCGCTTCGACGGCGATCTTCTCCGATCCGTACGCCGTGATCATGATCACCGCGGTGTCGGGCGCGTGCTGCTTCACCCAGCGCAGCAGGTCCATGCCGCTGACCTTCTTCAGGTTGAGGTCGGTGATCAGCAGGTGGTACGCCGCCGGGCCGAGCTTACTCATCGCCTCTTCGCCCGAGAGTGCGGTGTCCACCTGGTAGCCGCGTCCGCTCAGCAGTCGCTGAATGGCGATACAGATCGTCCGCTCGTCGTCGACAACCAGGATCGTCGGAGTCATCCGCGCCCTGTACCTAGCACTGTTCAGTTCCGCGAAACACGGGCAGCTGGACCTCGAAGATCGTGCCACCGTTCGGGTTCGGCGACACCGACAGCCGGCCATGGTGGGCGTCGACGATGCGCTTGGCGATGGCGAGGCCGAGCCCCGTGCCGTTCTCTTTGGTGGTGTAGAAGGCCTCGAAGATCTGTGCTTCCTGGCCGGCCGGGATTCCGGGCCCGCGGTCGGCGATGCGGACGGTCGCGCTCCCGTTGCCGCTCGTGAACAGCGCCACCTCCAAGCGCTTCTCGGCAACGCCGTGCATCGCTTCAATCGCGTTCTGAATGAGATTGCTCAGCACCTGGCGCAGCTTCTCGGCGTCGGCGCGCACGGCGAGGCTCGGCAGCGCCGCGGCAGCGAGCTGTGCGCCGCTGTCTTGCAAGCGCCCCTGGAACTGATCGAGCACGTCGCGCAGCAGCTCTGCGACATCGACACGCTCCAGACGATATTCCTCGCGCCGTGTCAGGCGTAGCAGGCCGGCCACGCGTCGCTCCACACGATCGAGCTCCTCGGCCACCAGGCGCAGGTGCTGGGCATTCTCCGGAGCGGTGGGATTGCGCTCGATCAACTGCGAGAGGCTCTTGACGGCCGTGATCGGGTTGCGGATCTCGTGCGCCAGGCGCGCAGCCAAGTTCCCGACGACAGCGAGTTGCTCGGCGCGTGCCAGCTCCCGGCCCATGGCCAGGTGGTCGGCGAGCAAACGGCTGTGCGCCAAGCTGGCCGCCACCTGCGCCGCGAAGGCTTCGAGGAAGGCCCGCTCCTCGCCGAGGAAGACGGCGCCGGAGGGCTTGCGGCCGAGGAAGAGCACCCCGCCGTCGTCTTCGGCTGCCGCCACTGGCACGACCAGGTCGACACCTTGCGCACGCAGCCGGCGACACAGGTCGGGGTCGGGCAGCTCGGTGACGTCCGCCGGGCCGCGTCCTGCCAGTCGCGCGCGGAGTGCGGCAGCGTCAGCCTGTGTGGGGGCGGGCACGGCGCCGGTTCCCACAGCAAACCACTGCCCCTGGACCGTGACGCCGGCGCTCGCACCCGAGACCGGCAGCCGATGCGCCAGGCCGTCGGCCACCGCCGCCGCCAGCACGCCGACATCCGCGGTGCGCGGCAGCTGCTGCGCCAGATCGAGCAGACTGTGCCGGAAGCTGGTCGAGCGGCGGAACAAGGTGCGATCGAGCACCCGCTCGCACTGCTCTCGCAAGGGCCTGAACGCCGCGGCGAGAATGGCGGCGAGTCCGAGTGTTCCCACGACGCGCAACGCCGGCACGGCTACCGCCAGATCGCCGAGCGGGGTCTGCCGGGCGAGGAAGGCGAGCGCCACATAGAGCCCCAGCAGCTCGATGCCGACGATCGCGTAGAGCAGGCTGCGCTTCAGCACGATGTCGAGGAACCCATAGCGCAGCATGCCGTGGATCATGACCAGGCTCGGGGCGGCCATGATCAGCTTCAGCACCAGGCTCACCGCCACCCTGATCTCGAGATTGCGAACGAAAGGCGCGAGCAGGGTCATCATCATGAGGGAGAGCAGAATTATCCAGGACGTCCAGACCAGCTGACGCCAGCCCCGTTCGGGGAAGAGCTGTGGCTGCTGCCGGAACACCCGATACGGGTGGAGACATCCCGGGATGAAGTAGAGAATCCCCGGGATGTTGAACGCGGTGAAGGCATATCCCGCACTGCGGGGCCACGGCTCCGGTTGCAGCCAGAACACGGGCAGCACAGCGAGGAAGTACGCGACGCCGGGCAGATAGTTGCGCAGTTGCCAGCGCCGGTCGGCGGCCACCGCCGGCAGCACCTTCTCGTAGGCCAGATGGCGCATCAGGGGCAGCAAGGTGCAGATGGTCGCGAGCTGGATGAGGCAGAGCACCATGGCCACGCGCGTCAGCGGCTCCTCGATCTGCTGGCAGACGAACGCCGCCACCAGGTTGTTGGCGTAGAACACCGCCATGCCGGCGACGAGCAGCAACAGCCTGTTGTCCATGCGGGTGCGCTCGGGCTTTTGCCAGAGCAGCAGGCAGACGAAGCAGTGGCTGACGAACGCCCCGCTGAACAGGATGAGCGCCAGAAAGAACGCGCCCGGCGCCTGACACGACGCGCCGCCCGCCAAGACCTGCTCTGCGATGCCGCCGAGGCTCATCCGTTGCCGCCCCCGCCGCCGGCCAGTGGCAAGTCGATGCGGAACGTCATCCCCAGTCCGGCTGGGCTCACTGCCTCGATGTGCCCACCGTGGGCGTCGACGGTGCGCTTGGCGATCGCCAGCCCGAGGCCGGTGCCCTTGGCCTTGAGGGAAAAGAAGGGTTCGAACAGCTGCGGCAGGGCGTCGGCGGGGACCCCGGGGCCGCTGTCGCTCACTTGCAGCGTCGCCGTGCCGTTCGCGGCGCCCACCGCGACGGCCAGACGGCGCGCTCCGTTCACTTCGGTCAGCGCATCCATCGCGTTCTCCAGCAGGTTGACCAGCACCTGGCGCACCTTCTCGCGATCCACACGCGCGATGATGCCGCTGCTGACATCCTCCTCGACCGCGACACCCGCGGCGTCGAGCCGCGCGTGAAACTCCGCGACCGTCGTGCGCACCAGCTCACTCAGGTCGAGGGGCTGGAAGTGGAACTGCTCGCGGCGCGCGAAGCGCAGCAGGGCGGCGACCTGGCGCTCGACGCGTTCCAGCTCCGCCAGGATCAGGCCGGCATGCTCCGTGTTCAACGGCGACGCGGGCTCACGCGACAGTTGCTGGGCCAGGCTGCGTGCCGCGGTGACCGGGTTGCGGATCTCGTGGGCGATGCGTGCCGCCAGCTCGCCGATCGCCGCCAGCTTCTCGGTGTGCGCCAATGAGCGCTGCACCGCAACCGCACGGTTCAGCAGCTCCGCCGCGTCGAGCACGCGCGCCAGCTGATCGCAGAACGCGTCGAGCGTCTGCATGTCTTCGTCGCTGAAGCTGGCGCCCAGCAGCCCCGTGCTGATCAGCAGGAGGCCCCAACGCTGGCGGGGGCTGATGATCGGCAGCATGGCGACAATGTCCGTATCGCTCAACGCTTCCTTCAGCGGCTCCGGAAGCGCGCGCAACTCGTACCCGACCAGTGCCCGTGCGGGAAAGGCATCCGCGCACCCGGCGCGGCGCCAGGTCTCCTCCACCGACGCAACCGTAATGCCGCCGTGAGCCACCGACTGATCGTCGGGCAAGAGGATGGCCGCGCCGCGCAACTGCATGACTCGGACGACCTCGGGGAGCACACGCCGGCAACACTCCAACGCACCCGGCTCGGGCGACACGTTGTGCAGAAACGCTTGGAGCTCTTCACGGCGGCGCCGGCTACGGCGGAACAACACGTGGTCGATCGCGGCGCGCAGCCATAGCTGGCCGGGGACCAGCACCAGGACGAGGGCAACGACCGTGAAGAGACCGAGCAGCGAATCCAACTCGGTCGTTCCAGCCGCGGCACGGAGCGCACGCATGCCGAAGTACACCCCGGCGGTCGCAGCAAACATCACGACGGCGATCACGAACTTGCGCACCACCTCGCCGAGGATGCGGATGGCCAGCGGCGCCACCAACGCGAGGCTGACGACGAGGTCGAGGAGGAAGGCCCAGCGCTGCGGCACCAGACCGGTGGTGCCGATGAAGCCGAAGGTGACCCCGATGCCGAGCAGCCCGCTCGCCACCATCACCACATCCGCGCGCCGCGCGAACAGCGCGCCGCCGGGCCGCCAAGCCCCGGGCCGGGCGGTGCGCACGAGCACCTCCAACATCAGCCCGATCATCACGAATTGATACAGCATCCGGATGATCCGATAGGGCATCTGCGTCTCGAACAGCAGCGGCGTCTGGTGCGAGTGGAACAAGATGCAAAGGGCCACCATCAATACGCTCGACCCATAGTTGAGGGTCAACCACGCCCGCCCGGGGCTCGGCTCCTCGGGCGTGGGGAAGAACCGCGCCGTGTGACGCCCGACTCCCAATGCAATGAACAGGAGAGAGTCATTGAGGAGATCCAGCCACCGGACGGTGGCGTCGTGCAGCGACGGAGGAAGCAGGTACCTGACCGTGATCACCCAATAGATCAACGCGGCGAGACCACCCAAGATGGGGAGCAGCCGAAAGAACTCGCCGCGCGGGCGGCGGGTGCGGAGAAAGCGCCAGCCGTTCTGGGCCACCACGGTCCAGATGAACGCCGGAGCGAAGTATATGGCTGCAGCGAGGAGCTGAGCGCTGCTGATTTGGCTCATCTCGGATCCCTGGCGGTCACGATCCGTCGTCCCCAAAGCTGCGCGGTCGGCGAGAGCATCGCATCACCCGCCCGCCCTCCGCAAGCGCGATGCCATCGAGTCTTCGATTCTGCAGATCTCGGCGCCCGGCATCGCTGGCTGAGCGCGAGGACGGCGCTCCCGTCTCGCCTGCTCTGCGCGCTATGCAGCGAGTGCAGCCCACGGTACGCAGGGCGATGGAGAAGAAGGCCTCCGCCGTTTCGTGCGGCGCGCCGTGTCGCTTGGCACAATGCGTGCGTGACGGAACACCAGGAGGTACGAACGATGACACCCGTTGCGTTGGCGATTCCGGCCCCGATTCCGTTCCCCCTCGAACTGACGCTCTCTTGGGCGCCGCTGGCGATCCTGGCGACGCTACTCGTCCTGGACTGGCTCGCGCTTCGGGTACTGCGTGCGGCAGCTCTCTCGTTCAGAACTTCCTCGGGACACACCGTGCGCCCGCAGCGCCTGCGTGGCGTTCCGCAAGGTGTGGCTGGATCGAAGCGGCGGACACTCCGCCACTGGCTGCCTGAGCCTTCGTTGTCGGAGCGAGCGTAATGAACGGCATGACGACCAGTCTACGGAGGAAGATGGAATGGCGCCGGGCGTGGAAGGCGCTGCGGACGTTGATCGCAGACTCGCAGCGGACCGACCAGGCCTTCGAAATCACCGACGCCCTCGCGGGGAACAGCTTCGAGCGCAGCTTCGAGCGGTTTTGCCGGCACCCGAACGGACGCCAACTGCTGGCGGAGCGCCCGTCGCTACTGGCGACGCTCTCCGATCGCGCGGCGCTGCGGGCGTTGCCCGCCGGATCGTTCGGCCGCGCTTACGTGGATTTCATGGAGGCCGGCCGCCTTACCGCCGATGGGCTCGTCGCAGCCGAAGCGATGGTCGTACGCGACAACGTGGAGTCGCTGGATCCCGACCGGCGCTTCTTCGGCGACCGCATGCGCGATACGCACGACCTTTTCCACGTGCTCACCGGCTACGGAATGGACGAAGCGGGAGAGGCGGCCAACCTCGCCTTCACGCTCGGCCAAGTACCCAGCCTGGGAATCGCACTCATCGTGGTGGCGGCGGCGGTGATCGGTCCGCGCGACATCCGCCTGTCGTGGCCGCGCTATCTCTACCAGGCCTGGCAGCGCGGGCGGTGTGCGGGCTTGCTGTCGGTGGCGCCGTACGCACGGCTGCTGCGGGAACCGCTCGATGCGGTGCGCCGCCAGCTAGGAATCCTGCCGGCGCGCATTGCCCATCCCGATGGCATCCTCGGCGGCAATCGCACGGCCGACCTGAATCACTGGGTCATGTCGTCGGCGAATCACTGACGGCCCGAAGGACCGTCACCAGCTGGCAGTACCGCCGGCCAGCACGCGCGCCAGGTCCTCGGCGTAGTGCGCATCGAGCGGCTCGAGGCGTTGTAGGATGGCACGCGCCTCGTCCATCTTGCCCATCGCGACGTAGGCTTCACCGAGGTACTCGAGCGCCTGCGCGTAGTTGGGACGCAGCCGCAGCGCCTCGTGATACGCGCGGATCGACTCGTCGAACTTCTTCTCGCCCTTCAGGGCATGGCCGAGTCCGTTCCAGGCTTCGGGAAACTCCGCCTTCATCCGGATGGCGTCGCGGTACGCGGCTTCGGCGCGCGGCCAGTCGCGATGTTGCGCGAAGACCAGCCCTTCATTGTAACGTGACTCCGCGGTGAAGCTCGGCGTACGCGATCGCCCGCGCGTCGGGACCGGAACCGGATCACCGCCAGCGGCGTGCGCCGTGGGCGCAGAGAGCAGCATCAGGAGCATCGTGAGAAATATCGCGTCGTACGTCGTGCGCGCAGCGTACGCCGGCGCGCTGGTGAGTTGGTCTACGACATGGTGCATCCGTCAGGTTCTCCCGGCGGGCCTAGGTTAGCCGCCCTTCTTTGGGTGCTTCTCCATCCAGTACACCACGGCCTCGTCGCCCTGGCGTTGGTAGTAGAAGCGCCAGCCTTGGGTGAGGTTGGCTTGGTAGCAGTCGGCGCCGTGCGCCGGCCACGGTTTGGAGCGCAGCGACGGATGCCGGAAGTCCTGAGCGAGGAAAGGGGAGGCGCCGGTCGAGAGACTTTTGTACGGCCTCCGGTGCGGCAGCGTAGGCGCGTTCGAGGTCGGCCGTGCGGCGGATGCGCATGCACGGGTGGTTTACCGGGACCGGCGCTTCGGCTTCAAGCGGCGGGCAGCCGTGTGCAGGTCAGCAATGAACTCGTCGGCGTTGTCGTAGGCGCGTGACAGGCCGATGCCGGCGCGAGCGCGGGCGGCCGCGGCGCGGCCTTCATCTTCGTCGGCTTTGGTGCGGAAGTAGACGCGGAACGCTTCGCGCGTGAGCTCGGAGCGGCTGCGGTGTTCGGCTTTGCGGGCGCGTTCGATCTGCCGCGCCATAGGGACCGGCAACGAGACAGTGAACGCGGTGGTGGTTTGTGGATTGCGTGGCATAATGGGGTATGACCCTTTCACAAGAGGCGTACCACGGCCGGGCGATGGCCGTCAAATGAAGGGGGTATATCCGCGCAGTGCGCTCGTTGCGGTGGTGGTCGGGATTGTGGGTGGAAAGCGACAAGGCCGCTACGGTGCGTGAGAATCTCCCGCTGGGCGTAGAGGAGTAGGCCAGTGTACCACGTTGTCGCCGGCGGCGTCTTGCGTGGATATTCCTGTTCTAGCCACCACACGAGAAAGCAGAGAAGCACCAGTGTCAATACGGCGGACATGCAGCTACCCCGCCCGCGGCACTTGATGGTCTGTGGCCGGTGTCAAGGCGTCGGGCGTTTGAAGAAGAGGACATACCTAGCCTCGTGAAGGACGCACACAAGCTCCCAGCTCTTCACTCCCTCTTCGGCGAGCGCTTTGTGAAGCTTGTCGAAGGAGTCAATAACCTTGGTCTTATATTCCCAGTTGGTGCTCGCCATGTACCTTGCCTCCTCTCGTGGGCGAATTTGCCGAAACGTAACCACGCGGGCGGGGTAGCGCTAGGTGTGGCGTGGCAACGGCTGCGGCATGGTCGCTACGCGTTCGGTTGGTCGGTGGCCGGACGTCCAGATGTCGGCGGCGAGCGCCTCGGGTCGGTCGAGGAAGTCGGCTTCACTCGCCACGTAGAGCAGCTTGCGCAGGGCGTCGGGCTCTTTGAACTTCACCCGGTTGCTGGCAATGAGGTCAACGAGCGTCGCCGCGCGGGCGGCGCTCTTGGTCACGATGAGCACGCGGAACGGGTCGAGCCCGTAGTGGTCGCGGTGCAGGTTGCCGCGCCGCGATCGCTCAAGGCGTAGAGGAACTTGCCGCCGTACACGGTGCGCACGCGGTCGAGGTAGCCCTGAAGCATGGGGACCCTCCTCACTCGATTCGGTAGCGCTCGTTGCGCAACACCACGCCCGGATACGCGCCGGTGTGCGCACCGTCGCGCATCAGGACCTTGCCGTTCACGATCGTCGCTGCGTAGCCGACAGCGCCTTGAGAGAGGTGCGGTGCGCCGGCCGGCAGCTCGTGCTTCACCTCCGGGAGCCGCAGGTCGAGCCGCTCGAAGTCGATCACGTTGAGATCGGCGTACGCCCCGGCCTGCACGACGCCGCGGCCGCGAATGCCCCACAGCCCCGCAAGATCGGCCGTCAGCTTCTGCACCGCGCGTTCGAGCGACAAGAGCTTTCGCTGCCGCACCCAATACGCCAGGGTGAACGTCGGAAACCCGGAGTCCGACGTTTGGCTGGTATGTGCGCCCGAGTCGCCGAGGCCGATCGTCGTCAGCGGATGCGCCAGCATAGTCCCCGCAGCCTCGAGGTCGCTGTTGTACAACGGCACGATGAAGAAGTTGTCTAGATCGTGCTCGAGGACCAGGTCGAGCACCACTTCGAGCGCGTGCTTGCCCTGCCGTTTGCCGATGGCGACGATGCTCTTGTCAGGCGTCGTCTCGTACGTGCGCACGCCGATGTCCTCGAGCGGGAAGACGTGTTCGAAGCGCGCCATGCCGCCGAGAATGTCACCGCTCGTCTCAGCGATACTGGCCACCAACTTTGCGCGCAGGGCGGGATCGCGTAGCAGCACCCGTAGCTCGCCGACGGGCTTGCCGATCAAATCAACCGCCGCCGGAAACAACGACAGCGGCGACAGCGCCGTTCCGAAGCCGAGCAGGATGCCGACGCTGCGCACTGCGACTTGCGGCACAATGCGTGCGCCGCGCTGCCCCGCGGCTTCCGCCCGTCGCAAGATCTCTCGCCACACGTCGGGATACGCGAGGTTCTGGATCAGGGACAGGCTGATCGGCCGCCCACACTCGCGTGCGATGGGCTCCATCCAGTCGAACTCGCGCTCGAACCCGGCAGCGTCCTCGCCGGCACCGCCGTACGGAATCAACTCGAACACCCCGGTGCCTGCGGCGGAAAGCCCGTTCGCCAGCGCCGCAAGCTCGCGGCGATCCGCGAACGTGCCGGGCACCGGATCCCACGCCGGCGTGCGGTGCATCGTCGTGCGTCCGGTGTCGAAGCCGAGCGCGCCGGCGTGCATGGCGTCGACCACGCTTTGCCGCATCAGCGCGAGCTCCGCATCCGTCGCCGGCGCCTCGGTGGCACCGCGCTCACCCATGGCGTAGATGCGCAGCGGCGCATGGCTGAGGTGCGCGCCGACGTTGAGGCCGAGCCGCTGGCTGGCGAGGGCATGCAAGTACTCCGGGAAGGTTTCCCAGTTCCATCGTAAGCCCGCCTTGAGCGCGGCCTGCGGGATGTCTTCAACCCCCTCCATCAGGAACATGAGGTAGTCGCGGTCCTGCGGCTTGCACGGCGCGAAGCCGACGCCGCAGTTGCCGACGATCACCGACGTGACGCCGTGCAGATTCGATGGAGAGCCCAGCGGATCCCAAGTGATCTGCGCATCGAGGTGCGTGTGCACGTCGATGAAGCCCGGCGTGACGATCTTGCCGCGGGCGTCGATGACCTCATTCGCGCTGCCATCGTACTGCGCGACCGCGGCGATGCGATCGCCGTGCACGACCACGTCCGCGTCGAACGCCGGAGCACCGCTCCCATCGACGACAGTTCCTCCACGAATGACCAGATCAGGCTTCATGCTGCTCCCCCAAGAACGCCGCAACGGCGCGGTTGAACTCGTCCGGACACTCGAAATACACGGAATGACCCGCGTCCGCCACGACCGCGAGCTGTGCTCCGGCAACCTTGGCGTGCGCCTGCCGAACCAGGTCGAGCGGAAAGAGCTGGTCGCGCGCTCCGGCGATGAAACATACCGGCATGCGTAGCCGCTCAGCCGTCCATTCGTAGCGCAGCGTGACCAGCGCCCGCAGGAACTCCGGCGAAGGCGGCGGGTTGTGCCCGGCGATCTGCTCGTAGAGGAAGGTTCGCAGCGGCTCGCGTTGCGGGAAATCCGCCGCGAGCGCCGCGTGGGCGTCGAAGGGGCGGCTCGGGTCGTGCCGCGCGAAGAGCTGCGCGAGCATCCCGTCGTCGGTGAGCCCGCCGAGGGTGCCGGTGAGGACCAGGTGAGTCACCCGCGACGGCGCCGCGAGCGTGCAGCCGAGAACGGTCCAGCCGCCCATCGATTGCCCGACCAGTGCCGCACGTTGAGCCCCGACGTGATCGAGCAGCGCGAGGAGGTCGTTGCTGAAGGCGCGTGGATCCGGAACGCCGTCGCACACCGAACGGCCCCAGCCGCGCTGGTCGTACGTCAAGCAGCGGAAGCGATCGCGGAAGACGGGGACCTGTTGCCACCACGACAGGTGATTGCCACCGGCGCCGTGGGCGAAGGCCAACCAGGGGGTCGTCGTCCCGGGCACGTCGCCGTGGACCTCGTAATACAGCGACGCGCCGGGAACCTCAGCGATCGGCATCGTCCGCCTCCGTGGCCTTCCGTACGCCGGCTCAGATCAGCCTGTAGAGCTCCGCGGCGTTCAGGGCACACATCCGCCGGCGCTCGGGCTCGGCGACGTCGCGGAACATCTCTTCGACAACACGGCGCGTCTCCGGCCAATCGCAACCGTGGTGCGGGTAGTCGGTCGACCACATCATGTTGTTCACGCCGATGACGTGGCGGTTCTTCACCGCGTAGCCGTCGATCATGAATGCGGCGTGCCAGTTCCGCCGAAAGTACGCGCTCGGCGGATGCTGGAGCTTCGTTGGCAGCCACGAGCGATTGCGCCACCAGCGGTCATCGAGCTGTTCGAGGACATAGGGGATCCAGCCGCAGCCGGTTTCCACCGCCACCCAGGTGAGGTTTGGGAAACGGTCATGCACGCCCGAGGTGATGATCTCAGACATGTCGATGATCATGTCGGCGGCACCGACGGTGGCGAGCCCGGTGAGATCGTCGCCGCGCTTGCCCTTCGGTTTCGGCTTCTGGACCTTGCGCATCATGCGCACGTGGAAGTGTACCGGCACGCCCAACGCCTGCGCCGCATCCCAGAACGGATCGTCCTCCGGGCGAATCGTCGGGCCGACGCTCGGCATGGTGTTGAGCCACACGCCGCGCATGCCCAGCTTCAGGCAGCGTTCCATCTCTTTGATGCACGTCTCGACGTTCAGCGCCGGCATGGCCGCCAATCCGATGAGTCGGTCAGGAGCGGCCTTCACGAACTCCTCGGCGAGCCAGTTGTTGTAGGCCTGCACGCCGGCCATTTGAAACTCGGGATCCGGGTCGGAGAAGAAGTGGCTCATCATACGGGCGGAGCCGAACAGCACCTCGGCATCGACGCCGTCCTGATCCTGCTCTTGGAGGCGCGGTGCGGCCCGGAAGTTGCCTTGGTTCGCGGCGGCGAAGGTGACGCCCGTCCAACGCACGTCTTCGTGCTTGCGGCCGGCGGAGGCGTAGATACCGATCGGCGCGGGCGGGATGTCCGGTGCGAACTGCCAGGCCTCGCCGCCTTCACCGTCGGGCACGACCTTCGGCGCCTTGTCGTGGAACTTCTTCGGCATGTACTGCTGCCACAAGTGCGGCGGCTCGAGGATGTGCGAGTCGGCGGAGATGAGTTTGTAGTCACGGGGCATGAGATCGACCTCTCGTGTGGGTTAACGCTTGTTAATATAGCTGCGGCGCCGGTTCAAGAGGGTTGGCGAAGCACTGGCGCGCCGGCGGCGAGTTCTGATAGAGCGGCGCCCGAGGTGACCGATGAGCAAACGCAAACGTGAGGCGGCCGATGCGGTGGATCTGGGCTCGCGCCATCTGCAGGCGCGCACGTCCGCGGGCGTGCTGCGCGTCGTCATCGATCGGCCCGAGCGCCGCAACGCGCTCACCATCGAGATGTACCACGGCCTCAAGAAGGCGGCGGTGCTCGCCGAGCGCGACCCCGCGGTCGACGTGCTCGTGGTCACCAGCACCGGCGAGTACTTCTGCGTCGGCGGCGAGATGGGTGGGCAGCACGAAGGAGGTCCGGCGCTCGACCGCGAGACCGACCGCTTCGATCTGCTGCCGTTCGTCGAGTTCGAGCGCTGCCCGAAGATCGTGCTGATGGCGATCAACGGCATGTGCCAGGGTGGCGGCCTCAACATGACGTTGATGAGCGACCTCTCGGTGGTCTCCGACCGCGCCACCTTCCGCGCGCCGGAGTTGCTACGTGGGGTTGCCGACTGTTTCCTCGGCGCGCGGCTGGCGAGTCGTGTCGGCATCGCGCGCGCCAAGTACCTGCTGTTCACCGCACAGTACGTCACCGCCCAAGAGGCGCTCGCCATGGGGCTGATCTCGCGCGTCGTACCGCACGCGCAGCTCGACGCCGCGGTCACCGAGACGATCCACTGGATCCGGCAGACCGGGCCGCGGGCGCGCACCGCGTTGAAGCGCGACCTCAACCGCCAGCTGCCGGTGATCGACTTCGCCATGTTCGCCGAGTCGCTGGCGTCGGACGAGGTGCGCGAGGGGTTCGCGGCGTTCGTCGAGAAGCGTCCGCCGCGCTGGACGCAAAGGTCTTGACGAACTAACGTTCGTTAACTACTCAGGGGATGCCGTGGCGACCAAAGTAGCGAGTGTGATAGCGCGCAAAGCGCGGCGGGCGGTTGCGTCCGAACCGCCGCCACCGACGCGCGAGGTGATCCTCGACACCGCGGAGCGCTTCTTCGCGGCGCACGGCGTGGACGGGGTGGCGCTGCGCGATCTGGCGCGCGAGATGGACCTGACGGCGCCGAGCCTGTACAACCACTTCCCCAGCAAGCAGGCCTTGTACGACGCCGTGCTTGAGCGCGGCCTGCACCCGATCCTGCAGGCCGTGGCGGAAGCGTGGCATCCCGGCGCGCTGCGTCCGGAGCAGATGCGCGCCACGATCGACAAGCTCACCACGCACTTGGCGACGCACGCGCACCTGGCGCGGCTGCTGCAACGGGCGCTGCTCGATGAAGGCGGCAGCGTGCAGAAGCTGATTGCCCGCTGGGTGACGCCGATCTACCAGGAGGGCATCGCCGTCATCCGCGAAACCGCGGCTGAAGCCGGGTGGGAGCCCGAGGAGATTCCGCATCTGGCCGTCGGCCTGTTCGGAATGGTGTTCGCATATTTTACCAACGCCGGCGCTTTGCAGACGTTCGCCAACGCGAGCGACGACCCGATGTCGCCGCGCGCCCTGGCGGTGCAGCGCCGCGTCGTCGAGAAAGCGATCTATCGACTGCTGGGCCCGCGCCCGGAGCGAGCGTCACGATCGCCCGCACAGCGAGCGCAGAAGGGAAAGCGATAATGGCGGAGACGGAGCACGGCAGCATCACCGACGAGGGCATCGCCAAGCTGCGGGAGCGCATCGGCCAGGGATTCCCGGGCCGGCGCCCATGGCGCACCGAGGCGACGCGTGACGCGATCTACCACCTGGCGCTGGCGATCGGCGACCTCAACCCGCTGTACCTCGACGAGGAGTACGTCAAGAAGACGCGCTGGGGCACGCTGCTCGCGCCGCCGATCATCGTGCAAACCATGGACACGCTGCGCGCCGTCGGCCACA
>CAZCGA010000032.1:0-53752 GCA_964498075.1 uncultured Binatia bacterium (SeqCode) | reverse complement strand
GGCAAAGCTGATGTTCTGCGATCCAGCCCCCTTCTCTTCCCAAGAGAAGGGGGTTCGGGGGATGAGTTTCTGAGCGTCGTGGGCGCAGCGATTCCCACTTCTCGTGCAAAGCCTCTGAAAGTCTGAAGGAGGACTCAGCGGGACCCTGTCGGTTCGGCGGTAGGCGGCGGTGTGCTCTCCGTCGCTTGCGGGACAGCCGTCCCCTCACCCTGAAAGGCGGCGAGCGCCTCCTGGGCTTCCGGCCAATTCGGCTCGGCGGTGGCGAGGCGATAGGCGAGCGATGCGGCGCGGTCGCCGTGCTCATGCTCGGCCAGGTAATAGACGACGTTCAACAGCGCGGGATTGCGCAGATCGAGCGGATCGCGTGACAGGGCGATCTGATCGACCTTCCACAACACAGGGGGAGCCGGACCGGCCACCCGCAGGATATCCATGAGCAAGTCGCCACGCACCAGGGTCGCCGTCGGCAAGTCGAAGAATGCCGCCTCAAAGAGCAACTGATCGCGACCGGTCTGCCCAACGTACCACACCTGGATGTCCGCCCCGGCGCTCAGCTCGACCGGCGGGAGGCGCTCGAAGAACTCCTCGACTCGCTTCCACCCGGCGTACAACCGCGCAGCAGCCGGGGCGACCACCCAGCCGCGCTTCCGGTGAACGAAGAAGGCGGGAACTATGGCCGGTCGGGTTGGCAGCTGGATATGGCTCTCCAGTCGCGGCGCGTAAAAGGCGACGCTGTCGCGTTCTTGCATGGGGACGACGATGTCGTCCGGACCCGCGTTGCGATCCAAGATGGCGCCCACCTCGCGCCATGACGGCGGCGGCTGATGAAAATAGTCGGCCAGCGCCGGCAGTTCGATCAGCGGTAGTAGCACGAGCACACCCGCTTGCATCACCGCTGCCCAGCGGGCAGAGGCGACCCGCCTGGCAATCGATTCGATGCGACCGAACCCTGCCGCCGCCAGCAGGAGGTAGGCCGGAAGCACCATGCTGAAATGCTCCGGCGCAAGCGGAGTGCGCAACCGCCAGGCGCGACCTACAAGGCCGCAGATCCCGGCGACCGCCCAGGCCACGATCAATCCGCCCCCCTCCACGGTGCGGGCGGCCCACGCCGCTCCCAGCAGTGCCGCCGCCGCCAACGCCGAGGCTGCCAGGGGGGCATCGGCCGGGCCCGCCGCCAGCAGGTTCGTGATGTACGCAATCAACCACCAACCCGGACGCACCGGCACCAAGGAGCCCCCGGGTCGCGGCAGAACGTACGCGGCCACGACACCCGCGAGTGCAGCGATGCCCACCATCCGCAGACATGAGCTGACGGGGATCCTCGCCGGATCACGGACGCACACGACGGCGGCGTACACCGCGAGGGCGGCGAGGAGCAGCACCCCCTGGTAGTCGGTCGCACACGCCAGCGCTAGCGCCGCGAGAGCTCCCCACCGCCACGTCGCTTCCGGGGCTTGCACCGCGCGCCAAAACGCCAACGCCGTGAGTGGCGCCAGCAAGCTCAACCACACGTCGGTGCCGACGGTGCGCGACAGCCACACGTGCAACGGCGACAACGCCAGCAGCACGACGGCATAGACGGAGACCCAGGTTCCGAATATCGCCCGGCCCAGAACCCACACCGCAAGCACTGCCAGCGTACCGGCAACGGCACCCGGCAGCCGCAGCGTCGACTCGCCGTACCCGTACCGCAACGCCAATGTGGTGGCCAGAACCCCCGGCCCGAAGCCCGCCGCTGGTGTACGCTCCGCCGCGAGTCGTAGCCGTGACTGCAGCGCATCGACCGCGTTGATGTGGACGATCTCACGGGTGGCGAAGCCGTCGCGACCCAACTCCGTGAGGCGCGGCAGCGCGCTCGCCAAGACGATGAGTGTCAGCGCCCCGTACAGGGCCCGCCGCAAAAGCGCTGTCCGCATCTACAAGCCAAGCTCTGGAACCGGCGACCGGCCGAGGTCACGACCCGGACGCGTGCCGCGTCGGCGCCAAGAACGGCGTCAGAACTGCCGGCGAGCGCTCTCGAGGCTCGCGGGTTCTTGGTGGTGCGGAGTCCAGTTGCTCCCGGTACGCGGCTTGAGGCGTAGCGGATCACCGCGCAGTCGCATGATCAAACCGATCGGAAATACGAAGATGAAATAGAAGATCACCATGAGGATGCGGGTCTGGACCACCCCGACCGCACGGGCAATTTTCTTCCAGCGGTCCCATGCCGCACGGCCGAAGCCCATCGGGCCGGTTGCCGAAACCGACACTAGTGGGCGCATCTGCGCCTCGGATGTGAATATCCCATCACTCATAGCTCGCTTCCCTTATGACACGACCTCGACGTCTATCTCAAGCTGATTCGTGGGCGCGGGCCGGATGGGGTTGACCCGCGCGGCGCAGGCCGGTATCGCGCACGTACCCATGTGCCGTCCGCCCCTGCTTCGTCGCGCCGTCTTCGTCACCCTCGCGCTGCTCGCCGCGTGCACGCGTCCCGTGCCGGGCGTCCTGACGCTGGCCCCCGCGGGCATGCGCAAGACCGGGGCGTGCACCGCGCATCCCGACGGCACCTTGAGCATGCAGGCCGGCGCGGCGGTCGACTCGGTCATCTACGTCGATGCCGGCACCGTCACCATCACGGTCACGGCTGCAATCGCCTCGGGCGACCAGCCGGCACCGATCGAGGTGTGGCTCGCCGCCCACCGTATCGGCGGCGCACGGGTGGAATCGACCGAGCTGCAGCCGTATCCGTTTCATGCTGAGGCACGCACCAGCGGCCCCACGGCACTGCGCCTCACGTTCGTCGACCAGCCCGGCGGCAGCGCTGCAGGGACGGTGCACGTCGAAAAGGTGGTGATCACCGAACCCTAGTCTAGCAGGCTGCTGAAAAACCCTGCCCAATGCTTCGACAGGCTCAGCATGAGCGGTTCCCCTCCCCGTGTTTCCTACTTTTTCCCGCTCACCCTGAGCTTGTCGAAGGGTCTCCGAAGCCTTTTACAGCAGGCCCTAGACGGCGGCCTGCAGGTGTCCGGGACGGAAGATGACCTTCTTGTCCTTCACCACCAGCTGATCGTTGAGACACAGCTGCAGCGCCTGCGACAAGACCTTGGCTTCGAGCTCCTTGCCGCGCGCCTTGACGTCCTCCAACGTGTCTTCGCCGACGCGGATGTGAAACACGTCTTGGAGGATGACCGGGCCCTGGTCGAGTTGCTCCGTCACGAAGTGCGCGGTGCAGCCCGAAACGCGCACCCCTTCCTCGTAGGCTTGCTTGTAGGCGTTGCCTCCCGGGTGGTACGGCAGCAGCGACGGGTGAATGTTGATGATCCGGCTGGGGTACCGATCGACGACGGCGGGGCCGAGGATCTGCATGTAGCGGGCGAGCACGACTAGGTCAGCCCGATACGCCTTGAGCTGGTCCAGCAGGAACGCCTCGTGCGCGGCCTTGTCCGTCGACGGGGATGCGAAAAATGGGATGCCGGCGGCCGTCGCGATGGGCTGCAGGACATCGTGATTCGACAGCACCACGACCAACTCTCCGCTCAGCAGACCCGCATCGCGGTCGGCGATCAGCCGTTCGAGGCAGTGGGGTTCGCGGCTGACCAGAAGCGCCACGCGCCGCGGCTCCCGGCGCCCGTGGAGCCGAATCGTCACCTCCATGTGGATCTCGTCGCCGATGCCCTTGAGGCCGAGGATCAGCTCGTCGAGGTTGATCCGCAGGTCGTTCAAGTCGACCAGCATCGTCATGATGAAGAGCCCTTCCATCACGCGCTGCTCGATGTCCTCGATGTTGATGTTGCACGCCGCCAGGTAGGTGGAGATGCGCGCCACGACCCCCTTCTGATCGTGCCCGATCACCGATATGACCGCCAAGCTCTTTGCCATTCCCCAACGCTCCCGACCGCTCGGCACGCTACCTTAGGTAGAATCCCTCAGAGCGTCAAACCGCGCAGCCGACGTCCGAAAGCGCGCCGTGGGTAGCATTGCCACCGAACCGTGATTACACTGTCGCCGGAAGAAAAGGAGCGGCCCGATGAACCCCAGAGTCGCGCAAGGCTTCCGTCGTACGCTGCTTCGCCAGCGCCAGGCATTGTTCGCCGAGGTCGCGCATGTGGAAGCCGATCTGCACGCCCTGGCGGATGAGCGGGAGAGCGAGCTCGAGGAGGCGGCACAGGACGAGCGCACGACCCGACTGCTGTCGCGCCTGGACAATCGCGGCAAGGCCGAGTTGGAGGCCATCGATGACGCTCTGGAGCGTCTCGCGGCCGGCGCCTATGGCGTCTGCCTGGGCTGTGGCGCCACAATCCCGCGCCAGCGGCTGACCGCTCTGCCCGCAACACCGTCCTGCCGCGGCTGTGCGGAGCGCGCGGAACGCGGCGAGCGGGAGGAGAGTACCGTCGAGGAGCCGCCGCGTTCGGGACCCGTACCTGGGGAGTACAGCCTGCTCAGCGCCAGCGAGCTCGAAGAGGCGGTCCGCGAGCACGTCCGCGACGACGGCCGGGTGGACTTGGAGGAACTTCGCATCGTCTGCCACCACGGGGTGGTGTATCTCGGGGGCGCGCTCCCGAGCGAGAAGGAGCACAAGATTCTGCTCCACACGGTCACCGACGTCATGGGCCTGATGGCAGTGACCGATCGCGTCCAGGTGAAAGAAATCCTGTGGGAGCGCGACGATCGCAGCAAGGAGGATATCGGACCCGAGACCAAACGCTGGGACGAGCCGCCGGGAACCGAGGACGTGACGGAAGCCACTGAGCAGGGCATCGATTTCGTGGCGCCGGGCGAGCCCGTACCCGACGAAGAATGAATGAGCCCGGAAGGCCTTGCGGTTCCGGACATCGGCATAGGTCTGGAGCGCGCCGGGAGGACGGCCCCGTACATCATCCTACGCCAGCTGAGGAAATTTTCCCTACGCGCAGATTGACTGTGGGCGCCGTCCAGGGTAAGCGGTTACATGCACCACCGGTTGGGGAGGCGGCGCAGCATTGAATTTGCCCACAGGGCAGCCGTCTAACCGCTCAACATCCCCGACGTCTCTCGACACGTTCGAATCGGAGTTCATAGAGGTAGAAGGACCATGGATGATGGTTTTGGCGCGCTTGCGCTGAAAATGGAAGACGAAGACACGTTGGATGACGAGCTCGATGCCAGCTCTCCGTCCGATGAGCTCAAAGAGCAGGAGCCGGAAACCCAGGGGGATCTCGGCGACTATGACCTGCAATCGCATTTTTTCCAGGATGTGGGGGCGACCGCGCTGCTCATCCCGGAGGAGGAGCAGACCATTGCGCGTGGCATCGTCCGCGCCCGCAACCGTATCCGCCGGCTGCTGCGGCGCTTTCCGCGGGTCACCGCGGCGGCCCTGCCGCGGCATGGCCGCAGCGTGATTCGCCCCTCGGACGATTTTCGTGAACGCGAAACCGTCGCCGTGCTGCGTTACGCCCGTGGGGTGGCGCGGTCGCGGCGTCGCGCCGATGTGCAGCTCGCCACGCGCTTGCGCCTGCGCGAGTTCGTCGACGCGCTGGAGAAGGAGCTGCAGGAGTATCGCAAGCTGCGCGACCGCATGATCGAGGCCAACCTACGCCTGGTCATCTCCTTCGCCAAACGCTATCGCCGCACCGGCGTCTCCTTCCTCGATATGGTGCAGGAAGGCACGCTCGGGTTGATCCGCGCCGTCGAGAAGTACGACCCGGCCAAGGAGGTTAAGTTCGCAACCTACGCGGTATGGTGGATCTGGCAACAGATCGGCCGCGCCGGCGACGTGCACGGCGGCTTGATTCGCACTCCCGTGCACTGGAACCAGCTCCGCCGCAAGGTGGGACGCGAAACCCAGCGCCTGCAGACCGAGAACGACGGCGAGGTGGACCAGGTGGCACTGGCCGAGGCCAGCGGCGTGGATCCCGACCGGCTCACAACCATGACCCAGAACTTCCAGTGCCTGTCGCTCGACTCGCCGCTCGGCACCGACGACGACCGGACGCTGGAGCAACTGCTGGCCAGCGACACGGACGATCCGGAACGCGGCGCCGCCGCGGTCGACCTGAGTCAGCAGCTCGAGGCGGCGCTGTCGCGCCTGCCGCAACGCGAGGCCGACATCCTCCGCCTGCGCTTCGGGACGACGGATCATCAATCGCTCACACTCGAAGAGGTCGGACGTCGCTACGGCGTCAGCCGCGAGCGCATCCGTCAGCTCGAAGCCCGCGCCCTAAAGCAGCTGCTGCCGATCTGCGAAGGCCAAGGGCTGCGCGCCTACGTCGACTAACGCGCCTTTCACGCTTTGTCGCATCGGGGCACGATCTGTCGTGCCCCGATATCCATCCGCTCAGCGGAGACCCCAGAAGAGTATCCGCTTGAACGGGTAGAAATACGGCTGCGCGTCGTCGAGCCGCGGCACCAGGCGGACTCGATACCGGGCCAGGAACTGCTCGAACAGATCCGCCGGCATCCGCTGCTGATAGTCCACCAGCATCGTCCCCTTCACCCACTCGACAACCTCCGCACGCGATTGCAGATGGTGGCCGTAGACCTGCAGTCGCACGTGTTGCTCGCGATAACCGAGCTGCTCGAGCAACACGGCATACCGTTCGGGAGCCAGCACGGCCGGCGTGCGGACATAGCCGGCCAGCGCGGTGCGAAACGGCTCCTCTGCCGCAATCTCGGCGGCGATGACGTGCGACGGATGGTCGTGGTTGGCGGGCACCTGCACGGCCAGTTGCCCGCCGGCGGCCACCGCACCGGTCAGCCGACGCAGCACGTCTTCGTGACCCGGGAGCCATTGCAAGGTCGCATTGGAGAAGACGAGATCGTAGGGCTCCGCAGCATGAAAGTCGCGGACGTCGCCGGCTTCGAACCGCAAACCTTCGGCGACGAACTGCGCACTCTTCGCCAGCATCGTCGCCGAGCTGTCGACGCCGACCGTCTCGCGCGCCGCCAACTCACGATGCAGACGTTGCGTCAGGTCGCCCGTACCGCAGCCGAGGTCGACGACGCGCATGCCCGGCCGCGGCCGCACCAACGCCAACAGATCAAGGAATGGCTGGCTGCGTTCGCTACGAAACCGCTCGTACTGCTCGGGGTTCCAACTGCTCTGCGCGCTCATGGCCACGTCAGGCTCGCGACTGCCGCAGCTCGTGCATGCCGCGGAAGATCGCGGCGACGTCGATGGGCGCATCGAACGGCTCGCCGCGACATTCGCGATACGCCCTTTCGACGTTGAACAGCAGGCGCTCCGGCTCCGTCCACCCGGCATACGGCCCCAGATCCATCCGCTTCGCCGCCTCCAGCGCCGACAGCCCCGCGTCGAAGCCGCGCTTCGACTCGGACCGTACGTACTGCAGGTACGCTTTCATTTCCCGTGGACCTTCCACGCCGCACAGCGGCCCGTGGCCGGGCACGATCACCTCCGGATTGAGTGCGACGATCGCATCGAGCGCGGCGATCCAGCGATCGAAGGTCCCTTCCCACCCGATGGGCGTGCACAGGCGGAACAGCACATCGCCGGTAAACACCACGCGTTGCGCGGGCAGGTGGACGATGACGTCGCCGGCGGTATGGGCTGGGCCGACGTAGATGAGGTGCGCCGTGATGCCGTCGAGATCGAGCGAGAGTCGGTCGTCAATGAGCGTGGTCGGCGGTGTCAGGGTGATGCCGGAGAAATCCCACGCCGCCAGCGCCTGCGCGAGTGCGGCAACCGCGGGGTTGCTGCTGCCGGCAGCCTGGCGCAGCGCTTCCATACCAGCGGGGCTCTCCTTCTCGAAGGCCGCGGCGCACAAGCGGTGGCCGATGATCTCGGCGTCCGCGAACAGTTGATTCCCCCAGCAATGGTCGCCGTTGTGGTGGGTGTTGACGACGCGGCGCGCCGGCCCCCTCCAGACACGCGTGTAGGTTGCGATGAGCTGGCGCGTGTGCGCGAGATCCCAGAAGGTATCGATCACCAGTCCGCCGGCGCGATTGATGAGGCCGGAGTTACTCGTGCCCAGCCCACGGTCTTCCTGCAGGCAGGCATACACGTCAGTGCCGATCTCTCGCAGCTCCATGCGGCGTCTATACCACAGTCCGTCGAGGCCGCACCCCTTCTACTTCTTCCGGGCGCCTCGCCCATTCCTCTTCGGTTCGCGTCGCGGTGGGCGTCGCTTCGGGCGCTTGTCGCGACTTGGAACCTCTTCAGCGACCGCCGGCACCAGGCGCTCCAACACAGCGAAGTCGATCTTACGGCCCCGCAGGGAGACGTTCGTGGCTTCGACCAGGACGCGATCGCCGAGACGGAAACGCTTACCGGTACGCATGCCCTTGAGTGCGCGCTCCGCCTCGATGAAGGAGTAGCGATCGTCGCTCAGAGTGTCGGCCCGGACCAGGCCTTCGATCGGGTAGGCGTCCAGCTCGACGAAAAATCCGAAGGACAGCACCGTTACGATGGTGCCGGGTTCCGGTTCGAGCAGGTGCCCGAGCATGAACTCCGCCTTCCTGAGGTCCAGCATGGCACGCTCCGCCTCCATCGCGCCGCGCTCCGCCTGCGAGCTGGCCACGCTCGCGGCCTCGATGGCCTCGGCTTCGGCGCGTGCCGCTTCGGCCTGCCCATCGAACCAGTGGCCGAGCTGCCGGTGCACGATCAGGTCCGGGTAGCGCCGGATCGGCGAGGTGAAGTGGCAGTACGTCGGAAACGCGAGGCCGAAGTGTCCGGCGTTGGTCGTGCTGTACTGCGCCTGCTTCAGCGAGCGCAGCACCAGACGCGAAAGCACGCGCGCCAGACGGTGACCCTCGATCTGGTCGAGCAGACGTTGGACGTCCTGCGGCCGCACCTTCCCCTCGTACTCCACGCCGAAACCGAAGACGCGCAGGAACTCATTGAGGTCGTCGATGTCGGCCGCCTCGGGGGGCTCGTGGATGCGATAGGGAAACGGGATCCGCTGATCGCGCAAGCCGGCGGCGACGGCGCAGTTGGCTTCGAGCATGAGCTCTTCGATGAGCCGGTGCGCATCGTTGCGCGCCAGCAGCCGCACGCCGACGCTGCGTCCCTCGTCTGACAGATCGACGAGCGCCTCAGGCAGGTCGAGATCGAGTGAGCCCGCCTTCACGCGGTTGCGGTAGAGCACGCGCATCAGCATACGCATGTGCTGGAGCTGCGGGATCAGCGCGCGCAGCTCGTCGCGCCAGCCGCGGATTTCCGGCGTGTCCGCCGCCGAGAGGACCGCGGCGACCTTGGTGTAGGTAAGCCGCGCATGGCTGCGGATCACCGCGCGGCAGAACCGCGCGTCGCGGCGGCGGCCGTCGTGACCGTAGAGGAGCTCCGCCACCATCACCAGCCGATCGCGTCCCGGATTCAACGAGCAGAGCTGGTTCGAGAGCTGCGCCGGCAGCATCGGGATGGCCCGGTCGGGGAAGTAGACGCTGGTGCCGCGCCGCGCCGCCTCCGTATCGAGAGCCCCGCCGGGCCGCACATAGTGCGACACGTCGGCGATGGCGACCCACAACCGGTAGCCGCTGCGCGGCACCTCTTCCAAGCAGACCGCGTCGTCGAAGTCGCGCGCGCTCTCGCCATCGATGGTCACGAACGGCAGCGTGCGCAGATCTTCCCGGCCGGCGAAGTCTCGCTCGGACGGGTCGGGCGGCAGTCCCTCGGTTTCCGCAAGCACCTCGGGCGGAAACTCGGTGCGCAAGCCATGCTCGAAGACGATCGTCAGGAACTGGACTTCGGGATCATCGGCGTCGCCGAGGATCTCTTCGAGCTGCCCACCGGGACCGCGCGTCGGAGTGGGCGGCCTCGTGAGCCTGACGAGGGCTACGCGCCCGGCGTCGTCGCGGCGGGGCTGACCGTCGAGGATCTCGACCGGCGGGAGCAGCTCGTTTTCCGGCACCAATACCCAGCCGGCGCGGCTCGGCTGCAGCGTGCCGATGATGCGCTCGTGCACCCGGCCGGTAACCGACACAACACGTCCGACGAAACGCTGGGCACGCAGATCACGTCGAATGATGTCGACGGCAACGCGGTCGCCGTGCAGCGCTTCCCCTTCCATCCCGGCCGGGACCAGGATGTCCCGCGCAAAGCGATCGGCCGCTCGTCCGAGCACCTCGACGAAGCCGTAGCCGGCGCGGACGCGGGAGTAGTGCCCCTCGATCTGCTGTCCGGGCCCCTTCTGTGCGGTGCGGTGCACCCCCGGCGGTCGCTCGCGGTGCGGGGTGCGGTCGACCTCGCGAAGCCACTGGTAGCGGGTCTTCCCGATGCGCCGCAGCGTCCGGCTCGCCACCCGCGCGTCCAGTGTCGCCTTGATCTGCTTGCGATCGTAGCGTTCCAGTTCGAGCATCCGCGCCATCTCTTCGATGGAAAGCGGACGCGGCGCACGCCGCTCCAGCAGCGCGACGAAAGCATCAGCTGAGAGTCTGCTCGTCACTCGTCACTGATCATCCAAACCGCGGAACGATCTCCTTGCCGTACAGCTCGATCTGCGCCACCAGCTCGTCCGGCGGTGCGATCGGAAACAGCACGTATTTGCTGCAGCCGGCCTCCACGTACGTCTGGATCTTTTCCACGCACTCCTCCGTTGTGCCGATCGCGCAGCGCGCCGCCATCGCGTCGGCGGGAAGCTGAAAACTCGCGGCGACCAACTCCGCGACCGCTTGCGCGCGGCGGCGATCGTGATCGACGTATGTCAGGATCACCACACCGGCCTCGTGCGGATCGATGCTGCGGCCGCGCTGCGCGCCGTAGGTGACCAGGTGCTGCATGCCGGCCTTGAACTCGTCGGGCGTGACGAACGACGGAAACCACCCGTCGCCGTACTTGGCGACGCGCCGGAGCGCCGGGAGAGTGCGGCCGCCGATCCAAATGTCGAGTCTACCTTTCGCCGGCCGCGGCTCGATGGTGACGTCCTCGAACTTGTAGTACTTCCCCTGGTGCGTGACGCGCGGCCCGGCCCACAGCTTGCGCAACACCTCGACGCCCTCCTCCAGCCGGCCGGCACGCTCCTCCGCCGGCACGCCGCAGGCGATGCAGTCGCGCGGGTCACTGCCCAGCCCCACGGCCATGATCACGCGCCCGCAGCTGCCGGTGAGGTAATCCAAGGTCGCGTATGTGCGCGCCGTTTGCACGGGATCGCGGGCGGGCAACGTGAGCACGCTGGGACCCATCTTGATGCGCTTGGTGCGCGCCGCGAACATCGCCATCACGCAAGAGATCTCCAAATGCGGATGGCGCGACACGATGTGATCCGACAGCCAGATCGAATCGATACCGAGATCCTCCGCCCGCTCGGCGTACGTACAGATGCGCTCCGGGCTCGGCAACCCGAGCCGTGACAGGCCGAATCCCACGCCGATCTTGATCGTGCTCATGGCATCCTCCGGCGTGCATCATGATTGAGCTGCGCCACGGAAGGAAGCGGGCGGCGCCGCCCGGGTCCAGATGGGGTTTTGGGCTTGCGTGATATTTTGGGCTTGCGTTCCCATCTAAATGGGAATATATCCCAATTATGTACAGCGCTGCTTCAGGAGGACGCGGCCCGCCGCACACCCGGTGAATCGACGGCTTCCGCAGCGCCCTCCCGAGGTGGGCGGCGCTGCTCAAGAATACTTTTGAGAGGAGAGAACCGACCATGATCAGACCGAAAAATTCAGCACTCTGGTGCGCCGCCCTGCTGCTTAGCTTGGGACTCGCAACCACAGTGGGCGCCCATGGCGGCCGGGGCCGCGGTGGCCGCCCGCACCACGGCCCGTTTGGTGGTGGGCCATTTGGAGTTGGGCCGGGTCACAACCACAATGGAATGAATCAATGCCGGCGCGACTGCGTCGAGGCGGGCCGAGATTGCCGTGACGTCGCCCGGGTGACTGCACGCCTGTGTGTCCAATCGACCTGCACGAGCGAGCTGCAGGCAGCCCAGGATGCGTGTAAGGCAGATCGCAGCTCCGACGCCTGTAGCACAACCCGCGTCGCACTCAGCCAGTGCACCCAGCCTTGCCTCACCGCGTACGTCGGATCGAGCCAGGCCTGCCGTACGAATACACGCACGTGCACCGGCGTATGCCCAGGTGTGGTACCGAAAGACCCGCAATGCGTCGCGCAGTGTGTTCAAACGTCGCAGAGCTGTGTGAGCACTGCGGGCGCCCTGACGCAGATGTGCCGTGACACCTGCAGCGATCTCGTCACCGCCGCCAGTCAGGTCTGTTCGGCGGCCACTGACCCGAGCACTGCCGCCGCCTGTGTCACCGCGTGGCGGGCCGCGTTGGCATGCTTGCGACCCTGCAACGAGACGCTGAGCGGCGCACTCCGTATCTGCGCGCAAGCGGCGAGCGCCTGTACCAATGCTTGCCCCGAGGTCACACCGACGCCGACGCCGACGCCAACGCCGACCAGCTAGCAGCCGCTGTCCGCGGCGGTGGACCCCGTGCAGATCATCCTGCGCGGCCAACTCCGCCGCTGCGCCGCCGAGCGGCATCCGCGGGGAAGTTTGAAGTCCGTGGTTGCCGCTCGGCGCCTCCCAAGCTAGGGAAGCGGACTCCACGACGCAGCCAACGAGCATGTTACCCGGCGCCCTGAAGGGGCAATTCGCTGCCGCTATCTCCCGCCTGCTGCGGCCGATCGTGCGGCAGCTGATCACGCATGGAATCTCCTATTCGGCGTTCTGTCAGATCGCCAAGCACGTCTACATCAACGTCGCGGAGCACGAGTTCGCCCTGCCCTTCAAGCGCCAGACCGACAGCCGGCTGGCCTTGATGACCGGCCTCAACCGTAAGGAGATTGCTCGCCTACGAGAGCACCGCCCGTTCGATGAACCCGCCGTCGAGGTCGAAGACACCGTTACCACCCATATCATCGGGCGCTGGATGGCCGGTCCACCATTCGCCGACGCTGACGGTACGCCGAAGCGTCTCGCGTATGAGAGCCAGCGGCCGAAGGTCCCGAGCTTCGCCCGCCTGGTCCGCGAGCTCGGCGTCGACATTCCGGTTCGGTCAGTGCTCGACGAGCTCCTTCGGACCGGTGTGGTCGACCTCCTGCCCAACGGCGACGTGAGGTTGCAGCGCGAAGCACACATTCCGGCGAAGGACGTGTCGATGAAGCTGACGCTGCTCGGCTCCGATCTCGCCGAGCTGTTTTCAACGATCGTCCACAACATCGAGCATCCGGAGTCGCCGCGGCTGCAACGCAAAGTGGTGTACGACAACATCGGGTCGCAGGCCCTCGCCGAGCTCCGGGACACGGCCGAGAAGGTCGGCGCGGAGTTCATCCGCCGCGCCAACACCCTGCTGGCCTCGTATGACCGCGACCGCAACGTCTCCGCCCCCGGCGGCAAGCGCACGCGCGTCGTGCTCGGGACCTACTATTTTGATGAAGCGACGCCGCGCGTCAGCGCGCCGCCGAGTCCACCCGGCCGTATCCGGAGGTCACGATGAGATGGGTTCGTAGTCTGTGGGTGTTCGTATTCGCCGCGTTGGTCGGCTGTGCCGCCGATGGCGGTCCGGTGGGAACAGGCATTTCGGGCGCAGCGGCGTCGATCAGCGGAAATGTCATCGACGTGCAGACCAGCAGTACAGGAACGACCGCTGCGAGCGCCGTCGTGCCACCCTCGGTCACCGTCTCGATCGACGGGACCACCGCACAAACCAGCACCGACGACGATGGTAACTTCGAGCTGAGTGGGAGCTTCTCGGGTTTGCTCTCGTTGCGCTTCACTGTTCCGGAGTTCCAAGTCGTGCAACAGCTCGACGTGCCCGCCGGATCCGCGATCGTCCTGCAAGATGTCGAGCTGCGCCCGGATCGAGTTCAAGCCCAAGCCGCACGCCAACTCGACTTCAACGGTCACGTTGCTCTGGTCGACTGCACCGATGGGATACTGTTGGTGAACGACGATCGACACGAGGACACGCAGTTCATGGTCCAGCTGCTGGCCGACACCAACATCGTGCGCCGCGATGGCGAAGGAGCATCGTGCGCGGACATTGCGGAGGGCAGCGAGGTCGAAGTTGACGGCTACATTCAGCTGCAGCCGACCACCGCGGGGCCCACGAATCGAGTGATCGTCGCGCTGATGGTCACCCTGGCACCGCCGCTTCCACCGCACAGACCGCAGCCGATCCAGACCATCCGCTTCGCCGGCGATATCGCCGCGCGCAGCTGCGAAGAAGGCTTCATCGTCATCGACGATTCCATGCACCGCTCGCGGCTGCACCTGTTGAAGAGCACGGTCATCAGCGGCACCGATCAAAGCCGCCTCAGCTGCGAGCGCCTCGATCTCGGCGACCATGTCGAGGGCGAGGGTCAGATCAATCTCGTCAAGCCGGGAACGATCGACGCCTCCAGCATTCGTGTGAGTACCAAACCGCCGACCGGCAAGACGCTGCGTGTCTTCGGCTTTGTCTCGGCGATCGACTGCAGCTCCGGCCTCCTGCTGCTGGATGATCCGACCACCAGCCTACCGCTCCGCCTGCTGCCGGGAACCATACTGCGGCGCGACAACGACACGCCGCTGCAGTGTACCGACATTGGACTCGGCAACCGCGTCAGCGGAACAGGACAGGTCAACCCCGATACGCCCGGGCAAATTGATGCCAAGATGCTCACGGTGACAAGACGCGAGCCGCGGGAAGGCGGGCACTGATACACCATAGTTTCACCGCGCGTCACTGGAGCGCTGTTGCGACGCGCCCCGCTCAGGGGTACTCAGCCTCCGATGCAGACACCGCACGCACTGAATGCGGCACGGGGCCTCACGTTCCATCTCGATGCGCCGCGCTGGCGGATTGCATGGCAGGAACCCGACTGGCTTGGTCCGCTGGGACTCAGGCTGCACCATGCGGGCCGGTGGTACGTTGCAGAAGACGCACCGCAGCTGCACGACGAAGACTCCCAGCTCGGGGCGCAGCGGATCCAGCCAGCGGCGCTCGACCGGTTCGACGGTGTCGACGATTTGGGCGCGTACTGCGGCGTGCGCATCACGTGGGCGCCCCTCCCCTTTCCGCTGCGCACGAGCGTCCGCGCGTACCGCGACGCGCCGCTCATCGTCTTCCGCCTCGAAACGCCCGGACGAGTACCTGGACTCGGCACGCGCCGCTTCGAGCGACCCTCGGTCGCGTGGACGTTGCTCCCGTCACGACGCACACGCGACGGCGTGCCCGACGGGACGCGGACCTACGGCCACCAGTACACTGAGTTTGCGTTACCGGTGCACGGTGACGCTGACGGCGCGGGCTTCGGCTTCGCACCGCATCGGCCGCCGGTCGTCGAGCCGCTCCTGTTCATCGCCCCTGACGGCCGCACGCTGCTGCTCGCGCCGCTCGATCAGTTCCACGAGCAGATCATCGCCGTGCCTCCGGAGCCGGAACGCGTGCACGACGGCGTGCGCTGCGGGTGGCACGGTGACCTCGCCGAGGTGCCGGCTGGGTTTGCAACCGAGCTGGCGGTCTGGGCCGCCGACAGCCCGCGCCACGCCCTCGCGGCTTGGGGGGAACACTTGCAGCGGCGCCATGCGACGCAACGGCCATCGCGCTACGTCGATGACCTGCTCGGCAAGCTCTCCTACTGGACCGACAACGGCGCCGTCTACTACTACCGGACCGAGCGCGACGCCGACTATCTGACGACGCTCGAGCGCGTCGTCACCGACCTACACACACACGAGGTCCCGGTGCGCTCAGTGCAGATCGACTCGTGGTTCTATCCACACGAGCACCTGCGGCCGGTGAGCGCCGAGGGCGCGCCCGTCGTACCGCCGAGCGGCATGATGACCTGGGAGCCGCGCACCGACCTCTTTCCCGACGGGTTCCGTGACCTGCAACGGCGGCTGGGCAATTTGCCGCTCACCTTTCACAGCCGCCACTTCTCGAGCCGGTCGCCGTACTTCGAGCGCTACGCAGCCTGGTGCGACGGCGAGTACGCGCACCCGGCCGATCCTCGCGTCTACGATCTGCTGCTCGCACAGGCCGCAAGCTGGGGCGCCATCACCTACGAACAAGACTGGCTGGTGGAGTCGTTCCTGCGCGTGCGCGGCCTGCGCGAGGTGCCGGGGCGGACGCGGACGTGGCAAGAGCAGCTCGATCGCGCCACCGGCGAGCACGGTCTCAGCCTGCAGTGGTGTATGGCCACGCCCGCCGATTTCTTCCAAACGGTGACGCTGCACCACGTGCACTCGATCCGCACCAGCGGCGACTACCGCTATCTGTTCGACAACGGCTTGAACTGGGTTTGGTTCCTGCACACCAACGCGCTGGCGCGTGCCGTGGGCCTCACGCCATTCAAAGACGTGTTCCTGTCACACGGCGCGACGGCGATCAGCGCCGGCGAACCGTATGCGGAAGTCGAGGCGTTGCTCTCCGCTCTCAGCACGGGGCCGGTGGGCATCGGTGACCAGCTCGGCTGCACCACACGCGAGATCGTCATGCGCACCTGTCGCGAAGACGGAGTGCTGATCAAACCCGACGTGCCGGTGGCGGCGATCGACCGCTGCTTCGTGAGCAACAGCTTCTTGGAACACGCGCCACTTGTCGGTGAAACGTACTCGATGCACCCGGCCGGCCGGTGGGTCTACGTCGCCAGCTTCAACGCCAGCCGCGCCAAGCAGCCGCTGCCGTTTCGGCTGGAGCTGTCCGACCTGGGCGGCGTCGCGCCGGACGGGCCCGTCGTCGTCTACGATTGGCGCCGCCGCACCTTCAGCCGTACCGACGCCGACGGCGGCTGGAACGTCACGCTGCCGTTTCAGGACTGGGACTACCGCATTCTCTGCCCGTTGCTTCCGGGAGAGGTCACGGTGTTCGGTGACGTGACCAAGTACGCCACCGTCGGCGACCGGCGGGTCGCGGGGATCAACATTGCCGAAGGCGGCCTGCAGTTCGACGTCCTTGGAGCGCCCGACACTCGCGTCGAGATCCATGGTTGTTCGGCCACACGCCCGCTCGACGTGACTGCGTGGGTACCAGGTGCGCGGCGCACGCTTTCCGAAGGCTCCCAGGTCGACCCGACTCACGAGCGCTGGTCGTGGGACGCTTCCACGGGGACCTGGGTCGTGAGCGTGAACGTCGCTGCGCTCGGCCGCACACAGGTGTCGATGGTCTTCCGCTGATGAGGCCCTCTTCGACAAGCGGCGGCAGACCCTTCGACAAGCTCAGGGTGAGCGGAATTGCTCTTTAGAAATTGAGTCCTCAACCGCTCGTGCTGAGCTTGTCGAAGCACTGTTTGCGAGAAAGTCGACAGTCTCGTTCGTCGAGGGGTCCGGCGAGAGGTTTCAAACGCGGCCGTTTTCCAGCATGCTGCATCCGCTACAAGGGGAGGGCCAAGGACCATGAGCGGAAGAGCAGTCGCACAAACGTCGCGTGTCGGTGTCCCCGATGCGCTGGTCGACCTCGATCGTTATCCGTTGCTGAACCTTGACGGGACAGCGGCTCAAGCGCTCCTCCACTCCGCACGTGCGCAGCTCGCCGCGATCGGCGCCTGCGAGCTGCCCGGCTTCCTGCGACCGGAGGGTTTGGACGCCGTCGTGGCGGATGCCCGTGAGCTCGCACCGGGTGCGTACCGCAGCGAGGGGGTCGGCACGGCGTATCTCGAGGTGCCGGACTTCTCGCTGCCGGCCGACCATCCGCGCCGCACCCTCGGCCCCTATGCCGTCGGCGTCGTCGCCTACGATCAGTTCCCCAACGCCTCTCCCCTCCGCCAGCTGTATGCCTGGGACCCGATGATGAGCTTCATCGGCGCGGTGCTGCAGCGCGGACCCCTGTACCGCTACGCTGACCCACTCGGCGCGCTCAACCTCGCGGTCATGACGGACGGCGACCAGTTGCAATGGCATTTCGATCAGACCGACTTCGTGGTCTCGCTGGCGATTCAGGACGCGGAGGATGGCGGCGACTTCGAAGTCGCGCCGCTGATCCGCAGTGCCCACGACGAACGCTATGCCGACGTCCAGCGCGTCTTCGTTGGCGCGAGCGACCGCGTCGTGCGCTTGCCGATGACACCCGGCACACTGCTCATCTTCGCAGGGCGGCATTCGGTCCACCGCGTATGCCCCATCCGGGGCCGCACACCGCGGCTGGTCGCGCTACTGGCGTACGACACCAAGCCCGGCACGACGAGCACCGAGTTGCTGCGCCTGTCGCGTTACGGCCGGGTCTGCTGAGGGTGTGCAGTGCGCGTTGAGCGAGACGCGCTCGGCTCCCTGGCGGTGCCGGCGGACGCCCTGTACGGCATCCACACGATGCGCGCGCTCGAGAACTTGCGGTTTTCATCCCGCTCCCTGGGCTCGTGCCCAGCCTATGTGTGGGCGCTCGGTGCCGCGAAGCGCGCCGCGGCGCGCGCCAACGGCGCGGCGGAAGTGATCGAGTCGCGGATCGTCGCAGCCATCGACGCGGCGACTGCACCGCTACTGGCCGGCGAGCTGCTCGCGCAGTTCCCGGTCGACCTCCTCGGTGGCGGCGGGTCGATCGGCATACACATGAACGTCAACGAGGTGCTCGCCAACCTGGCGAATGAAAGCCTCGGCGGACGGCGCGGCGACTACGCGCCCGTCACCATCAAGCACGTCGGCGCGTCGCAATCGACCGCCGACGTCTGCCATACCGCCCTGCGCCTGGCGATCCTCAAGCAGTGGATACCGTTGCAACAAGCCCTGAGTGACGCTGCGCGGGAGCTCCACGAGAAGGCTGACACCTTCGAATCCATTCCGACCCTGGCGCGCACCTGCTTGCAGGACGCCATGCCCACGACACTCAGCGTGCTGTTCGGCGGCTACGCAACCCTCGTCGCGCGCCGCGCCGGTGAGCTGGAGCGGGTGATCGCGCCGCTGCACAACGTCGCACTCGGCGGCACCGTGATCGGCACCGGCGAGGGTGCACCGCCGCGCTATCGCGAACGCGTCGTACCGCTGCTCAGCGAGGTGGCCGGCATGCCGCTGGTCGCGCGGACGTCTCTCCCGGACGCGCTGCAGAATAGCGACGACCTCGCAGCCATCTCCGCCCAGCTTCGACTGCTTGCAGACGCACTCATCAAGATCGCCCAGGATCTGCGCCTGTTGGCGTCGGGTCCGCGCGGTGGCTTCGGCGAGATTCTGCTGCCCCCCGTGCAGGAGGGGTCGAGCTTCTTCGCCGGCAAGCAGAACCCGGTGATTGCCGAGACCTTGCTGCAGTGCGCTTTTCAGGTACTGGGGTGCGACCGGGCCGTGCAAGCTGCCGTCGAGCACAGCGAGCTGTACCTCAATGTCTTCGACGGCCTGGTAGCCGTCAACGTCCTCGATGCGATCGACATGCTCAGCGCCGCTGTGCCCCGCTTCGTCGCCCGCTGCCTGCGCGGGCTCCAGGCAAACGAGGCACGTTGCCGCGAGCTGGCGGCACTGGGCAAGAGATAAGCAGATGGAAGAACCTCGACTCGACTGGGCGCGAACCTGGCTCAGGCTTTCGAAGCGCCTGTACATCGACGGTGAATGGCGCGACGTCACGGGCGATGCGGGCCACGAAGCGGTCAACCCTGCAAGCGGTGCGCTGCTCGCGCGCCTACCGCACGCGCCGGCGGCCGACGTGGATCGCGCTGCTGCAGCCGCGCGGCGCGCCTTCGAGAGCGGCCCCTGGCCGCGCCTGTCGCGACGCGAGCGCAGCGCGCTCCTACGTCGCATCGGCGAGGTCGTCCGCGCGCACCGCGCCGAGCTGGCCACGCTCATCTCGCTGGAGAACGGCAAGCTCTACCGCGAGTCCTACGACGACGACATGCCTGACACGGCGGATGTCTTCGACTACTACGCCGGGTGGACCGACAAGTTGTACGGTGAAACCTGCCCCGTCGACGGCCCGTTCCTGAACTACACCCTGCGCGAGCCCGTCGGGGTCTGTGGGCTGATCGTACCGTGGAACTTTCCGCTGCTGCTCGCGGCGTGGAAGCTGGCACCGGCGCTCGCCATGGGCAATACAGCGGTCTTGAAGCCGTCGCCCTACACGGCCTTCTCGCTCATCCGTTTCTGCGAGCTGCTGCACGACGAGTTGGATCTGCCGCCCGGAGTGATCAATCTGGTCCTGGGCGACGCGGCGACGGGCGAGGCGCTGACGCGTCACGCCGGCATCGACAAGGTCGCGTTCACCGGCAGCACCGCCACCGGCCGCCGCATCCTGCACGCCGCCGCCGACTCGAACTTGAAGACGGTCGCACTCGAGCTGGGTGGGAAGTCACCGAACATCATATTCGACGACGTCCCCGATCTCGACTTCGCCGTGGAGCGTTCCTTCCAGCTGATGTTCTCGCAGAAGGGCGAGAAGTGCTCGGAGCCGACGCGCTTTCTCGTGCACCGCAGCCTGTACCTCGCGTTCGTCGAGCGCCTCGCCGCCAAGGCGGACGCGGTGGTCTGCGGCGATCCGTTCGATGCGGCCAGCGAGCAGGGGCCGCAGTGCAACCGGCCGCAGCTTGAGAAGATCCTGGAGTACATCGACGTCGGCCGCGCCGAGGGCGCGCGCCTGCGTGCCGGCGGCGGGCGCGACACGCGCGGGCGCAACGCCGACGGCTTCTTCATGCGCCCGACGATCTTCGACGACGTACAGCCGCACATGCGCATCGCCCGCGAGGAGATCTTCGGGCCGGTGCTCGCGGTTTTGCCGTTCGCCGATGAGGACGAGGCGGTGCGTCTCGCCAACGACAGCGACTACGGATTGGCCGCCGGGATCTGGACGGCGGACATCGCGCGCGCGCACCGCGTCGCGCACCGGTTGCACGCCGGTATGGTCTTCATCAACCGCTACGGCTGCTACGACTTCGCCAGCCCCTTCGGCGGCTTCAAGCACAGCGGCTGGGGCAAGGAGATGGGGCTGCATTCGCTCGACGCGTACACGCGCGTGAAGTCGGTGTGGGTGCAGCTGTGACGCTTCACACTTCCAACCCAATCGCCCGCATCAGGGCCACGGCGTTACTCTTGGCGACCACACCCGGGCGCATGCGGTAGTCGAAGGTCATCTTGCCATCGTCGAGGTGGTCCTCGAAATGGACGTTGCACGCCCGCGGGGCGAGGGCGTCGGCGACGCGCGCCAGCGCGAGATCGTGGGTGGTTACCAAGCCGATGGCGCCGCGCGCCACGAAACCGCGGACCACCGCCTCCGCGCCGATGCCGCGGTCGTGTGAGTTCGTGCCGTGCAGGATCTCGTCGAGCAGGAAGAGCAGCCGCAGCGGCCCCTGCGCTTGGTCCATCAGCTGCCGCAATCGCGTGATCTCAGCGTAGAAGCGCGAGGTGCCGCCCTGCAGCGAGTCCTGGATACGGATGGAGGCACCGACGGCGAGCGGCGACAGGCGCAGGCGGCGAGCACGCACCGGCGCTCCCGCCAGGGCGAGGACGGCGTTGGTACCGACGGTCCGCAGGAGGGTGCTCTTGCCCGACATGTTCGAGCCGCTGACGATGAGCAGGCACAACGCGCCACCGAGATGCAGATCGTTGCGCACGCAACGGGCCTCCGGAATGAGCGGATGCCCCAGCGCTTCGCCGTCGAAGCATGTGTCCTGGCTGAGCTCCGGGAACGGATCGCCGGGATGCTCGTACGCATAGCCGGCCAGCGCCGACAACGCTTCGATCTCCCCAACGGTGGCGAGCCAGCGCGCGATGGCCGGGCCACCGCGGGCCCGCCAGGCCTCGATGGCGAGCGCGACCTGCGTCGTCCACAGCAGCAGCGCCGCGAGCGGCGCGAAGAGCTCGTTCTTGCGTGCATCGAGCAAGTGCACCAGCCGGTGCAAGCGCGCGATGCTCCGTGACGGTGGCTCGCCGTCGGTGTCGAGCGCGGCGCGCAGAGTTACCAGGCGCGGCGACGTGAAGCGCGCGCCTTCGAGGCGCGCGAGCAGCTCGGCGAAGAGCACCAGCTCACGATCCGGATGCTGCGCGGCATGGATCACGTGCAAGACACGGCGGCGCAGACGCAGGGCAAAGGCCGCCTCGACAGCGAGCACGGCAAGCAGCGGCAGCGGTCCGACTCCGCTGAGCGGCCACGCAATCAGTGCTACGCCGGCGAGCCCGACGAGAACGGCGGACGCGATGCGAGCACCTGGCGACAGCAGCACCGGTGGCGCCGTCCCCCACGCCGCCAGCGTGTCGGCATCGAGACCGGCGCGCACGTCATCTCCGAGCAGGGCCAGATCCTCGCGCAGGTCGAGCTGCGCTGTCAGCTCGGCCACCGCCGCCTGGCGTGCGCACACCACGTCAGGTGGGGCGGGTGCACACAACCACGCCGCGAGCGTGTCTTCGCCGGCGCGCGTGCGCGCCGTGCACAGCAGCTCGAACAGCGAGCCACGGCCGAAGAGGTCGAGGTCGGCGGCGTAGGGATGTGCAGCATCGAGAAAGCGCTCGCCGGCCTCACCGTGCCCCATCCAACGATCTTCGAGGCGGGCGAGACCGCGTTCGTAGAACGCCACGGCGCGATCGGCGCGTCGCCGCGCAGTGATCACGCGATCGTGCAGAACGACGAGCGCCGCGAACAGGGCAAGCGGGGCCACCACCCACCACGGCGAGACGATGCCTGTGTCGAACGCGACCAACGCCATCGCAACAGCGGCGAGAAACACGATGAGTCGCATGTTCGAGATGCGCCTCTCGCCGCGCGCCAGCCGTCGCGCTGCGTCGCGGCGCGCGCCGAGGCGGCGCGTATACTCGCCCGCGGGCCCGCGACCGTCATCTGTTTTCACACCGCGGCATGCTATCTACTTTTCCGGCGCGAGAGAATCTCCGCGGCGATCTCGAGCATCCCCACCCACCCCCCGAGGCATACGCTTCTATCGCGAGCTGCTCGCGAACCGCACGCCGCCCCACGAGGTCGCCGCGGTTGGCCGCACGTACCTGTCTCAAACGCGACGCTGAAGCTGCATCCGCTACACTGAGTCTGGCGGCGCGACCGGCCGACCGTCATCGAGAACGAGGAACTGCCGATCCGGTGCGTTCATCGGAGTGCTCGCCCGCCCGCCATTCTCATCGATCTTGCACGCACCGTCGGGGGCGAACTGCACGATGTACGTCTTGCGCGCGGAACCGCTGGAGTTCGGTCCAGTGCGATGCGGCGTGAGCGAAGAGAAGACGACGACGCTGCCGGCACGCGCGGGAACCGCGATGGCGCCTTCGGGCTGGTCGAGGCAGGCCCAGCCGTAGTCAGTCATCCAATGTCGCAGGGTGCCGCGATGGTGCAAGCCGGGGACGACCCACGGGCAACCGTTCTCGACCGTCGCGTCGGTCAGCGCCACCCAGCAGGTGAGGTATTGCTGCGGCTCGATGTAGGTGTAGCCGTTGTCCTGGTGCCACGGGAACTCGCGCTGCGGCTCCGGCTTCTTGTAGACGGCCTGATCCCAGTAGAGGCGGACGGTCGGACCGATGAGGTCGTGAACGAGATCCTGAAAGACGCGCCCAGCACAGAACTCCCGCAAGACGTCGGACTGGTTCACCAGATGAATGGTGAAGGTGATCGCGTCGGCCTGGGCGATGAAGAAGCGACCGTCCGGCTGCGTGCGCAAGAAGGCTTCCAGGCGCTGCTCGCAGGGATCGATCGCCTCGATCACGCGTTCGACGGTGTCGCGGTCGAACGCATCGGGCAGGACGAAAAAGCCGTCCTCGTCATACGCCCGCGCCTGCTCAGCGGTGATGCGCCGATACGGACCCTTGGGCGGATCCCAGTGGAACGAACGGTTGAGCGGATGCAGCGCGGGCGTCATCGCCTGGCGGTCAGCGCTTGCCGCCCAGCTCCTCGTACATGGTGATCTCCGGCCGGCCGTCGAGCAGGCCGCCGATGGCGCCGAAGAACTGTTGCATCGGCTCGCTGCTGCTGTGGGCGCCGAGGGCGCCTTGATCGGCGTAGACCTCGTAGAAGAGGAACTCCGTCGGGTCCGCGGTCGAGCGGTGCAGAACGTACGTCAGCGTCCCGGGCTCGTTGGCCTTCACGTGTACGATCATCTTGTCCGCCGCCTGCTGAAACGTGGCCTCACTGCCGGCCTTCACCTTGAGCTTCGCGATCACCGTTGTCACGAGTCCGTCCTCCCTTTCTTGTTGCCAAAGCGATTCCAGTGCGTCAGTTGCTCGGCGGGCCGCCGCCGGCCGACCGTCGACGGCTTCCGCGGCCGTCCCATCGGAATGAGCGCGACGATCTCGTAGCGGTCGGGGATGCCGCAGATCGTCCGTACTTCGCTCTGATAGATCCGATACGCGGTGGTCAGCGTAGTGCCGATGCCGAGGCCGCGAGCCGCGAGCATGAAGTTCTGCACCGCCGGGTACACCGACGCGAACGGTGTCCCCACATCGAGCGGTCCCTGATCGTCGCTCAAGGTCATCGAGATGTTCGGCATCAGCACCAGCACCATCGCCGGAGCCTCGCCCAGGTGGTCGGCGAGATGCCGCGACGCCCGCATCATGCGACCGAAGCGCGCCTTGTCGTCGTCCGAACGGAACGGCGGCAACGAGCGCAGCAGCGCCGGCTCGTAGCGATCGTAGGCGCGCCGGTACACGTCACCGATCGCCCGCTTGATGGCGGGGTCGGTGACGGCGACGAACTGCCACGGCTGGATGTTGCCGCCGCTCGGCGCCTGCGTCGCGGCCTGGATGCACGTCATGATCTCGTCGTCGGTGACCGACTCGTCGGTGAAGCGCCGCACCGCACGCGTCGTGTTCAACGCTTCGAACAGGTCCATCGACTTCACCGTCCCTTGAACACCGGCGGCCGCTTCTCACGAATCGCCGCCAGCGCTTCGCGATGGTCGTCGCTGTGAAAGGTCAGCAGCTCGAGGGCTGTCGACGTATCGAACGCGATGTTGAGGGCATCCTTCACCAGTTTGTTGACGGCGAGTTTGGTGTAGCGCACGGCGAGCGGTGCGCCGGCGGCAAGCCGTTGCGCAAACGCCATGGCCTCGGCATCCAACTCCGCGGCCGGCACGACGCGATTGATCAGACCGATGCGCTCTGCCTCCGCCGCGGTGAGCGGGTCGCCGGTGAGCAGGTATTGCTTGGCGCGCGCCGGCCCGAGCGCCAGCGGCCAGATGGCGACGCCGCCGTCGCCGGCGACGATGCCCACCTTCACGTGTGGATCGGCGATGGTCGCGCTGTCGGCCATGAAGATCACGTCGCAGAGCAGCGCAATCGAGGCACCCAGCCCTATCGCATGACCGTTGACCGCCGCGACGATGGGAATCTCGACGTCGAGCAGATCCCAGATGAGCTGCTTGGCATCGCGTCGCAGCGCTTCGAGCCGGCCGGGCTCCTGCAGGGCGGGAAACCAGTTGAAGTCGCCGCCTGCAGAGAAGGCGCGCCCGCGGCCGGTGAGCAACACCGCGCGGGCTTCGGTTTCGCGCCGCAACGCTGCGAACAACGCGGTCAGATCGTGATGCAGCGCTTCGTCCACGGCGTTCAGCGGACTCGACGGGTGCGCGATGGTCACGCGCAGCACGTCGCCGGTGCGGTCGATCTGCAGGGTCGTGAAGTCCTCGGTCGTCATAGGAAGAAATTCGAAACCGCCGATGAACGCCGATGAACGCCGATTCGATCGAAGAGTAGAGAATCTTGACTTCTTGTTCCCCATCGGCGTCTATCGGCGTCCATCGGCGGTTTCTCTTAAAGCATCGAGATGTCGGTTTCGATTCCCAGCAGCAGCCGGCCGGTCAGCTCGTAGGTCGGGGGCGCCACCATCATGTGTTGCGTGGCTACGTGGACATCGCGGAAGCAGCGCTGCAGCGGGCTCGCGGCGTACACCGAGGTGCCGCCGCCGGCGTTGTACATCAGATCGACGGCCTTGGCCGAGCTGATCGTCGCGTGGGTCGCCGCTAGGCGCAGCAGCGCGCGCTGCTGCGTGGAGATCGTGCCCTGCCTTGCTGCCGCCTGCCAGGCGTCGCTGACCGTTTCGAACAGGAAGGCGCGCGCCGAGCGCAGCGACGCTTCCGCGTCGGCCACCTGCATCTGAATACCTGCTCGCTCCGCCAGTCGGCGGCGACTGCCCGACGGCGTCTTCGCACCGGCCAACTCGATCAGCGCGTCGATGGCGGCGCGGGCAACGCCGAGCCCGACGCCGGCGATGCCCAACGCCAGCAGCCCGAAGACCGGGAAGGTGTAGAGCGGACTGGAGTGACGCGGACGATCGGTGAGCAGCGACACCGAGCACGCCGCCGGGACGAAGAGGTCGGACACAGCGATGTCATGGCTTCCCGTGCCGCGCAGGCCCGACACCTCCCACGTATCGATGATCTGCGCGGAGGCGGCCGGGAACAGCATCATGCGAGAGTCGGGCATCCCGTTCGGCAGCAGGCGAGGCGCCCCGTCCTGCAGCACGACGCACCCGCCCATCAGCCAAGCGCAATGCTCGCACCCGCTGGCATAGGCCCAGCGTCCGTTCGCGCGGTAGCCACCCTCTACGGCGACCGCCTTGCCCTGCGGCGCAAACACCCCGCCGGTCACGACGTCCGGGGATGCGTAGATCTCACGCGCGGTCGGCGCTTCGAGATAGGCGCTGACGACGCCGCTGGTGGCGCCGATCATGGCGCACCAGCCTGCCGAGCCGTCCGCTTGCGCAACCGCCTCGATGGCGCCGATCATCGTCGCTACGTCGACCTCGCCCCCGCCCAGCGTGCGCGGTACGCAGGCGCGAAAGATCCCGGCACGCGCCATCGCCGTCACCAGCGTCGCCGGCAGGCGGCGGCCGCGCTCGATCTGCTCTGCGCAGGCACGGATCTGCGGCGCCAACGCACGCGCCGCGTCAATCACCGATGCTGGCCCGGCCTGCATTTCATCGCGCTTCGAGTGCTTCTGAGTCTTCAGCACGCTGCCGATCCCACTGTGACGAGCGCGGTCTACATACCGGATTTCCGACCGCGGCGCGACGGCGGGAAGAGGCGGTCGAGCGCTGCGATGTCGGCAGCGTCGAGCGTGAATCCCGCCGCGCCGGCGTTCTCGCGAACGTGCTCGGGATCCGTTGCCTTGGGAATCGCAAACAGCCCCGGCTCGCGGGTAAGGAAGCGCAACACGACTTGCCGTGGCGTCTTGCCGTAGCGCGCGCCGATATCCCTCAGCACCCGCAGCCCATCGCTGCCCGGTCGCGGGAAGTGCCCGAAGGGCGTGTAGCCGACGACGGCGATCTGCTCGCGCTCGCAGAACGGAATGAGGTCGGCCTCGATGGCACGGGCGCCGAGGTTGTAGAGTACCTGATTGCACACCAGACGTTCACGCGTCAGCGCCGCCATCGCAGCGCGCATCTCATCCACATCGAAGTTGCTGACGCCGAGGAAGCGGGTCTTGCCGGCGGCGACCAGGTCTTCCATGGCGCGCATCGTCTCGGCGATGGGATGGCGGCCGGGCCAGTGCAAGAGATGGAGATCAAGGTAGTCAGTCTGCAAACGACGCAGACTCTGCTCGGCGGCGCGTAGGGTTCCCTGGTAGCTGGCGTTTTGCGGAAGAACTTTGGAGACCAGAAAGAGATCCGCACGCGGCCGTCCGCGAATCGCAGCCGCAACCACTTCCTCCGCAGCACCGCCGCCGTACATCTCGGCGGTATCGATGTGCGAGAGACCCATCTCCAGACCGATCTCGAGAGCCCGCTGCTCCGCCGCGCGCGTCCGCCGCGACTCGCCCGTGTGCCACGTGCCCTGCCCGATCACGGGCACCTGCACTCCCGTCCACCCGAACGGTTTTGTCTCCATGACGCCCCATCCTGCCGCAGAGCAGAGGCGATTGCGATGCCGGTGTGCGAAAGCGGTCGCCTATATCCGCGAACTCACCCCTGCCCCTCTCTTGGAAAGAGAGGGGATCACTGAGAGCCCTTCCAGTCCCCCTTCTCTTGCCAAGAGAAGGGGGTAGGGGGATGAGTTTCTACCGTGCCGGCTCGGACCAATCCCACTCTGCGGGGCATCGCCAAGGAAACGTGCCGGCGGCTCCGAAAGTCTCAGACTCCTGCGGAGCTCGCGCTGTGGGAAGCTCTGCGCGATCGGAAGTTCCGCGGTCTGAAGTTCTATCGCCAGTACCCGCTGTTCGTCGATTGGTTGCAAACGCAGGCCTTCTTCGTCGCCGACTTCTTTTGCTTCGAGAAGCGCCTCGCCATCGAGGTCGACGGAAGGCTTCACGACTATCAACCTCACCACGACGACGCGCGAACGTTCATCATCAAGCAGATGGGAATCCGTGTCATACGGGTGCGCAACGAGGAGGTTGAGCGCAGCTTGAGTGCCGTCCTCGATAGGCTCGCGGAGGTGCTGCGCGACGCGCCCTCATGCGTTCGCTAGGCGCGTGGGACTGAACTCACCCCCTGCCCCTCTCTTGGAACGAGAGGGGGGTGCCTGAGAAGAACCTGGTCCCGGCGCGCCGGGCGCAGAGCTGGCAGACTTGGCAACGCAAGTCGGTGACGGCATCTATTCCGTACCGCTATCGACGCCGATTCAAGCGGTCACCGATGCGCACCTGCTGGTGACGGTGTCGGACCTGCAAGCTTAGCGGCGACCACGATCGCCCGGTCGAACGTACTCGATCGCGAGCGTTCCCGCTCGCTGCAGAACCCGTCGCCGGTGGCGCGCACGCCGCGCCTCATCGAGGAGTGCCCGCATGGCCTCGGATGCATTACGTGCGCCGGTCAGCGTGACGGCTTCCTCCGCCTCTTCCTTGCGCAGCCGGATGGTCGTAGCCTTCTCCATCTGCGTACTACGTATATCCGGCCGCTGGCGCTCACGCCAGCTGAAGCGGCTTGCGGTCGCTAGCCACTTTGGATCGACCCGATCTTGACCCACGCAGCGCGACATTGATCCGGGGTATGCAAATCTCACTCACAAAGAGCAACCGACCGCTTCACGACGCGCGATTGATCAGCTTCGATGAGAAGCATCATGCCCTCCGGGGCTGCCCTGGCGGCATTGGCAAGGTGTTCTTTGACAGAATCAGTGGGCTTGTGATGCAGCCAGCTTACGACAAGTACGTAGTCTCGGCAGCTGGGGCAGCGCACATGACGACGATTCCCTCCGTCAGGCTCCGACAAGATGTAAGCTAGCGAGTTGCAGAGGACACACCACGTATCCCTCATGCTCTCTGCTCTTACGCTCATCGCTGCCGTCGGTAAAGCATCACGCTCTCACGTCCCGCCTCCGTGGCCAGCGTCAGTGGAACTGGGGCGTCCACCCACGGCCTGCTCGGCTTCCTACGCTTCCAGCATACGGACCATATCCACAGATCACAGGGTTGAAGTTACGGGGCTCGCTTTCAAACTGCCCCCCTTACAGACCGATGTCGGCTTCCGTTCATGGGCCTGCTCGGCCTCGAGCGCGCAGCACCATAAACCTAACCCCGGTGGCGACGAGGGCGACAAGGAGAGGGCCGAAGAGCCACCAGAGAATCATCGACCAGTTGGCCGTCACGTATCGCACAACTCGCACAGCGGTCTCTTGCGCAGCGGAGAGCATCGCTTCGGGAGAGTTTCTGGGCGTTGGGGGTTGCTGCACTCCAGGGCCGACTTCGTGCCTATATATCCCCGTAATGGCGTGGCGAATCGTGGGGACCGTATAGGCGACGAGGACGACGTTGACTAGCGTTAGCACCGCAACGAAGGCCGCGAGACGACGCATCGCGCGGGTGAGGTCGCGGACCTCAACGGTGAGGCGAAGCATGCTCCCCGCTTGTTCGTTGGCGTCGAGATGGTGCAGCTGAATGAAGTGGAGGGTTGTTCCGATTGGATCGAAATGTCCGCCGAAGTAGATTCCATCCTCGAGATCGCGGAAGATCTGCTCACGGGTCTTTGTGAGGATGTCTGCGTATAGAGCCATGATTTACGAGCCCGGACGCGCGCCTTCACTACTTCTCGCGGGCTTCCCGCAACGCTTGCTCCTACTCGGGCGGTACCGGTTCACCGTTCGTCTTCAATCAATGTGCGCCTCAAACCCGTCAGGGGTGAGTTCCTCTATCCAGCCGGTGACGCGGCAACCGTTCTCCTCCCCCCAAGATGTCGATGACCGGTGTCAGTGGGCCGTCGGCGGTGGCTCCTCTAGCAACCCATGTCTTCTTCATCAGCAGAACAGCTGGCTCCGAAGCCGAGTCAGTCCCCAACGAGCGCAAGGTTAGCATAAGTCATCGCGGTGAGCTTCACCGTCACCTCTATCAGGACCCGAACATCGGTGTCTCGGCCACTTGGCGGGGGCATGAGCAATCGGTCGGTATGCACGCCAAAGCCAAGAATCAGGTCATCATCTTCTAGTGGGCACAGGAAAGGGCATTCGCCTCGTTCAGGTTGCTCCCCTTCCACCTCTTGGTCGTGCTGCGGCATCCGCAAGGCATCGAAGAGCGTTTTCAGGCGATTGTCGATGTCCCCACCTCGGTGAACGATTCCACCCGGCTCTTTGCGCTCCAAGAGCAGTATGTCGAGTTTGCACGCCAGACACGCGGCTCTTGCGATGAGCGGGATGAACTGGAACGGACCCACCGATTTGACAAGCAGGCGACCTGTTTGACTCTCCCAATCGTCGAGACCACCCGACAGGTCCGGATACGTCCGGTACAGCTCGCGCATCTGTGGATGGAAGGCTCTCCGGATTGCATGCTTGTCGTGCGGACGGCCGTTCGCCGGCAATGGCCCATCATATGTCAGTCGGAACTTCACGATCGCCGAATCCTAAAGTGCTACTTGGGCGACGCCGCGGGTGGATAGATGTGCTCGGCGGGAACGCAGCGAGCTTCGACGAGTTGGTTCTCGTGTTTCTCCTTCGGCGCCTTCTTATTCCTTGATACAATCCCGAACCACTCGGCTTTGCCGTGCTCGCACTCCGTTGCCGTGTCGTACGCCTGCAATTGATCCCAGTTCTTAAATGGCGCTCCCGTATCAAATTCACCATCCGGATCGAGAGGTGGAAGCAGGAGCAACCACCCGCCGAGAAGAAGAACCGCGTGCGCGCACTTCATGCCTCCGAACACTTCCACAAACCGCATTCGGAAGCAAAGCGACCCATAAACGCAGGAGGACTCCTTTCCATCCACGTTCGTCTGTGGTTTCTATTCCCAATCTGAAGTTTTGAAGAGGAGCGCTCCGTATGAACATCGGACGTGTAGGCATCTGGACGTTTGCCCTCGACATGCAGCCGGCGGCGAAGGCGCAGGAGGCGGCGGCGGAGATCGAGGCGCTGGGGTACGGCGCCATCTGGATTCCCGAGGCCTTGGGGCGCGAGGCGTTCACCAACTCGGCGCTGCTGCTGGCCGGCACGCGCCGCATCGTCGTCGCCACCGGTATCGCCAACATGTGGGCACGTGACGCCATGGCGATGGCAGCCGCGCAGGCGACGCTCACGGAAGCCTACCCGGACCGCTTCCTGCTCGGCATCGGCGTGAGCCACGCCCCGATGGTCGGCATGCGCGGCCATTCCTACGACAAGCCCTACAGCGCCATGTTGGCCTATCTGGATGCGATGGATTGCGCACCCTTCATGGCGAGTCCGCCGGCGACCAAACCCGTGCGGGTGATCGCCGCGCTGGCGCCGAAGATGCTGAAGCTCGCGGCCGAGCGCGCCGCCGGGTCACATCCCTACTTCGTCCCGCCCGAGCACACTGCGTACGCCCGCAACATCCTCGGCAAGGGCCCGCTGCTCGCACCGGAGCAGGCGGTGGTCCTCGAGACCGACGCGGCGGCGGCGCGGCAAATCGCGCGCGGTCACATGGTCACCTACCTCGGGCTGCCGAACTACGTGAACAACCTCAAGCGGCTCGGGTTCACCGACGACGACATCGCCAACGGTGGCAGCGACCGTCTGGTGGACGCCATCGTCGCCTGGGGCTCCGTCGATGCGATCGTCAAGCGCGTCCGTGCGCATCACGACGCCGGCGCGGATCACGTCTGCCTGCAGGTGCTCGATCCCGACCCCAGCGCGCTGCCGATGCGGCAGTGGCGCGCGCTCGCGCCGGCACTGCTGCACTGATCGCCGCCTCACGCCGGCGTCAGACGCAACGGCAATGCGGTCACCCCGCGGAAGACGATGCTGGGGTGCAACGGCAGGAGCGCATCGTCGGTGCGCTCGAACGACCGGGTCCGTTTCAGCAGCGCGTGCAGCGCCACCTGCGCTTCGAGACGCGCCAGGTTGGCGCCGAGACAGTAGTGCGTACCGTAGCCAAAGGCCAAATGGCGGTTGTCGTCGCGCGTGATGTCGAAGCGCTCCGGGTCGGTGAACACCGCGTCGTCGTGATTCGCGGAGCCGAGCCAGTTGATGACGATCTGGCCCGCCTCGATGGTGTGGCCGTGCAGCTCCACACGCCGCGTGGCGCGACGCGGGTCCAGCTGCACCGGTGACGAGTAGCGCAGCACCTCCTCGACGGCCGAAGGAATCAAGTCGGGGTGTTCGCGCAAACGCGCCAGCTGTGCGGGGTGCGCGAGCAGCTCGATCACCGTGTTGCCAATCAACGTCGTCGTCGTCTCGTTGCCCGCCACCAAGATGAGCACCAACATGCGAATCATCTCGTCATGCGTGAGCTTCGAGCCTTCCAACTCGGCCTGGACCAGGCCCGTCAGTAAGTCTTCGCGCGGCGCGCGGTGGCGTTCCTCGGCGAGCGCCGAGAAGTAAGCGCCCATTTCCGCGAGCAGCTTGCCCACCCGCTCCAGACGTTCCAGGCTCGGCGGCGCGAACAGGGCGGTGCCGAGATTCTCCACCGCCTCATCCGACCACCGCTTGAACTGCTCGCGATCCGCGGGTGGAATGCCGATGATCTCTGCAATGATGGTGACCGGCAGCGGATAGGTGAGCGCTTCGACGAAATCCACCTGACGCTGCTCCAGCGCGCGATCCATCAGCGCATCGGCAATCTCGTGCATGCGCGGCTCGAGGCGCCGGATGATCCGGGGCGTGAACGCCTGGTTGACCAGACTGCGCAGGCGCGTGTGCTGCGGTGGGTCCTGGCCGAGCATGCTCGGCTCCGGGAGCTGGCCGGGATCGAGTCCGGGCGGGAAGATACGATTCGACCACGTCTCGGGGTCCTTCAGAATCGCCTGGATGTCGGCAGCGCGGAACACCGACGTGATCGGGAAGCCCGGATGCGGGTAGACCGGATGTTCGCGCCGCGCCCGGGCGTAGAGCGGAAACGGGTTGCGCCGCGTCGCGTCGTCGAACGGGTTGAAGCTAAAGTCTTGGCCCAATGCGCGCTCCTTGCGTTCTCACTGCAGCTCGACGATCGTGTCGCCCTGCACTGTCAGAGGGCGAATACGTCTGCGACCGCGATGTCGAGCCGGGGGAGCACGCGTGACTTGACCTTCCCCGTAGCGAACGTTCGCCCCGCCTCGTACCCGCGCTTGGCCAACCGAAACACAGTGACCGTCTGGCGCTCAGGATCGACGATCCAGTACTCGTCGACACCGTTGCGCTCGTACGTCTTCTTCTTCTCCGTTCGATCGCGCCGGGCGGTTGCGCGGGAGAGAATCTCCACGACCAAGTTGGGCACGATGCGGAGGAACTGACCGGTGACCGGCTGAGGACCGGCGGCCAATCGCTTCGCCGAGATGAACGAGATGTCAGGCTCGACGGTATCGCCCGACGGGAGGTCATAACCCGCGCTGGAGCCGAGCACCATGCCGAGCTTGCAGCTCCTCACATGCTCGCTCAACAGACCGCCCAGGGTTGCGTCGATGCGGCCGTGCGGCCATCCCGCTGGAGGTGTCATCACGATCCTTCCGTTGATCAGTTCGTAATGATTGATGTCCGATCGCGGCCGCTCATCGAGCCAGCGCTGGAACTCCTGCTGGCTAAAGTGCTCATCGGAGCGGAAGGCGGTGTCGGCGATCATAGCTGTGCACTATACCGCGTCCAGCTCGGATGTGGAAAGCAGGCAGTCAGGCCGACCTTTTGGTTGCGTAGTCTCATCCTTCGGCGTGTTCATGGACATACGTGATCCTCACAGCACGCCCTTCTCGCGCAGCGCCGCGATCTCTTGCCACGAGTAGCCGACCTCCAGCAGCACTTCTTCCGTATGCTGGCCGAGCTCAGGGGCCGGTGCCGGCGGGGACAGGGGCGTGTCGCTGAGGGCGATCGGGTTGCCGACGACCTTCGTCCGACCCATTTGCGGATGATCCATCCAAGTGATGTAGCCGTTCGCTATCGCTTGCTCGCTGTCGAGGATGTCCTGGTACTGCTGCACCGGGGTCGCCAGGATGTCCGCAGCCGTCAGCAGCGTCATCCACTCTGCGGTGGTCTTGGCGGTGAACGCTTCCTCCAAGATCGTCTCGATCTTGGCGCCGTAAAAGTTGCGCGAGAAGTTGTCGCATTCCGGATCGTTGACGAGATGATCGAGACCGACGATCTCACAGAAGCGTGGCCAGCGCTTGTCATCGACACCTGCCAGGCAGATCCAGCCGTCCTGCGTCGGGAACGCGCCCCACACGCCCTGCAGGAACTGATGCCCGCGGCCCGCGCGGCGGGTCTCCTTGCCGGAGATGGAGGTGAAGTCGATCTCCATCGGCTGCAGCGCCAGCATGGTGCCGTAGATGCTCGCGTCGACACGTTGGCCCTCGCCGGTGCGCTCGCGCACGAAGAGCGCCGCCAACACGCCGGCCATCAACGTCAGCGCGCCGGTGTGGTCGGCGACGAGCGCGCCGCACGGATGCGGCGGCTCGGAGGCGAAGCCGTTCTTCGCCATGATGCCGGTGGCGGCCTGCGCCAGCGTGTCGCGGCTCGGGCGCTGCACCCACGGGCCCTGCGGTCCCCACGACGATCCCTGCGCATAGATGAGTCGCGGCAGACGTTGGGACAGCTCGTCGTAGCCGAACCCGAGCCGATCCAGCACGCCGGGACGATAGTTCGTGAGCAGCACGTCGGCGTGCTCGAGCAAACGGGTGAGCACCGCTTTGCCGTCGGGCTTCTTGAGGTCGAGAGTGACGCTGCGCTTGCCGCGGTTCATGGCGAGGAAATAGTGGCTGATGTTCCCGTGCGGCGCATTCGCGCCCGCGAACAGCGCCACCGGCATGTAGCGACTCAGGTCGCCGACGTTCGGCGTCTCGACTTTGATGACGTTCGCGCCGAGGTCGGCGAGGAACAAGGCCGCGTACGGCCCCTGGATCTCCTGGCCGATCTCGACGACGGTAATCCCCGCAAGCGCTCCGGGCATGCTGCCTCCTTGTGATGCGCCAGCTTACCACCGCGCCGCACCGCAACGCATCTCGGCGAGGGCAGGCCGGATGACCGGACGCTCGTCGAAACGCCGCGCTCGCCATCGGCGTCGTTTCTCTGGACATTGATGGGCGAACGGTAAACTGTGGAGGGTAGCCATGGGGAACGACGACTGGAGGGCAACGCTGCGGCAGGCGCTGGCGGCGCGGGATGTCGAAGCCCTGCGGCGCGTTCCCAAGACCGACCTGCACTGCCACGGGCTGCTGTCGGCACCGATTGAGACGTACGCTCAGCTCTTGGGCCGCCCGCTGCCGCCGGCGCCGCGCGTCTTTGGAAGCTTCGCGACCTTCATCGAGTACATCCAAACCCACCTCCTGCCCGCGCTCAGCGGCCGCAGCAACGTGCAGGCCCTGATCCGCGCCGCATTGGAGCGCCTGCGGGACGACGGGGTGATCTATGCGGAGATGAGCTTCGATCTGCTGGTGCCGCCGTTCATCGGCATCAGCGTCGAGGCCTTCGCCGGGATCCTGTCGGAAGAGATGGCGCGCCTGGCGGATCGCGTCACAATCGCGCCGGAGATCGGCATCAGCCGCAAGCTGCCTGCGGAAGAGGTCGCACCGCTGCTGAAGGAATGGGTGGCCACGGGTGTGTTTCGCAGTCTGGACCTGTACGACGACGAGAGCGCCGGCGACCTCGACGACTTCGTTCCGCTGTATCGCTTTGCGGCCGATCACGGCTTGAAGCTCAAGGCGCACGCCGGCGAGCTATGCGGTGCGGAACGCGTACGCGAGAGCGTCGAGAAGCTCGACCTGCACGCTGTGCAGCACGGCGTGCGCGCCATCGAGAGCCCGGAGGTCACCGCGCTGCTCGCCGAGCGCGGCACGGTGCTGCACATCTGTCCGACCAGCAACTGCTCGCTCGGCGTCTGCGACGCGTTGGAGAACCATCCGGCGCGCCGCCTGTTCGAGCAAGGCGTGAAGCTCACCGTGAATACCGACGACTTCACGCTCTTCGGCACGAGCGCGTCCGAGGAGATCCTCAACCTGACACGCATGGGGTTCTCGGATGCGCAGATCGAGCAGATCGTGGAGAACGGGCTGGGTGAGATTCCGACGTAGGGGCAGGCCCCCGTGCCTGCCCTGCCACGGGCGAGACGGGCAACCACGGGGCCAGACGGGCAACCACGGGGCCAGACGGGCAACCACGGGGCCAGACGGGCAACCACGGGGGGTTGCCCCTACGAGCGGTCGATCCTCGGTACCCGCTCAGGTCATCGCCAGCGGCGCTTGTGGCACGGTCATCCAGAACTCCGGGTCGTGGCCGTAGAAGATCTGCGCGCCCGCGTCGCGCAGCGCCCGCAGGCGCTGCAGGGAGGCGCGCATGCCGTTCTCGTCATAGACGATCGACGGCAGATGCATGGCCTCGAGCGTGCGCCGCAGGTAGCAAGCGTCACCGGTGAGCACGACCTCTCTGCTGTCGAGGCGGACGCGCAGCGACTGGTGACCCGGCGTGTGGCCGTAGGTGGGGATGCAGACGACGCGCCCGTCACCGAACAAGTCGTACTCGCCGTCGACCATGAGGACGTCATGCCCGGTGTCGTAATCCTTGGGGTCGTAATAATTCTTGCGGATCAAGTCGGCGTCGTGCCCGGCTTCCCACTCCGCACGCTGCACCACCAGCTGCGCGCTGGGAATCGTGGCATTGCCGCCGGTGTGATCGAAGTGGAGGTGCGAGTTGACGAGATAACGGATCGCGTCGGGGTCGATCTCGAGGGACGTCAAGCGCGCCGCCACGTCTTCACCCGATCGGAAGTCCACGTCGAACACCTGCGCCGCCAACCCGAGACGCGCCGCCGGATCCGACTGCGTTGCGGGATGCAGGCCGGTGTCGAAGAGCACCTTGCCCTTCGGGTGATCGATCAAGAAGCAGGGCACCGGCACGCGCAGGCGACCCGTCTCGCCGGCGAGGAAGCCGCTCATCGGTCCAGTCAGCCAACCACAAGTCATCGCAAAGAGACGCACGGACATCGCTCGCGACCGTTCTAGCCTGGATGACCCGCGAATTGAACACCATGGGACGCGTCTTGTGTAGGGGCGAGGCATTTCCCGTCGCTGCGCAAACGCCGGTTGCACCGGTACGCCGCATCGGACGAACGAACGACGGCCCGAAAACCACCGGAAATGCCTCGCCCCTACAGCCGCGACCCGCACGTCCCTGCGCGCGTGGGTCGGTTGACTCGGCGCGCGTCGTGGTTCATCAGACCAACTCTCATGGTTGACCACCACCCTCCGACGACGCTCAGCGGCTGGGGCCGCTATCCGCTGGTCAGCGCCCAGGAAACACGCGCGGAAAACCTCGAGGGCATTGCCGCCGACGCGGTCCTGACGCGTGGCCTCGGGCGCTCGTACGGCGACTCGTCTCTGCCCCCGTCCGGTGACCACCGGGTCGCCGCTTCGGTGCTCGCCGACCGGCTCATCGCCTTCGATCCCACCACCGGCCGCTTGCGGGCCGAGGCCGGGTTCTCGCTGGCGAAGTTGATCGAGGTGTTCCTGCCGCGCGGTTGGTTCACACCGGTGACGCCGGGGACGCAGTTCGTCACCCTCGGCGGCATGGTCGCGGCTGACGTCCACGGCAAGAGCCATCATCGTGACGGCAGCTTCGGCGCGCACGTGACGGGCCTCACACTGCGCGTCGCCGACGGGCGCATCATCGAATGCTCCGACACGCGGGAGCCGGAGCTGTTCCGGGCGACGCTCGGCGGCATGGGACTGACCGGCCACATCCTCGAAGTCGAGTTCCGGCTGCAGCGCGTCCCGTCGCCGTGGATCTTGGCGGAGAGCGAACGGGTGTCCAACCTCGACCGGCTCATCGAAGTCTTGAAGCAGTCGAGCGCGGCGTGGCCCTACACGGTGTGCTGGATGGACGGTCTGAGCACGGACGTGGCGACGGGACGCGGCATCGTGATGCGCGGCCGCTGGGCAGAACCGTCGGAAGCGCCGACGCAGTCTCCACCTCGCAAGCCTTCGGTCGCCGTGCCGTTCGTGTTGCCGAACTGGGTCCTGCAGGCCTGGGCGGTGCGGACGTTCAACGCCCTGTACTACTGGCGCCACGGCGCCGCGGTACGGCGCGGCATCATCCACCCGCAGACGTTCTTCTACCCGCTCGACGCCGTCCGGAACTGGAACCGCATCTACGGCTCGCGTGGCTTCACGCAGCACCAGAGCGTCGTGCCGGCCGCCGGACCCGATCCGTCGCTGCACCGATTGCTCGCAGTGATGCGCGAGCACGGCGGCGCACCGTTCCTGTGCGTGGTCAAGGACTGCGGCGCCGAAGGCAAGGGAATGCTCTCGTTCCCCAAGCCCGGCATCACCTTCGCGCTCGACTTCCCCAATCGGGGCGCGGCCACGCAGCGGCTCGTCGACGCAATGAACGAAGCGGTCATCGCCGAAGGCGGACGCGTGTACCTCGCCAAGGACGCGTTCACCCGCGCCGAGCACTTCCGCGCCATGGAGCCGCGCCTCGACGCCTGGAATCGCGTCCGGCGACAGTGGGATCCGGACGGCAAGCTGCGCAGCGCGCAGTCGGTGCGCGTGCTCGGAGACGCGTCGTGAAGGTGGTGTTGCTCGGTGCGACGAAGGGGATGGGCCGGGCGCTGGCGCGCCTGATGGCGCTGCGTGGCGACCGGCTCTTCCTGCTCGGCCGCTACCTCGACGACCTGCAGCGCAGCGCCCGAGATCTGGAGATTCTCGCCGGCGGCGGCACGGTCGGCGTCGCCCAGTGCGATCTGCTGCGTCCGGAGACTTTCGCTCCGGCACTCAACGAAGCTGCCGCTAGGCTCGACGGCTTCGACACCGTCGTCGTCACGGCGGGCCTGTTTGCCGCGCAGGAGGCGATCGAGGCGAACGCCGCGCTGCGTGATGACCTGCTCACGGCAGACTTCACCAACACCATTCACTTTTGCGAGGAGGCACGGCGGCGCCTGCTGGCATCGGGCGGCGGCACGCTGTGCGTGTTCAGCTCGGTGGCCGGCGAGCGCGCCCGCAAGCCGGTCATCCTCTACGGCGCAGCGAAGGCGGGCTTATCGCATTACCTGGAGGGTCTGGATCACAAGTTCCGCGCGCAGGGTGTGCGTACCGTCACCGTCAAGCCCGGCTTCGTCAGGACCAGCATGACCGCGGGGCTGCAGCCGCCGCCGTTCGCCGGCGAGCCGGAGGCGGTTGCCCGCCGCGTGTTGCGGGCGATCGACCGCGGGCAGCCGGTGGTGTTTGTGCCGGGTGTTTGGCGGTGGATCATGCTGGTGATCCGCTGCCTGCCGCGGGCGGTGATGCGGCGCATCGGATTCTAGACGGCGCGGTGTAGGGGCGAGGCATTTCCCGTCGCTCGCAAACGTGGCGGTGAACCCGATGCGTCGCGTCGAACGAGCCCACGGCCGCCCGAACCCGATCGGAAATGCCTCGCCCCTACCCTTCCAGGAACGCGCGCAGCATCCAGGCCATCTTCTCGTGCTGCTCCATCAGCCCGGTGAGGAAGTCGTTGGTGCCGGCGTCGTGGTACTTGTCGCCGACCGTTTGCAGATCCGTGCGCAAGCTGCGAATTACCGCTTCGTGATCGGCGAGCAGGTTGCCGATCATCGTCGCGGCATCCGGATACTGCCCCGGCTGCTCCTTCAGTCGGGTCTGCTTGAGGAACTCGGTCAGCGTCCCCAGCGAGTTTCCCCCGAGTGCGCGGGCACGCTCGGCAACGTCGTCGACGATGTCGTTCAGCTCGGTGTACTGCGCCTCGAAGAACTTGTGCAGATCGTTGAACTGCGGGCCGACGACGTTCCAGTGGTCGTTGCGCGTCTTGGTGTAGAGGACGTACTCGTCCGCCAGCAACGTATTGAGAACTTTCACCACTGCCTCGCGGTCCTTGTCGGTCATTCCAATGTTCGGTTTCATCCTCATCGCTCCTTTCTTCCTTCACTCGTCACACTCGACCGTCCACGTTTGGCTCCGGCCTTGGCGCGTCCGCCCCGGCAGCCGGCGCAGACACCCGTGAAGTGGATCGAGTAGTCGCTGATCTCGAATCCATAGCGGTGCGTGCGCGGCAGCCGCACCGCGTTGAGCGCGGCGTCCTCCAAGTCGCGCACCTTGCCGCAGGCGCGGCACACGAGATGGTGGTGCCGGTGCACCTTGGCATCGAAGCGGATGCTGGCGCCGGGATGGGCGACCTTGCTGGCGACACCCGCCCGCACCAGCGTGTCGAGCACCCGGTAGACCGTGGTCCGTGACACTCCGGGGATGCGCGCCTGCACGGCGTGAAAGATGTCGTCGGCGGTAGGATGGTCCTCGCGTCCGGCGAGCGACTCGAGGATCACACGCCGTTGCACCGTGAGCGGCACCCCTTGCTGACGGCACAGCGCCTCGAAGCGCTCCAGATGGTCCGTTCTCACCGGTTGCCTCTTCATACCAGATGGTAATCTATTGCATTGATGAACTCTTGTCAACCCCATCGTCTGCGACCGCAGGCGGGGCCGGCGGTTGCGCCGCTTCTGTTGCCTAGAAAAGCCGGCGGGTGGCGAGGTCGGCGCCGGCGCGCAGCGCCCGGAGCTTCTCCCACACCACCTCTTCCGCCACCTCGCCGAGACCGGCAGCGGTGTCGAAGCCGCAGTCGGTGCCAGCGAGCACGCGGCGCGGATCGCCGACCGCGTGGGCGGCCCGCTCGATGCGCTCGGCCACCACCTCCGGATGCTCGATGTAGTTGGTCGTCGTATCGATCGCGCCGGTCACCAGCAGCATATCGTCCGGCAAGGGACAGCGGCCGAAGCACCGGTACTCGTGCGCGTGGCGCGGGTTGGCCATCGACAGCATGAGCGCGCCGACGCGCGCCTCGTACAAGTGTGGCAGGATGTCGTCCAGCGGCACATCGAGGTGGTGTGGCGCCTCGTAGTTCCCCCAGCACACGTGCATGCGGACGCGATCACGCGGGATGTTCTGCAGTGCCCGGTTGATCGCTCCGATGGTGCCGTCCACGAAGTGCAGGAAGTCGGCAAGCGGGCGCTCGGCGAAGGTGAGGTGCCGCTCCATGGCAAGGTCGGGGCAGTCGAGCTGCAAGATGAACCCCTGTGCCACGATGTGCTCGTACTCGGTCTTCAACGCATCGGCGACGGCCCCGACGTACGCGTCGAGGCTGGGATAGTACTCGTTCAGCATCGCCGCCGCGACGATGCCCGGCGAGGCGGCGGTCATAAACGATTCGGTGAAGCGCGACGGCTGCTCGCCGGCGATCCGCTGGTAGTCCGCGCACTCCTTTTCGACGAGGGAGCGGTCGACGTAGCGCACCGCGCCGATCGCCTTGGGCGCGTTCATGACGCTCACCATGCGCCGCGAAAAATCCGGTAGCTTGAGGTCGAGGAAGCTGCGGTAGTGAATGATGTCCTGCGGGACGGAACGCTGGCTCTGCCCGCCGTAGCCGCTGAGCCGCTCGCGCACGTAGGTGAAGAAGCTCTCGCGCGGCTGCTCGCCGTTGTTGCCGACGTCGATCCCCGCGGCCAGCTGCTGCGCAACGACGTATCGGGTCGACTGCTCCACCGCATCAACGAACGCCGCCGCGTCGACGGGTTCGTTGCGGCTGCGGCGGACGTGCATCTCCATCAGCTCTTTGGAGCGCGGCAGGCTTCCCGCATGCGTCGTGAGAATCCGCTCCTCGCTGCGCTTCATGGGCACCTCGATTCACGTAGAGCATTCACCCAGCACAGCGCAATACCTGGAGGCTTGCGCAACCGGCAGAGGATTCCGTACAAGGAGGGCGACGGCCACAACCGGGAGGACGATGCATGGTGAAGACGGCCAAGCCAGCGGCCAAGACGTTTTCGCTGCACTGGGGCAGCGGCGTGATCGAGGAGGAGGCGCAGTTCGCGACACCCTATCACCGGCCGACGCTGCAGCTACTCAAGTTTCTCGAAGGCGAAGCCGCGGGGAACTACGCGATCCGCTTCTGTCACTACGACCATCGCGGCGGCTTTCAGCGCTCGCCGCTCATCATCGACGCCCGCACCCTGCCGCAGCTCAAGCAGTCGCTGCACAACACCCCGAAGCTACGCAAGCTGCTGACGCAGCTGTTGGCCGATTGAAACCGAAGGGAGACGCGATGCCAGACGCCCATTTTTTCGCCGCCGCACCCGAAGCGGTCGGAGTAGATCCTGCCAAGGTGGACGCCCTGTTCGAGCGCGCCGGGAAGGAAGTGACTGAGGGGCTGCTGCCGTCGGTGCAGATCGCCGTGGCACGCCGCGGGAAAATCGCCGCGATGCGCACCTTCGGGCGTGTGACCCACGAAGGCCGCAGCGCCGCGGCGACCAACGACACGCTCTACGTCGTCTTCTCCTCCACCAAGGCGATCACGTCGGCGGCGGCGTGGCTGTTGATTCAGGAGGGGAAGCTGCGGCTCAACGAGCGCGTCGCCGACGTCATCCCTGAGTTCGCCACGCATGGGAAAGACGTGATCATCGTCGAGCAGCTGTTCACCCACACGGCGGGGTTCCCGCAGGCGCCCTTCATTCCCACCGACTGGCCAGATCGTGCCAAGCGTCTGGCGCGCTTCGCCAAGTGGAAGCTCAATTGGACGCCCGGCACGCGCTTCGAGTATCACCCGACCTCCAGCATGTGGGTGATCGCCGAGATCGTTGAGCGGCGCTCGGGGATGGAGTTTCGCGAGTTCGTGCGCGCACGCATCGCCGCGCCGCTCGGGCTGCACGATCTACACGTCGGCCTGCCGCGGGCGCTGCACGGGCGCCTGGCGGACATCGCGCACGTCGGCACGGCGCCGACGCCCGCGGAGCTCAAGGCGCTGGGCTTTCCCGAGATTCCGGAAGGCGAGGTCACCGAGGAAGCGCTGCAGGGCTTCAACCATCCCGCGGTCCGCGAGGTGGGCGTGCCGGGTGGCGGCGGCGTGATGACCGCGGCCGATCTGGCGCTCTTCTACCAGGCGCTGCTCGCCGGCGGGCGCGCCCACGACGGCGCGCAGATCTGGCGCCCGGAGACCGTCGACCTGGCGCGCCGCATCCGCAGCGGCGACCTCACCGACCCTATCTTCGGCAAGCGCGCCAACCGCGGCCTCGGCATCATCATCGCCGGCGACGAAGACAAGACCTACCGCGGCTTCGGCCGCACCGGCTCGGAGCTGATGTTCGGACACAACGGCGCCGGCGGACAGATCGCCTGGGGTGATCCGGAGAGCGGCATCTCGCTCGGCTACTGCACGAACGGTTTCGATCGCCATCCGTTGCGGCAGGCGCGCCGCAGCGTCGCGATCTCCAGCCGTGCGGCCGTGTGCGCGCTGGCGTGAACGCCTCGGCGCTCTCCGATCCGCGCTTCACCCGCGGCGCCGACGCCTTCAACACCGGCCGCTTCTTCACGGCGCACGAGATCTGGGAGGACCTCTGGCTGGAGACCGTCGGCCCCGAGAAGCTGCTGCTGCAAGGCCTGGTGCAGATCGCCGCCGGCTACGCCAAGGTCGAGACCGGCGTGCGGGCCGGCGCACTCAAGCTGCTGGCGCGGGGGCTGGACCGTGTGCGCCAGTCTGGGTCCGTGGCGCTCGACTCGTTTGCCGATGGCGTCGCCGCGGACGTCACACGCCTGCAGCAGGCGCCGGATGGCGCGGTGAGTCTCCCTGTGGTTCGCGCCCCACGCTTCCCCTCGAGGGCTTCCGGAGGATGACACCGATTCGTTCCGTGCACGGATGGGGAGTGGGGGCGATGCCGCAGCGTTGGTTTCGCGCAATGATCCTTGGTGCCTTCGTGTGCGTCGCGACGGCAAGCCCGGTGCACCCGCAGACCACGGTCAATGCCGGCAGCACCGAGGCATTGCCGGGATCGACCGCGGCAGTGCCGATCAGGATCGTGCTGCAGCCGGCGACGTCGTGTGCGACTCTGCAGCTCAACCTCACGGTGGTGCCGGGTGCCGGCGCGCCGACGCTCGATACCGCGGTGACATTCGTCTCCTTGGTGGGTCCGCCGGGCCAGAACGCCAAAGTCGGCAAGGCAACGGCGCTGGTGGGATGGTTTTCGAGCTTCGATCCGTTGCTGATGGGAACGGCGCCGCTGGGTACGCTCAACGTCAAGATCCCGGCCTCGGCCCAGGCGGGCCACACTTACGCGGTGACGCTGATCAACCCATCTGGAACCATCGACGGCGCAACCGAGCTGCCCATGACGGGGGTGAACGGATCGATCATCGTCGCAGCGATCTCCACGTCGACACCGACAGCGACCGCCACGCCGACGGCAAGTGCTATCCCGACACCCACGGCGACTGCCACGCTGACCCCGACGGCAACCTTCACAGCGACCAGCACGAACACACCGCTGGCGACCTTTCTCGTCTGCGACGTGTCGCCGAGTACCGGCAACGCCGCAGGCGAGTTCGGCGACGGCGCGATCACCAACGCCGACGTCGTCGCCCTGTTCAAGGCGTCGCTGTTGGGTCCGCCTCCCGCGGACAGCGCGCGCTTCGCGGCGTCGGACCCGGTTCCAGAGGACGTTCCGCCGACGTGCGGCGGCGACGGGAAGATCCAGAACAGCGACGTCGTCGCGTGCTTCAAGCGGTCGCTGATTCCGACGGAGCCCAGGTACCTACGCATGTTGTCGGGAGGGTCCTGTACGTCGGCGCCGCAGACGGCGGGGCGCAACTGATCACCGGGAGATATCAGCGCGTCAGTCCCGAGATGCCGGCCACCAGGAACGATCCGAGCGCGAAACCCACGAGCTTATGGATGTAGAAATAGTATCGGGCAAAGTCGTCGAGCTCGACATTGTCGTCCCAGAGCCGAACGAACGGCAACAGCATGCCCACCTAACGTTTGCGCCGCCATCGGCGCGTCTCGCGCTCGACCTCTGCCCATCTCTCAGCCAGGAACTTCTCCACGCTCCCTGAACCCGACAGCAGGCCAACGCCCTCAGCAATGATGGCAGAAGGCGACTTCGATGTTCGCCGGCATGCTTCACGCGCCGGCTGCACGACTGCCAACGGCTTCCCGCGCCGCGTAACGACGAGCCGCTCGCCGTGCGCGACGCGCTGCAACACCCGCCCCGTATGATTCCGAAGCTCCATTGCCGTTACCGTGCCCACGCGGACTGCCGCCGGAGTCGCCTTGTCACCGCCTTGTACCGTTACACAGAGCCTACATCCGTCCCTTGCGCACCCGTCAACTGCGGCGTTGGCGGAATCGCCACCGCCGCGATGAATGCAACCGCCCAGAGCGTGGCCCAGAGCGCGCCCATCCACTCGGGCAAGACGCCCAGCTGGGCGGCGGCTTGGTGGACGGCCCAGGGCAGCGTGCCCACGTAAAAGCCGTAGACCACCCACTTGACCTGCCGGCGCCCGAGGGGATCCGAGCGCCGGAACTTCAGCCTCGTGGCCACGGCGCTGCTCGTGCTCGGCCGTGGCCTCGGGGCCGAGCGGGCGCAGCGCCAGCTGCTGGTAGTCCGCCCGCGTCACCCACTCCGCGTGGTACTCCGGCCTGAAGTTGAGCAGGAACAGCGTGCGGGTGTCGCCGGTCGAGGGGATCAACTGGCCCAACACCGCGTCGCTGCTGCGATTGCCTTCGAAGCGGTGCACGCCGTCGGTGAGGATGTGGAAGAAACGATCCAGGATCTTGTGCCACTCTTCCGGATCGAGCTGCTCCGCCAGTTCCATCGAGCCCTTCACGTCGGCGAACAGCACGGTGACCTGCTTGCGCTCGCCTTCGAGCGCGGCGCGCGAGGTGAGGATTTTGTCGGCGAGATGCTTGGGGGTGTAGGTGCGGGGTTCGGGGTTCAGGGTTCGGGTGCTTTCAGCTTTTCGCTTGTCGCTTTCAGCTAGAGCAGCGCCGCAGCCGCCACAGTACTTGAAGCTCGGCGGATTCCCGAACCCGCACGCCCCGCACGCGATCGGAAGCCCGGTGCCGCACGCACCGCAAAAGCGCAGGCCCGCCGGATTCTCGAAGCCGCACGCACAGTCCATTGCTAGAAGCTCCTTGACGTTCGGCGGGGTGCCACGGGCACGCACTGCCCACCGCCGATCGGGCAGGATGGTGTCATTGACACCATGGAGGCGCACTGACACGCTGCGCGCGGAGGTGGCATGCAATGCCGCGAGCCATGGAGTCCTCGGCCAAGCGACCGCGAGTCAGCGTCGATGTGGTGCCGGAGGTTCGCCGCCGGCTGCGATTGGCGGCAGCACGGCGCGATGTGACCGTGCGGCAGTACGTCCTGGACGCGATTGAAGAACGCCTGCGCGAAGACCTGGGGGACGAGGGCGAGGAACTGCTGGCGCTGAACGCGAAGGCGGACCCACTGCTCGCCGAGTTGTGGGACAATCGCAAGGACGCCGCCTATGATCGCCTGCGATCGCGGTGACGTCGTCACCGCGCATCGCCGAGCGCACGGGAGGCAACCCCTTAGGCGGCGTCGCGCGAGCGGTTCTGCAGCAGGCGGTGGACGAAACCGAAGAGCTGCCGCTGGCGCGCTTCGGGGTCGATCCGCGGGGCGGGGCGCTCAGGATCAGGCACGCCGAGGAAGTCGAACACCAGCGGCAATAGCTCTTGGAAGGCGGGCTCGACGAGCACGAGCGTACCGGCGATCTTCTTGCGTGCCGCGTCGTCGCTGTCGCCGTCGGTGATGCCGAAGTAGCTGCGCAGCAGTTGCAGCATGGGGAGAAACGGCAGTGTCTTGCCGTGCGCCGGGCAGTGCGCCTCGTAGACCGGTACGCCGCGGGCGCAGCAGCGCTCGGTGAACTCGAAGCACAGGCGGCTCTTGCCGACGCCCGGCTCGCCGACGATGCCTACGACCTGGCCACGGCCGTCGACCGCCTGCTTGAGCGCCAGCTCCAGCGCGGCCATTTCGTCGGCACGTCCCACCAGCCGCGAGAAGCCGCGGGCGCGCGACACATCCAGGCGCGTGCGCAGCGTCCCCGCGCCTTCCAACTCGTAGATGCGCAGCGGCTCGCGGACGCCCTTCACCTGCGACGGCCCGAGGTCACGCAACCCGAAGTAGCCGGCGATCAGCTTGGCCGTGTGTTCCGTGAGGTAGGCGCGTTCGGGGGCGGCGAGCTGCTCCATCCGTTGGGCAAGGCCCACGGCGTGCCCCATCGCTGTATAGTCCATGCGCAGGTCGTCGCCGATCTTCCCAACCACAACTTCGCCGGAGTTCAGCCCCATGCGTATCGAGAAGCTGAGGCCCTGTCGGACTCGTAACTCATCGGCGTACCGTCGCAGCTCATCGCGCAAGTGCAGGGCCGCGTAACAGGCGCGCTGCGCATGGTCTTCATGCGCGATCGGCGCGCCGAACAACGCCATGATCCCATCGCCGGTGAACTGCGTGACCGTGCCTTCGAAGCGGTGCACGCCCTCGGCGAGCAGCGCCGCGAAGCGTTCCATGCTTGGGGGGTGTACGTGCGGGGTTCGGGGTTCAGGGATCGGGGTTCAGGGTGGGTGCTTTCAGCTTTTCGCTTGCCGCTTTCAGCTAGAGAAGCACCGCACCCATTGCAGAACTTGGCCGCGAGCGGCAGCTCGGTGCCGCACTTCGGGCAACGCAGTGCGAAGGACGCGCCACACTCCAGGCAGAACTTTGAAGTCGCCGGGCTGTCGACACCGCAGTTCGAGCACTTCATCGTACTCCCAGCCTCCCGCTTTCTGCCCCGCCGATCCGCGTGCCCCGTCGCGGGCCGCACTGACGGCAGTGGGATGTCGGCATGATCCTGGTCCTCACCACAAATGGGTTGACCATACAGGTGCACTATGTTAGTGCACCACTCATGGCGGTTTCGAAACAGAAGGCAGTCATCAGCGCCCGCAAGGAGCATCTGGAGGAAATTGGCGCCCTGGTGCAGGGAGGGCGGTACCGAACGGTGTCCGAGTTCGTGCGCGAGGCCGTCGCCGAGAAGCTCGAACGCTTGCGACGCGCGCGGCTCGCGGAGCAGGTGGCACGCTACTGTGAAGAGGTGAGTCGCGGCGAGGACGCCGAGCTGATTTCCTGGCAGGCATTCGACGAACGGCCGGCACGGAAGGCGCGACGTGCGCAGAGGTGAAGTGCGCTGGGGTAACCCTGCGGTCCCGGGCGTCACACGGAAACGGCGCCCCTTCCTCATCGTCTCCGACGACAGCTTCAACGTGAACGACCGCTATCAGAAGGTCCTGGTCGTCCACCTCACATCCGTGCGCCGCCTGCCTGGGCCGTATGACTGGGAGGTCGAACTGCCGCGCGGTGTGGCGGGGTTGCCGCAATCGAGCCTGGCGAAGTGCAACGAGGTCTACACGCTCTTCAAGGCGCAACTCGGCGACCTGCTCGGCACCCTGCCCCGCAAGTACTTGCAACAAGTCGATCACGCGCTGCACGTGGCCCTCGGCCTGTGGCACAGCGAAGAGCCGCTGCGCTAATCCTGCGACCCGGCCCAACGCTGCGCCGCAGCCAGCACGGAACTTCGGTGTCTCGAGATTCTCGTGACCACAGGCTGAGCAGGTGTGCATCATTCGCGCATCACTCCTCTGGCTGAGTGCTGACCGCTGAGAGCTGACGGCTGATTCTCTCCGCATGCCCCGTCGCGCCCATCGCGGTGAACAGCCGGTGCGCTTCGCGCAGCTCGCGCTGATACGCGGCCTCGTCGCCGAGGAGCCGCGCCAGCGCGGCGCGCTCGACGTGGATGAAGGGCGTGTATACGCGGGCCTCGGTGCGCTCCACGTCTGCCTCGGCGTCGCGCAGCCCCGCTTCCACCTCGGCGGCCGCCGCTGCCCCCTCGCTGCCGAGCAGCACACGTGCGTGGGTAAGGAGAGGCCTGAGCTCGATGGTGTGACGCCTCCGCGCTAGCGCAACGGCCTCGTCGGCGCTCGCCCGCGCCCGTGTCACGTCGCCGCAGCCAAGATACGCTTCGGCCAAATTGGTTAGCACGATCGCCTCGGCCTGGAGTGTTATCCGGTGCTCGCGCATGACAGCCAGCGCCCGTTCCAGCGTCTCGGCGGCCTCTCGACAGTGATCGTTCAAGACAAGGGCCAGGCCCAGCGTCCACTGCGCAACGCTCATCGACGCGATACTCCTGGTCTCGGCCACTTCGACGGCGTGGCGGGCGTGGTGCAAGGCGCCGATGGCATCGCCCATGAGATCACACCAGATAGTGCTCATCACGTGGCTCATGAGCAGGACGTCCTGGTCGCCGCGCCCGCGACCGATCTCCGCCGCGCGCTCCAGTTCCCGCGCCGCCTCCTGCAGGCGGCCAACCTCGGCCAGCGCCAGCCCCCGAAAGACCAGCGTCAGTCCGTACGGGCTGAAGACGGCAAACTGCACGCCCAGCTCCGGGTCACCACCGCACAGCCGCTCGACTTCGTCACTGACCGTGATCGCCTCTCTGAGGTGCCCGGTGACGGCCATCATCGGGCCTAACGACACGCGAGACAGGAACCGGAGCAGCGCGTTGTCGGCTTCGTCCGCCAGGCGGACGGCCTCGCGCACCGCGGTGAGGCCCTCTTCCAACGCGCCGGCAACAAACCGGGCGAGGCCGTAGGAATCGAGCAGCATGACGTGCAACGTCGGATCGCTGAGACGGATGGCGAGCGCGACCCCTTCGGCGAATACCGCAGACACCTCTTGCTCCGCCTGCTGGCCGACCCACCCCCCGGTGCGCAGCATCTGCGCGCACGCGAGAGCGCCCAGGGCGATCTGTTCCTGCGACGCGGGTTCCGGACCAACGAGAACGCGGACCCGCTGCCAGTGGTGCAACGCCGCCACACGGTCCCGCCCGCCGAGCCATTCTGCAGCGCGACGGTGCCAGTCTGCTGCGGTCAGCGGCTCGCCGGCCGCCTCCCAATGATGCGCCAGCAGGGCGGCGTATTCGTCGAGCCGCTGCGGGTCGAGCCCTTCAATCGTACGCGCCGTCGCCGCGTGCAGGCGCTGGCGGCGGTCGGTGAGCTGCGACTGGTAGGCGACCTCCTGGGTGAGCGGATGCTTGAAGGCGTAGACCGCCACCGGATACAGCTCCTGCTCATAGATGAACTCGGCCGCAGTCAGTGCGTGTAGCGCGGCGGTGAGGTCTTTGGGCTGTAGGGGCACGGCATGCCGTGCCCCTACAGCCCGCACAACCTGCCGCAGCACCGGCTCGCTGAACTCTTTGCCGATCACCGCTGCTGCTTGCAGCACCTCCTTCTCACGCGCCGGCAAGCGATCGATGCGCGCCGCGAGCACGGGTTGCACACTCGCCGGGATCGCAATCGCATCGATCGCCCGTGCGAGACGGTACGCCCCTCTTGCACCCGCCAGATGGCCGGCCTCCACGAGCCCGAGCACGACTTCTTCGATGAAGAACGGATTGCCGCCGGTGCGCTCGCGGATGCGCTCCGTGAGGTCGCCGAGCGATGAGTCGTCGCCGAGCAGCTCGTGCAGCAGCTCCGCGATGGCCTCCGGTCCGAGCGGCTGCAGCGCGGTCTGCTGGTACGACGGCTTCTGCATCCAGTCGGCGTGGTATTCCGGCCGGAAGTTCGCCACCAGCAACGTGCGCGTGCCAGCGGTGGCCTCGACCAACTGTGCGAGCACGGCGTCGCTGGCGGGATCAATCCAGTGCAGGTCGTCGAACAGCAGGACGGCGGGCTCTCGCTCGCTGCGCGCCTGCACGAGCCGTCGCAGGAAGGCGAAGAGCCGCCGTTGCTGGGCCTCCGGGTCGCCGGCTGGCGCGGGTGCCGCCGCGTCGACGACACCGAGGAAGTCGAACACCGTGGGCAGCAGCTCGCGGAACCAGTCATCGAGCAACAGGAGACGCCCGGCGATCTTCTCGCGCGCCACTTGCGGGGCGTCGCGCTCGGTGATGCCGAAGTAGCCCCGCAGCAACTCCAGGATGGGCACCAACGCAATCGCCTTGCCGTGGGGTGGACAGTGCGCTTGCCGGATGACAACGCCCTTGATGCGCACGCGGTCGACGAACTCCAGGCAGAGCCGGCTCTTGCCGACACCGGCTGCGCCGACGATGCCCACCACCTGCCCGTGCCCCTCACAGGCGTGCGCCAGGGCCACTTCCAGCAACTCCATCTCACGCACCCGGCCGACGAAGCGTGACAGGCCGCGCGCCTGCGACTGCTCCAGGCGGGTGCGCACCGTGCCTACGCCTTCGAGCGCGTGGACATGGAGCGGGTCCTGCACGCCCTTGATGCTCAACTCCCCCAAGTCGCGGAGCGTGAAGTAGCCGCTCACTAACGCCGCCGTGTGCTGCGTCAGGCACACGCATCCGGGTTCGGCCAGCTGCTCCATGCGCTGCGCCAGGCCGACGACGTGGCCTTGCGCCGCGTAGTCCATGCGCAGATCGTCGCCGATCTTGCCGACGATCACCTCACCCGAGTTGAGCCCGATGCGCACGAAGAAGTTGAGACCGTGCGAGACGCGTAGCTCATCAGCATACCGGCGGAGCTCTTCGCGCAGATGCAGCGCCGCGTAACAGGCGCGCGGGGCGTGGTCCTCGTGGGCGATCGGCGCGCCGAACAGCGCCATGATGCCGTCGCCGGTGAACTTGTCGACGAAGCCCTCGAAACGCTCGACGCCGTCAGAGAGGATCTGGAAGAATCGGTTCATGATTTGCGACCACTCTTCGGGATCGAGTTGCTCCGCCAGCTCCATCGACCCTTTCACATCGGCGAACAGCACGGTGACCTGCTTGCGCTCGCCTTCGAGCGCGGCGCGGGAAGTGAGGATCTTGTCGGCGAGATGGCGGGGAGTATACCCACGGGGATCCGCGCGCCGATCATCCCGAGTAGCGCCCGTCTTCTCGGGGCGCCCTTCGGCTGGGCTCAGGACAGGCGTATCGAGGGACTGCTGACTATCGACTGCTTCCAGCGCCGCACCGCACCGGCCACAGAAGTCGAACTCGACTGGGTTGTCGAAGCTGCAGTGCGGGCACCGGCCGGTCAGAGACCTTCCGCACTTGCCGCAGAAACCCATCCCGCTGGGATTTTCGAAGCCACAGGCGGTGCAGTTCATTGTTCGTGCTCAGCCATCGATCGTGCCTTCCCCCCGGAGATCAGTTCGTGAGCCACACGAGTCTCCTACTTCTTGCCTCTTCTTCCTCGGTCCTTCCGCTTTGACCCTTTCTCTTTCGCCTTCTCCCCTTGCTGGACCGCTGACAGCTGACGGCTGATTCTCTCCACATGGCCCGTGGCGCCGATCGCGACGAACAGCCGGTGCGCTTCGCGCAGCTGGCGCTGGCATGTTGCTTCGTCGCCCAGCAGCCGCGCCAGCTCGGCGCGCTCGACGTGAATCAGCGGCGCATAGACACGGGCCTCCGTCCGCTCCACCTCCGCCATGGCCCGCTGCAGATCGGCCTCGATCACCGCCGCGGCCGGCGCGCCGTCGCTCAGCCGCTGTACGTGTGCGCGCGCCAGCAGTGGAGCCACCTCGAGGGTATGCCGCTGTTGCGCCGTCGAGACAGCCTCGTCAGCCAGCCCGCGGGCACGGCCGAAGTCGCCGAGGGCAGCCACAGCTTGCGCCAGGTTTGCGAGGACGAACGCCTCGAGCTGCAACCCCGCTTGGCGCTCGCGCATCGCAGCCAGCGCCTGTTCGAGCGTAGCGGCTGCATCGGACCACTGCTCGTTCAGCAGGAAGGCTCGGCCGAGCACCACCGATGCCGCGAGGCCTGTAGCTGTGCTTGTCGAGGCTTCTGCTAGCTCGACGACGCGGCGTGCGTGGTGCAACGCGCGCGCGGCGTCACCCGCGAACCAGCACCAGTCGACGCTGTCCACGTGGGCGACAATGAGCACCTCGGTATCGCGGCGAACCTGCGCGAGGGCGATGGCGCGCTCCAGAACCTGTGCCGCCTCCGCAAGACGCCCGAGCAGCGTCAGCACGATCCCACGGTGTGCCAGCGTCATTCCATACGGACTGAACCCGAGCATCTGCGTCCCCGCGTCGGGGTCGCTGCCGCAGAGTGTCTCCGCCTCTTCCGTCATCGCCAACGCCTCCCGCAGGCGGCCGCGAATGGCTAGAACGAGTGGTGGCAACCCTCGGACGAGAGAACGCAACACGTCATTGCCCGATTGGTCAGCCAGGTGCACCGCTTCGCTCAGGTGGGTGAGACTGTCCTCGATCGCACCTGCCCAGACCCTCGCAAAACCGTAGGACAGGAGGAGCAGCACTCGCGACTCCGGATGACCAAGACGCTGAGCGAGATCGATTCCTTCTGCGAACAGCGTAGCGACTTCTTCCCCTATCTGACCGACAAAAACCCCGCTGTGGATCATCTGGGCGCGAGCGAGCACCCCCAGGGCCAGCGTCTCGGCCGACTGGGGTACCAGCCCCAGCAGGGCGCGCACGTGCTGCCAGTGCCGCAGCGCCTCGGTGCGATCGCGCCCGCCCATCCACTCCGCCGCCCGCCGGTGCCACTCGGCCGCGGTGAGCGGCTCGTCAGCCGCCTCCCAGTGATACGCCAGCAGGGCGGCCCGTTCATCGAGCTTCGCCGCATCCAGCGCCTCGATGGCGCGGGCAACCGCGGCGTGGACCTGTTTGCGCCGCTCGCCGAGCTGTGAGTGGTACGCCACCTCCTGCGTCAGCGGATGCTTGAAGGCGTACTCCGCCACCGGATAGAGCGCCTGCGGGTAGAGGAACTCGGCGCTGGTCAGGGCCTCGAGCGCCGCGGCGAGGTCTTCCTCCCTCTTTAACGGGTCTGTCGGTAAACGCGGAGCGCGTGCTTCGAGAGCCTCAGCACGAGCGGTATCAGAGTTCATCTCATTCAAAACAAGGAAGGATTCCGCTCGCCCTGAGATTCGGATCAGCTGGTGCGTGCTGATCGGTTGGGCCAATGA
>CAZCGA010000031.1:0-54495 GCA_964498075.1 uncultured Binatia bacterium (SeqCode) | reverse complement strand
CTCAGCCAGCCGCGCGTGTTCTTCGCCATGGCGCGCGACGGGCTGTTGCCGTATTCGTTCTTCGGCACCGTCCATCCGCGTTTCCGCACGCCGCACAAAGCCACGATCCTCACCGGGTCGGTGGTCGCGGTCGTCGCCGCCTTGTTCCCCATCCACGCCTTGGCGGAGATGGTCAACATCGGCACGTTGTTCGCGTTCGTCGTGGTGTGCGCAGCGGTGTGGGTGATGCGCTACACCAACCCCGACCAGCGCCGCCCGTTCCGCTGTCCGCTCGTTCCGCTGGTGCCGCTCCTGGGCATTCTTTTCAACGTCGGCTTGATGCTGTCGCTCGGCTGGCACAACTGGTTACGTCTGACGATCTGGCTGGCGGTGGGTATGATGATCTACTTCGGCTACAGCCGGCACCACAGCAAGCTGGCGCTGGCCGCGGCAGCCGCGGCGCCGGCGACGCGCCGCGCTCGACAGCGCTGACCAGACCCGCCGACTGTTCATCGCGCGCCGTCGCTAATACAGCCGGAAGACTCGATCGAGCGCCATGCGATCAGCGACGCGCGATACACGTGGTTTCGTCCGTGGCCTGGGCCTGTGGGACGCGACCGCCGTCGTCGCCGGGTCGATGATCGGCTCGGGCATCTTCATCGTCTCCGCCGACATCGCGCGGCAGGTCGGCGCGCCTGGCTGGCTCCTCGTAGTCTGGCTGGTCACCGCAGTGATGACCGTCATCGGCGCGCTGAGCTACGGTGAGCTGGCCGCCATGATGCCGCACGCGGGCGGCCAGTACGTCTACCTGCGCGAGGCTTATGGCCCGCTGCTCGGCTTCCTGTACGGATGGACGTTGTTCCTGGTCATTCAAACCGGGACGATTGCCGCCGTGGCGGTGGCATTCGCGAAGTTTGCGGCGGTGTTGCTGCCCGGGCTGGATGCGTCGTGGAGGCTTGGTCCATTGCCGCTCTCGGCGCAGCAGGGCGTAGCGATCGGCGTGATCGCCGTCCTCACCGCCGCCAACTCCAACGGCCTGCGCACCGGCCGACTCGTGCAGAACGTGTTCACCGCCACCAAGGTCGGCTCGCTACTCGCGCTGGTCATCTTCGGTCTGCTGTTCGGCTGGAATCCGGATGCAGTGCACACCAACCTCCAATCGTTCTGGGGTGCATCTCCATTCGCGCTGTCGTTGCTGCCTTTGATGGGCGCCGCCATGGTCGGCGCGTTGTTCTCGTCCGACGCCTGGAACAACATCACCTTCGCGGCCGCCGAGGTGCGCGATCCGGCGCGCAGCGTGCCGCGGAGCTTGGCGATCGGAACCCTCCTGGTCTCAGGGTTGTACCTCGCCGCGAACTTCGTTTATCTCGCCGCCCTGCCCTTGAGTGGTGACGCGGCTGCGGTGACGTTGAGCGGGCGCGGGATCCAGTTTGCGACGAGCGATCGCGTCGCAACCGCGGCGATGGAAGTCATGCTGGGTCCCGGCGGTGCGGTCATCATGGCCGTGGGCATCATGATCTCGACGTTCGGCTGCGAGAACGGGCTGATTCTCGCGGGCGCGCGCGTCTACTGGGCGATGGCGCGCGACGGCGTCTTCTTCCCGGTCGCCGGCTTTCTCAACACTCGCGGTGTCCCGGGCGCAGCGCTGGTGTTCCAGGGGATCTGGGCATCCGTCCTCACGCTGTCGGGCACCTATAGCGACCTGCTCGATTACGTGATCTTTGCGGCGCTGCTCTTCTACGTGCTGACGGTCGGAGCAATCTTCATCCTGCGGAGCAGCCGACCCGATGTCGAACGGCCGTATCGTGCCGCGGGCTACCCCATCATCCCGGGGGCGTACATCGTACTGGCGACGCTGATCATGGTGGATCTGCTCGTGGTGAAGCCGCGGTATACGTGGCCGGGCCTGCTGATCGTGGCGTCGGGCATTCCGGTCTTCTACTGGTGGCGCCCGCGGGCTGGCTTGACTTAGCTCAGTCTTCGGGAAACATGGTGTTCTATGCCGCAAGACGGGTTCGGGCGCACCATCGACTACCTGCGCATCTCGCTCATCGATCACTGCAACCTGCGCTGCGTGTATTGCATGCCGATGAGCGGGCTGCAGTTCGCTCGGTCCGAGGAGCTGCTGACCGCGGCGGAGATCGAGCGTGTTGCGCGCGCCGCGTTGGCGGTCGGGTTCCGCAAGATCCGCCTGACCGGCGGGGAGCCGACGTTGCGGCCGGACTTGGTCGATATCGTCGAGCGGCTCGGCCGTCTGCCCGGGTTGCGCGACCTGGCGATGACCACGAACGGCATCCTCTTACCGCGTTTGGCGGAGCGGCTGGCGGCGGCGGGGTTGCGGCGCGTCAACGTCCACGTCGATACACTGCACCCGGGGCGACTGCAGCGCATCATGCGGTTCGGCACGGTGCAGGAGATCTGGGCCGGTATCGAAGCGGCCGAGGCTGCGGGGCTGCGGCCGGTCAAGCTCAACGTCGTGGTCACACGCGGGTACAACGACGAGGACGTGGCCGACATGGCGCGGCTGACCCTCGAGCACGACTGGCACGTGCGCTTCATCGAGCTGATGCCGCTCGGCGGCGGTGAGTGCGCGCGGCTCGCGGTCTCCAACTACGTCTCGAACGTCGACACCCGGCAGCGCATCGAGGAGGCACTCGGTGCGCTGTCGTTGCTACCCGACCAGCATCCATCCGACGAGTCACAGAACTTCCGTTTGCCGGGCGCACCAGGTGTCGTCGGGCTGATCAGCCCGGTGAGTCAACCGTACTGCGGCAACTGCAACCGGATGCGTCTCACCGCCGACGGCAAGTTTCACCTCTGCCTACTCAACGACGACGAGCTCGATTTGCGGCACGCGTTGCGTGACGGCTGTGACGATGCGCGCATCGGGAGCATGTTACTGCGCGCGGTCGGCGCGAAGCCGACCGGTCACCACCTGAAGCTGGGCATCTCCACCGAAGACCGCAGCATGTATCAGCTCGGCGGCTGACGCCGCAGCGGCGAGTGCGGTCTGGAGTACCTTGAGTCCAGAAGGCGCTCTGTTATAAGGCCCGAATGGCGGGGCTCAGTGAAGAGGAGGCGCGCGCCGTTCTGGGCGACGACGTGCTGGGCGCAGCCGAGCTTGCGCGTGTCTTCGGTGCGATGCCCGCCGCGGCACTGAACGAGCCGATCCCATTTACCAGTGATGACGTCGTCGCCGCTCACGGCGCCGGCGAGATGCTCGTGTTGCGCGTGCCCCGTGCCAGCGATCAGGCTCCCCTGACCTTGTTGCAGATGATTCAGCGGTTCCCGGATGCCTTCGATCCGAAGTTCCTCCGCCAGATGGGCTATCAGCTCAAGGATGACTGGGGTATCGAGATCGAGCCGCTAGCCGCCACCGAGACATGCGCGCCCGGTTGGGCGCTGGTGCGCAAGCAGATCCTCGACGAGAGCCGGAACATCACCTTTGATGAGCAGGATGCCGTTGTTCGCCGCTATGCGGAGAGGATCGGGGCGTCGCAACAGGTGGTCCGGCGCCGTTCGGCAGTCGAGACCGTTTACGACACCTTGCTGTATCTCGGAGCACGTGGGACGCGCCTCCTGGAAAATACCTGGGATTGGTCGGGCTCTCGGACGATCGATGGAGGTTATCTCAACGTCGGCGGCTTCGGAGCCCGCGGCATACAGATCCTGAGCTTCTCGCGCCCCGTGCGACACGGCAACCTCGGGGTGTGCCCGATGCGGCGCAGGGGCTGAGCGGATCCATGTACTTCGTCACGACGAACCACGCCGGCTACGTGCTCTTCTGCATGACGCCGAGCGAGCGCGCCGCCATCGGGCTCACAGAGAAGCAGATCGTCAACTTCCTGGTGCGCGACTCGGCGCAGGCGTGGGTCGTGTTGCACGAATGGAAGGCGAGCGACTTCTCACACACTGACTTTCTCGCCGCTCTGCATCACGCGGAGGAGCCCGCCGATCCGCGTCGGCTCTTGGAGGTACTGCCGGCGCACATACGGTCGCCGACTTGACCGCATCACTGCGCGGTGAGCGGGCCGGTCACGTCGTCCAAGGCTTTCTGCACGGACTTGTTCGTGACCGCCTTTTCGAAGGCGCTCTGATTGACTGCCGCAACCGTACTGCCGGTCGCCGTGTACGCCGCATCGAACACCTTGGAGTGGATCACCTCGAGAGCATTCGAGGTGAACTGGCACAGCTGGGCCTGCGAGTGGGCGATGCGGTCGAGCACCACGCGCACGGTTGCCTCGCTCACGGCGTCGACGTTGATGTTGTGCGAGAACACGAAGGCGCGCGTCAGCGTCCCGGCCTGGCCGCCGCTTCCGATCGCCACCATCAGCCGACACGTGTCGACGTCGCTGGCGATGCTATTGATGATCTCGTAGCGGCCGCAGGCGTCATTGTTGGTGGGCTGCAGGACGCAATCGCCTTGATCGTCATCTTGTGTCAGCGCTGAGGCCTTCAACTCCGGCGTATCGATCTGGCCGTTGGACGCGTCCCCTTCGTTGACGAGCGCCAGCGAGACGGGCAGCCCCGGAATCACCGGTACGAGTAGCCCGGTCCCGACCGTCGTCCCCGCAAATGCAGCGGGTGCCAAGTGCAGTTGATCCGGCCACTGCCACCAGCCGCCGGCGGCGGAGAGCAACCCATCGGGATTCGGGGTGAACACGTGCCCCTTCACTGACGCAACAACCGGCGGCGGTTGTTGCGGGATGTTTGCAGACGCATCTCCGTTGTTACCGCAGCCTGCGAGTGCCAGCGCAGCGACGCACGTCAACGCCAGCCAGTTCCGGCTCGCTCGAATCGATCCGATCATCGATACTCCTCGATACCCCTACCTGACCATCTCGCAGCGCCGATTGTCAAGCAATTTAGCGGCGCCGGATGCGCGGGGCGGCTCCCCGGCGCGGCGCTGGCAACCAGCCGTCTTTCATGGTACAGGCTGCGACCCACGCGGTGCGACATGTCTGAGCAAGCGCTGGCCGGAACCCGAGTCATCGAGTGTGGGCAGATGGTCTCGGCGGCCTATGCCGCCAAGCTCATGGCCGATCTCGGTGCCGAGGTGATCAAGATCGAGCCGCCCAGGTGTGGGGATGACGCCAGGCGACGCGGGCCGTTTCCGGGCGGGGTCGCGCATTCGGAAAAGAGCGGCCTGTTCCTGTACCTCAATACCAACAAACGCAGCATCACCTTGGACCTCACCCGACCGCGTGGCCAAGAGCTGTTGAAGCAATTGGTGAACGGAGCCGATCTGCTCGTGCACAACTTCCCGCCGCCCGAGATGCCGGAGACCGGCCTGCAGTTCGACAGCCTGGCGGAGCACAATCCCCAGCTCGTGATGGTGTCGATCACGCCCTTCGGGCTGACGGGGCCGCACCGAGACTACCAGGCAACCGACCTGACGCTGTGGAACGCAGGCGGAGTGGCGTATCTCAACGGCGGCGGGCCCGCCGCGGACGAGTTGCCGCCGCTGAAGGCATTCGGGCAACAAGCAGGATTTCAGGGCGGGCTCAACGCCGCCGTCGCGGCCTTGGGCGCGCTGTTCGCCCGGCTGCGCAGCGGTCGGGGTCAGCACATTTCCATCTCGATCCAGGAATCCATCGCCGCCATCCTGGAGCTGACGTTCGAGTTTTGGCCGTACATGGGCCTGGTGGCCTCACGGTTGGGGCAGAAGCCGATTCAGCCGCTCGACTTCCTCGAATGCCGTGACGGTTGGATCTTTCTCTGCTGCGTGGAAGAGCATCAATGGCAGACCTGGGTCGATCTGATGGGCAACCCGGAGTGGGCCGGCATGGAGTTGTTCGAGAACCGGTTGATCCGGGCGGCAAACTGGGATGCGCTCAAGCTGCTCCTACAGGAATGGGTGCAGGACAAGAGCGTCGATGAGCTCTACCGCGCCGGGCAGGCGCGGCGCGTGCCGCTGGCGCCGGTGTCGACAATGGCCGACCTGCTGGCCTCGGAACACCTCAAGTCGCGCGGCTTCTTTGCGGTGATCGATCATCCGCAAGCCGGCGCGCTGCAGTATCCGGGTGCGCCATACGAGTTCTCCGTATCACCGTGGGCCATACGCCGGCCGGCACCGCTGCTGGGACAACACAATCACGAAGTGTACGTCGAGCAGCTCGGTATCGAGACGGCGGAGCTCGAGAGGTTGCAGCAGAGTGGAGTGATCTGAGCGTCATGGCGTCCGCGTTACCGCTGGAAGGCATTCGCGTGGCGGATTTCACCTGGGTATGGGCCGGTCCGTTCTGCACGCTGCAGCTGGCTCATTTGGGAGCCGAGGTGATCCGTGTGGAGACTGCGACGCGGCCGTGTGTGACGCGGATGCTGCCGCCGTGGGCCGGGGGCGAGTTCGGCATCAACCGCAGCGGCTATTTCAACCAATACAACCAGGGCAAGCTCAGCCTGGCGCTCGACCTCAAGCAGCCGCGGGCCGTGGCCGTCGCGAAGGAGCTGGTCGCCAAGAGCGACATCGTCTGCGAGAACTTTGCGGCGGGCGTCATGGATCGGATCGGGCTCGGGTACGAGGCGCTGCGGCAGGTGAAACCCGACATCATCATGATCGCGTTGTCCGGCTACGGCGCCACAGGGCCCGAACGCGAGTTCGTTTCATATGGGCCGGCGCAGGTACCCTTGTCTGGAATGTCGTCACTGACTGGGTATGCGGGCTCGCCCCCGATGCATGCGGGGATTTCCTATGGCGACCCAACCGGAGGGCTGCATGGCGCGTTCGCAGTGTTGGCGGCGCTGCTCTATCGTGCCCGCACCGGTCGTGGTCAATTCATCGATCTCTCACAGCAGCAGACGACCATCGCCGTGCTCCCGGAGGGAGTCATGGACTACACGATGAACCGTACACAGCCACCGCGTGACGGCAATCGTGATTCTGCGATGGCGCCCCACGGCGTGTTCCGCTGCGCCGGCGAGCAGCGGTGGGTATCGATCGCAGTACGCGACGACGTCGAGTGGCAACGCTTGGCCGCCATCATGGGACACGCGGAGTGGGCGACCGACCCACAGTTCGCGACCCTGGCAGCTCGCAAGGCCAACGAAGACCGTCTCGAAGGGATCGTGACGCAGTGGACGCTGACACAGGACGCCGAGGCGGCCACGCGCATCCTGCAGGAAGCCCGAATCCCCGCGTTCACCTCGTGCAGCAACAAGGACCTCGCCGAGGATCCGCACTTGAATCAGGCAGGCTTCTTCGTTCACCTCGATCATCCCGAGGTTGGCAGGCGGCAACACATCGGCATTCCTTGGCGCCTGTCGAGCACCCCAGTGACCGTGCGTCGTCCAGCCCCTTGCCTAGGCGAGCATACGGACTACGTGCTCTCCGAAGTACTGGGTTACTCAGGGGCTGAGATCGCCCGCCTCAGGGAGGCACTGGTTATCAACTAACTCGTGGGCCGACAAGAGATTTTTCCCTTGTATGCCCGTGCGTGCCTTGATAGATCACTAAGCTGAATTTGCATCATGACTGTGCAGCCACGGCGAATCTACGACCTGTTCCTCTTGAACATCTCCCTCCAGCTCTTCGACGCGGTGGCGACCTATCAAGGGCTGCAAATCGGCTTCAAAGAGGGCAACCCCATCTTAGTTAGCGCCTTTCAGCTCTTCGGAGTTGCTCCCGCGCTGCTCCTCTTCAAGGCGAAAGCGTGCGGTCTCCTGTTCCTCTTGAGCCGGAATCAGCGACACCAGATTGTCGCACCCGCCCTGATGTTTCTGGCGGGGGTGTACTGCACCTTCTCGCTAGCGCCTTGGCTGGCGAAGTTCCTGACCTTGTTAGTCGAATCGGTCTGAACGCGAACCGGCTGCGACCATCGCTGAGGCCGCAACCGGTCCTCGTCATACGTGTGCAGCGGTCGCTTGAGACGCGGCTTTGTGGCGCCGGCGGGGCACGAATGGCAGGATCTTGTGGCGCCGCGCCGCCCGCAGGCGAACTCGTGACACTTTGGTGCGGCTCTCGGGCGGCTGTGAGAGCAACTGCTGTTTCCAGTGTTTGAGACGTTGGCGAAAATATTCGGGATTGATGTCGAAGACCGAGCAGATGGATTCAAATGAGAACGGCCAGCTGTCGTTCTCCTCTTCAAACAGCCAGTCTTCAGCCTCCTGAAACAGCCTGCGCCCGCGCGGTCGCGTCGCCCCAGTGTACTTCTGGAAGCACATCACACCATCCTCGAGGACGGCAAGCATGAGACGCCGCTCACCTTCCAGGATGCTGCGGGCACGAAAACGATCGAAGAACTGCGACGGCAGCAAGATCTCCGGTTCAACCAGCCTCGGCAGCACGCCATCAAAGCTGGTTCCGTCGTACTCCTTGGACCACCGCATTGCCGACACTGCCGCTTCCATGCGTATCACTCCCGTTCAGTTTTTCGCTTACGTTGGGGTGCTCGGCGAGACAGCAGATAGCATGCCACGATACGTCGCCCAGGAGCGGGGAAGAAGAGCAAAGGAAACAGGGACCTAGCGCCTATTAACACATGCACGCAGCATCGTGCGTCGCAAAACACCACCACCGGCATGTCGGGAAATACGACACGGCAGGTGGGGGTTCCGCAGCGATGGAGGAATCACCGACCGCCCGGATCAGTTGCTGCCGAGAATGATGACGCAAGAAACCGCCCCGGGCCCACCGACATTATGGGCTAGCCCGAGTTGGGGGTTCTTCACTTGGCGCTCACCGCATTGTCCCTGTAGTTGTTTTACGCATTCGTAAATCATCCGCACGCCGCTGGCTCCAATCGGGTGGCCGAAGGACTTCAAGCCGCCGCTTGGGTTGATTGGGATATCGCCGGTGAGCCCCGTTCGGCCCTCCGCCGCAAGCTGCCCGCCCTCTCCCTTCTTGCAGAACCCCAGGTCTTCGGTATTGGAGATCTCTGTCCAAGTGAAACAGTCGTGGACTTCAGCGAAGCTGATGTCGCGCGCCGACACCTCGGCCATCGCGTAAGCCTGCTGAGCCGCCATCTGCGTCGAGCGGAAGCCCAGGTAGTCGAAGGTCGGGTCGAAGTAGGGGCGACCGCTGGTCACCGCTAAACCGAAACCCTTTACCAACACGTAGTCACGACGGAAGCGCGAGGCCATATCGGCGCGGCAGATGATGGCCGCTGCAGCGCCGTCAGTCGTTGGGCAGCAATCGAACAGGCCGAAGGGCCACGCAATGATCGGCGCTTTGAGCACCTTCTCTTCCGTCACCTCCATGCGCAGATGCGCCTTCGGATTCCGCGCCCCGTTGTAGTGATTCTTCACCGCAACCTTGGCGAGCACGTCACGTCCCATTCCGAAGGTGTGCATGTAGCGGTTCGCCGCCAGCGCAAACAGACCGGGTGCGGAGTTGCCCTTCGCCAGTAGGGGATGACCCATGCGTGGCAACCCGCGACCGCCGCGATCCTTCAGCTTCTCCGCACCGAGAACCAGCACAACATCGTATGTGCCGGAGGCGACCGCCAGACACCCGTTGCGGAACGCATCCGTTCCCGTGGCGCAGTAGTTCTCCACCCGCGTGATGGGCCGATCATAGAGCCGCAGCGCGTCACCCAGTGACACTGCCGCCTTGCCTCCCGACGGCCCGGGAAGATAGGTGCCAAGGTAGGCCGCCTGAATATCCGGCGAATCGATACCGGCGTCTGCGTAGGCCTCGAACGCGGCCTCGCAAATCAGTTCCTCGTAGCTGGTCTCGAACAAGTCTCCGAACTTCGTACAGCCGACCCCGATGACTGCAACTTGATCCTTCATCTGCCGTCCTCAGCGCGACGGACGCGCCTTCCAGAAGTAGTTGTGGTTGCCCCCGCCTTCATGCAACCGGCGGAAGGTCAGCACGACAGGCAGGTCGATCGCCACCTCCTCCTCGGTGAAGTCGGTGACCTGGAGGTACAGCCGCCCGCCGCCTTCCAAATCGACTACGGCCATGGGTAACGGGTGCTCGATGTTGGCGATCAAATGATCGACGGTGAATGTGAAAACGGTTCCCTGCTTCCGCAGCTTGTGATCCGACAAGCGGTCGCGCTCCTTGCATCGGATGCAGACGCGAGCGATGGGGAACTGCACGGTTCCACACGCCTCACAACGGCTGCCGTACAGCCGGATGTCCTGCTTCAGCTCCTTATACTCCAGCACGTTGTTGATCGCTTCGCCGGCCTCATCGAACTCGACGACGCGGCGGAACTTCAGATACTTCTCATACGACGGCAGCAGGACCTTGTTCTCGAGCCACCGCTTCCACGATCGCCCGGCGCGGCGTTGCGGCAGCTCCGCAGTGGCACGCAACAGCAGCACATCGGCACCCTCCCCGTAGGCACCGACGAGAATCCAATCGCCGGGAGCGGCGTCATCCAGCGCCGCGCCCAAGACGAGCAACGGATCGGCTACCCCGGCACTCCCGATTGTTCCCACGGGCGGCGTCATCAGCTGCCGGCGCGGATCGAACCCCGACTCCTTGGCAAGGTCCACCGCGGCACGCGCATCGGGCGCCGCGAGCGCCAGCTTTGCGACCGCCTCTGGGCGCAGCTGATGCATGGCGAGCACCGACCGGATCGCCTCACTCAAGTCTTTCGCGTAGCCGTAGGTATTCGAGAACTTGCCGAGAAACGCTTGTACGAATCTCTGTTCATCGGTGCGCCACAGGTGCGTGAACTCTTCGGACACCGAGGCCGCTCCCACAAACTCGGCGAGGACGTGCGTGTCGCCGATGCGCACCGCCGCGGCCGCGTCGCCCAGCAGCCCTTCGAGCTCAGACTCCGGCGCCGCCAGGCGGGTATCCGCAACGGCAACCAGCACGTCGCGGCGGGCACCTGCACGCACCGCGTGGACGGCGGCCAAAACGGCGCTGAGGCCGGCGCGCGCCGAGCCCGCGAAGTCTGCAGTGTGCGCTGATCGCGGCAGATCGCAGGCCGTGGCCACGAAGCTGGCCACTTGCTTTTCCCGGTATGGAGCGCTGGTGCTGGCGAAGTGTAGGCCGTCGATGGCAGCAGCGTCCTCGTCCGGGACACAGCTCAGTGCGGCTTCCGTGGCCATCGTCAGCGCATCTTCGTCGTAGTTCCCGACGGCAATCTCGCCCGCGACTTGCACGGTACCCCACGCCTTGGCGATCAGGTCACGACTCAGTCGGAACCGGGGAACGTAAGAGCTGTACGCGGTGATGCCAATCATCGTGCGTTCCCGCGCGTGCTGTGAATTCGGCGCTTGACGATCCACAGCACCGCCGCGGGGAGCAACCAGACACCGCTCGGACGTCTCATGCCGTGCGGGTCTGTGATCGCACACGACTGCCCCTGGACGCTGATTCCGGGAGCGACGATGATCGAGCCTTGCGTCGGTGTCCGTGTCGGCGTCGCCGTGGGCCGCGGTGTGTTGGTGACCGTCGGAGTCAACGTCGGCGTCGGCGTGGGGGTTGCCGTCGGTGTCTCTGTCGGCGTGCGTGTCGGGGTGTTGGTCGGCGTCAGCGTCGGCGTCGATGTCAGCGTGCGGGTTGGCGTTGAGGTCGGGGTCGGCGTCGGCGTCGGCGTCGCGGTCGGCGGGGGTCGTCGACTGAGCAGCACGGAGAGCGATCCGGCGTCTTCATTCGCAGTGATCACATCCTTGCGGCCGTCGCCGTCAACATCGGCGAGCACCAGCGCCCTCGGCCCTGCGCTGACGTTGCAGGTGCCGAGCTCGCCATCGGCGAGCCTGCAATTGCCGGAGGTCTCCGAGATCTCTCCCATTCCATTACCCAGAAAAAAAACCACCGTGTTGTCGCCCTGGTTGGCCACGACCGCATCCGAGTTGCCGTCCGCGTTGAAATCGCTAGCGCCGACCGCAGACGGCAACGGCCCCGTCCCGACGCTGTCCGACACCGGGAATGGCGGCTGCGGCACCGGACTCGTCTCATCGCGCGGCAAGCGGTTCAGGAAGATGGTGACGTCGCCGGGGTTGCCGTCGGTGGTCACAGCCAGATCCGGCTTCCCGTCGCGATTGAAGTCGTCGGCAACCATCGCTGTTGGCGGGGCGGTCCCGGCCGAAAAGACAACGGGATCACGGAACGTGCCTGGCGCGCTGGGTTTCTGGACCAACACCGAGATGTTGCCGGAAACATTGCTCGCGGCCGCGATGTCGACGAAGCTGTCGTTGTTCAGATCCCGCGCGAGCACGACGGCCACCGGCCCGTCGACCGTGACGGCCACGCGACGAAACTTATCCGTGGCCTGCGCGTCGCCGTAGAGGATCGTCACCGTGTTGCCGAAGCCGTTGCCCACAACGATGTCTGATTGACCATCGCCATTGACATCAACGATGACCACCGCCTGTGGGTCGGCACCGGCGCTGAGCGGATTAGCGTCTTTGGTGAATCCTCCCTTCCCGTCACCGCGCAAGATCGACACCCCGTCGCGCACCGCAACGGCCAAGTCGACGGTTTTGTTGTTATCCACGTCGCCCGCAGCAATCGCGACCGCACCGGCGCCCGCAGGAACGGCACAGCCTGCAACATCCTGGCAACTGGTTGCACCGAGGCAGTCGCCTTCCGCAAAGCGATCCCGATTCGTGAGAACAACGAAGACCCGATTGTTCCCGCTATCGAGCACCGCGAAATCGATCGTACCGTTGTGATCGAGGTCGGCCGCTGCAAGAGCGCTGGTGGTCCCGGCGAGAGGGATGGTGCAAGACACGAAACCAGGGATCGGAATGGGTGTGGCGGTCGGCGTCGCCGTTTGCGCCTCCACCCGAGAGGCATGGGACCACATCGCCGCGACCAGCAGCAGCGCGACCCCACGGGACTGTTTCGTACAATGCCTCATAGTCTCTTCATTCGGCGCTGTCGGACGGCACGTCCTCGCCTGCAGCGCACCAGCACACCGATGACTCCGAGCGTCCAGAGCACGCCGGCGCTCCTGCCGCGCTCATGCGGCGTAGGATCCAGCGCGCATGATCCCAATGCGATGGTTCCAGGTTTCACCGTCGGCGGCAACGTCGCCGCCGACGTCGCTGATGGTGTCCGGGTCCGGGTCGACGTTGGCGTTCGGGTCGGGGTTGAGGTGACAGTTGCCGTCGGCAGCGCCGTCCCGGTTGCCGTCGGGCTGGGGGTTGCCGTTGGCGTCGCGGTCGGCGTCGCGGTTGCAGTGCCGGTATGCGTCGGCGTGAAGCTGGGCAACGGCGTGGGGGTGCGTGCCAGCCGGCTGATCAGTATCGCCACGCTTTGGTCGCCCGGATTGGCTGTGACCACGTCGGGGACACCATCGAGATCGATATCACTCATCGCAATGGCCTTTGGCATCGCCGACACCGGCGCGTTCTCCGGTGTCTTCACCGGCACTGGCGGCGCCGCCGGCAGGAAGCTACCGCCACGCGCAAAGAACAGCACCACGTCGTCGTTCCGCTCATCGGCAACCACCAAGTCGGAGTGGCCGTCCCGATCAATATCCCCGACACCCAGCGCCGAAGGTGCAGAGGCGGGCGGCGGCGTGACGTTCGGCGTAGGACGTGGGACGCTGTACTCGACGGGGCTCTGGTAGATCACACCCGCACTCGACGACGACTTCTGACCGAGAATGACCAGCAGCCTCCCATCGGTGTTTGGACTGCCTCCCGGAACCGCGACGGCGAAATCGGGAATCGGGTCGCTCGCATCCGAATCAAAATCACCGACGACGACCGCCCGCGGCACTCCCGGCAGCTTGAGTGCCGGCTGCAAACCGGCAAACACCAACGACGAGACGGTGCAGGACACGGGCGTAGCCGAAAGGGGTGCGCTTTGCAGGAACACCACCAGTTCATTTGTCTGTTCGCTGGCTACCGCAAAATCCGGCCGCTGGTCGCCGTTGAGATCCTGGGCAACGACCAGACTAGCCATGCGCCCGACGCCGACGACTCTACGACACGTGGAGCTGAATCCACTTCCAGCTGCGTTTCCGAAGACGGTGACGCTGCTCGTTCCGTCGGCCGCGATGATATCGGGCAACCCGTCGCGGTTGAAATCGGCGAGCGCAATCGACCGCGGCGCGGCGCCGGTTTGCAGCAATTGTGTGCGGCCCAATTCGAACCCGCCGCTGCCGTCTCCGTAGAGTACCTGCACGCCGGCGGAACCGGCGACGGCGAGATCCAGCTTGCCGTCGCGATCGAAGTCGACTGCCGCGAGGCTGACCGGCGCCGGGACATTGGCGACATCGACCCCAGGCTCATTCGGATCGAGTCCCAGGACACCGCAGGCGCCCGCCGCTGCCGAGTTCACATGCGTCAGCAGCATCACGACCTTGCCGCGCCCGTTGTCGGCGACGGCAACGTCAGGGCTGCCATCGCTATTGAAGCTCCCGATCGCTACCGCCATCGGTCTGCCCGCCACCCTCACGACGCAGGGTGTGTACGGTACAAAGAGCATGGCGGTCGGTGTCGCTGTCGGCAGCGGAGTCACGGTCGAGGTTGGCGAGGGGCTGGGAGTCAGCGTCGGAGTTGGCGGGCCAGGCGTAACGGTGGGCGAGGCCGGTACGGGAGAACCCGTCGCCGTCGCGACCGGCGGACGAGTCGGCGTTGCATCTCCGGTGGTGTTGAGAAAGACCGCAATCGCGTCACCGTCTGCATTCAGCACGATCAGGTCGGGTCGTCCATCGCCATTGATATCCGGCGGACAATTCTCGCTGGGCGGCGAACGCAGCGCGCAACCACCCCCAATACGTACTGGAACCGCCGCACCGACGCCCTGAATCACCACTTGCGCAAAGCCGGCTTCGCTCTCAAAATCCGTTCCGTCCGGGTCATTGCGCAACGCATCGAGCCCTTGGCCCTCACCAGTGTTGGTGACCGCCAGGTCGACGAGCGTGTCCCCATCCAAATCGGCCGCATCGACTCCGACCGAGCTCTCCAACGCCGTCGTCCGCACCCCACTTTGGAACGTGCCGTCGCCGTTCCCGGGGAGAATCTGCACGTTGCGATCGGGCTCGGCGCCAGTGCGCTCCAAGACGACCGCAATGTCCTGTGCGGTACCCCCGATGAGCTGCGCAACCACCAGATCTTGCGGTAGATCGGCAACCAGCAACAGCACAGGCGCATTGAAGGTGCCATCACCTCTGCCGAGCAGTACGGCCACATTCGGATTGCCGGGATCACGATTGCTGATCGCCAGATCCACCGCGTTGTCGCCATTGAACAGCCCGGCGACGATGGAGAAGGCTCCGGTGCTACCGGTCTCGACGGTGATCGGGTCGGGCGCGAAGCTGCCATCGCCGTTGTTGGTGAATATATTGACCACGTCATCGCTCAAGACGGCCAGGTCGTCCACACGGTCACCGGTGAAATCCGCCGCAACCATCGCCACGGGATCAAGACTGTCACCGAAGTCCCGCCGCAATCCCAGGGCACCGGTGCCATCGCCGAAGAGCACCGTCACGGACAACTCGTCATCAAGGTTGCCGACGGCGACATCGACGAACCCGTCCTGATCGAAGTCCGCCGTGGCCAGCGTGATCGGTCCGGCGCCAGTCTCGAAGAGTTGCGGATCGCCGAAATTCCCCTGGCCATCGTTCACGAAGACCGTTACGCCATCGTTTTCCATGTCGACGGCAACGATGTCGGCCCGCCCATCCTTCTTGAGATCGCCAAGGGCGACGGACCGCGGGTTCGCGTCCAAAACGGAGACGGTGAGCTCTTGGCTTTTTCGGAAGGAGATCCGTGCCTCGACGGTGGACGCTGGCGATAGGATGGCCAGGAGCGAGAACAGCCCGGACACCCGGTAGATTGCACGCATGAGCGACGGCCTTTTTCACCCTCCCGTCACGCTTTGTCAATGCGCCTCGGGTCGGTTGGGTTAGACGTGGCCGATCGATTGCCCCCGCTTGTGGAGCTTCGCACGCCCCCATACAACCAACGCCGGTCCGATGACGAGCCACAGACCGCTGAACCCCAGAGAATCGGTTGGATGCGTCGAACATCCGCCGCCACCGTTCGGAGTCGCGGACGGCGTCTCGGACTGCACGAACAGGGACACGGTCACGGAGCCGTTGCTCCCCGCAACGTCGTCAAGCGGTGTTCCCGCCGGCGTGAAGGCAATTGCTAGCGTGCTGGTTATTGGATACGACCCCGGCAGCGCTGAGGGCGCGATCTGGAACGTGCAACTGTAGAGCGGCCCGTCTGGTATCGGACCTGCGTTGTCGTCCGGGACAACGAAGAACCTCGCTGTCCCAGGATTGGAACCGATATCGAAACTTGAAGTGAGAGCCTTCCCTATTCTTCGGTCGATACGGCAGGGAGGCGGCGTTGGCGTGGCCCCGGATATCGGAAGCCCGAAGGACCCACCAACGTTGAGCACCGTCGCATCAAACAAGATGTCGTTACCCGTTGCAGCGACAGATAGGCCGGATGTAACGAGAGACACGGTCACTTCGACCGAGTCTCCGGGACGACCTATAGCGGTCCCGATGTTGATCCGCACCCGGGGTGTTGGCGTTCTCGTCGCGGTCGGTGGACGAGTCGGCGTGGCATCTCCGGTGGTGTTGAGCAAGACCGCAATCGTGTCGCCGTCTTGATTCAACGCGATCAGATCCGGCCGTGAATCGCCGTTGATGTCGGGCGGACAGTTTTCGTTTGGGAGCGCACGTCGATCGCAGCCGCCCGCAATGCGTACCGCAACCGCCGCACCGAGGCCCGGAATCACCACTTGCGCAAACCCAGCTTCGCTGTCGGGATCAGCTCCGTCCGGATCGTTGCGCAACGCATCGAGCCCTTGGCCCCCACCGGTGTTGGTGACCGCCAGGTCGACTCTTGTGTCCCCGTCCAGATCGGCGGCATCGACCCCGACCGAGTCCAGCCCCGCCGTCGTCCGCGGGTTACTACTTTGGAACGTGCCGTCGCCGTTCCCGGAAAGAATCTGCACGTTCCGATCGGGCTCGGCGCCAGTGCGCTCCAAGATGACCGCAATGTCCTGTGCGGTACCCCCGAGGAGCTGGGCAACCACCAGATCTCGCGGTTGATCGGCGAGCAGCAACCGCACGGGTGAATTGAAGGTTCCATCGCCTCTTCCGAGCAGTACGACCACATTCGTATCGCCAGGATCACGATTGCTGATCGCCAGATCCACGTTGTTGTCGCCGTTGAACAGCCCAGCAACGATGGAGAAGGCTCCGGTGCTATCGGTCTCGACGGTGATCGGGTCGGGCGCGAAGCTGCCATCGCCGTTGTTGGTGAATATATTGACCACGTCATCGCTCAAGACGGCCAGGTCGTCCACACGGTCACCGGTGAAATCCGCCGCAACCATCGCCACGGGATCAAGACTGTCACCGAAGTCCCGCCGCAATCCCAGGGCACCGGTGCCATCGCCGAAGAGCACCGTCACGGACAACTCGTCATCAAGGTTGCCGACGGCGATATCGACGAACCTGTTCTGATCGAAGTCCGCCGTGGCCAGCGTGATCGGTCCCGCCCCAGTTTCGAACATCTGCGGACCGCCGAAGGTGCCCTGGCCGTCGTTCACGAAGACCGTCACGCCATCGTTCTCCATGTCGACGGCAACGATGTCGGCCCGCCCATCCTTCTGAAGATCGGCAAGGGCGACGGACCGCGGGTTCGCGTCCAAAACGGAGACGCTGAGGTCTTGGCTTCTTCGGAAGGAGATCCGTGCCTCGACGGTGGACACTGGCGACAGGATGGCCAGGAGCGAGAAGAGGCCGGACAGCCGGTAGATTGCACGCATGAGCGACGGCCTTTTTCACCCTCCCGTCGCGCTTTGTCAATGCGCCCACTCCTGCGCACCGTGCTCTCCGCGGCGCGTCGCAGCATCGGCGCGCCACAAGACAAAAGGCCCGTCTCCGCGGCCGCAAAACTGACTACGGACGTTTCGCAGTCAAGAGGGGGCCCCGGTGGAAAACTTCTCCGTGTTGACTCGTCGGAACGCTCTCTCCTAGGGTGGGGCGGAATGGCCCCCAAGGACAACACCCATCCTTGCATCGACGCCGGAACCTCGCCGTCCGCTTCGGACCGCGTGATCAGCTTCATTTTTCGGATGCTTGCATGGACCTTCGGCGTCGTCGGGGGGTTGTTCCTCCTCTTCCCCGACGGCACCGTGCGCGTCATCAACGCCACCGGCGCGCTCTTCCGTCTCTTCCCCCCGGCCCCTGAATCCGCCCTGCGATTCTGGTTGAGCCTCGGGGTGTCGTACATGGCCCTGGTCACCATACTCGCGGCGATGATCCAGAAGGACCCGCGCCGCCACCGGCACCTCATGCCGGTTCTCGCCGCCGGGAAGTTCTGCTCGTCCTTCACGTGCTTGCTCTTCTTCGTCCTCTCGAGCCCGACGTTTCTCTACCTGCTGAACTTTCTCGTAGACGGGTCGATCACGCTCCTCGTCCTCGGATGCTACGCATGGATAGGGTTGGAAGACCCGTCGAGTCAGGAGCGTTTCGCCGAACGCGCCGCACTGATCCTCGATGCCGTGGTCGACACCCTCATGCCCTCGGGCGGGGCGTTCGCGGCTGGAGGCGCACAGACACCGCTGGCATCCGATCTGTGGGAGTACTTTCGCCGATTGCACGGGCAAGGCGTCGCCGGACTGGCGCTCCTGCTGCAGGCCATCGAGTACGGCCCATACGTTTTCGGACCCAAACGAACGCGGTTCTCTCGCCTGTCGCCCGATGATCGCGAGCGCTATCTCGCTGCTTTTGAAGGCTCGCGATTCGCACCACGGCGGCAGATCATCGCGAGTCTCAAGCTGATTGCGATGCTGCACTTCTATGACTACCCGGAGGTTCAGGACGCCGTCGGCTATGACGGTACGTACCTGCGCAGCAAGCTGTTGGCCGGCCCCAACGCCGCTTACCACCGCGCTCGGCTGCAATGACTACTGACGGCGCAAGGGTCAGCCACGATCTCAACGTGGTCACGCAGGTCTGCGTCATCGGTTCCGGAGCCGGCGGTGCCGTCATTGCGAAGGAGCTGGCGCAAACCGGTATCGATGTGGTCCTGCTGGAGGAAGGCGGCTTCTTCACGGGCAAGGACTTCACGGGTGACCCCAAGGACATGATTGCCCTCTTGTACCGCAACCGGGGGCTGACCGGCACCGTCGGTAGGCTCACCATTCCCATTCCGCTCGGCAAGTGTGTCGGAGGCACGACGGTCATCAACTCCGGCACTTGCTATCGCGCGCCGGACTACGTCTTGGACGCGTGGCATCGGGAGTTCGGCGTCGAGCACATCGACGAGCCGGTCATGCGACCGTACTTCGAGAAGGTTGAAGGGGAGCTGCACGTGCAGCCGGTCCCGGACGACACCTACGGAAACAACAGTCGCTTCTTCGAGCGCGGCGCGCGTACTCTTGGCTTTGCGGGGGCCCGGATTCCGCGCAACCAACACGGATGTATGGGCTCGGGAGTGTGCGCCTTCGGATGTCCGCAAGATGCGAAGCAGGCGATGCACGTCAGCTACGTGCCGCGCGCCGTCGCCGCCGGCGCGCGGCTCTATACCCGCTGCCGTGCCGATCGCATCCTCACGAGCAACGGCCGGGCGTATGGGGTCATCGGGAGCCTGCTTGATGCGAGCGATCGAAGGACCGGGCACCAGATGCGAGTGCTGGCTGATCGAGTCGTGGTGGCCTGCGGGGCGCTGCTGACGCCAGCGCTGCTGCAGCGCAGCGGCGTGCCGGATCGCTCCGGCCGGCTGGGGTGCAATCTGCACATTCATCCGGCCGCCCGTGTGGTGGCCATGTTCGAGGAGGAGGTGCGCGGCTGGCAAGAGGTACCGCAGGCGTACAACGTCCACGAATTCACCCGCGAGGGGATCTTCATTCAGGGGCAGTTCGTTCCGCCGCCGGTTGAAGCGCCGGTCTTGCCAGGGATCGGCCACGAGCACAAAGACCGGATGGTGAAGTTCGCGCGCCTGGGTTCCTTCGGCGCCTTGATCTCAGACGTGTCTGCTGGGCGCGTGCGCGCCGGGCGCGGCAGTTGGCCGCTCGTGACCTACCGCATGCAGTCGGAAGATGTGCGCAAGCTGACGCGGGCAATCAGCCTCACGGCGCAGATTTTCTTCGCCGGCGGTGCCCGCGAGGTCTACTCGGCTGTGTATCCGAGACCGATCTTGCGCGATCCAGGAGAGGCGCGCGCTTTGCTTGAGGCGCGATTGCGCCCACACGACATCGAGATGATGGCCTTCCACCCACAAGGGACCTGTCGGATGGGTGAGGATCCGCGTTCCGCGGTCACCAACTCCTTTGGCGAGTATCACGGGGTGCGCGATCTCTATGTCGGGGACGCCAGCCTGTTCCCGTCGTCCTGCAAGGTCAACCCCCAGATCACGATCATGGCGCTGGCAACCCGAATTGCCGAGCACCTTGCCGGTGGCCTGACGTCTGGTCGGAGCTGAAGTCGCCCGCCGCCGGGCGCCGGCGGTCACGCACTCGGGCGATTGCGCAGCTCGACCTCCAAGGTCGCGAGCAGGCTCGCCGTTTCGGCGTCTTCATTCCGTTTGCGTTCGGTGGTACGCACCGCATGCATGACCGTCGAGTGGTCGCGGCCTCCAAACTTCTCGGCAATGGTGGGGAAGGAAGCCTCCGTGAGCGTGCGGCTCAGGTACATCGCGACCTGGCGGGCAAAGGTGAATCGCTGCTCGCGGCGATGCGACCGCAAGTCGGCCACCGAGAGTCGAAAGTGCTGGCTGACGGCTTCTTGGATGGTTTCAACCGAAAGGACGTGCAGCGGTTGAGCCATTGGGGGCAGCACGCGGCTGACCGACTCCACGTCCATGGGCTCGCCGCGCAGCGCCGCGTGGGCCATGATGCGCGTCAGCGCGCCTTCCAACTCACGCACACTGGGGCCGCTGCGCTGCGCCACTAACCGCGCCACCTCGATCGGAAGGTCGACTCCTTGGAGCGCGGCCTTCTGCTTCACGATGGCGATGCGCATCTCGGGCGTTGGCGGATGGATGTCGGCGGTCAGACCGCCCTCGAAGCGGCTGCGCAAGCGCTGTTCCAGCTCGGCGATCGCGTGCGGCGGCTTGTCGGAAGTCAGGACGACTTGTCGGCCGGCCGTATACAGCGCGTTGAAAGTGTGAAAGAACTCCTCCTGCGTCCGTTCCTTGCCGGCAAGAAACTGCACGTCGTCGAGGATCAAGACGTCGAGTTCCCGAAAGCGGTCGCGGAAGACTGCCATCTGATCTTGTCGCAGCGAGGTGATCAAGCTGTTCATGAAGGTTTCCGCCGACAGGCAGGCCATGCGGCGGCGCGGCGGTCGCCGGAGCAAGTCGTGCGCCAGCGCATTGATGAGATGCGTCTTGCCCAATCCCACACCGCCCCAGAGAAAGAACGGGTTGAAGCGCCGCCCAGGCATCTCGGCCACCGAACGAGCGGCTTGGTACGCGACCTCGTTGGCTTGCCCGACGACGAACGTGTCGAAGGTGTAGCCCGACACGAGATGGCCGATCTTCGGAGCACGCTCGACGGGCACGCGGCGTGGCGGTGGCTCAATCCGTGGTGGAACGGTTGCCGCCGCCGGCGTGACGACCACGCGCACTGCCGCGCGTGTGCCGAGACTCTCCGCGAGCGTCTGTTCGATGCAGCTCAGGAAGTGCCGGTTCACCCACTCTTGAAAGAACCGGCTGGTCACCTCCAAGCGCAAGCCTTGCTCATCCTTGGAACACCGAATCGGCTCGATCCATGTCGTGAAATTTCGTTCACCGACTCGTTGCCGCAATCGCGGCAACGCTGCCAACCACTCGGCCTCCATGTGTAGCCGCCCCTCCCCCAAAGTTCCTCGACCAAACGTCCTGTCGGCCGCGCGCGCGGTTATCCACACTTGGGGACAACGCGGTAAGTCGCCGCCGCCGCACCACTTCCGTCCGTCCTCCACACCGCCATGCACACCTTCCGCCGCACGCCCGCCCTTCCTTTTTCTTCAGGAAGGCAGCGCGCGCGACCGACAAGCTTCATTTGCGATTCAGAATTTCCGGATTCAGACTACCGAGAGCGCGCTCGTCTTAGTCGATTCCGCCCGGACGTGTCAACTGATTTTTCGCGCCCTCGCGCTCATACTGACTTTCCGCGCCTATCGGCGCAATCCATAATATCGTACCACGATGCTCAGCCGCGAAACCGTGCGGGCACGTGTCGCAATCGCCGCGAGAACACTGCACAATCCTTTCGGTCGCCGCCGGTCACCATCGAACTTCTCCAGGCTGAAGTTTGAATTACGCACGAACTTTCGGCTATGCTGCGACTCGTCCAATGCCACCGCACGCCCATCCGCCACCCCTTCGCACCGACGCCGCTTCATCGCGGCACGCGAGTCGACGTCGGCTCGCGGTTCTGGGATTCGTGCTGCTCGTGACTTCCAGCGTCACACCCACAAGAGTTGCGGCGGTCAACTCGCTGCCCTTCGGCTCGCGGCGTAGCTACTTCATCGGCCAGTCGTCCGGCTTGGCATTGGGAGACTCGCTGGCAGTGGGCAAGTTCGATGGCGACCAGCGACCGGACATTGCGGCGATCGCCTCGGACCTCGACGGCAATCCCGCCATCGTGCTGATGCTGACGCAGCTCGACGGTACGTTCCGCGTGCAGACGGCAATCAGCGAGCCGTTTGGAGACTTCGTCGGTGTTGCCGCAGGCAACCTGGTCTTCGACGACGGTCGCGATGACTTGGCGCTCCTCGTCCTCGATCTCAGCGATATCGATGCCCGCACGTTCCTTCGCGTGTTTGCCAACCTCGGTGCAACTCCCGTCGCGTTCCAACAGCGCCCGATCAATTTCACCGTCGGCGACGACCCCGCCGCGGTCGAAGTGTTGGACTTCGACGGCGACGGTGCACTGGACCTCGCGGTGCCCGACTCCGACAGTGGCACCGTCTTCTTGTCGCAGAAGGTTGGTGCGACGAATTTCCTGACGCCGACGCAGCTGGTGACGGGTAGAGACCTGGGCGGTGGGCTGGGTGGGCCGGTCGCCGTCGCAGCCGGGCGACTGAACGGGGACGCCCTGCCGGACCTGGCCGTGGCACTGCAAAACGACCAGGGAGTCGCGATTCATCTGAACACCGGCACGGTCGGCAGTGCGACCTTCGCGGATCCGGTCGTCTATGATTCGGATCCCAACACCAGCATCGAGGTGCCCACTGGTATCGGCATCGCCGACTTCAATCACGACGGACGCGCGGACGTCGCGGTGAGCAACGACAATCCGAACGGGATCACGATTCACCTCAACAACGGTAACGGGACTTTCGGCAACGCGGTCGCATACCCGATCGGCGGCATGGTTGTTGACAGGTTGGTCACCGGAGACTCGGTGGACTTCGACGGTGACGGCAATCCAGATATCATCGCGCACACCAGCAACGGCGACAGCGATACGCTGACGATCCTGTTCGGAAACCAGGACGGCACGTTCCGCATCGAGCCTGCCTACATGGCCATACCGGTCGGCGCTGGCGTCGGCGGGTTGGTGGTTGCCGACTTCAACAATGATGGCAAGCTCGATGTCGCCGTCAGCGAAGAGACGGATGGCACAGTTTCTGTCCTGCTCGGGGGTCGTGTCGAGCCGCCGCCGACCAAGACCTTCACGCCGACGCGCACGGGAACGGCCACCCGAACGCCGACGATCACGCCAACCCCGCTGGCAACGTCGACATTCACCAAGAGCTCAACCCCCAGCCGAACGCCCACGCGGACCGTGACGCGAACCCCGACCGTTACCCGAACCCCGACCGCCACGCGCACGCCGTTGCAGAGCTCTGCAGGCGACGCGAACTGCGACAGCCGCCTCACCACGTCGGACATCGCGACCCTCGTGACGAAACTCTTCGAGTCCGACTTGCGCGGTCAGTGCAGCGGTGAAGACGCGAACGGCGACGGCCGGCTCAGCAGCGGCGATCTGCCGTTCATCATCCGGGTGTTGCCCCCGTAACGCCGTTCCTCAGTGGCTCGTGCGCGCCAGGGTCACCGCGGCCGCGAGCAGGTCGGAATCCAACGCCCCCTTGATCAACCGGCCGTTGATGAAAACCGTCGGCGTCGAGTCGATGCCCAGCGCCGCACCTTCCTTGGCGTCGCGATCCACTCGGGCGCGAGCCTCCTGGCCATCCAAGCACGTCGTGAAGCGTGCGCTGTCCAACCCCAGGCGCGCCGCGTATGCAATCAGCGCTTGCCGGTCCAGCTGCGGCTGATTGTCGAACAGCAGATTGTGATACTGCCAGAACTTCGCTTGCTCGCCGGCGCACTCCGCAGCCACCGCAGCCAGGCAGGCCTGCGGATGGAAGTTCCCGGTGACTTTCGGATTGCACGCCGCATCGAGCGGGAAGTGACGAAAGACCACCCTGACCCCCTGCCCCAGGCGGCGCAGCACGTCTTCCACGCTCGCATGAAAGGCGGCGCAGTGGCCGCATTCGAAGTCCGAGAACTCCACGATGGTCACCCCCGCGTTGGCGCTGCCGCGTACGTGGTTGGCATCGGGTGGTACCGGCACCAGCGGCTGGGCGAAATACCAGCGGTAGAACTCCGGCCGCTGGCGTGCAATCGCCGCCGCATCGAGCGGGTTGCCGGCGCGACCGAAGGCTTCCCAGCTGCCGATCACCAGGATCGCCACCGCCGCCGCGACGCTGCCGATCACTACCAGTCGATCCTGCCCAGCCCGCTCCGCCGATGGCCGGCGAGCCATCGGACGCAGGCTGCGCCGCAGCCGCCACGTGCACACGAACAGGCCGATGTTCACCAGATACAGCGTGCTGCACATCAGACACACCGCATGCAGGACGGCGAATGAGATGAACGCAAGGTAGACGGAGAACAGCAAACCCCACACGGCCAGTACCACCATCAGCTTCGCCATGGTATCGCGCCGCTGCGTTCCGCTGGTCGCAGCCATCGCTCCAGCGAACCCGATCACCGTCAGATAAAAGAGAATGGCCCACAGGCCCATCGAGACTCCCGCCAGACTCGCATACGAGCTGCCGAGCACGACGTCGCAGTTCACCCGCGCGCTGACATTGCAGAAGCTGGCGTAGTTGACGTCAGCAGCCAGCTGGCGGTGTACCTTCTCGATCAGGCCACTGACACCCACGCCAACGACCGCGAGGGCCAGGACCCACAGAGTCCTTTTCAGGCGTTCCTGCATCAATCGCGTCGTCTCACGGGGTCGGCCTCTTCTTGCCAGCCCGCAATTTGAACCGCAAGAGTTCGCGCGCTCGTCACGCGTCTCCTCCCAGACCCCGCACTCACAACGCTGCGAAGACGCGGCCGAAGCGCCAGTGACCGTCCCGATCCACGACGATCACCGCCGCCAGCTCGCCATCGGGACCGACCAGCTTCGCGGCTTCGTCGGAGCGGCCGGGTGCGAGGGAGCCGAGAAGCGGTTCATAGCCTTGGCGGGCACGCCGCGCGGTCGCCGCGTCGGTGCGGATCTCACGCAGATGCGGCAGACAATCGCGCAGCTCGATCAGCGGCACTGTGTCCCATGCGCAGGCCTCGATCGGAACCGCTTCCGCGGCGCCAAAGTGACCGAATCGGGTGCGCCTGAGCACCTCGAGGTGGCCGACCGAGCCGAGGGCCACCGCAATCTCCTCCGCGAGCACGCGGACGTAGGTGCCCTTCGAGCACGCCACGCAAAACTCGATAGTGCCGGCGCCCCGGTCGGAGAGATGCAGCGCCGTGATTTGCACGCGTCGCGGCTCGCGGTCCACGGTCAGACCGCGGCGCGCCAACTTGTAGAGCGGCGTGCCCTGTTGCTTGATGGCCGAGTACATGGGTGGCGTTTGCAGGCGTTCGCCGCGAAAGCGCTCGCTCGTCTCTGCCAGCTGCGCCGCGGTGATCGCCGGGACCGGCGCCGTGGCGGTTACGGTTCCCGTAGGGTCCCCGGTGTCGGTCGCGCGGCCCAGGCGAATGACCCCCGTGTATTCCTTGTCGGCCGCGTTCAGGAACTGGGCGATCTTCGTGCCGTCGCCGAGGCACAACGGCAGCACACCGCTGGCGAACGGGTCGAGCGTCCCCAAGTGACCCGTCTTGCAGCCCAGTCGCTGCTTGACGACGCGCACGACCTCCGCGGAGGTCATGCCCGCGGGTTTGTCGATGATCAGCAGGCCGTCCATCTCCGCGGACTAGTCGGGCTTCGGTGTCGCGTCTCTGAGCAAGGTTGCCAAGCGCTCCGCCTCTTCGATGCTCGGGTCGAACACGAAGCTGAGCTCCGGGGCATAGCGCAGCTGCAAGCGGCGTGTGATCTGCGCGCGGATGAAGCCGGCGGCGCTACGCAAACCCTGGAGGGAACGCTGGTGCTCTGCCTGGTCGCCGACGCAGCTGAAGTACACCTTGGCGTGCTTGAGGTCGTCCGTCAGCTCCACCGTCGTCAGCGTGACCAAGCCGACGCGCGGATCGTTGATGTCGCGCAGCAGCATCTCGGCGATTGCCGCGCGCATGGCCTCCCCCACTCGCTCTGCTCGCCGCGCGCTCATTCGCCCCTCCGCCCGCTCCCGGCTCGCGGGTGAGCCCGCCGGTCAGCAGTGAAAGATCTCGATGTCCTCTTCCCCGAGCTCGGCAACGTGCATCTCATCGATGAAGCGCACCACTTGGCGCAGCGTCCCGTCGACGTACGGCTCGTCGGTCCCCACCTGGCAGACGCCCAGCACCGCGCGCTGCCACAGGTCATGCCCGTCGCATTCGGCGATCGAGACGTTGAAGGTGTTGGCCACACGGGCTTTGATCTTCTTGATGACACCGCGCTTACCCTTGAGCGAATGGTTCTCCGGCAGAAACACGGTGAGCTTGAGAACCCCGACGACCACGGTTGACGATTTCCTCGTAGGTGTGGAAGCGACCGCGCGCGCCGCTCAGCGGTGGGTGCCAGCGGTCAGCAGCACTCCCGTTCGTCTCTAGACACGGCGCTCGGCTGCGGCGGACTTGCCACTGGAAGGCGTCAGTCGGCGGGCGACGCGCTCGACTTCAAAGGCCTCGATGAAGTCACCCGTTTTGGCGTCTTGGTAGTTCTCCAGTCCGATCCCACACTCATACCCAGACACCACCTCGCGCGCGTCCTCCTTGAAGCGGCGTAAGCTGGCGACCCGCCCGGTGTAGACGACGACATGGTCGCGGACCAGGCGAACCGCCGCATTGCGTACAATCTTGCCGTCGGTCACGTAGGACCCGGCCACGACGCCGAAGCTGGGCACGGTGAAGACCTGCCGCACCTCGGCCCGGCCCACGGTCTTTTCGCGCACCGTCGGCTCGAGCAGGCCTTCCATGGCGTCGCGGACGTCGTTGAGCGCATCGTAGATGATCGTGTAGAGACGCACGTCGACGCCTTCGCGTTCCGCGACGTCGGCCGCCTTCGATTCGGGCCGGACGTTGAATCCGATGACCACGGCGTTCGAGGCGGAGGCCAGCAGTGCGTCGCTTTCGGTGATTCCACCCACCGAGGCATGCAGCACATTGAGTCGTACTTCGTCGGTCGACAATCGGGTCAGGGCTTCGCTGAGCGCTTCTACCGATCCTTGGACATCGGCTTTGATGACCACCCGCAGCTCCTTGACGTCACCGGCCTGAATCTGCTGATACAGATCTTCGAGCGACACCTTGGCAGTCTTCACCAGGCTCGCCTCACGCTGTAGGGCGCGGCGGTGCTCGGCCACCTGGCGAGCAGTCGCTTCATCGTTCACCACAACGAACGGGCTGCCGGCATCGGGCACGCCTTGGAGGCCGAGGATCTCGACCGGGGTCGATGGACCAGCCACCGTAACCTTGCTTCCCTTGTCGTCGACCATGGCCCGCACGCGGCCGTAGTTCCCGCCGCACACGAACGGGTCGCCGACCTTGAGCCTGCCTTCCTGAACGAGCACGGTGGCCACCGGGCCGCGCCCGCGGTCGAGCTTGGCTTCGACGATGGTGCCACGCGCCATCTTGTCCTCGTTCGCCTTCAGCTCGAGGACGTCCGCTTGCAGCAGCAACATCTCCAGCAGCTGCGGGATTCCCACCTTGGTCTTGGCGGAGACCGGCACGCAGATCGTGTCTCCGCCCCAGTCTTCGGCCACCAGACCGTAGTCGGCGAGGTTCTGCTTGATGCGTTCGATGTTGGCCTCGGGCTTGTCGATCTTGTTGAGCGCCACGATAATCGTCACATTGGCGGCGCGGGCGTGGTTGATAGCTTCCACCGTTTGCGGCATGACGCCGTCGTCCGCTGCGACCACGAGCACGACGATGTCGGTCACCTTGGCGCCGCGGGCGCGCATCGCGGTGAAGGCCTCGTGGCCCGGCGTATCGAGGAAGGCAACGCGTTTGCCGTGCACGTCGACGCTGTAGGCGCCGATGTGTTGGGTGATGCCGCCGGCCTCCTGGGCGGTGACGTTGGTTTGGCGGATCGCGTCGAGCAGCGAGGTCTTGCCATGATCGACGTGTCCCATGATCGTGACCACCGGGGGACGCGGTTGCAGATTCTCATCGCTGGGCGCCTCATGGCCCTCTTCCATCGCCGACTCGGCGTCGTAGGCGACGTTCTCGACGTTGTACTCGAACTCCGAGGCGATGAGCGTGGCGGTGTCGAGGTCGAGCACTTGGTTGATGGTCGCCATCATGCCGGAGTCCATCAGCTTCTTGATGATCTCTCCCGCCTTCACGCCCATGGCTTTCGCCAGCTCGCCGACCGCGATGACCTCGGAGATGCGCACCACACGCTTGCTGGCACGGGGCGTCGTGATCTCCGTCTTGCGCTGTTCTTTCCCGGGCAATGCCCTCTTCTTGCGCGGGATTTTCATGCGGCGGCGATCGCTCTCGCTCATTTCCTGGAACTCGGGCTTTTGGATCACGCGCCGCTTCTTCTTGCGCGGTTTGTTTTCGTCGGTCTCGACCACCGGCGCAGCCGCTTCGCCGACGTCGCGCCGGGCGCGGTCGCGTACGCCTTCAGGCGCCGCCACATCGCGTCGGGCAGGCACCGCCGCCGGCGTTTCCTTCTTGCGCAAGTCGATCCTGCCGAGCACACGCGGACCGCGCATGCCCTCCATCATCGGCGCCGGTGCGACCGCGGGCTTCGGCGCCACGGTGGGCCGGGGCGATGCGGGGCCGGGCTCCGCCGCGGCCTGTTCAGCCGGGGCGCTCGCGTCTGCGGACGGCGGCGGGACGACGGGCTGCGGCGCGGCGGGTGCGGGCGGTTTCGCAGCCACCGGAGCCGTCAGCGCAGCCGGGAAGCTCGACTCCGGCAAAGACTCGGGCAGGGCAAACGACTCGAAGGCCTCGGAATGCAGCGGCAGGGGCTCCGTCCCTTCGGACAGCGCGCCGGGCGATACCGGGACGGGCTCGACACGAGTCGTACGGCGGCGGATCAAGTTGGTGCGCACGCGGCGCTCAACGACCGTTTGGCCTTCGAGGCCTTCCGTCACGCGCTCATCGCCGACCGCGACCGAGGGTTTTTCCTCCGCTGCCACTTCGGCTCGCACGCGCTCCACCTCATCATCGGTGAGCGCGCTCTGTGAGCGTTTGCCGTGGATGCCAATCTTCTCGAGCTTGGCGATGAGGTCCTTGGCGTCGAGGTCCAATTCCTTTGCCAGCTCGTGTATGCGTCTGCGCGACATGTCCGACTACCTCTTCCAACCGACGACGTCAGTCAACGATCCGCTCGCCTCGTTTCAGCGCTTCCACCAGCTTCGCCCGCTCCGGCTTGTCGACGGTCTGGCGCAGCGAGCGCACCGGCCCTTTCCGTGTGGCGAACGCGTCCCAGCAGGCGGCGCGCCGGTGGAGATAGCCGCTGCGGCCGGTTCGTGCGCAACCGGTCACGACTGCCAGCCCCGTCGGGGTGGCGCAGAGACGCAGCAAGTCCCCTTGCGGGCTGCGCTGGCCACAGCCCAGACACATCCGTATAGGCACGTGCGAGGTTGGGCTCACGAGGCCTTACCCTCCTCCGGAGGAGCCGTCAGCTCGGCAGCCTGCGGCTCCTCTGCGGCAGTGACTTCGTCAGCCGCTTCAGCCGCCGCAGCCGCCGCAGCTGCTTCAGCCGCCGCAACCGCTTCAGCCGCCGCAGCTTCGGCCGCCTGGCGCTGCTTCTCCACATGCGTCCGTACGGCGCTCAGAATCGAGGCCGCTTTCTCGGCTCCCAGACCTTCGATTTCGGCGATGGTCTGTTCGTCCGTCTGGCCGACTTCCTCTGCCGACTTGAAACCGTACTGATACAGCAGCTCGGCGGCCACGTCGCCGATGCCGGGGACGCTGACGAGCGAGGCACGCGCCTGCCGCGCCTCCTCGTCGGCCTCCGATTCACTGCGCACATCGAGCTTGAAGCCGCTCAAACGGGAAGCCAGCCGCACGTTCTGCCCTTTGCGGCCGATCGCCAGCGACAGCTGGTCATCGGGAACGATGACCTCCATGCTCTTGTCGTCCTCGTCCATGATGATCTTGGCGACCTTGGCGGGCGCCAAGGCGCGGCACACGAACTCCGCCGGGTCCGGGGTCCAATGGACGATGTCGATCTTCTCGCCGCGCAGCTCTTGCACCACGGATTGGACGCGTGTCCCCTTCATCCCGACGCACGCGCCGACCGGGTCGACGTCCAAGTCGTTGGACACCACGGCGATCTTGGCACGGCCGCCCGGTTCGCGGGCGGCGCCCTTGATCTCGACGATGCCCTCGTAGACCTCCGGGACTTCCTGCTCGAACAGTTTGACGAGGAAGCCCGGATGGGTGCGCGAGAGCACGATCTGGGGCCCCTTGCTGCTCATTTCGACTTCCAGGATGAAGGCACGAATGCGGTCTCCCTGCCGGTAACGCTCACGGGGGATCTGTTCCTTCTCGGGCAGAATGGCGTCCGTCCGTCCGAGGTTCACGATGATGTTCTTCTTCTCGAAGCGCTGCACGATACCAGAGTGCGTCAGCTCGCCCTTGCGGTCCTTGAACTCGTTGTAGATGATGTCGCGCTCGGCGTCACGCAACCGCTGGATGAGGCTCTGCTTGGCCGCTTGCGCCGCGATCCGTCCGTAGCGCTGATCGAGCTTTTCCAAGAGGTCGTCGCCGATCTGCGCATCGGGATCGAGGTTTTCGCGGGCATCCACGAGTGAGATTTGGACTTCCGGATCGGTGACGCTCTCGACGACGGTCAGGATCTTGAACAGTTCGACTTCGCCGATTTCGGGATTGAACTTCGCTTCGAGGTTGGTGTTGGCACCGACGATCTTCTTGGCGGCGGACAGCATGGCGGACTCGATGGCGCTCACCACGATGGCGCGATCGATGCCTTTTTCCTTGCTCACCTGCTCGATGACTCGGCTCAGCTCGGGCTGCATCATCTCCTCCTTGGCCGCTCACGACTCGGGTTCATAGTTGGCCTGCGCGATCTCCGAGAAGCGGATCGTGTCGTCGCGGTCCGGCTCACCCACCACGATTGCCTCCGCATCGACGCTTTGCAGGATGCCAACGAAGTTGCGGCGTCCCTCGATCGGGCCGACGGTGCGCACGCGCACGCGCTTGCCGACATAGCGCCTGAAATGATCGGGGCGGCGTAGCCGGCGGTTGATGCCCGGCGACGACACTTCCAGAGTGTAGGCCCCGGGCACCGCGTTGTGCACGTCCAAAAGATCGCCCAGCTGACGGCTCACGCGGGTCAGATCGTCGAGCGACACGCCGCCTTCACGATCGAGAAAGAGTCGTAAGGTCATGCCGCGGCTTTCACCACGAAACTCGACGTCGACCATTTCCAGGCCCTCGTGTGTGACCAACGGCTCGGCGATTTCCCAGACCCGCTCGGCGACGGTTTCGTTCATCTGTCCTCAAATTAAAAAAGTGGGCTCGGCGGCCCACCTCTTTTTGCGCAGCGGCCCAAAGTGTATGGAATCTTTAGCACACGCCACCCGCGGGCTGCAAGGCAAGGGAGCCGCGCCCTTTTCCGTCTTGGAATACGCCGCGATCCTTGCTACGCATACGGTTTGATTCTCCTACGATCCACAGCTTTCCGGAAGGCCTGCGTACATGTCAGAGCTCCGTCGTGATCCTCTCCTGCGTCGCTGGGTCATCATCGCCCCGGAACGGCGCGCCGACCTGATCGGCCGGCGCCTGGCGCGGGCGCCCATCATCCAGGACAAACCTTGCCCGTTTTGTCCGGGCAACGAGCATATGAACCCCGCCGAGATCTACGTCGCACGCACCGAGCGCACGCCCGCCAATCCGCAGGGCTGGGCGGTACGCATCACGCCGGACCAGAAGCCGTTGCTGCGCATCGAAGGGGTGATCGAGCGGCGTGCCGTCGGGCTCTTCGACCTGATGAGTGCCACCGGCGCCCATGAGCTGGTCACCGATACGCCCGACCACGAGGCGCACTGGGCGGACTTCGATCTGGGACAGATGGAGACGCTCCTGCGCAGCTATCTCTTGCGCTACAATGACCTGCGCAACGATCGCCGCTTCAAGCACGCCGTCATCATGAAGAACTACGGCGCCCCGTGGAGCCGCTATCCACATCAGCATTCGCACATCGTCGCCATGCCGTTTACACCGCGCCGCATCGAGGATGAGTTCATCGGCGCTCGGGAATACTACCAGCTCAAGGAGCGCTGCGTATTCTGCGACGCGTTGCGCGAGGAGGAGACGCAGAAGGAGCGCCTCATCACCGCCAACAGCGACTTCGTGGCCTTCGCCCCCTTCGCCGCCGGGTTTCCGTTCGAGATCTGGGTCCTACCCCGCCGACACATGGGGGACTTCGGCGAAATGGGGGAGCGTACGCTGCCGAGCTTGGCGGCGATCTTTCAGGACACGATGTCGAAGCTGCGCACCACGCTCCACGATCCCCATTTCAGCCTGGCGTTGCACAGCGGCCCGCTGAGCCGCACCAAGGGCGAGGAAGGGTTCCACTGGCACTGGGAGCTGATCCCACACCTCAGCGGCGAGCTGGGCATGGAGTGGGCGACCGGCGTGTACTTCAATCCCATCGCCCCGGAGGATGCCGCCGCGTGCCTCCGTGAAGGGTTACCGCTCAGCTGAAAGTTGAAGGCCGAAAGCGAAAAGCCGGCAGCCGGTCCAGCTTTCAGCTTTGAGCTTTCGACTTTCAGCTCTTCTCGTGCAGCGTGACCAGGTCGGTGATCTGATAGGTGCGCTTGCCGCGCGGGATCTGCACTTCGACCTCGTCGCCGACCGCCTTGTTGAGTAGCGCCCGGCCGATGGGAGAGCTCAGCGAGATGCGGCCGGCAGCGGCATTCACTTCTTCCGGGAAGACAATCTCGTAGACCTGGAACTCGCCCTCGTCGAGATCCTTCACGGTCACGCGGCTGCCGTACGCCACCACGCCGTGCGGAATGGATTGGACGTTGTAGAGCGCCAGCTCGCGGATGCGGCCCTCGATCTGGCCGATGCGCGCGCGCAGGAAGTCCTGGCGGTGCTTGGCGGCTTCGTACTCGGCGTTCTCGCTGAGGTCGCCGTGACTCGCCGCCTCCTGCAAGTCCTTCGGCACCTTGTGGGTCAGCTCGTGTTGCAGCTCCGCCAAGTCCTTCTTCAGTCTTTGCACAACCGGCAGTTCCATCTTTGCCCCTATATCACACCCGCGGCTTGCAGCTGGCTGATGTCCTCATCCGACAGGCCGAGCATCCCGCGGTAGACCTCGTCGTTGTGCTGCCCGAGCTCGGGACCGAGATGATCAATGGCCCCCGGCGACTCCGAGAGCTTGAACGGCACCCCGGACATCGGAATGCGGCCGAGCTTGGCGTGCTCGAGCTCGACCACCATGCCACGCGCCCGCAGGTGCGGATCGGCGAGGAGGCGGTCCATGGTCATCACCGGTGCACACGGCACGTTCGCACCCTCCGGTCCAAAGGCCTGGATGACCTCGTCGACGGAACGATCCTTCACCCAATCCGCAACCAGCTGGTTGACCTCGTCGTGTCGTTCCAAGCGGGCGGCGGGTGATTTGAAGCGCGGATCGCGGCCCAGCTCGGGCATCCCCATCGCGGCCATCAAGGCGCGGAACAACTGACTGTTACCGACGCCGACGACCACCCAGCCATCTTTGGCACGGAAGCAGTCATACGGCACGGTGAACGGATGGCGGTTCCCGGTGCGGGGTGGGAGCTTGCCGGTCACGCCGTGCAGCGTCGGCCAGTTATCGAGCATGCTGAAGATCGCATCCATGTTCGAGACATCCACCATCTGCCCTTTCCCGGTGCGGTCGCGATGGTGGAGCGCGCAGAGCACGCCGAGCGCCAGGAAGGTACCGCCGATGAAGTCACCGAGCGCGCCGCCGCCACGCAGCGGTGGGCCGTCGGCAAAGCCGGTCATCGCCATCAGCCCGCCCATGGCTTGCGCGATGATGTCGTACGACGTGCGCCCGGCGTACGGGCCACTCTGACCGAAGCCGGACAACGCCGCGTAGATCAGGCGTGGATTGATGGCCGCCAGCGCCGTGTACCCCAGGCCCCAGTTGTCCATCGTGCCGGCGGCGAAGTTCTCGACGACGACGTCAGCGCGCTGCACCAGCTTGCGAAGCAGCTCGGCACCGGCCGGCTTGCGCAGGTCGAGCGTGATGCCCTTCTTGTTCCGGTTGAGGGCGAGGAAGGCGATCGGGACGCCCTCCACCGACGGGTAGCCGTAGCGCGCGTCATCACCGCGGCCGGGGAGCTCGATCTTGATGATCCTGGCGCCCATGTCACCCAGCAGAGTGGTGCCGAAGGGGCCGGCGATCACGCGCGTGAGATCCACGATGCAGAGGTCATCGAGCGCCCGTGGCATCAGCGGCGTTTCTCACTTTCGCCCAACGCTTCTTTCGCCGCCTTGTGCGCCTTGTCATCGCGGTAGCGTGAAGCCGAGTCTTCGAACCACTTCGTGGTTCCCGACTCTACGGCCCCGCCGTGGTACAGATACCAGTACATGAGGCCGATGCCGACGATGAATCCGATCACGAAACGCTTCATAAGACTCGCGCAATGCGACGGGAATATAGTATGCGATTGGGAGGCAGTCAAAGCACGGTCATTCGCGCGGGCGCCGATCGAGATGGGTCCAGCCGCCGCGCTCGCGAATGCGTTTGACCTGTTCCGGTGTTTGCCGGCGCCGCTGTCCCAAGGCATCGAGGATTTGATTGGTCATGTCGGCGGCGATGCGGTCGCGGATGGCGCCGCCACCATCCGGGTCCGAGTTGAGGAACTGCTCCACCTTGCCGCGGGGGGCGCCGGTCGCGATGAACAGCTCCATCATCGTGCCCATGTCCGCACCGCGATGTGTAGTAAACACCTCCAGGAGCCCGCGGCAGGCCGCGCAGCGCCGCCGCCACCATCCCGCGGCGTCCCCGCAATGGCGGCACTTCATGCAGGTAGACTAGCCAGACTGGGGTCCGAGAGGAAGGCGGGCTTCGCAGACGTGCTTCGCAGGCGTTGCGCCGCCCCCTCCCGCTGCGTAGCATGCGCACCGTGCGTCAGTTGTGGGAGGCCGGGCTCAACTTGCTGTATCCGCCGACGTGTTGTGCGTGCGGCGAGACGACGGAACGGCCCGGGTTCTGCCCGCGCTGCCGGGTGCAGATCGCCACGCCGCGCTCGCCGCTGTGCACCAGCTGCGGCGCGCCGTTCGGCACGGCGGGCGATGCCGACCACGCCTGCGGCCGCTGTCTTATGCATCCGCCACGCTTCGGACAGGCCCGCGCCTGCACGATCTACGACGCCGCGCAGACGGCCGCCGATCCGCTGAAGTCCGTCCTGCAGCGCTACAAGTACTCCCGCGAGGTCAGGCTCGCCGGCCCGCTCGGCCGGTTGCTGATCGAACGGTGCCCGCTCGCGATCTCCGCATACGACATCCTCATGCCCGTGCCGCTGCACGTCACGCGCTTGCGCTGGCGCGGCTTCAATCAAGCCCAGTTCCTCGCCCATCAGCTGGCGCGCGCCAACCGGCTGCCGATCGACGCGCTGTCGTTGCAACGCATCCGCCCGACGCGGCCGCAAGTCGACCTCAACGAAACCGAACGGCGCCACAACGTGGCGCGAGCGTTCCGCGTCGTCCGAGCACAGCGAGTGCGCCACCAGCGCATCCTGCTAATCGACGACGTCTACACCACCGGCGCCACCGTCGACGAGTGCAGCCGCGTGCTCCGCCAGGCGGGCGCCGCGCGCGTCGACATCCTCGTCCTCGCGCGTGCCGTGCTGCACTGAACCCGCCCAGCCCCGTTCCGATGTCCGATGCAGATCGCCAGCGCTGGGAGGCACGCTACACTGCGGGTCATCGCTGCGCCACCGACCCGCCGTCCGAGTTCTTGGCAGCGCACGCCGATCTCATGCGCGGACGGGTGTTGGACATCGCCGCCGGCCGCGGGCGCAACGCGCTGTTCCTTGCCCGCCGTGGCTGCGTCGTCGACGCCGTCGACATTTCATTCGCCGGCTTGCACATCGCCGACGCGGCGGCCCGGGCGGAACACCTCGATGTGCGGGTCATCCAAGCCGATCTGGAGGCGTTTCCCCTTCCGGCTTCGCGCTACGACGCGATCATCAACATCCGCTACCTGCAGCGCTCGTTGTTCCTGCCGATGCAGCGCGCCGTCAGACCCGGCGGCATCATCCTCTTCGAAACGTTTCTTGCCGGCCAGGAAACGATCGGGCACATCCGCAATCCGCACTTCCTGCTGCAGCCAGGCGAGCTGCGCGCCGCCTTCTCGCGCTGCGAGATCCTGGTCTACGAGGAGGGCTTGCTGCCCGCACGGCCCGAGCCCGCGTACCTCGCCCGCGCGATCGTGCGCCGACCGGTGGGGCACCAGGATTGAGTTTTCCAGTGCGCTGTGACAAGTCCCCGCAACGATGAACGTGACGCGCGTGGCAATGGCACTGCTCTCGCTGACCGTTGTCTGCAGCTGCAGCGGCGGCGGCGGCGGCGGGAGTACCACAGGGCCTCTTTCTCCGTGGGAGAAGTTTCGTCACGATCTCAGCAACAGCGGCGCTGCCAGCGGCGCGGTCGGCAGTAACCCAGGCATGAACCAGTGGATGGTGCAGGTCGACGAGGGGACGCCCGCGCGCATCACCGGTTCCCCGGCCATCGACATCGACGGCACGGTATACGTCGGTAGTGAGGGCAGCACCTTCGCCGCCGTGGAAGCGTCGGGAACCGTCCGCTGGCGGGTGACGACCTGCAGCATCTGCCCGCCGGGTCAGCAAGACCTCGGCACGCTGATCTCCTCGCCCGGCGTGTACACCTTGAGCCCCACGACCAGCCTCTTCATTGGCTCGGGTTTCAAGGACCAGGAGCGTGGCGGCTTGTTCGCCTTCGAAGCGGTCGGGACGGCCCCACCGACGTGCACGGTATGTTTCCGGCCTCGTGGCGCAGACTTCAGCAGCAACGCGGTGGTCCGCAGCGCGGCTTTCGTATCGTCGCCCTCGTTCACCGTCAACCCGGTCACCCTCACCGTGGCCGGCACGTTCATCGGCGCCCAAGTCACGATCGAGCAAGCCGGAACGACCCGCTCGGTGGGCAAGCTGTACGCCGTCAACAGCGACGGCACGGTCCGCTGGCAATTCCCGCTGCCGGGCGATCCTGCAGATTTGGGGGGGGCGATCACGTCGTCACCGGCACTCGGCATCGCGGACGCCGTCTACTTCACCGCGGCCGACGACAACCTCTACGCCTTGGCTGCCGACGGTACGCTGAAGTGGAAGTTCCGGATAGCCACCGCCGGCGAGCGCAGTGACCCACGAGTTCCGTTCACCGCATCACCTCTGAGCGCGAACGTCGTCTACACCGGAACGGCCGCGGGTGAGATCACCGCCGTCAACCCCGACGGCACGTTTCGCTGGCGCGTTCCGGCACCGGACGGAGATGTATCCGGCTTCGCCGCATCGCTGGCCTTCGGGCGGCAGGCACTGATGACACCAACGGACACGCCCTCCCCTACACCCACGCCCACAGGGTCTCGCGCAATCATGCCCACGGCAACCCCAACGCCGCTGCTCTCCCTGGATCGCCTCTTCGGCGTTACCAGGTCGGGTCGCGTCCTGGTCATCGACGTCGACCAGGCGGCTCCCGTCGCCGAGCCGGTCCCGGTGGCCGTGCCGCTCGATCCCGGCGCCGCGGTGCTCTCGTCTCCCGCCTTGTCGAGCGACGGCTATCTGGTCTTCGGAGACACCACCGGCAAGCTGCACGCGGTGAACACAGCCACCGGCGTCGAGCCGGACGGCTGGCCGGTCGTGCTCACCGATCAGCCGATCCGATCCTCACCATCCATTGGCGGTGACGGCACCGTGTACGTCGGCGCCGATGACGGCATGCTCTACGCCGTGGGGGGAACCCCGGTGCCAACACCCACCGCAACGCCGGCGCTGCCATGAAGGCGCGCGCGTACCTCTCGCTCATCGCCCTGCTCAGCTCCACGGTTGCCGGCTGCTCGGGCGGAGGTGACAACTCGCCGCAGTGCAGCTTCAAGGACCCGGCCATGCTGGCGCCGTCGGCGTGGCCGAAGTTTCGGCACGACGTGCGGAACACCGGCGCGGTCGAGAATGCAGAGATCCCAAGCACTGCGGCGCAGGCGCAGTGCCGGTGGGTCTTTCCCGCGCCACCCCTGCCGCCGAAAGGGCCGTTTCCCGCATCCCCCGTGCTCAACGCGGTGGAGGATCTGGTCTACGTCGGATCGACGGACGGGGCGCTCTACGCCATACAGACCGCCGACGGCGAGCTGCGCAGCACCTTCAACTTCTCAACGAATCTGCAGCAGCCGATCACCGGCGCGGCGCTGTTGGGCTTGCGCGAGGGCTTACCCGGCTCCCCGGAAGCCGTGTTCGTCGGCGGCGGCGATGGCCGGCTCGCGGCGCTCGACGAGCAGGGAAATGCGCAGCCGACGAATTGGCCTTTTCTGTCCACCGCCTTCGTGAGCGCCGCACCAACCCTGGGCGCGGACGGTACGCTGTACGTGGCGGACTTGAGCGGCCTGTTCTCCGGTGTCTGCCCGAACGGCGTCGCGCGCTTCAGCCTGTCGACGATCGGCCTGGAGTCGTCGCCGGCGATTGGCCCTGACGGGACCGTCTACTTCGGCACCGACGACAACCAACTGCGCGCCATACAGCCAGATGGCATCGTGAAGTGGGTGTTCTCCGCTTCCGCACCCATCGTCGCCGCTCCCGTCGTCGAGGTCACCAACGGCACCACGGCGGCGATCTACGTCACTGACGTAGCCGGGCGCATCTTCAAGATCGACAGCAACGGCAAGCCCGTCGCAGGCTTCAGCTTCACCGGTGATGATTGTCCCGGACGGAATCCCCCCCAGGTCGGACGGATCAGTTCCTCGCCGGCGCTTGCGGGGGGCCACCTCTACGTCGGATCAGAGGACGGCAACCTCTACGCCGTGCGCACGGACACGGGTTGCATCGAATGGACGTTCCCCAGCGCGGGGACGTGTGCCAGTCCTGCCGCCACGGCCGGCCGCGCGTGCACTACGCAGAGCGAGTGCGACTCAGCGCAACGGGCTGGCGATGGACTGTGTGAGCGCACCCCCATCGTCTCCTCACCAGCCGTAGCTACCAATGGCGGAGACCGGACAGTGGTCGTCGGATCGAACGGCGGCCACGTGTATTTCGTGCCCGATCAGGAAAATACCTTCGGCACGCCGGTTGTGTTCACCCCGGCGGAGAGTTGCACGGGCGTAGCGCGCGCCCCCATCCGCTCGTCGCCGGCAATCGGCAGTGACGGCACGGTGTACGTCGGCGCGGACGACGGCCGCGTGTACGCCATCGGCGCGCCGCTCTGACCGAACGTTCCTGCGATCCAGCTACGGTCTTCGACGGCGGCGCGCCAGCGCCACCTGCATCACGGCGACCCCGAGCCACGGCCACAGGTCCGGTGACGATTCGCCGGGCGTGATCGCGCAGGCCTTGGCGGCGGCTGACGCCTTCTCGGTTGGCGTCGGCCGCGGCGTCTTGGTGGGACGGGGCGTTACCGTCGGCGACGGCGTGCTAGGACCCAGGGTCGGCGCCAGTGTCGGCGACGGCGTGCCTGGTCCGAGGGTGGGAGCCAGTGGCGTGTTGCGCGTGTTGTTGCGCACCAGCGAGACATTCTGACCAGCCCGGTTCACCGTCAGCACGTCGGGCAACCGATCACTGCTGAAATCGCCGACCGTCACTGTGACCGGCTCGTGCCCGGCGGCGAATCGGCGACCGCCGTCGAACACGCCGGCGCCATTGCTGGAAAACACAACGAACACGTCGTCCGAGCTGCTGCCGATGACCAGATCCATGTGGCCATCAACGTTCAGGTCAGCAGCGGAGATGCCGGCGGGGTTTCTCGGCGCTTGGATCTGGGCGAGCTCGGTTTCGAAGCGCCCATCACCGCTGCCTTTGATGACCCTCACGGTGCGCGTCGTAGCGCTGAGCACGGCCACGTCGGGAATACCGTCCTCATCGAAGTCGCCGACGGCCAGATCCAGAGGGTCTTCGGGCAGCGGGTTCAGAATGGGGCCGCGGAAGGTGCCGTCGGCGTTGCCGAGCAACACGTCGATACCCTCGATTCCCGACGACGCCACCACCGCGGCGAGCACGTCCGCTTTGCCGTCGACATCGACGTCGGCGGCGCTCAGTGCAACCGGGCTGCCATCCAAACCGACGAAGCTCGGGCTCGCGAAGTCCGCCTCACCTCCGAGGAGGACGGCGACGCGATCCGCGCCGGGCTGCGCAGCCACCAGATCCATGCGCCCGTCGCCGTTCAGCTCGACGGAGTGCAGCGCCCCGACCTCTTCACCGACACCAATCGACGTCGCCGCCGCGAACGCGCCACTGCCGTTGTTGCGGAACAGCAAGAGCGACGGTGTGCCGCTGTTCGCGACGACGGCGTCAAGCCCGGCGTCACCCGTAAAGTCGCCGCTCGCCACGGCGATCGGCGCGGTGCCGGCGGCAAAGCGGGCGGGGGCGCCGAGGCTCCCCCGACCGTTGCCGGGCAGCAGCATGAGACTATTGCTCGCCGTGTTGACCACCGCGGCATCCAGGTTGTCGTCGTGATTGAAATCGCCCGTCGTGACCTGAGCGGGCATCCGATCGGTGGGAAAGTTCAACCCCGCCAGAAAGGCTCCGCCCCCGCGGCCGCGTAGCAGCGTGACGGTGCCGCCGGTGGTGTCGGCAACGGCGACGTCGAGGTTCACGTTGGCATCGAACTGTCCGACGAGGACGGCGCTCGGCCCACGGCCGACCACGAGACGCGAGCTCACCACGAACTCGCCGAGACCTCTCCCGGCCAGCACCATCAGGTCGTTGGAATCCGCATTGGCGATCAGGATGTCGTTGATGTCGTCGCCGGTGACGTCGGCGATGGTCACCGCGCTCGGTGACATGCCCACGCCACGGGTCATGCGCATTCCAAACCGGCCACTACCATCGCCGAACGCCCACGACACCGTATCGTCGGCGCGCTCGCTCACCGCCAAGTCGAGCTTCCCGTCGTCATTGACGTCGGCCAACGCAACGCCGGACGGACGCCGTCCGGTCGTCACCACCGGCCCAGGCGCAAACGCCAGCGTATCGGTTGCCAGGAGGACGGAGATCGTGTTGTCGCCCTGATTCGCCACCACCAGGTCCGGCAGATCATCTTGGTTGAGGTCGCCGAGCGCCAGGGCGACCGGCTGCGCACCGACCGGAACCTGACCGACAACCCGCACCGAGCGGTCGGTCCCGATCGCCACCAGGACCACAGTCCCGGAACCGACATCGGCCACCGCCAGCCCGCCGGCGATCGTCAGTAGCGCACTCGGCTCGGTCGCGACGGGAACTGTGACCGCACTGTCGAACTTGCCGTCGCCCTTGCCGAACAACACGGAGACGGTGCCATCGCCGGCGTTGGCGGTCACGGCATCGAGTGCGCCGTCCAGGTCGAAGTCTCCAACCGTGATGGCCACGGGCTCCGACCCGACCCGCACCGGCGCTCGCGCCAGGAAGCTGCCGTTACCGCGGCCTTGCAGCCAGCGCACCGTTCCGGCGTCACGATCGGCGACGATGAGATCAAGGAAGGTATCGACGTTGCCGCGGGTGTCGGGCTTGGTATTGAAGTTCCCCGCGGCTAGACCGGCCGGCGCCGTGCCGACCTCGAAGCTGTTTCCCTCGCGGAAGGATACCGGCGTGAGCGCCGGCGGTGCGGGGGTTTCGGTGTTTTCCGGCCCAAAAGCATCGGTCGGCGTCGGGGTGGGGCCTTCCGGCGTGAAGGTGGGTGAAGAGGTCGGGGGACCGCCGGGGGGTTCGGTCGGTGTCGCCTCGGGTGTCGGCGTTTCCGTCGCGGTCGGCGGTGTGAACCGGCGTGGTGTGATCGTGGGTCGATCCGTCGGCGTCGGCCGCGGCGCAGCCGACGCCGACTGCGGCACCGCACACAGGGACACGGCGAGGGCGATGACTACCCGGGCGGCGGTAGACACCGGGCATGCGGTTTTCGGGTTCACGCGCTCTGGTCCGCCCGGGAAAGCGATGCAGGCTCCTGTGGCTGCGGCTGCATGGGCCTGAGCATCAACTGCACCGGAAGATTCTTCAAGCTCGATCGCGCGCGGGGTGGTGAAGGCGCTCGTGTCACCAGCCGGCGAACGGATGCAGGTTGACGACGGACGAACGCAGGACGGAGATGCGCCGGTCCGACAGCAAGGCTCCGTCGATGCTGGTGCTCCACCCGCAGAAGAGACGCCCCGTCGCGAACACAGTGCCGCCGACACGGGCGCTGCGCAGCAACGTTGCCGGTCCATCCACCAGGAACAACACTTTCTCCGGCGCCAACCCTTCCAGCTCGATCGCCGAGTTGATGAACAACTTCATGCTGCCCTTGACGCGCACGATCACCTGATCGGTGTCGGGGCCGCCGACGAGCCGCACCCTGGCGCTGCGGGCCAGACGGATGGCGTTCGTGTCGATCACCGTTCGGCCCGCGCCCAGCATCCCGCTGCTGGGAATCCGCCGGACACCGCGCGGCTGCACGACGATCGTGCCGACGGCGAAGCCGGAGCTGACGGGCAGTTGAGCGAACAGGTCGCGCCGCGCACTGGCACGCGACGCCCCGGCGGTACATTCACCGAGCTCGGGCGCCGTACCGACGGTATCGATGCGGCCGCCGACGGTTACGTGCGACCGCCCGAGGATCTTGCCGCCCGCGGTGATGAGATTGTGGGTGACCTGGTTCGCCAGGCTGAACGCCATCGCGGTGCCATTCATCTTCGGAACGATCGCATCGCCGTTGATCTGGCTCGAGCGCCGCGCGCGCAGGACATCGCTGCACACATCGCCTTCGATGCGCGCCGCCCAGCCGAGCACGGTACCGAGCTCGCCGCTGAGGGGCGGCGGCCAGCGCAAGAGCGCGTAGTTCCCGGTCACGGCTTGCCCCGCACATACGCCGGCGCCGTTGCACGCGTCGCGTACGGTGCCGGAGTCGTCGTCGTTGCACTGCGCGCCGGCAGGATCGAAGCACGAAGGCCCGGCCTCCTGGCAGGTGTTGCACGCCGTGCCGGGGCACGGATCACCGCTGCCGACGCATTGCCCGGCGTCGTCGCAGCTATCGGTGCCGTTGCAGAACCGGCCGTCGTCGCAGCTCGTGCCTGGGGCACGATTGCTGGCGAACCCACAGTGTCCGGAGCCGTCGCACTGCTCAGCGGTGCAGAGGTTGCCGTCGCCTTCGCACGTACCGGTGTTGTTGGTGAAGACGCAGCCACTGGCCGGGTCGCAGGCGTCGTCGGTGCACGGGTTGCCGTCACTGCAGCTCACCGGCGCGCGCACGCAGCCGATGAAGGCGCTGCAGGAATCCACAGTGCACGGATTCCCATCGTCACAGCTGGGCGGCGGGCCGCCGATGCACTGGCCGCTGCTGCAAGTGTCGCCTGTGGTGCACGGGTTGGCATCGTCGCACGGCCCGGTGTTGACGGGGTGCACACAGCCGGCCCGTGAGATGCAGGCATCATCCGTACACGGATCCCCGTCGTTGCAGTTGCGTGCCGGACCAACGCACACACCGGCGCTGCAGGCGTCGCCGGTCGTACAGGCGTCGCCGTCATCGCAGTTGTCCGTGTTGTCCGGATGCGCACAGGTGCCGGCGCCGTTGCATTGCTCGTTGGTACACGGATTGCCGTCATCCGCGCACGAGCTCCCGAACGACTCGAAACGACAGGCCGCTGAGCAACAGTCGCCGTCGCGGTTGTTTCCGTCGTCGCACTGCTCGCCGGATTCCAACACCCCGTCACCGCACGCATTGCCGCAGACCGTGTTCACTTGCGCGTTGGTATCGGTCAGCGTCAGCGCCGTCGCACTCGCGGTCGCCGTGAACGTCGCGGTGCCCACCACGGAGTCGACCGGACTCACGGTGGTCTTGGCCACCGACGCATTGAAAATCTCCGCCCCAACGCCCGCCGGGCACTGGCTACTGATGCTGCCGTCGGGCATGAGCTTCAGGACGAAGAAGTTGTCCGGACCGGGTGCTCCCGCCGGCGCGTACGAGGCGACGATGTAGCCGCCGTCCGTGGTCGGGCGCACCGCTCGGGCATCGTCCTGGGTACCGCCGCTGTCGTAGCGGCGCTGCCAGAGCACGTTCCCGACACCATCCAGATTGAACACCCACGCGTCCGTCCCGGTCGACCCAAACGAAACGGTGGCGCCGCCGACGATGAAGCCGTCGCTGGTCAGCTGCACCGAGGACGCGGAGTCGTCACCCGCGCCGCCATAGGTCCGCTGCCACGCCACGCTGCCATCGAAGTTGAGCTTGAGGAGCCAGGCGTCCATTCCACCCGCACCGAAGGAGGTGGTGCTGCCGGCGACGATGTAGCCATCGCTCGTCAGTTGGATCGCGCTGGGCGTATCGTTCCCAGTACCGCCGTACGTCTTCTGCCAGACGATCAGGCCGCTTGCGTCGAGCTTCAGGACGAGAATGTCTTGCGGTCCGGCGCCACTGAAGGCTGGGGCGACAGCGATGAACCCACCCGAGGTCTCCAGCGCGTCGCTCATCAGCCCGCCGGCGGTGGCGAACGTCTGCTGCCACACAATCTTCCCAGTCGCATCGAGCTTGAGCAGCGTCGCTTGCTCGTCATTGCCACCGAAGGGCGCCGGGTCGGTGCCCCCCGCAACAATGAAACCGCCGTCACTCGTCTGCCGAACCGAGTTGGCCCACTCGCGGCCGCTCGCGGAGTACGTGTTCTGCCATTGGATGTTGCCGCCTCCGTCCAGCTTGACGATCAGCGGGGCCTGCCCGAGTGGATCGAGCAAAGCCGGGCCGAAGGACGTCGTGAGTCCGACCAGGATCGAGCCGCCATCCGCAGTTGGCCGCAACTGTGTAATGAGGTCGAGACCCGTTCCGCCGTACGCCCGCTGCGACACCGGGGTCCCGGCGGAATCCAATCGTACCGTCCACAGGTCTGCGTCGCCCGCACCGAAAGACTTCGTGTACCCGGCCGCGTTGAAGCTACCGTCGCCGAGCTGATACACGTCGGCTGCGCCTTGGCTGCCGCCGACGCCGACCTTTTCTGCCCACGCCAGAATGACCGAGGCCGTACGGACGGTCGCGTCCGCTGTCTGCGACCCGACGAACGCGTTGCTGTCGCCAGCGGTTGCGGCGCTGATCCGGCCGGTCCAGGCCAGGAGCATGGTTGCAAGCAACATCGGGCAGCATTGCCAACGGACTCTCACCTGGCACCTCCGGAACACACCGCTACGCGCCGGTCTCGCATCGTCGCATCCCAAAGCCACGACGCACCGTCGCCCAGGAAGGAACGAGACTCACGATACATTGGATCTACGAAACCTAGCTTCGCGTACTACGAGCCGACTGAATTAGTCAAGGCAATAGTGCCGAGCGGCGCTCAACCCGTGTCCAGCGCCCGTCGCATCGCCGCCACGACCTCGTCCGCACCGATCTTCCCATCGCGGTTGAGGTCCCACTTTGGCAGACGGTCACTTCATTGATTCCCAGCGCGATGGTCAGCGCGGGCGCCAGCAACTTATCCGCAAGCTAGGGCTGCAACGCCGACCGATCGTAGTAGAAGCGCTCGCGAACAATCTTGCCGTTCGCAACCTCGTGGATCGCGACTTCCCTGAAGTCCACCTGCTTGCCGGTGGCTGTAATCGTGATACGTCCGGCCCACTCGATGATGATCGTGTTGCCGTCGACCCAGACGTTGCGCGCCTGCCACTGTGCGTCGCTGACGAATCCTCGCCACTGAACCAGCTTTCGGCGGATCGCCTCCATCCCGACAGCGGGCGGCATCCCTGGCTCGACCGACTCGATGGTATCGGCATAGAGCGCGAACGCACTCTCCTCCTGGTGGTTCACGGTCAGGTCGACGATGCGTCGCGCCAGGTCGCGTACAGGGTTGACGACCGCCGCCGCGCGCACACTGCTGCGCGCCGCCGGCTTGGCCGCGGTACGCTTGCGAAGCGTCGGCCGCGCCGCCTTCGCGCCAGCGGGCTCCCGCTTCCCTGCCGCTACCTTCTTCCGTGGTACCGAACCCGGCTTCTTCGCGGATCGCTTCTTTGCCATACTCTCCCCCTGCTTGCGGCGTCAAAGGGCTCTCGGCGGGTCACAGCCGAAGGACCCTGACTTCGTTCAATCTTCGGAGATCTGGACGAACAACTCGTCGACGCGAGGGCGCAGATCGGGCAGCGCCGCGTGGCTCGCAAGCACCTCGCCGAGCCGATAGCGCGTCTCGCCGGCGCTCGTCAGCACCAATACCTCTCGCGGCTCCGGCAGAACGAGCCAAACAACCGGGACGCCGGCACCGAGGTACCACGTCGCCTTGTCGCGCAGCGCCCGCTCCGTCTCATCGTCACCGCCGACTTCGACGGCCAGGACCGGAGGCACGCGTCGCAGCCCGCCGAGGTGGCCGCCGAGATCGGCGCGCCGCCAGATGGCCGCGTCCGCTGCACGCGTGGAACCCCGGAGATGCATGCCCGCCTCGTTTGTCCCGAGGACATACTCCCGATGGGCACGGATCCACGCGCCGAGCGTAATGACCACGTCTGTTACCGTGTCTTGCTGCACGTCTCCGCACGGCGGCATGTAGAGCAACCTCCCATCAACGCATTCCAACCGTCCCAGGATCTTGGGCCAAGTCTCCGGCCGCTCCGCATCGAATCCATCGGGAGGAATCAGCTCGACCGGAAAGCGCACCGCACGCGGCAGCGTGATGGTCTCGTCGTAACGCTCAGCCAGGCCCACGTGCGTATGCGTACCACCGCTCATGCGAGTGTACAATCAGCCGGGAGAAGAGCCGCCGACTCGCTGTTTCCATCTCGACCGAGACGCGGTGGGCAGTTTACCGAGGCGATCCCTCCAGGCGCGAAGCAGCACCAGCAGGCTCGACTCGGTGTCCACCAGTGCATTGAAGCGAATTTGCCGCTCCGGTTCAAATCGCATTGGCGACGGTTACCTGTGCAACGCATCGACGCCGAGTGTGCGCCAAAGGACCGTCAGGCGCAAGCTTGCGTCAGAACGGGTCCGGGCTCGCCGGCAGGTCGGTGTGATCCATGGGGGCCGCGTCGACGCCGCGGGCGGACTCGCGGCATCCAGCTCTTGTCGACGCCCACGTTGCAGGGCGCTCGCGTTCGGGTGCCCAACGCCCGAGAAGACATCGAGCTGCATCGGGCGCCGCAGAAGTTTTGCTGTGCCCGGAGCAATAGCGGTTCATCACATCGCTCAGCGGCGCATGATGGGAGCCATTCACGGGGTCAGCGTGGACGGCAAACACAGCTCGTTGCGGAAGCGCGGGTACGTCACTCCGGGTCCGAACTGGTTGTTGATGTGGACGTTGCCAAGCCCGAGGCGCCCGCGCGCGGTGCGGTAGCACATCAACAGAGCCGCGTGGTTCTCTGTCCCGGGTGTCTCACCGTTCTTGTCGGCCGGCACGCACAACCGCGTCTGCCATATCAGCGGGACCTGTGCCGACAGGAATGGGAACGCGTCTTCGAGCGCCACGGAGTCCAAATCACCCGCCGCACCCTCTCGGAGTGAAACGGGGCGGTCGCGGACTTACTGGAACCCATCGTGCGCGCCATGCACCGGGAGCAGGTGTAGTGAGTCGCAACCAAAGACTCATTGCAACTTGTACTCGGAGGTCGTGATCATGCTAGCGATGTCGTAGCCGACTGTCTCGACGCACCGGTGCATGAGCGTCTCCGTATCGCCGCCGAACATGCCAAAGCCTGAACGCCGCTCGTCGGTAAACTCGCCCAGCGTCTGACCACCGGCGCGCAGTGCTTTTCCCCGAACCCCAGAGCGCGTTGCGCCTGCCCCGAAACTTATGAAATACCGCAGGGCGCAGCTGCCACCGTCGATCGTCGTGACCTGGCCCTCGACGATCACCGGAGCCATCACTGGCCCTCCACGAGGCACCGCTGCCGCATCGACCCCAGCCTGACGCAGCGCCGCCGCGATCTTCTCGGCAACCTCCATCCCGTACTGCGCCTATTGGTTCTGGACACAGGAGCCGTAGCCCGTGCCCTGCGCGTTGCACGTCCGTGTCCCGGGGCCACAGATGCCGGGTAGGCCCGTTGAGCACGTCTGGGTCGAATTGGGGGAGCAGGCGTCACACCAACCGTCCGGACCGTACGGCACGCAAGAAAAAGGCCACTGGCATACCTCACAAGGGCTACAACGAGAGGCGTCATGGACGCACTCGCCAGCATGGCAGTGCGCGCCCAAAAAGCAGGTGGATTGTAAATCCCATGCACCGGTGCATTCCGTACCATCCAGTGCTGGCTCACCCGCTTGGCACGAACCGTTCTTACAGCGGCCTACCGCGCAGGCGGATCCCAGATCGCATGGGCGGTCGTTACTGCTGAGAATGTCACACACATTGCCCTTCAACGCGAACAAGACCGGACAAGCAGTCTGCGCCGCCGCCACAAACGTCGGGAATGCTGCGCAAGCCCACCCAGTGTACCAGCATGCCGACCCGCCGACTATACCACCAAGGCACAAAGTATACAGAGTCCCCTTACCGATTTGCGATGCCTGACAAGCAAGGTAGTCGGTCAGATCGCATACTTCAGTCGTTCTGCCCCGACTAAGCTCTAGCCCTGCCGACCCTGTGCCTGAGACAGCCAAACCCCCCGAATCCACCGGTAGCACTGGACCGTCACCTTTGGGTGGCAACTTGAAGCCACCGCCTTCGTTGAAAAGAATTGGCGATCCGTCCGCGTCCAGTTTCGCGAGGAATGCACCGTTATCGCTAGAGTACAGAAGATCGAGGTATTCTGCCCCGTCCTTGGTCGATAGTCGGGCCGCGACCAAGGCTCGCCCCTCGACGTTCAGGCAGCGCATTGCCGCGACGGTGTCGGTGTACCCCAACGATCTCGCATGGTCACGCGTGTTCGACCATCCTCCCGCTCGCAGGGCGTCCACTTCCGCCGGAGACATTGCCGAACAACCCAGCCTGCTGGTGCAGACACAAGCGGCGGCATCCTGAGAGGTCTCGGCGGTATCACATGGCGTTTGTAGCTGTAACGGATCTTCTGCAGCACACGCCTTCTTCACGCGTCGCATACACCCGGAGGTGTCTCTCGAGAGGCGCTGGCTCTTTCCCTGACGGGCCCGCGTATATCGTACTCTCACCAGGTTTGTAGCTTGAAATGCCAAAGTCCGGCGGCACCTGCTGATGACCGGCTGATCGCCGTAGACAATTCGCACGGCATCGTCGATCTCTGTCTGCGGACGACAGTCGGCCGATAGTTGGCTACAAAAGCGGAGACTCTTGGAGGTGTCGCAGGTGTCAAGGGCGACGCCCTTCTTGATGCACTTCAGCAAAGCGGCGCGGTATGTCGATGCACACTTCTCTGCGTTCTTCGAATTAATATCTTGGCTGGTGCATATCGGCTCCGGCGGCAGTGGTCCACACGAAGATGGCGCGCCGGCGCAAGTCCAGCCACTCTCGATGAGACAGGTGTTCGAGCAACCGTCGCCGTCTACGAGATTACCGTCATCGCACTGCTCGCCCGTTTCCAAGATGCCATTGCCACACACTGGTCCCGCGTGGACCGCGAAGGTCCACACGCTGGCGGTCGACGTCAACACGGTGATCTCAACGTCACCATCAGCGAGCAGCGTCCGATTCGATACGCATGTGTCAGGTGAAGCGACGCCGCTCGCGCCCGTGCATGCCGGTACGATCACGCCATCCTTGAATATCTCGATGGTGTTCTGGTCCACACCGGGGGGAAGTTGTGAGGCGTCGATCGAGAAGACCAGCACCAGCGGCATGTCGGCGGTGGCCGCAGGGGCCGAGATGGTCACCTGCTGTTCGACAAAGGTGAATCCGCTGGGTGGACCTCCGGTAGACGCGCTCTCGTTGATAGATATCGTGCCGCCGCTTGGCGAGGTCACCGACGATTCCACCGGGTCGATCGATGTGGCGCCGTCACCTTCGCTGTCGGTGGTCACGGAACCGCCCGCGCCCACGGTTCCGCTGGCGCTCTCCGGTGAGAAGGTACAGTCCGACTCGCAGCCATCGCCGTCCGTGAGATTGCCATCGTCGCATTGCTCCACACAGGTGCGTGGCACGCCATCGCCGCAGACGTTGAGCGTACAATCGATCTTGCAGGCGTCGTTCGAGCTGCTATTGCCGTCGTCGCACTCCTCGCCAGCCGTCGCGATGCCATTGCCGCAACCCGTCAGTGTACAATTCGAATCGCAGCCGTCGCCGTCGGTGAGATTGCCGTCGTCGCACTGCTCGCCCGCTTCAACTGACCCGTTACCACAGACGGCAGGTGGGGCGCCGCACTTGACCTGCACCGGTGGCACTCCGGGCACGACGGCGATCGCGGCTGGGACGACAAAATTTCCTCCCGAGGAAACCAGACACTGCTCGCCCGTGATCGGGTTGACGCGGATGACCGCCCCTGATCCAAAGGCTCCGAAGTCTACAACCAGAATGTTTGCGCTGGCCTCGGTGGCAATCTTTACTGGGGTCACAAAGTTACCGCCCGATGACACCGTCGTTTGCGTTCCCGTTGTGGGGTCAACCCGGATCACGCCACCTGACCCACCATACGCCTGCGAGTCAGCAATGAGGAGTTGACCGTTGCCGTCGATGGTGATGCCGTCTGGGTCAACGAAATTTCCCCCTGATGCAATCATCGATTGGGCGCCGGTGATCGGGTTGACGCGGATGACCCCGCCGCAGCCGCCAGGACAGGACCCACCAAAGGCGTTGCTGTCTACCGCAAGAATGTCGCCATTTGCATCGATCGCTATGTCCTGTGGGTCAACAAAGCTTCCCGCCAGGGAGACGATGGTCTGGGCGCCGGTGATCGGGTTGACGCGAATAATTCGTTCTGTCCCTGTCATGGTGCTTCCTTGATCAACGACGAGGATATCTCCGCTGGACTCAACTCCAACGCCAGTCATGTCGACGAAGCCGGAGGAAATGATGGTTTGGGCTCCTGTTGCGGGGTTAACCCGGATCAGCGCGTGGGCAGAGCCGTCGGCCACGATGACGTTTCCGCTGGCATCGAGGGCGACGTGGCCTGGCTCGATGAAGTTGCCCCCGGATGAGATGGTCGTCTGTGCACCAGTCGCGGGATCGACCCGAAAGACCGCGCCGGTACTGCCGAAGGCGTCCACATCACCAACCACAATGTCGCCTGCCTGAAGCGTAACGACTGGGGAGGCCGGGGCGCCCCAACCCCGGGAAGGAAGGCCGATTGTGCAGAGGAGCCAGAGCAGAAGCACGCATCGAGGAATGGCTCGACGTTCTTCGGGCTGCCGCTCGGGTCGGCGAAGCGGCCCTGGTCGTTGAGCAGCCGCGGCACGTCGCCGAAGGCGGGCGCGGTCATCACCGCGAGCATCACTGCAGTCAAGCATGGTGCGCATTGGCTTCATGGGTGCCTCCTCTCGGTTAGTCCAAAGACCAAGGTCCAACGCCCAAGGTCCAGAGCGAGGGCCTGAAGCTCACAGGTGAAAGTCCGAAGTTGAAAGCTGGAAGTCTCGTGCTCGGAAAGCAAGAAGGCGGTAGCATGGCTCCCGCACTTCCATCTTGCCTGGCCGGCTGACCGCTGAAGGCTGACGGCTGAAAGGTAGAGAAGTGCGTGCGTGCGTGCGTGCGTGCGTGAAAGAAGCGCGCCACGCGTACGCTGATGGCGGGCGCAAGGCTGAAGTCGAAGGTTCGCGGTCGTTGTTCCGGAGTGCCCCCGTCATTTCGATCCGTTCTTGCTCAACGCACAGATGACAACTCGGACGGCTCATAGGCCAGATGGAGCTGCATTGTCAAGAACAGCTTCTCAGAAGTCTCAGAACGCGTCTGGTCAGAACATATCGAGCCGCGATCCCAGCCCGGTTCGGTGCGATATACCCGAGCAGTGGCTTGTGCACGCCAGCGCTTGGCTGCGTGTCCACAGACCCAACCTCACTGACAATTGGACGGAAGCCCTTGACCTCGATACTGACGGGACCCCTGACTGCAGCAGAAACCGTGCGCCGACAGGCGCCTTCCACAGCCACGGTGGCGCAAGATGGCAGAGACCCGAGGCGGTTTTTCCGAGGCGACCGGCAGCGCAATAGGCGCCGATCAGGTATCAACGAGGGCGGCGCAGCGGATTTGCTTATCCGGCTTGACGGCGTTGATCACGGTCGCGTGGGCCGCGATAGTGGCGTCACATCTTTTCGGCTAGCACATCAGGCGCAGCAACACCACGCTATGGATGAAGCGGTGCTGCCTCGCGCACGCGCATCAGACGACCCCTGTCGACTCGTCCTAGAACGGGTCCGGACTTGCCGGTAGATCTGTGTGACCCATCAGGTACCCGTCGACACCGCGGGCACACTCGCGGCCTTCCCAGATCGCCCAGACGACCAGCGACTGGCCGCGGCGCATGTCGCCGCAGGAGAAGACGCCCGGGACGCTGCTCATCCAGCTCTTGTCGACGGCAATGTTGCCGCGGTCGTTGAGCTGCACGCCGAGATCGGTGAGCAAGCCCGGCCGTTCCGGGCCGAGAAAGCCGAGCGCCAGCAGGACCAGGTCGACGTCGATCTCGAACTCGCTGCCCGGAACCTCCTTCATCACCATGCGCCCGTTGTCCGTAACCCACTCGAGCCGGACTGCGTGCAGCTTCTTCACATTGCCATGCTCGTCACCGGAGAAGCGCTTGGTGTTGATGCTCCAATCGCGGGTGACGCCCTCCTCGTGCGACGACGACGACCGTAGGATCATCGGCCAGTACGGCCACGGCGCGATGTCTTCGGTGCGGGTCTCCGGCGGCTGCGGCAGCAGCTCGAACTGGTGAACCGCGGTGCAGCCCTGACGGTTTGAGGTTCCCAAACAGTCGGAGCCGGTGTCGCCCCCGCCGAGAATCACGACGCGCTTGCCCTGGGCGGTGATCTGGTTCGGCACGGTGTCGCCGGCCACCACTTTGTTCTGCAGCGGCAGGAACTCCATGGCGAAGTGGATGCCCTTCAGCTCGCGGCCGGGCACCGGCAGATCGCGCGCCCACGTGGCGCCGCCGGCCAGCGCGATCGCATCAAACTGCTGGCGCAGGGCGTCGGCACGAATGTCGACGCCGACGTTGGTGCTCGGGCGGAAGGTCACCCCCTCGGCCGCCATCTGCTCCATGCGGCGGTCGATGAGGTGCTTCTCCATCTTGAAGTCGGGGATGCCGTAGCGCAGCAGGCCGCCGATGCGGTCGTCACGCTCGAACAGGGTCACCCAGTGCCCGGCGCGTGCCAGCTGCTGCGCACAGGCCAGGCCCGCCGGGCCGGAACCGACGACGGCGACCTTCTTGCCGGTGCGCCGCGGCGGCACCTGCGGCGGCACGAAGCCCGCCTTGAAGGCGTGGTCGATGATCTGCTTCTCGATCTGCTTGATGGTCACCGCGTCGTTGTTGATGTTGAGCACGCAGGCTTCTTCGCACGGCGCCGGGCAGATGCGGCCGGTGAAGTCGGGGAAGTTGTTCGTCGAGTGCAGCTGCTCGATGGCCTCCCTCCAGTGGCCGCGGTACACGAGGTCGTTCCAGTCTGGGATGAGGTTTCCGAGCGGGCACCCCTTGTGGCAAAAGGGTATGCCGCAATCCATGCAGCGTGCCGCCTGCTTCTGCAGCTTGTCTTCCGGATGCTTACCTTCCAGCTCGCGCCAATCGTGCAGCCGCTCCTGCACCGGCCGCCGCGCCGGTAGCTCGCGCTCAAATTCGAGAAATCCGGTTATCTTTCCCATGCTCAAACCACTGAATCATTTTTTCACTGAGTCACTGAATCATTGAGAAATGACCCGATGACTCAGTGATTCAGTCGTCAATTCCCCTCAGATGCTGGCCAGCTTCGCCGAATCCGAGTCGAGATGTTGCTTCGCCAGCACCTGGCGGTACTCCACCGGCATGACCCTGGCGAATTTGCGCGCGTACTCCTTCCAGCCGGACAACACGCGCCACGCCACCGCGCTCTGCGTGTAGTCGTAGTGGCGGCGCACCAGGGCGTGGATCGCCTCGGCGTCCTTCTCGTCGACCGGATCGATCTCGACCATGCCCAGGTTGCAACGGCTCTTGAAGTCACCGTCTGCGTCGAGCACGTAGGCGACGCCACCGCTCATGCCGGCGGCAAAGTTGCGCCCGGTCTTGCCCAGCACGACGACGAGCCCCCTGGTCATGTACTCGCAGCCGTGATCGCCGACGCCTTCCACCACCGCCGTCACGCCGCTGTTACGCACGCAGAAGCGCTCGCCCGCCTGGCCGCGCAGGAAGACCTCACCGCCGGTGGCGCCGTACA